>NZ_JAFCWK010000013.1:0-162044 GCF_049897525.1 Janthinobacterium sp. PSRC1-1
GGGCGGATACGGCATCCAGTTACCCGGTCTTGATATGCCTACCAAGATTTTGACAGCGGTCGATACCGTTCGCAATATCGCGAACGGCATGAAGGGAATAATACAAGGTCGGATTAGCCGGTACGGCGTAATCCGACAACACCGTTACAGCATCAGTGGAAATGCTCGGTACCCTGCGGCGTATCTTCCGGCATTTCCGCATGCGCCAGTTCACCGACGGGATCGGCAAACAAAGGTGCGCCGCAATCGTCGCAGTATTCGCCGACGAAGCGTTCCGCGTGGCGCTTGATCTGCGTCACTCCAGCGGCGTTCAGGTGTTCGATGATTTCATCGACGGGCGTCTTTTGCTTGTCCAGCGCGGCGATGCCGACCTGGATCAGGCCTTCGATCGGCGTGCCATCCTCGTCTTCCTGGCCGTACAGGGGCCAGACGATGCCGTAGATGACGTCCGGCGCCTGGCGCAGGGTGAAGGCGATGCGGTACTCGTCGACCTGGCTATCGGCCGCTTCTTCGCCGAAGCCGGCGATGACGGCGCGCAGTTCCGACGGCTCGACGGCCAAGGTGTGCGTAAGGTAGTGCACGGCGGCGCGCACGGAGACGGGGCGTATCAGCTTGTCCGCTTCGCGGCAGGCCACGTAGTACGCTTCCGGCAGCAGCAGTTCCAGGCCGCAGCCGGGCAGCAGGCGGGCGATGGTCGGCGTCGCCTGCTCGCGCCATTGTTCCAGGGCGGCGCTGCGCTCGGCGATGAAGTCGAGCTGGCTCGATGGCGTCTGCCAGCGGAACAGCGGTGCGCCAGCAGGCGCTACCACGGCCACCAGCAGGTAGCGCGTGTCGGCCAGGAAAGGCGCCGTTTCCGCTTCTTTGCCGGAGGGCTTGACGGCCGTGCCTTTCAGCGCGGCCAGTGCCAGCTTCTGCGTCTTGACATACGTCTCGACGTGGCTGCGCGGCAGCTGGTCGATCGAATACAGGGTCGGCGCCATGGCCATCTTCGTGCCGTCGGCCAGCAGGTGGGCGGCGAAATGCGCGGACAATACGCCGTGCGCATCGCCGGCCATCGGGCCGGAAGCGATGGAAAAGCGCGTCCACGCGAGGATGGGCACGGCCACCAGCAGGGCGTCGTAGCGCACGTCTTCATGCGTGACGACGGTCGATTCACTGACGGCTTCAACGCAGTCCATCAGCACGTCGTAGGCGTTCAAGTCTTCCTTGAACAGGCTGCCCAGGGTGTTGTCGATGGTGTCCTGGTGGCCGGTTTTGAGTAATTTCTGGAGCTGCGTATCCAGGCTGTGTTCCCAGGACCGCTCTTCGAGACGGCTGGCTGCCTGTACGATCGCCTGGGCAAAGGTGACCAGGCGCTGGCTGTCGGCAGTCAGTTTATGGGATGAATCTTTGGAAGGACGACGCATAGCGGGATAAGAGTCTCGGAAAGTGAAAAAAATGGATCAGTCAAACAATGATAAACCCTTATAACCGTATTGTAGAGGATTCGGCCGCACGCAATATGTAAGCTGTTCTCAGATCATGCCAATAGTCGAAATTTCAAGTCGGAACGGGGCGCAGGGACGAAAAAAAACGCCGGTCGAAACCGGCGTTCTTATCTTGCCTTACAGCTGGGCTGATTACTCGGCCAGCAGTTGACGCAATACGAATGGCAGGATACCGCCATGTTTGTAGTAATCGACTTCGATCGGCGTATCGATGCGCAGCAGCACTTTCACGTCGACGTTGGTGCCGTCGGCGCGGTGGATCACCAGGGTAGCCAGTTGCTGTGGCTTGATTTCGCCTTCGAGGCCTTTCAGGTCGAAGGTTTCATTGCCGGTGATGCCCAGGGTTTGCACGCTGTCGTCGCCGATGAACTGCAGTGGCAGCACGCCCATGCCCACCAGGTTCGAGCGGTGGATGCGCTCGAACGAACGGGTGATCACGGCTTTCACGCCCAGCAGTTGCGTACCTTTGGCTGCCCAGTCGCGCGACGAGCCCGTACCGTACTCTTCGCCGCCGAAGACCATGGTTGGCGTACCTTCAGCCACATATTTCATCGCTGCGTCGTAGATCGACATTTCTTCGCCGGAAGGCTGGTGGATCGTGATGCCGCCCTCGACCGCCGAACCGTCCGCCTTGGCAGGGATCATGCGGTTTTTGATACGCACGTTGGCGAACGTGCCGCGCATCATGATTTCATGGTTACCGCGACGCGAGCCGTAGGAGTTGAAGTCCGCTTTCAGGACGCCGTTTTCCTTCAGCCATTTGCCTGCAGGACCGTTTTCCTGGATCGAGCCGGCTGGCGAGATGTGGTCGGTGGTGATGGAATCGCCGAACACGCCCAGTGCGCGCGCGCCTTCGATGCCGGTGGCCACTGCCGCTGGCGTCATCGAGAAGTTGTCGAAGAACGGTGGTTCCGCGATGTAGGTCGATTTCGGCCAGTTGTAGACTTGACCGGAGACGGTGGTGACTTTTTCCCACAGCTTGCCTGGCGCGCCCTTGACGTCCGCGTAGTTGTCCTTGAACACCTTGGCGTTCATGGCGAACTTCATCATGGCCGACACTTCAGCCGAGGTCGGCCAGATGTCGCCCAGGTAGACGTCCTTGCCGCCCTTGCCCTTGCCGACAGGTTCCGTCATCAGGTCGCGCGTCATGTTGCCGGCGATGGCGTAGGCGACGACCAGCGGTGGCGAGGCCAGGAAGTTCGAGCGGATGTTCGGGTGAATGCGTGCTTCGAAGTTGCGGTTGCCCGACAGCACGGCCGACGCGACGATGTCGTGTGTGGCAATCGCTGCGTTCAGCTCAGGCGTCAGGTCGCCCGCATTGCCGATACAGGTGGTGCAGCCGTAGGCGGTCACGCCGAAGCCCAGTTTTTCCAGGTACGGCAGCAGGCCGGCAGCGGTCAGGTACTCGGTGACGACGCGCGAGCCGGGAGCCAGCGAGGTCTTGATGTGTGGCGCGACTTTCAGGCCGGCTTCGACGGCTTTCTTGGCCAGCAGGCCGGCAGCGAGCATCACGCTCGGGTTCGAGGTGTTGGTGCACGAAGTGATCGCGGCGATCAGCACGTCGCCGTTCGACACTTTCACGCCATTCGTCGTTTCGTACACGGCGTTCAGGTCGGCTGGATTCTTGTTGAAGCCGTTTTCCGTGGTTGGCTTGGCGAACAGTTCGGCGAAGTTCGCCTTGACGTTGCCGATTTCGATACGGTCTTGCGGGCGTTTCGGGCCGGCCAGCGACGGTGCGACCGTGGCCAGGTTCAGTTCCACCACGCGGGTGTAGTCGATGTCGCCCGCTTTTGGAATGCCGTACAGGTTTTGCGCCTTGAAGTAGCTTTCGAACGCGGCGATTTCAGCCTTGCTGCGGCCGGTGCCCTTGAAGTAATCGATGGTCGCATCGTCGACCGGGAAGAAGCCCATGGTCGCGCCGTATTCCGGTGCCATGTTGGCGATCGTCGCGCGGTCCGTCAGGGTCAAGGACTCGGTGCCTTCGCCGAAGAATTCGACGAACTTGCCGACGACTTTCTCTTTGCGCAGCAATTCGGTGATGGTCAGTACCAGATCGGTGGCGGTGCAGCCTTCGCGCAGCGCGCCGGTCAGGTTCACGCCGATGACGTCAGGCGTCAGGAAGTAGACCGGCTGGCCCAGCATGCCCGCTTCCGCCTCGATGCCGCCCACGCCCCAGCCGACCACGCCGATGCCGTTGATCATGGTGGTGTGCGAGTCGGTACCGACCAGGGTGTCAGGGTAGTACACGTCGCCGGCTTTCTTGCCTGCGTGGTGCACGCCGCGTGCCAGGTATTCCAGGTTGACCTGGTGGACGATGCCGAAGCCTGGTGGCACGACGCCGAAGGTGTCGAATGCCTGCATGCCCCATTTCATGAACTGGTAACGCTCGTTGTTACGCGAGAATTCCAGTTTCATGTTCAGGTCCAGCGCTTTCTTTTCGCGGTAGTGATCGATGGTGACCGAGTGGTCGACCACCAGGTCGACCGGCACCAGCGGTTCGATCTTCTTGGCGTTGATACCCATCTTGGCGGCCACGTTGCGCATCGCTGCCAGGTCGGCCAGCAGCGGTACGCCGGTGAAGTCTTGCAGCACGACGCGCGCCACTACGAACGGGATCTCGTCGGTGCGCTCGGCGGTCGGGCCCCAGCTCGCCAATTGCTTGACGTGTTCTTCGGTGACTTTTTTGCCGTCGCAGTTGCGCAATACCGATTCGAGCACGATACGAATCGACACTGGCAGGCGGGAGACATTGATGCCCAGGCTTTTTTCCAGCGCAGGCAGGGAATACAGCTTGCCCTTCTTGCTGTCCGAAATATTAAAGTCCTTGAGCGTGTTCAGAGTGTTGCGGGACATGACCTCTCCTTGTTGGGTATCGTCTATTTATTGATGATTCAAATTACAAAACATGACTGAGCCCCCGAAGAGGCCCTTGCTACGCACATCAGCCGCCAGTGACTGGCAAGACGCCCAGCGAAGGCGCCGCTTCGACCACTGCCGCCGGCTTGGCTTGCTCCGCATCCTTGCATTCATTGGCCAGCTGGCGGCCCTGCTTGGAGTCGAGCAGCATGCCTTTGGCCGGGATGCCGATCCAGACCAGGCCGTACAAGCGGTTTTCGAAGCGGTTGGCGCCGGTGGTGGTGCCAACGCGGCTCAGGCGGTGCAGGCGCTTCTTCCAGCGCAGGGCGATGTGTTTGTCGTCAGTCGCATTGGTGTAGATGGTAATTTTATTACCAAGTTCACAATTGAAATCGGTGGAGGCCGAGCCTGTGGTGCTCGGTTCATCGGCTTCTTCCTTGTCGACGACCGACATGGCGAGCGGATGGTCTTCCTTGACGGCCGCCTTGGCCTTGCTGGTCTTGGCCTTTGGCTTGGCCTTGACGGCCTTGGCCTTCGCCGGCTCCTTGGCATCCGTGGCGGCGAAGCTGGCTGGCGCCAGCGTGAGGGTCATGGCGCCCAGCGCGACGCTGCAGGCAATGGCTAATTTGGAGAGGGACATCGTGTAATTCCTGTCAGTTTTCAGTGGTGCTGGAAGAGGGGGCGTTGAGTAATGCAGCGGCCGCCTCGGGCAGGCCGAGGCCCGCCAGTTTGGCGCGTTGTAAAACGGTCCAATAATATCGGTAGCTGGCGCGGTCATGCAAGCGGCCATTTTGCGCAATCGGTCCCCAGTTGGCGCGCAGCGCTTCATTGAGGATGTTGCTCGCTTCGTTGACTTCGGACAGGCGCGGCGTAAAGGCCTTGATGATGGGCTTGATCTGGTCCGGGTGGATGCTCCACATGCGCGTGTAGCCGAACTCGGCCGTCGCGCGCTGGGCGTCATTCGCCACCACGGCTGAATCGCGCACATCCGTCGTCACGTTATGCGACGGCACCTTGCCGTGCGCGTGGCAGGCGGCCGCCACTTCGAGCTTGGCGCGCACCACCAGCGGGTGCGTAAACTGGCCCGGCGTGCGCATGGCGGCGGCGGGAATGGCGCCGTAATGGGCTGAAACAAAATCCATGATGCCGAAGGACAGGCATTCGACCTGGGGCAGGGCGGCGATGGCGTAGGCGTCGCGCAGCGCGCCATGCGTCTCGATCAGAATGTGCACGGGCAGGTTGTCGCGACCGGCGCGGCGCGCGTGCAGGTTGATCAGGTCGATGGCCAGCATGGCGTCCTGCACGCCGCCCACCTTGGGCACGGCGATGTAGGCCAGGCGGGCCGCGGCGGCGCAGATGATTTCCACGTCGCGCGCGAAAAATGGGCTGTCGACGTCGTGCACGCGCACGCCGATGCGGTTGAACTGGTTTTCGTCGCTGCCCAGCAGGCCGGCGATCATGTGGGCGTGCGACTCTTCATTGCCGGCGCTGGCGCCGTCTTCGCAGTCGAACGTGATGTCGAACAGGGGCCCAAGCTCTTGTTGCAAAGCAATCGATTTACGCATCAGCTTTTCAGAGCCGGCGTAGTGGTCGCAAGCGGCGAGCAACAGCGGCTGGCGTTTGCCTTGGAATAAAACCTCGGAAGGGTGCATGCTTAAGGCATTTCTGCAGGTAAAAACTACTTGATAAAACAGCCGCGCCGCGAATCTCGCGGGGCGGCCTTCTTGGCGGGCGGCGCTCAGGCCGCGCCGCCAATACTGGATTTATGCCAGCAGGTGTTTCACGCCTTCGCGCTCTTCGGTCAGTTCTTTCAGGGTCAGGTTGATGCGTTCTTGCGAGAATGCATCGATTTCCAGACCTTGAACGATGGTGTACTCACCGTTGTCGGTGGTGACCGGGAAGCCGAAGACGGTGCCTTCAGGGATGCCATACGAGCCATCGGAAGGCACGCCCATGGTGGTCCACTTGCCAGCCGTGCCCAGCATCCAGTCATGGATGTGGTCGATGGCGGCGTTCGCTGCCGACGCTGCCGACGACAGGCCGCGCGCTTCGATGATGGCCGCGCCGCGCTTGCCGACGGTCGGCAGGAACACGTTGGCGTTCCATTCCTGGTCGTTGATCAAGTCCTTGACGGCCTTGCCGTTGACGGTGGCGAAACGGTAGTCGGCGTACATGGTTGGCGAGTGGTTGCCCCAGACGGTCAGCTTCTCGATATCCTTGACGGCGGTGCCGGTCTTGGCAGCGACTTGCGACAGCGCGCGGTTGTGGTCCAGGCGCAGCATGGCGGTGAAGTTTTTCGCCGGCAGCGACGGTGCCGATTTCATGGCGATGTAAGCGTTGGTGTTGGCAGGGTTGCCGACCACCAGCACTTTGACATTGCGCGAAGCGACGGCGTCGAGCGCCTTGCCTTGTACCGTGAAGATCTGCGCGTTCGCTTCCAGCAGGTCCTTGCGTTCCATGCCTGGGCCGCGTGGACGCGCGCCAACCAGTACGGCCACGTCGGCATCCTTGAAGGCGGTCAGCGGATCGGAGTGGGCGGTCATTTCCGTCAGCAGCGGGAAGGCGCAGTCGTCGATTTCCATCATCACGCCCTTGAGCGCCTTCTGGGCTTTTTCGTCCGGGATTTCAAGCAGTTGCAAGATGACAGGCTGGTCTTTGCCGAGCATGTCGCCATTGGCGATGCGGAACAACAGGGCGTAGCCGATCTGGCCGGCGGCGCCGGTCACTGCAACACGCATTGGGGTTTTAGCCATGATGAATCTCCAAAGTGGGAAAGAAAACGGGCTTGAAGCTGGGCTTACGCTTATCCGGAAAAACTATAATGATACCAAAACCGGCACGCGCCACCGAATTGCTGGTGTACGCCGCCGTCACGCTCGTGCTGCACGAGGCCAGAGTGGCTGGCCGACAACATAAAACGCTGGCTCAGAAGTTTTATCGAGGGCAGTTTAGGCCTCCGATCTGTATCTGTCAATCATATCTTATGTCTTATATAAGACAGATAACTACGAGTGTTTTACTGGACGCGGGCAGTGATTTGTGTTGAAATGTCGGACTATGAATCCCGCCTCGTCCAATCTGACCAACAATGCCACTGCTGCAAGCGGGGCGGTCAGTCCGACCGCGGGCACTGCGGCCACGCCCGTCGCCGCAGCGGCCAGCACGCCCGTCACCGCGGTGGCCAGCAGCAATGCCACGACGCCGGCGATGCCCGTCGCCAGCGCTTCGCCTACCTTCAGTCCCCTGTATCAGCAGATCAAGGCGCTCATTACGCAGAGCCTGCAATCGGGCGAGTGGAAGCCGGGCGAGCTCATTCCCAGCGAAGTCGAGCTGGCAGGGCGCTTCAAGGTCAGCCAGGGCACGGTGCGCAAGGCCATCGATGAACTGGCCGCCGAGAACCTCGTCATGCGCCGCCAGGGCAAGGGCACCTTCGTGTCCACGCACCATGAGGCGCGCGCGCATTTCCGCTTCCTGCGCCTGGTGCCGGACGAAGGCGTGCCGCATTATCCCGAAAGTAAATTTATCGAAGTCAAGCGCGTGCGCGCGCCGGCCGACGTGGCGCGCCTGATGGATCTGAAGTCCGGCGACGCCGTCATCTTCATCAAGCGCGTGCAGTATTTCGACGGCGTGCCGACCATCGTCGAGGAGCTGTGGCTGCCCGGTCTGATCTTCAAGGGCCTGACGGCCGAGCGCCTGGTGGAATACAAGGGACCCATGTACGGCCTGTTCGAAACGGAATTTGGCACGCGCATGATCCGTGCGTCCGAGCAGATTCGCGCCGTGTGTGCCGACGCGGGCGCCGCGCAATTGTTAAATATTGACCTCGGCACGCCCTTGCTCAGTTCCGAGCGCGTGTCGTTTACCTATGGTGACAAGCCGGTCGAACTGCGCCGCGGCTTGTATCTGACCAGTCGCCATCATTATCAGAATGAACTCAGCTGAAGCGGCGGGGCGCCTGCGGGTACCCGGACAAGCAGCAAGGCTGAAGTGCATCGCTTGCAAGATGCCTGCCGCAAGGCGGGCAGCGGAGACAACAGAAAGCGCAGCTAAAGCATGGCCCGCTCCGGCGGGCCGTGCTTTGCCGGCGATTCTGTAATTAAATTACGTGAACTACGGAAAGTAGCGCGATATTTTGTAGTAAAAAACCATTTTGGTTATATGCAACAATAGATATTGGTGTGGGTTGCGAAAATCGGCGAAAATCGCGGCTTCGCTTCAATATTTAGTTATCAAGGGGAGGTTTTTGTTATGTCTGAAGCCGTAAGAGAAGTACCAAAAAAAGAACGGCCGGAATTCCGTAACATTCATGTTACCGAATTGTCGAACTACCGCATGGCCGTCGGCGCCATCGTCTCGATCCTGCATCGCATCAGCGGTTTCATCATGTTCGCCCTGCTGCCCTGCATCCTGTACATGCTGGAACTGAGCTTGCGTTCCGAAATGTCCTACGCTTACTTCCAGGGCATCGCCTCGCACTGGTTCGTCAAGCTGATCACCCTGGCTTTGGTCTGGGCCTTCCTGCACCACTTCTGCGCCGGCATCCGCCACCTGTTCATGGATGTGCACGTTGCTATCGAAAAAGATTCGGCACGCAAGACCGCCACGTCCGTACTGGTCGTGAGCGTGGTGTTGACGGCATTGGTCGCTTTGAAACTGTTTGGAGTATTTTAATGGCAGACAATAACATCGGACCGAAACGCCTCGTCGTCGGTGCCCATTACGGCTTGCGCGACTGGCTGGCGCAACGCGTCACCGCCATCGTCATGGTGGCTTATGTGGCCATCCTGCTGATTTCCTTTCTCACTGGCAGCAACTTCAGCTATGAAGGCTGGGCCGGTTTGTTCGCGCAGCAGTGGTTTAAATTGTTCAGCCTGGTGACTTTCGTCGCCCTGTTTTACCACGCATGGGTTGGCGTACGCGACATCTGGATGGACTACGTGAAAAGCGCTGGCCTCCGTCTGACGCTGCAAATTGCCACCATGCTGTGGTTGATCGCTTGTGCCGCTTGGACGGTGCAGATACTCTGGAGTGTGTAATCGTGGCAGCATATAAATCTGCAATTCCTACCCGCCGCTTTGATGCGGTCATCGTTGGCGCCGGCGGTTCCGGCATGCGCGCGTCGCTGCAACTGGCTGAAGCCGGTCTGAACGTCGCAGTCCTGTCGAAAGTTTTCCCGACCCGCTCGCACACCGTGGCGGCGCAGGGCGGTATCGGCGCCTCGCTCGGCAACATGGCCGAAGACAACTGGTTCTGGCACATGTTCGACACCGTCAAGGGTGGCGACTATCTGGGCGACCAGGATGCCATCGAATTCATGTGCCGCGAAGCACCGAAAGTCGTGTACGAGCTGGAACACTTCGGCATGCCGTTCGACCGCAACCCTGACGGCACCATCTATCAGCGTCCGTTCGGCGGCCACACGGCCCACTTCGGCGAAAAGCCGGTGCAGCGCGCTTGCGCGGCAGCCGACCGTACCGGTCACGCCCTGTTGCACACGCTGTACCAGCGCAACGTGCGTGCGCGTACGCACTTCTTCGTCGAATGGATGGCAATCGACCTGATCCGTGACGCCGAAGGCGACGTGATCGGTGTTGTCGCGCTGGAAATGGAAACCGGCGAATGCATGATCCTGGAAGCAAAGACGACGGTGATGGCAACGGGCGGCGCAGGCCGCATCTTCGCCGCCTCGACGAATGCCTTCATCAACACCGGCGACGGCATGGGCATGGCGGCACGCGCCGGCCTGCCGCTGCAGGACATGGAATTCTGGCAGTTCCACCCGACCGGCGTGGCCGGCGCGGGCGTCTTGATCACCGAAGGCGTGCGCGGCGAAGGCGGCATCCTGATCAATAGCGAAGGCGAACGCTTCATGGAGCGCTATGCGCCGACCCTGAAGGATCTGGCGCCGCGCGACTTCGTCTCGCGTTCGATGGACCAGGAAATCAAGGAAGGCCGCGGCTGCGGTCCGAACAAGGACCACGTGATGCTGGACCTGCGCCATATCGGCGCCGACACCATCGCCAAGCGCCTGCCGTCGATCCTGGAAATCGGCCACAAGTTCGCCAACGTCGACGCCACCAAGGAACCGATTCCTGTCGTGCCGACGATTCACTACCAGATGGGCGGCATTCCAACGAACATCCACGGCCAGGTCGTCACCCCGACCGGTCCGGATAATTCGGCGCAAGTCGTCAACGGCCTGTACGCGATCGGCGAATGCGCCTGCGTGTCGGTGCACGGCGCCAACCGCCTGGGCACGAACTCGCTGCTCGACCTGGTGGTCTTCGGCCGCGCGGCCGGCAACCACATCGTCAACAGCGGCCTGAAAGCCAAGGAAAACAAGCCTTTGCCAGCCGATGCCGCCGACTTTGCCATGGGCCGCCTGGCGCGCCTGGAAAACTCGACCGGCACGGAAACCGTGCAGGGCGTGGCGAACGACATTCGCGCAACGATGCAGAAGTACTGCGGCGTGTTCCGTACCGACGAGATGCTGAACAAGGGCGTCGAAGAAATCATGAAGCTCGACGAGCGCCGCAAGCACGTCTCCTTCAAGGATAAATCGATGGTCTTCAACACGGCCCGCGTGGAAGCGCTGGAGCTGGACAACCTGATCGAAACGGCGAAAGCGACCATCGTTTCGGCAGCGGCGCGCAAGGAATCGCGCGGCGCCCACGCCCAGGACGACTATCCGCAACGTGACGACGACAACTGGATGAAGCACACTCTGTGGTATTCGGAAGGCAACCGACTGGCATACAAGCCAGTCGTGACCAAGCCGCTGACGGTTGATACCTTCAAACCGAAACCACGTACTTTCTAAGGCTATACCATGGCACGCACTCTCAAATTCAAAATCTACCGCTACGATCCTGACCAGGATGCCAAGCCGTACATGCAAGACCTGACGGTCGAACTGAAAGACACCGACAAGATGCTGCTCGATGCACTGCAGCGCATCAAGGCGGACGTCGATGACTCGCTGGCCCTGCGCCGCTCGTGCCGCGAAGGCGTGTGCGGTTCGGACGCGATGAACATCAACGGCAAGAACGGCCTGGCATGCACCACCAACCTGAACGAACTGTCGGAGCCTATCGTGCTGCGTCCGTTGCCAGGTTTGCCGGTCATCCGCGATCTGATCGTCGACATGACGCAATTTTTCAAGCAGTACGATTCGATCAAGCCGTTCCTGATCAACGATTCGATCCCGCCTGAAAAAGAACGCCTGCAGTCGCCGGAACAGCGCGAAGAACTCGATGGCCTGTACGAGTGCATCCTGTGCGCATGCTGCTCCACGTCGTGCCCGTCGTTCTGGTGGAATCCGGACAAATTCGTCGGCCCGGCCGGCCTGCTGCAAGCCTACCGCTTCATCGCCGATTCGCGCGACGAAGCCACCGGCGCGCGTCTGGACAACCTGGAAGACCCGTACCGCCTGTTCCGCTGCCATTCGATCATGAACTGCGTCGACGTTTGCCCGAAAGGCTTGAACCCGAACAAGGCGATCGGCAAGATCAAGGAATTGATGGTCCGCCGCGCGATCTGATTCGTCTGATCGCATCCGCCGGGCGCCGTTGGCGGCAAGAGGGTATCCTCTCTTGCCTGCAGGCGGCGCCTGCAAAGCAGTACCGTGCCGCAAGGCACCCGTAAAGTGGTAAACCCAATGACAGAATCAATTTTGTCCTCGCATCAGGCCGACCCGGCCAACCGCGCCCGCCTGCGCTGGCGTTCACGCCGTGGCTTGCTGGAAAACGACATTATCCTGACCCGTTTTCTCGATGCGTATGAAACCGAATTGACCGATGAAGAAGTTGACGCGCTGACGCGTTTGCTGGATTTATCGGACAATGCGTTAATGGATCTGGTACTGGCCCGTAAAGAGCCGGAAGGCGAAGTCGATCTGCCGCATGTGCGCGCACTGCTGCAACGACTGCGCATTGCCTAGACGCCTGGGCGATATATTGCAAACGGTGCGAGTGGCGCGCTGTAGCACTGCCGAGTGCGGTGCGAATTGCAGCCAGAATTTTTGATTTTTTATTTCGACTCACTCCCGAGAAGGAAGAGCCCATGAATATCTCTGACACAAAAGCTACCCTGTCGTTCTCCGATGGCAGCCCATCGCTTGAATTTCCAATCTACAAAGGCACGGTTGGCCCGGACGTCATCGACATCCGCAAACTGTACGCCGGTAGCGGCAAGTTCACCTACGACCCAGGCTTTATGTCGACGGCCGCCTGCAACTCGTCGATCACCTACATCGACGGCGACAAGGGCGAGCTGCTGTACCGTGGTTACCCGATCGAACAGTTGGCCGTCAACGCCGACTTCATGGAATCGTGCTACCTGCTGCTGAACGGCGAACTGCCGAACGCGGCGCAGAAAGCCAAGTTCGTCGACACCGTCACCAAGCACACGATGGTGCACGAACAGATGCAATTTTTCTTCCGTGGCTTCCGCCGCGACGCGCATCCGATGTCGGTCCTGGTGGGCACCGTCGGCGCGCTGGCATCGTTCTACCATGATTCGCTCGACATCAACGACCCGCATCACCGCGAAGTGTCGGCCATCCGCCTGATCGCCAAGATGCCGACCCTGGTCGCCATGACTTACAAGTACTCGGTCGGCCAGCCGTTCGTGTACCCACGCAATGACCTGTCGTACAGCGCCAACTTCATGCACATGATGTTCGCCAATCCGTGCGAAGAGTACAAGGTCAACGACGTGCTGGTGCGCGCCCTGGACCGCATCCTGATCCTGCACGCGGACCACGAGCAAAACGCATCGACTTCGACCGTCCGTCTGGCCGGTTCGTCGGGCGCCAACCCGTTCGCCTGTATCGCTGCCGGTATCGCCTGCCTGTGGGGCCCTGCCCACGGCGGCGCCAACGAAGCGGCACTCAACATGCTGAAAGAAATCGGCACCGTCGAGAACATCCCTGCCTTCATCGAGCAAGTCAAGGACAAGAACTCCGGCGTCAAGCTGATGGGCTTTGGCCACCGCGTGTACAAGAACTTCGATCCACGCGCCAAGCTGATGCGTGAAACCTGCTACGAAGTGCTGCAAGAACTGGGTCTGCAAGACGACCCGCTGTTCAAGCTGGCGATGGAACTGGAAAAGATTGCACTGAACGACGAGTACTTCGTGTCGCGCAAACTGTATCCGAACGTCGACTTCTACTCGGGCATCGTGCAATCGGCGCTGGGCATCCCGGTGTCGCTGTTTACCGGTATCTTCGCTATGGCCCGTACGATCGGCTGGATCGCCCAGTGGAACGAAATGATCGCCGACCCAGAGCAAAAAATCGGCCGTCCGCGCCAGTTGTTCGTCGGTTCGACCACGCGCGAAGTACTGCCACTGGACAAGCGTTAATCCAGAGCGGTATCTTGCAAACAAAAACGGGCTTCGGCCCGTTTTTTTATGCCGGGCTGTTATGCTCGGAGCCTGGATCAACAGGAAGCACAACGCGATGAATGAAGAAACCTGCGCCCCCGGCGGCGTGGCCCTGGGCGATACGGCATTTGGCTACACCTTGTCGCTGATCGGCGGCAAATACAAGATGCTGATCCTGTACGCGCTGGCGGAAAACACCGTGCTGCGGCACAACGAACTCAAGCGCCATCTCGGCGGCATCGCCTTCAAGACCCTCAGCGTCGTGCTCAAGGAGCTGGAGGCCGATGCGCTGATCGTGCGCAAGGAATACCCGCAAGTGCCGCCCAAGGTTGAATACTCGCTGTCCAGTAAGGGCGCCTCGCTGATCCCCGTGCTGCATACCTTGTGCGAGTGGGGCGAGCGGCACCAGCCAGTCTGACCCGCATGCGCTTGCTCAAGCGACTTTTTGCGGTCTTGCAGCTTACTTTTCTTACTGTATGAGCAGTCAATGTGCGTACTTGTGATAAATACTCGCAGTGGCTATGCTGGCTCTGCCTTTGGAGGTGCAATGATGCGCCACGGGGCAGGGTACCGGCTTGCCTGCTTTCCTGAGAGTGTGGGGCCGGTGCATCCATTTCACTTCAGGAAAGCAGCATGATGAAAACCCTCGTAATCGTCTTCCATCCCTCGATCGCCACATCGGTGGCCAACAAGCGCTGGCTGCAGGAACTGGCGCAGTATCCTGACCGTTACACCGTTCATGACGTGTACCAGGCTTATCCGGACGGAAAAATCGATGTGGCGCGCGAACAGGCGCTGGTGGAGGCGCACGCCAACGTGGTCTTGCAGTTCCCCGTGTACTGGTTTAACTGTCCGCCCATGATGAAGCAGTGGCTCGATGAGGTGCTGGCGTATGGCTGGGCTTATGGCGCGGGTGGCGATGCCTTTCAGGGCCGCAAGGTGGCGCTGGCCGTCACGGCCGGCATCCGGCAGCAGGACTTCACGCCGCAAGGCAAGTGGCACGTCACCCTGGCGCAGCTGCTGGCGCCGTTCGATGTCACCCTGGCGTATATCGGCGCCGACAAGCGCCGCTTCTTTGCCTTCTATGGCGCGGAAGACGGGCCGAAGGAGCCGGGCTATGCCGAGCGGCTGGCGCGCAGCGCGCAAGCGTATGAACGCTACCTGGCGGCCTTGTAAGACGCGGGGTGTCAGTTGAATGCCGCTTCCAGCTGGCGCAGCGCAATGTGCCGGCCCTCGAGTGGCAGGCTGTCGCCCTCATAGGGCTGGGGCATGACGATGCGGCGCGGCGCATTGTGCTTGAGGATGCCGCCCCAGTGGGCGACCCTGGCGCCGGCCTGGCGGCGGATCGCCTCGACCGTGGCGCCACTGGCGAGGATGTGGGCTTGCGGAAAGGCTTGCTGCAATACGCCCAGCCCGAAATAGGCTTGCGGTTCGGCCACACTGATATAGATGGTGGTCAGGCGCTTGCCGCTGGCGGCGATGGTGTGCGCTAACTGCGTCGCATCGTTGCGCAGGAACTGGGCGTTGATCAGGATGGCGTCCGCCACGCCGCTCAACAGCAATGAGGTGGACGGTGCGCAACCCAGCACGTCCAGTCGGAAGGTTTCCAGCGTGCGGGAGAGGCGGGCGGCGCGTGCAAACATATTATTCTTTCTACATTGAATGCTCTTGTCGCATATTATCCTTTCGACCAGGCGCGACAAATAGGGTAGATTGCAATACTTAGTTGCATGGATCGGATGAATCAAGGGAGTATCCGCATGGACCGCATCACCGCCGCACAAGTATTTGTCGCCATCGCCGAGCGCGGCAGCATGGTCGCCGCCAGCGAGGCGCTCGATATGTCGCGCGCCATGGTGACGCGCTACCTGGCCGAGATGGAGCAGTGGGCGGGGGCGCGTCTGCTGCATCGCACCACGCGTCGCTTGAGCCTGACGGATGCGGGCGAGGCGACCCTGGCGCGCTGCCGGCAGATGCTGGAAGTGGCCGGCGCCATGGCCGTCACGTCGCCCGGGGGAATCGACACGCCGCACGGCTTGCTGCGCATTACCTGTTCGCAATCGCTGGCGCAGACGGCGCTCGCTGGCGCAGTGACCGCTTACCTGCGGCGCTACCCGCGCGCCGCCGTCGACCTGCAGATGGAGAACCGCGCCGTCAACCTGGTGGAGCAGCGCATCGACCTGGCGATCCGCATCACGAACGCGCTCGAACCGAACCTGATCGCGCGCCAGCTGGCCAGTTGCGCCTCGGTGGTGTGCGCTGCACCATCGTACCTGGCCGCGCACGGCACGCCGCGCCGGGCGGAGGATCTGGCCCTGCATAACTGCCTGACCTATACGTATTTCGGCAAGAGCCTGTGGCAGTTCACGCACGACGGGGAAGCGCTCACTGTCCCCGTCAGCGGCCGCCTGTCGGCGAATGAATCGCTGGTGCTGCTGGTGGCGACGGTGGCGGGGGCGGGCATCGCCTTGCAGCCGCGCTATTCGGCCGCGCCGCTGATCGCCAGCGGGCAACTGGTGGAACTGTTGCCCGCGTATCAGCCGCAGGACATGGGCATCTACGGCATCTATACCTCGCGCCAGCACATGTCACCGCTGCTGCGCACCATGCTCGACTTCCTGGTGGACTGGTTTGCCGGCGATGCCGATTGGCTGGCGGCCATCGCGGCGGCGCCGTCATCTGGCAGACCAGTCGGGCGCAAGCGGCACGCCAGCGCGGGCGTGAAAGTGCCGTAAGCGCAACAGTAACAGGCTGGCAAGCCCGGGAAAATCACGCACCCGGCTTACATTTGCTTGCCAAATAAATTCAACTTGCAGTTGTTGCGTTACAATACCGCGTGCTATTCTAAATGACGGTATGCAGAATGCTGGCGCAATAAAAAAGCCCTTCCCCACAACTTGATGTGCAATCCGCTAACCGGTCAGGCCGTGTCGCGGAAGGTTAGATTAACCCGCTAATCTCGCGAAGCGCGAAGAAAGGTGAGCAATATGATGCAACAATTTACGTCCAACTCCTACCTGTTCGGTGGGAATGCTCCGTACGTGGAAGATCTGTACGAAGCGTATCTCAATAACCCAGGTTCGGTACCGGACAACTGGCGCGCCTATTTCGACGCCATGCAGCATGTGCCTGCAGTCGATGGCAGCAACAAGCCTGACGTGGCGCATGCCTCCGTCGTCGCCTCGTTCGCCGAGCGCGCAAAAGCAGGTCCGATCCGTACGGTGACCGCTTCCTTCGATGCTGAAATGGGCCGCAAGCGTGTTGCTGCAACGCAACTGATCGCCGCTTACCGCTACCTCGGTTCGCACTGGGCCAATCTGGATCCACTGCAACGCCAGGAACGTCCGATGATCCCTGAGCTCGAGCCGAGCTTCTACGGTTTCACCGACGCGGACATGGACACCGTGTTCAACATCAGCAATACCTATTTTGGCCCCGAGACCGCCACCCTGCGCGATCTGCTGAACTATCTGCGCGATACCTACACGCGTTCGATCGGTGCCGAATTCATGTACATCTCCGATCCGGCCGAAAAGCGCTGGTTGCAAGAGAAACTGGAATCGATCCGCTCCACCCCGAATTTCACCCCAGAGAAAAAAATCCACATCCTCGACCGCCTGACCGCGGCTGAAGGCCTGGAACGCTATCTGCACACCCGTTACGTGGGCCAGAAGCGCTTCTCCCTGGAAGGCGGCGAAACCTTCATCGCCTCGATGGATGAAACCATCCAGCGCGCCGGCGAAAAAGGCGTGCAGGAAATCGTTATCGGCATGGCCCACCGCGGCCGCCTGAACGTACTGGTCAACACCCTGGGCAAGGCGCCACAGGAACTGTTCGAAGAATTCGAAGGCAAGCATGGCGACGACCTGCCTGCCGGCGACGTGAAGTACCATCAAGGCTTCTCGTCGGACATCTCCACCGCAGGCGGCCCGGTCCACCTGTCGCTGGCGTTCAACCCGTCGCACCTGGAAATCGTCAACCCTGTGGTCGAAGGTTCCGTCAAGGCCCGCATGGATCGCCGCGGCGACGCGCAGGGCGCGCAAGTGCTGCCTATCCTGGTGCACGGCGATGCCGCTTTCGCCGGCCAGGGCGTGGTCATGGAAACGCTGAATCTGGCGCAAACCCGCGGCTACCATACGGGTGGCACGGTGCATATCGTGATCAACAACCAGATCGGTTTCACTACCTCGGACCCGCGCGATGCACGCTCGACCCTGTACTGCTCGGACGTCGTCAAGATGATCGAAGCACCGGTCCTGCACATCAATGCCGATGATCCTGAAGCCGTGGTGCTGGCGACGCAAATCGCGCTCGACTACCGCATGGAATTCAAGAAGGACATCGTCCTCGACATCATCTGCTACCGCAAGCTTGGCCACAACGAGCAAGATACGCCGGCACTGACGCAGCCGCTGATGTACAAGAAGATCGGCCAGCATCCAGGCACCCGCAAGCTGTACGCGGACAAGCTGGTGGCGCAAGGCGTGATCCCTGCCGATGGCGGCGACAAGATGGTGGCCGCTTTCCGCGACGCCATGGACGCCGGCAAGCATACCGTCGATCCGGTCATCTCGAACTTCAAGAACAAGTACGCCGTCGACTGGCTGCCGTTCCTGAACAAGAAATGGACCGATTCGGCCGACACCGCCGTGCCGATGACGGAACTGAAACGCCTGGCCAGCCGCATCACCAGCGTGCCGGAAGACTTCAAGGTCCACTCGCTGGTTGAAAAAGTACTGGGCGACCGTGGCACCATGGGCCGTGGCGAAATGAACCTGGACTGGGGCATGGGCGAACACCTGGCCTACGCTTCGCTGGTTTCGTCCGGCTACGCCATCCGCCTGACGGGCCAGGATGCCGGCCGCGGCACCTTCGTGCACCGCCACGCCGTCTTGCATGACCAAAATCGCGAGCGCTGGGATGCCGGTACCTACATTCCGCTGCAAAACGTCTCGGATAACCAGGCGCCGTTCACCGTCATCGACTCGGTGCTGTCCGAAGAAGCCGTACTGGCCTTCGAATACGGCTACTCGACCGCTGAACCGAACACCCTGACGATCTGGGAAGCCCAGTTCGGCGACTTCGCCAACGGCGCGCAAGTGGTGATCGACCAATTCATCAGCTCCGGCGAAGTGAAGTGGGGCCGCGCTTCGGGCCTGGTCATGATGCTGCCGCACGGTTACGAAGGCCAGGGTCCTGAGCACTCGTCCGCGCGTCCGGAGCGTTTCCTGCAGCTGTGCGCAGACAACAACATGCAAGTGGTGCAGCCGACGACGGCTGCGCAGATCTTCCATTTGCTGCGCCGCCAGATGGTGCGCCAGTTCCGCAAGCCGCTGGTCATCCTGACGCCGAAGTCGCTGTTGCGCAACAAGGATGCCGGTTCGCCGCTGACCGACCTGGCCAAGGGTGGTTTCCAGACCGTCATCGGCGAAGTCGACGACAAAATCGATGCCAAGAAAGTCAAGCGCGTCGTCGCCTGCTCGGGCAAGGTCTACTACGACCTGGTCAACGCACGCAAGACACGCGGCCAGACCGACACGGCCATCGTGCGCCTGGAACAGCTGTATCCGTTCCCGCACAAGTCGTTCGCTGCTGAACTGAAGAAGTTCCCGAACCTGGTCGAAGTCGTATGGGCCCAGGACGAGCCGCAAAACCAGGGCGCCTGGTTCCAGATCCAGCACAACATCTTCGAAGGCCTGGAATCGGGTCAGCGTCTGGCTTACGCCGGCCGTCCTGCTTCGGCGTCGCCTGCTGTCGGTTACTATGACAAGCACTACGCCCAGCAAAAAGATCTGCTGGAAACGGCATTCTCGAAGCTGAAGGGTTTTATCCTGACCAAGTAAGTGGCAGGGTAAAGGGCGCCATGCCTATGCATGGCGCCTGCTCGCAGACATCATGACGGAGCGCCTCCCTTGCTACGCAGGGGCGGCGCCGCAATAACAAAATAAACGGAGTTTTACATGGCACAAATCGAAGTCAAAGTTCCCCAGTTGTCGGAATCGGTTGCAGAAGCGACCCTGCTGGCATGGCACAAGAAAGTCGGCGAACCAGTCGCGCGCGACGAAAACATGATCGATATCGAAACCGATAAAGTGGTGCTGGAACTGCCTGCGCCTGCCGCTGGCGTGATCGTGCAGATCATCAAGGCTGACGGCGCCACCGTCGTCGCCGGCGAAGTCATCGCCATCATCGACACCGACGGCTCGGCCAAGGTCAGCCCGATGGAAGTGTCGGCCGTGCCTGCGCCAGCCCTGGCTGCCGCCGCGCAAGACGCTTCGACCGCGTCGGCACCAGCCGCTGCGACCAAAGGCGATGTCGCCATGCCTGCCGCTGCCAAGATCCTGTCCGAAAAAGGCCTGTCCGCTGGCGACGTCGCCGGTTCGGGCAAAGACGGCCGCGTGACCAAGGGCGACGCCCTGGCCGCTTCCGCCAAGCCAGCTGTCGCGCCACTGGCGCCAGCCGCTGCCAAGCCAGCGCTGCAGCAAGTCGCCACGCCGAGCATCGCCAGCCTGGGCGACCGTCCGGAAGAGCGCGTGCCGATGAGCCGCCTGCGCGCACGTATCGCCGAGCGCCTGCTGCAATCGCAATCGACGAACGCCATCCTGACCACGTTCAATGAAGTGAACATGCAGCCGGTCATCGACCTGCGCAACAAGTACAAGGACAAGTTCGAGAAAGAGCACGGCGTCAAGCTGGGCTTCATGTCCTTCTTCGTCAAGGCCGCCGTCGCCGCGCTGAAAAAATACCCGATCATCAACGCTTCCGTTGACGGCAACGACATCCTGTACCACGGCTACTTCGACATCGGCATCGCTGTCGGTTCGCCACGCGGCCTGGTCGTGCCTATCATCCGCAATGCGGACCAGCTGTCGATCGCCGACATCGAGAAAAAAATCGGTGAATTCGGCGCGAAAGCCAAGGAAGGCAAGCTGACCCTGGACGACCTGACGGGCGGCACGTTCTCGATCTCGAACGGCGGCACCTTCGGCTCCATGCTGTCGACCCCGATCATCAACCCGCCACAATCGGCCATCCTGGGCGTACATGCGACCAAGGACCGCGCCGTGGTCGAAAACGGCCAGATCGTGGTGCGTCCGATGAACTACCTGGCCATGTCCTACGACCACCGCATCATCGACGGCCGCGAAGCCGTCCTGGGCCTGGTGGCGATGAAAGAAGCGCTGGAAGATCCTGCACGCCTGTTGCTGGACCTGTAAGCACCGTAGTCCCCCGGCGTCGCCGCCGGGGCAATGTAGCTGATACCCCTTGCCAGAAGACGCAGCTGGCTGATCTCAATGAAAGAGGATTCCCATGAACGTCTCTGAAGAAATCAAGCGTCTGCACGAGTTGCACCTGGCGGGCGCCCTGAGCGACGCGGAATTCGCGCAAGCGAAAGCCAAGCTCCTGAGCAATATCAACCTGGACAAATCGGACAGTCCCTCCGACGCCGGACCGTCGAACGACCTGGTGCAGGAATTCAACCGCCTGCGCCGCTCGCGCAACGACCGCTGGCTCGGTGGCGTCTGTGGCGGCCTGGGCCGCGCTTCCGGCATGGAAGCGTGGATCTGGCGCCTGGTCTTCGTCCTGTTTACATTGACCTTCGGCTTCGGCGTGGTGATTTACCTTCTATTGTGGATTTTCGTACCAGACGAAGAGATTGGAATAACAAAACATGAGTACTAAACAATTTGACGTAGTGGTCATCGGTGCGGGCCCTGGCGGCTACATCGCCGCCATCCGCGCAGCGCAGCTGGGCTTTTCCGTCGCTTGCGTCGACGAGTGGTCGAACGCCAAGGGCGGCGCCGCGCCTGGCGGTACCTGCACCAACGTCGGCTGCATCCCGTCGAAAGCGCTGCTGCAATCGTCCGAGCATTTTGAACACGCGGGCCACAGCTTCGCCGAACACGGCATCGACGTCGCCGGCCTGAAGCTGAACCTGGGCCAGATGCTCAAGCGCAAAGACACCGTCGTCAAGCAAAACAACGACGGCATCCTGTACCTGTTCAAGAAGAACAAGATCGCCTTCTTCCACGGCCGCGCCGCTTTCGCCGCCGCCGCCGCTGGCACGTATGACATCAGCGTGACGGGCGCAGCCAACGAAACCCTGACGGCCAAGCACGTGGTCATCGCCACGGGTTCGAACGCACGCGAATTGCCGGGCGCACCATTCGACGAGAAACTGATCCTGTCGAACACGGGCGCACTGGCCATCGACGCCGTACCAGCCAAGCTGGGCGTCATCGGTGCCGGCGTGATCGGTCTGGAAATGGGCAGCGTTTGGCGCCGCCTCGGTTCCGACGTCACCGTGCTCGAAGGCCTGCCGGTCTTCCTGGGCGCCGTCGACGAGCAGATCGCCAAGGAAGCGTCGAAGCTGTTCATCAAGCAAGGCTTGAAGATCAACCTCGGTTGCAAGATCGGCGCCATCACGCCAGGCAAGAAAGACGTCACCGTGGAATTCGTGGACGCCAAGGGCGAAGCGCAAAAAGCCGTGTTCGACAAACTGATCATCTCGATCGGCCGTACGCCGAACACGAATGGTCTGGGCGCGGACAAGGTCGGCCTGCAGCTGGACGAACGCGGCTTCATCGCCGTCGACGGCGACTGCAAGACCAACCTGCCGAACGTGTGGGCGGTGGGCGACGTCGTGCGCGGCCCGATGCTGGCGCACAAGGCGGAAGAAGAAGGCGTTGCCGTGGCCGAGCGTATCGCCGGCCAGCACGGTCACACCAACTTCAACACGATTCCCTGGGTGATCTACACCTCGCCGGAAATCGCGTGGGTCGGCAAGACCGAGCAAACCCTGAAGGCCGAAGGCATCGCCTACAAGGCCGGTACCTTCCCGTTCATGGCCAATGGCCGTGCGCGCGCGCTGGGCGACACCTCGGGCATGGTGAAATTCCTGGCCGATGCGACCACCGATGAAATCCTCGGCGTGCACATCGTCGGTCCGATGGCCTCGGAACTGATTTCCGAAGCCGTCGTGGCGATGGAATTCAAGGCCTCGGCCGAAGACATCGCGCGCATCTGCCACGCGCATCCATCCTTGTCGGAAGCGACCAAGGAAGCGGCACTGGCCGTCGATAAGCGTACGCTGAACTTCTAAGCGCCACGCTACTTCGCAGCGGGCCGGCAAAGCAGTTTCTGCCTTGCCGGCCCGTTTGCGCTATGTCAAGAATCCCTGTTGAATCGAATCCCATGAACGTTGAAGAGTTTTACCAGCACGCGTTGCAGAAGCGCGATTTCAAGGCCGATGCCGCCCAACGGCGCGCGGTCGACCGCCTGCAACTGTGCTATGACGAGTGGGTGGCCTACAAGGGCCAGCGCTCGAGTACCTTCAAGCGCCTGCTGAACCGTCCTGCCGTGCCGAAAGGCGTGTACATGTGGGGTGGGGTGGGGCGCGGCAAATCGTTCCTGATGGACAGTTTTTACTCGGTCGTGCCGCTGGTGCGCAAGACGCGCCTGCACTTCCACGAATTCATGCGCGGCGTGCACCAGCAGCTCGACGAATTGAAAGGCGTGGCCGACCCGCTCGACGAGGTGGCCAAGCGCATCGCCAAGAAATACCGCCTGATCTGTTTCGATGAATTCCACGTTTCCGACATCGCCGACGCGATGATCCTGTACAACCTGCTGTCGGCCCTGTTCGCCAATGGCGTGTCCTTCATCATGACCTCGAATTACGATCCCGACCTGCTGTATCCGGACGGCCTGCACCGCGACCGCATGCTGCCGACCATCGCGCTGCTGAAGGACAAGCTCGACGTGATGAACGTCGACGCCGGCGTCGATTACCGCGGCCGCGCGCTGGAACAGGTGGAAAGCTACTACACGCCGCTGGGCGCGGCCACCGACAAGGCCTTGCGCGATGCCTACACGCGCATCGCCGAGACGGCCGACGAAGACGCGCGCATCCGCATCGAGAGCCGCGAAATCCATTGCCTGCGCCGCGCCGGCGGCATCATCTGGTTCGATTTTGCCACCCTGTGCGGCGGACCCCGCTCGCAAAATGATTACCTGGAAATCGCCAGCCGCTTCCATACGGTGATATTGTCCGGCATACCGGCCATGTCGGCGGCGCAGTCGTCCGAAGCGCGCCGCTTTACCTGGCTGATCGACGTGTTTTATGACCAGAAGGTCAAGCTGGTCATGTCGGCCGAAGTGGCGCCCGAGCAGCTGTACACGAACGGCATGCTGGCCAACGAGTTTCACCGTACCGTTTCGCGTATCATCGAGATGCAATCGCGCGAATACATGGAAAAAGAACAGCGCGGCGCGGCCGACGCGATCGTTTGAGGCAGGGATAATGAACATCATGGCAAATACACTATACAAGCTGGGGGCGGCGCTGGGCCTGGCCCTGGCATTGTCCGCCTGCGCACACCAGGGGGCTGCGGCATTGGATGAGGTTGGCGCACCGCAGGTGCCCGCGACCTTGTCGGTGGAGGAAGCGGACGCCAAGCTGAAGCAGTCAGCCAGCGAACGCGAGGCGGCCGAAAATGAGTTTGCCGCGCGCGAACTGGAGTGCTACAACAAGTTTTTCGTGAATAACTGCCTGGACCAGGCCAAGGAAAAGCGCCGCCTGATCCTCGTGCGCCTGCGCGCCGTCGATGCGGAAGCGAATTACTTCAAGCGGGCCGAATCCGTGCGGCTGCGCGATATCGATCTGGCCAGGACGCAGGAAGATGCGCGCCTGGACGCCGAGCAGCGCACTGCGGCCATGCCCAAGCCCGTGAAAGTGGTCACGCCCGAGCCGGCGCCGCCCAAGCCGGAAGGCAAGAGCCTTGCCGAACGCGAGGCTGCGCAAGCGGCGAAGCTGGCGAAACAGGCTGCCGCCGACGCTGCCGATGCCCCGCGCCGCGCGGCCCGCGAAGCAGCCTATGCGAAAAAACAGGCTGACGCCGTGGCGCGCCAGAAACGCGTGGCGCAACGCCTGGCCGAGCGCCAGGCCGAAGCGCAGGCCAAGGCTGCCAAGGCGGCCGCATCTGCTGCCAGCACGCCAGCGGCTGCTGTGCCTGTACCGCCGGTCAATTAAGACCGCCGTGCGCGGGGCATGCCGGAAATGGCGTGCCCTAACGCGCGCGGCAGGTTAAACTACGCACTTGCCGGTGATGCCGGCGTCAATGGCTGCCTGCGTACGTTGCGCGCGCCTGTTACCAACACTGCCTGGAACGCAACACATGAGCGATGCACAGCAAATAGAGCGGCGCCTGATTGAACTCAACGTGGAGCACCGTGACCTCGATGCCGTCATCGAGTTGCTGATACTTGATGGTCACCATGACGAGCTGCAGCTGCGCCGCCTGAAAAAGCGCAAATTGCAATTGAAGGATCACATCACCTTGCTGAAAATGCAGTTGGTGCCCGACGTTCCCGCCTGAGGGGCGCCAGTAGCGTCCAGTCCAGCCTTCACTTAAGTATATTTTGACCGACCACAATTTATTGCCTGTAAACCCAGATGGCCAGCCTGCCGATTCGCACGCCAGTCTGCCAGCCGAACCCCAGGCGGCCCCTGGCAAGCACGATGCCGACATCGAGCGCCTGTTCGGCGCGGGTGGCCCGCTCGGTCCCGCCGTGGGCAGCTACAAGCCGCGCCGTTCGCAAACGGAAATGGCCAAGGCCATCGCCCACGCCATCGACAGCCAGACCACCCTGATCGCCGAGGCGGGCACGGGCACGGGTAAAACCTTCGCCTACCTGGTGCCGGCCCTGATGTGGGGCGGCAAGACCATCGTGTCGACCGGCACGAAGAACTTGCAGGACCAGTTGTTCCTGCGCGATATCCCCACCGTGCGCGCCGCGCTGCAGGCACCGGTCTCCGTCGCCCTGCTGAAGGGCCGCTCGAACTACGTCTGCCACTATCACCTGGAACGCACCTTGCAGAACGGGCGCATGACCTCGCGCGACGACGTGGGGCATTTGCGCGAAATCTCGCGCTTCATCAAGATGACCAGCTCCGGCGACAAGGCGGAACTGGCCAAGGTGCCGGAAAACGCCATGATCTGGAACCTGGTGACGTCCACGCGCGACACCTGCATGGGCGCCGAGTGCCAGTATTACCAGGATTGCTTCGTGATGAAGGCCCGCAAGGAAGCCCAGCAGGCCGACGTGGTGGTGGTCAATCACCATCTGTTCTTTGCCGACGTGGCCCTGAAGGACACGGGCGTGGCGGAATTGCTGCCGTCGGCCAATACCATCATCTTCGATGAGGCGCACCAGCTGCCCGATACGGCCACTTTATTCTTTGGCAACACGGTGTCGACCTCGCAAATCCTGGAACTGTGCCGCGACGTGCTGGCCGAGGGCCTGGCGCACGCGCGCGGCATCGACTGGGCCAAGACGGTGACGGTGGTGGAAAAGGCGGCGCGCGACCTGCGTTTGACCTTCCCGCAGGATATCGTGCGCCTGTCGCTGCCGCAAATCGCCCCGTCGAGTGATTTCTTTCCAGCGCTCGACACGCTCAAAGATGAGCTCGACGGCATGGTGGCCGTGCTGGAAACCCAGGCGGAACGCGCGGAAACGCTGGAACAGTGCCGCGTGCGCGGCGTCGAGCTGGCGCAGCAGCTGAGCGGCTGGAAGTTCGATCCGAAGGCCAAGGTCGCGGCTGGCGAAGAAGCCGTGTTCTGGGTGGAGGCGTTTTCCAGCTCCTTGCAGTTGCATAAAACACCATTGTCGATCGCGCCGATCTTCAACAACCAGCGCGAAGGCACGCCGCGCAGCTGGATTTTCACGTCCGCCACCCTGGCCGTGAAGAACGATTTCAAGCATTTTTCGGAACAGATGGGCTTGACGGGCGAACCGTCGCACACCTGGCCGAGCCCCTTCGACTATGGCCAGCAGGGCTTGCTGTTCGTGCCGCAAAACCTGCCGCAGCCGAACTCGCTGGGCTACACGGACGCCGTCATCGACTGCGCCTTGCCCATCATCGAGGCGGCGGGCGGGCGCACCTTCTTCCTGTGCACCACCTTGCGCGCCGTCAAGCGCGCGGCCGAGCGCCTGGCCGACGAATTCAAGCAGCGGGGCCTGAACTTCCCCCTGTTCGTGCAGGGCGACAAGGGCCGCACGGAATTGCTGGACCAGTTCCGCGCCGCCGGGAATGGCGTGCTGATCGGCAGCCAGAGCTTCTGGGAAGGCGTCGACGTGCGCGGCGATGCGCTCTCTCTGGTGATCATCGACAAGCTGCCGTTCGCGCCGCCCGACGATCCCGTGCTGGCGGCGCGCATCGAAGTGATGGAAAAACAGGGCAAGAACGGCTTCATGCACCATTCGCTGCCGGAAGCCATCATCAACCTGAAGCAGGGCGCAGGCCGCCTGATCCGTGACGAAGGCGACCGCGGCGTGCTGATGATCTGCGATCCGCGCCTCATTTCCAAGCCGTACGGCAAGCGCATCTGGCAAAGCCTGCCACCGTTCAAGCGCACGCGCGACACCAGCGAAGTGGTGGAATTCTTCCGCAACCTGCCCGCCAGGGGCGCTTAAGTCCTGCCTGCCGGCGCCATCGGCGCGCCGGCTTATTTCCCTTTGTTATCAAGCCACTAGCGCTTCCGGTGCGGCGCTTGCCTGCGCGCCTGGCATGCCAGAAATGGGCATGATCGCGCCAGTTTCTGGCATTGTTACGAATGTCCAGGACGCCAGACACATCTTTGCGCCAGCGCAAACTGAGCTGTTGCCGGGCGGTCTACAGTGAACTCATGCCTTGCAGGATCAAGGCGCGGCGATGGCAGGGCCGCACGGGGAACAGGGGGGATGCCATGGAGATCCGCTACGGCTGTTTCTTGAGCTATGCACACGGCCAATATGCGTTCATGAACAAGTTCAAGAATGATCTCATCGAGGCGCTGGCTTGCTATCTGGAACCGCACCTCGACCGTGAAGAAGTGCTGTTCATCGACAGCGAGCAACTGGGCGGCGGCGACGATATCGACCTGCGCGTGGCGCGCGCCATGTGCCAGAGCGTCTGCATGATCGTGCTGTACACGCCCAAATATGAAGCACACGGCTATACGCGGCGTGAATTTGCTGCCATGCAACTAATCGAGCAGGAGCGGCGCGCCTGGTATGCGCTGCCCAGCCACCTGATCATCCCCATCATCATGACGCGCCATCCGGACGGCTTGCCGCCGCAAATCACGGAGTCGGGGCTGTACGTCGATTTCTCCGGCTATACGCTGGCCAGCGGCGACCTGAAGTCGAATCCGCAATACCTGCCCGACATCGACCGCATCGTGCAGCGCATCGCCACGCATTACCACTTGCTCAAGCGGTCGACACCGCCCGGCCACGATTGCAGCCGTTTCGTGTTGCCCGCTATTCCACCGGAATGGCGCGCCATTCCGCCTCCCCACTTTCCGCGTTAATCACGTAAAAGGTCCTGTCATGGAATGCCAACGCCTCTCCCTGCCGCCTTTGAGCGCCCCTGGCGAAGTCGTCACCTTCTATTCCTACAAGGGCGGTACCGGCCGCACCATGGCCCTGTCGAACATCGCCGTCCTGCTGGCGCGCCGTGAAAACGCCAGCGTGCCGGTACTGATGCTGGACTGGGACATGGAAGCGCCGGGCCTGCACCATTATTTCGAGCAGCACGAGGAACGGCCGGGCGTGCTCGAATTCTTCGAGGCCTGCCGCCAGCAGCTCGAGCGCATCAGCCTGGAAAATGGCGGCGGGCAGGCCAGCGGGCGCGAAGATGCGGGGCGCGAGGACGCGGCGCTGGCGCAGCGCGTGCTCGACGCCATCGACTGGCAGCAATACGTGGTGCGCGTCGACCAGGGCAGCCCGCTGTACCTGATGCGTGCGGGGCGTTTCGATGCCAGCTACAGCGAACGCCTGGCGCAGATGCGCTGGGATCAGCTGTTCGACACCTGCCCGGCCCTGTTCCGCTGCTTCGCCGATACCCTGGCCCAGCATTTCCGCTACGTGCTGGTCGATTCGCGCACGGGCCGCACGGACAGTGCCGGCATCTGCACCACCTTGCTGCCGAAAAAGCTGGTGGTGGTCTTCACGCCGAACCGGCAAAGCCTGGAAGGCGTCGACGCGCTCGTCACCCGGGCCATCGAATACCGCCGCAGCCATGAGGATGAACAGCGTCCGTTGCTCGTCTACCCCTTGCCCTCGCGCATAGAAATGGGCGATGGGGCGCAGCGCGCCGAGTGGCGGCGCGGCGACGCGCACAAGGGCATCGCCGGTTTCCAGCCCATGTTCGAGCGCCTGCTGCGCACTTCCTACGGCTTGTCGCAGATTGCCCTCGACAGCTATTTCGACGAAGTCCAGCTGCAGCAGACGAAAACCTTTGCCTATGGCGAGCAGCTGGCCGTGCGCATCGACCAGGGCGGCGACCGCTTTTCCCTCACGCGTACTTTCGAAGCCTTTTTGCACTGGCTGACGGGCGGTTATTTTCCCTGGCAATCGAGCCGTGAAATCGCCTTGCTGGGCGCCATCAGCGAAGCGCGCCAGGCCTTGCAGCTCGAACCGGGCCGCGCCGTGGCCCTGCCGCTGGCGCGCGACCTGGCGCGCCTGGGCGAGCTGTACCGCAAGGAGGGGCGCAGCGCGCAGGCGCTCGATGCCTTTCGCCAGAGCGTCGAGATCCGCATACGCCTGCTGGGTGAGGAGCATCCCGACAGCCTGGCGTGCAAGAGCGGCATGGCGCGCCTGCTGCGCCAGCTGGGCAAGCTCGATGAAGCGCGCTTCCTGGAAGAGGACGTGCTCGACGTGCGTGAGCGCGTGCTGGGCAGCGAGCATCCCGACACCCTGGCCGCCCGCGCCTGCCTGGCGCAAACCCTGTTGCAGCAGGGGGAACTGGCGGCGGCGCTGCTGCTGCAAGATGCCGTGCTGGCAAGCTACGCGCGCCAGCTGGGCGGCGAGCATCCGCTGACCCTGGAAGCGATGGATCGCCGCGCCGCCACCCTGCTGCGCATGGGGCGGCTGGCGCAGGCGCAGCAAGTGCTGGGCACGGTGGTGGCGGCGCGCGAGCGCCTGTTTGGCGCCGAGCACGGCGATACCTTGCGCAGCAAGCTGGCGCTGGCGCAGGCCCTGGGGCGCGCAGGCGACCTGGAAGGCGCGCGGCGCCTGCTCGCTGCCGTGCTGCAGGTGCAGGAGCGGCGCCTGGGCAGCGACCATGCGGCCACCCTGGCCACGCGCGACTTGCTGGCCGATATCGTGGCCGGGCAGGGCGACTGGGCTGGCGCGCGCCAGCTGCACGAAGACCAGGTGGCGGCGCGCGAGCGCACGCACGGGCTCGACCATCCTGAAACCCTGATGAGCCAGCGCAAGCTGGCCGAGGCGCTGCTGCGGCGTGGCGAGCTCGATGCGGCGCGCAGCGTGCAGGAGCAGGTGCTGGAAGTGCATGCGCGCCTGCTGGGCGAAGATCACCTCGATACCTTGCACAGCAAGAAGCAATTGGCCGGGACCCTGCAGCAGCAGGGCGACAGCGAGGCGGCGCGCCTGCTGGAGGACGCGGTGCTCAGCGGCAGCGACCGGTTGCTGAATGCGCCCGTCACGGGGCATGCGGACAGTGTGCTGGACGGCGCCCGGCATTTGCAGGAAACTATCCTGGCCGGCCGCGCCAGCGAGCAGGACGTGGCCGAGCCGGACGCCCTGGCCAGCATGATCTCGATGTTGCAAGGCATGATCGAGCGCGAACAGTATGCGCAGGCGGGCGAACTGGCCGACCATTTGAAGTCCGGTCTGCTGCGCCCTGGCGTGCCGGGCAAGCTGCGCAGGCGCGGCATGGCGCAGCTGAAAAGAATGTATAAATTACAAGGTGATCTGAATGCCTTGCTGGCCTTGCAGGAGGATGAAGTGCAGGCGCTGGAAGGGGCGTTGTCGGAGGCGGGCATCGAGCCGCGCTGACGCCTCGCGCCATGTCAGCGCGGCGGCATAAATAATGCTGCCATTCGGCGCGTGGCACGCGCAGTGTTGGCATTGCTTCAGGTAAAATCTCGTTATGAGAATTCTTATCAGTAACGACGACGGTTACCTGGCGCCAGGCCTGGCGGCCCTGGCCGACGCGCTCGCGCCCATTGCGGAGATCGTCGTGGTGGCGCCCGACAGCAATCGTTCGGGCGCGTCCAATTCGCTGTCCCTGGACCGGCCCCTGTCCGTGCACAAGGCGGCCAACGGCTTTTATTTTGTCAACGGCACGCCCACCGACTGCGTGCACGTGGCGCTGACGGGCATGCTCATCGAGCGCCCCGACCTGGTGGTCTCCGGTATCAACAACGGTCCCAACATGGGCGACGACACCCTGTATTCGGGTACCGTGGCGGCCGCCACGGAAGGCTATCTGTTCGGCATTCCCGCCATCGCCTTTTCCCAGTCGCAATTCGGTTGGGCCAACCTGGATGCGGCCGCCCGCGTGGCGCGGGAAATCGTCGAGCGCCAGTTTGACGCCCTGCAGAAACCGTATTTGCTGAATGTGAACATCCCCGCCATTCCATACGAACAATTGCAAGGCATGGCGGCCACGCGGCTGGGCAAGCGCCATTCGGCCGAGCCCGTGATCCGCGCCCTCGATCCCCGTGGCCGTGAAATCTTCTGGATCGGCCCCGCCGGCGCCGCCAAGGAAGGCGGGCCGGGCACGGACTTTTACGCCGTTGAACATGGACAAGTCTCGATCACGCCGTTGCAGATCGACCTGACCCATACCACCCAACTCGATGCACTGGCACAAGGCCTGGCATGACCGCTCACTATGACTGACAAGCCGCGTACCTTCCCCCTGACCCTCGATTCGCTGGCCGGCAAGCCCGCCAGGCAGGGCGGGGGGCCGTCGCTGGCGCAGTCACGCATCGCCACGCCGCAGACGGCGACGCAAAATGCGGCGCAAAATGCGGCCAGGGGAAGCGCGCCGTACTACGCTGCCACGCTGCCCATCGCGCCGTCGCGCGCCCAGGCCATCGCCAATGAGCGGGCGCAACCGGCGGTGCCGTCGCCGCCACGGCAAAATCCGCTGGTGTCGGAGGCCGTACGCCGGGCCATGGTGGCGCGCATCGCGAAACAGGGCGTCAAGGATCAGGTGGTGCTCGACGCCATGCAAGCCGTGCCGCGCCACATGTTCATGGACGAGGCGCTGGCGTCGCAGGCGTATATCGACGCCTCCTTGCCCATCGGCCACCACCAGACCATTTCGCAGCCGTACATCGTGGCGCGCATGATCGAAGTGATGCGCCAGGGCGGCAACTTGCAGCGCGTGCTGGAGATCGGCACGGGCTGCGGTTACCAGGCGACGGTGCTGTCGCTGGTGGCGAAAGAGGTATATTCGATCGAGCGCATCCGGCCCCTGCATGAGCTGGCGAAGGCCAATCTGCGCCCGCTGCGCGTGTCAAATCTGCGCTTGCAGTACGGAGATGGTATGCTTGGCCTGCCGCAGGCGGCGCCCTTCGACGGGATCATCCTTGCCGCAGCCGGCCTGGAAGTCCCGCAAGCCTTGCTGGAACAGCTGGCGCCCGGCGGGCGTCTGGTTGCGCCGGTGGGGGCTAAATTGCAACACTTACAACTCATTACCCGGGTGGGGAAAATGGAATGGACCAGCCAGACCCTGGAAGATTGCCATTTCGTGCCTTTGCGCCCGGGCACCATATGATCCCCGGATCAGCTAGCAAGCAGGACCTATATATACATGCGAATGATTAAGAAAAGTAACGTATTCCTCTGCAGCCTTGCGCTGGCCGCCCTGTTGAGCGGTTGCGGCACCACGGGTGTTCAGGCACCCGTCGTGGAGCGCCACCCATCGAGCAGCAGCGCCGCCGCCAGCGACCCGCGCGACCGCGATCCGGCCTATTACACGGTCAAGCGCGGCGACACGCTGTTGCGCATCGCTCTGGAACACGGCCAGAATTACCGCGACCTGGTGGCCTGGAATGACTTGAGCAACCCGAACGACATCAAGGTCGACCAGGTGCTGCGCGTGTTGCCGCCGAATGGCGACACGGGCGGCGCGCAAACATCGGCCATCGTCATGCCGCCGGTGACGGAAGCCAAGCCGGCCGCACCCGTCGTGCCAAAGAAAACGGGCCCGCGCGGCGAGAAGCGTGCGTATTCCGACGCCACCCTGGCCGAGTTGCGCGCCGATGGCGGCAGTGCCGACGCCAAGCCTGCGCCAGCGCCGGCAGCAGTTGTCGCCGCCGCACCGGCCGCCGCTGCGGCAGCCCCTGCGGCATCGGCGCCTGGCGACGAGAAGATCAGCTGGATGTGGCCGTCCGAAGGCAAGGTCATCGGCACTTTCGACGAAGGCAAGAACAAGGGCGTCGATATCGCCGGCAAGTCGGGCCAGCAGGTGGTGGCGGCCGGCGCGGGAAAAGTCATGTATGCCGGGAGCGGAATCCGTGGTTATGGTAATCTTGTCATCGTGAAGCACAGTAATAGTTTATTGTCGGCATATGCGCATAACCGCAGCATCCTGGTGAAGGAAGGGCAGAACGTCAACAAAGGCCAGGCCATCGCCGAAATGGGCGATTCCGATGCCGACCGCGTGAAGCTGCACTTTGAAATCCGCCAGCAGGGCAAGCCTGTCGACCCTTCGAAATTCCTGCCTAACCGTTAGGTAAAGCAATGACACACGCGCCGCACGATCAGCTGGACGATGAGCCGGAACTGCCGGAAGACGGGGCAGACGAAGTCGTGACGGACGATGCCGGCGAACTCGACGGTGTTGATGCCGTCGACGCGGGCGAGGGCGGCGAGGTGGCCAGCGTCAGCGTGCTGGTCGAAAGTGTCGATGAACTGAAAAAGGTGCTGGCGGCCGAGCTGTCGACCGATACCACGCAGCACTATCTGAACCAGATCGGCACGCGGCCCCTGCTGACGGCGGCGCAAGAGGTGCATTACGCCACGCTGGCCAAGCAGGGCAATTTCGAAGCCCGGCAAACCATGATCGAGCACAACCTGCGCCTGGTCGTGTCGATCGCCAAGCATTACATCAACCGCGGCGTGGTCTTGCTCGACATGATCGAGGAGGGTAACATCGGCCTGATGCGGGCCATCGACAAGTTCGAACCCGAACGCGGTTTCCGTTTTTCCACCTATGCGACCTGGTGGATACGCCAGAGCATCGAGCGCGCCATCATGAACCAGGCGCGCACGGTGCGCCTGCCCGTGCACATGGTGCGCGAACTGAACCAGATCCTGCGCGGCAAATACCACCTGGAAGCCCAGCATCACGATGGCAAGGATGCCACCGCGGAAGACATCGCCCACCTGGTGGGCCGTCCCGTGGAAGAGGTACAGGATATCCTGGCCCTGTCCGAGCACGCCACCTCGCTCGACGCGCCGCTCGACAACGATCCGCAGTCGTCGCTGATGGACATGCTGCCCGGCGCCAGCGAAGACAGCCCCGACGCGCGCGCGGAACACCATGAAATGACGGTGCTGGTGCGCGACTGGCTGACCAAGCTGCCCGACAAGCAGCGCGTGGTCATCATGCGCCGTTTCGGCCTCGACAACGACGATCCGGCCACGCTGGAAACCCTGGCCGAGGAAATGGGCGTGACGCGCGAGCGCGTGCGCCAGATCCAGCAGGAAGCGCTGATTAAATTGAAGCGCGCCATGGCGGCACGTGGCGTCGTGCGCGACTCCCTGCTCTAAGGCGCCCGTTCCCGGTAATTCCGGGGCCGCATCTGCTATCATACGCCCCGCTCGCGGCGCCTGACCTTTCCCCCATTCTTTCAAGTTCCAGCGCGGCCCTGCGTCCTGGCCCACTCTTACCTATTGATCGCTATGCAAGAAAATATCATCGAAATCAAATCGCTCGACATGGACGCCCGTGGCGTTGGCCATATTGAGAACGAAGACGGCTCGCCGGGCAAGGTCGTGTTTGTCGAAGGCGCACTGCCGGGCGAGCGCGTCAGCTTTGTGACGTACAAGAAAAAGAAAAACTGGGAAATGGCCCGCATGACGGTGCTGCACCGCGAATCATCGATGCGCGTGACACCCAAGTGCAAGCATTTTGATAATTGCGGCGGCTGCTCGATGCAGCACCTGGAACCGTCGGCGCAGGTGGCGATCAAGCAGCGCGTGCTGGAAGACAATCTGTGGCATATCGGCAAGGTGCGTCCGCAAAGCATCATGCGCCCCATGTATGGCCCGACCTGGGGCTACCGCTACCGCGCGCGCCTGTCCGTGCGCCACGTCAAGAAGAAGGACGCCGTGCTGGTGGGCTTCCATGAAAAGAAATCGGCTTTCGTTGCCGACATGGATAGCTGCGAAATCTTGCCGCCGCACATTTCCGCCATGCTGCTGCCGCTGCGCGGATTGATTGCGTCGCTGTCCATCTTCGACCAGATGCCGCAGATCGAACTGGCCGTGGGCGAAGATGTCACCGCCATGGTCTTGCGCATCATGGCGCCGCTGACGGCGGACGATGAAACGAAGTTGAAGGCCTTTGCCGACGAATACGGCGTGCAATGGTGGCTGCAGGTGAAGGGGCCGGAAACGGCCGTGCCGTTCTATCCGCTGGACAAGCAATTGCACTATCTGCTGCCGGAATTCGGCGTCAAGATGCCGTTCAAGCCTGTCGATTTCACGCAGGTGAATCACCACATCAACCGCGTGCTGGTGTCGAAAGCCCTGCGTTTGCTGGAAGTGCAGCCGACGGACCGCGTGGCCGACCTGTTCTGCGGCCTGGGCAATTTCACCTTGCCGCTGGCCACGCAAGGCAGCGCAGTGGTGGGCATCGAAGGCAGCACCACCCTGACGGAACGGGCGCTGGAAAACGCGCTGGCCAATGGCCTGGCGGAAAAAACCTCGTTCTCGACGCGCAACCTGTTCGAAGTCACCACCGACGACCTGATCGCGCTGGGCAAGTTTGACCGCATCCTCGTCGACCCGCCACGCGATGGCGCCATGGCCCTGTGCCAGGCGCTGGTCGGCCTGTCGCAAGTGCGTCCCGACCTGCTGCCCAAACGCATCGTCTACGTCTCGTGCAGCCCGTCGACCCTGGCGCGCGACGCCGGCATCCTGGCGCTGGAAGCGGGCTATGTGCTGAGCAAGGCAGGCGTGGTGAACATGTTCCCCCACACGTCACACGTAGAGTCGATGGCGGTCTTTGATTTGCTCTGAGGGCACACCTGAGAAAACGTCCATAGCTGCGTTGCCTTGCCTAGCCGTACTATTCGTACTGTCTTCGGCAAGGCGCCTTGCTCTGAACGTTTTTCAGGCGCGCCGAGGCTATCCATGCGCTGGCCTGGATTTCGCGCTAATACCACTTACAGTGTATTAAAAAACTGGTCTGTCTTTTCCCGATCCAGCGTCTTTTTTCATCCTCCCTCTGCCGTTTTTTCATTGTCCAGTAGGACAACACGCCGTTCGCATAAGCCGCTGCGCTTTCTGCACGAAGTGGTATTGCCCACTTTGATGCCACTTTAAAACCACTTGACCGCCTATTTTTTCAGCAGCATGCTGTTCTTGCAACTGCAGAAAAACAAGATCACAGGGTAGCTTTTCATCGAAGCAGAGTGGTATTTCCGCAAACCTGAACAGGAGACAGCGTGGAAAATTTAATACTCAAAAAAACGATCAGAAACATGATGGTATGCCTGGCCAGCGGTGGCGTGCTGGCGGCATGCGGTGGCGGCGGCGACGCCGGCGCGCCGGCTGGTGCGCAATTGCTGGCGGCCAGCACCGTGGTCGCCTGCGTGCCGTGGCAAGAGGGCGGCACGTACAACGCGGGCACGGTGGTCAATTACCTGGGCGCGAACTACACGGCTCTGGTGACGCAGACCGATCACGTGGGCTCCGGTTGGAATCCCGTTGCCACGCCGAGCCTGTGGAGCGCGGGCGGCAGCTGCGATGGCGGCACCACGCCTACGCCGACACCGACCCCGACGCCCACGCCCACGCCGACACCGGCGCCTACGCCAAATCCGACGCCCACCCCGACACCGTCGCCCACCGGCGGCACCTGCGCGCTGGCATGGGTGGCCGGTACGGCCTACAGCGCGGGCGCCACCGTCAGCTACGGCGGCACGAATTACCGCGCCAATTACTGGACGCAGGGTGACAACCCGTCGACCAGCAGCGGCGCCGCCGGCACGGGCAAGCCATGGACCAGCCAGGAAATCTGCAGCACCACGCCGACGCCTACCCCGACACCGACGCCAACACCAACGCCGACACCAACTCCGACACCAACTCCTACCCCGACCCCGACCCCAACCCCGACCCCAACCCCGACGAGCCGCGAAGTGGGGTCGTACTTCGCGCAGTGGGGCGTGTATGGCCGCGACTATGAAGTGGCGAACGTGCACACGAGCGGCGTGGCCGACAAGCTGACCTTCATCAACTACGCTTTCGGCAACATCTATCCGAAAAACGGCGGCTACGAATGCGCGATGATCACCAAGACGGAGCCGGGCGCGACGAATCCGAATTCGCCGGACGCGGGCACGGGCGGCGATGCCGAGGCCGATTACATCCGCACGCCGAAGCGCACCGTCGATGGCCAGGCCATTCCTTGGGACGCACCGTTGTCGGGCAACTTCCTGCAGCTGAGAAAACTCAAGGCGGCGCACCCGAACCTGAAATTGTTCATCTCGCTGGGCGGCTGGAGCTGGTCGAAGAACTTCTCCGTCGGGTCGGCCACCGATGCGCTGCGCAAGCAGATGGTGCGTTCCTGCATCGATATCTACATCAAGGGCAATTTGCCGGTGCAGGGCGGGCGCGGTGGCGCGGGTGCGGCGGCCAACATCTTTGACGGCATCGATATCGACTGGGAATACCCGGTCGGCGGCGGCCAGCCGTACAACACGGTCAGCCCGAACGACAAGCGCAACTTCACCTTGCTGATGGCGGAATTTCGCAGCCAGCTCGATGCGCTGGGCGCCGCCAACGGCAAGCGCTACCTGCTGACGGCGGCCGTCGGCGCCGGCAAGGACAAGATCGATAACACGGAACCTGCCCTGTACTCGCAGTACATGGATTGGATCAACCTGATGACCTACGACTTCCACGGCGGCTGGGAAACGAGCACCAACTTCAATGCCCAGCTGTTTGCCGACCCCGCCGATCCGTCGACGGGCATGGCGCGCGAATACGTGGGCGACAAGGCGGTGCAATACATGATTGCCGCCGGCGTGCCGCGCGACAAGCTGCTGCTGGGCATACCGTTCTATGGCCGCGGCTGGACGGGCGTGGCGCCGGGACCGAACGGCGATGGTCTGTACCAGGCGGCCACGGGCACGGCGCCGGGCACCTACGAGTCGGGCATCGAGGACTATAAAATCCTCGTCGCCAAGACCGGCACGCGCTACTACCATCCCGTGACCAGGCAGCTGTACCTGTACACGGGCGCGGGCGGCCAGTGGTGGAGCTATGACGATCCGACCGTCATCGGCACCAAGGTGAAATACGTCAAGGACCAGGGCTTGCGCGGCGCGTTCTCGTGGGAACTCGATGGCGATGCCAACGGCGTGCTGGCGACCGAGGTGTGGAAGGTGCGGTAATACTGCGCCAGAGTAGGGTACGGCCGGGCGGCATACGCTGTCCGGCTGTTCATGCACATAAAAAACAGGAGGCGGGCGATGGCGGCGGTATCGACATTCGGAGTCAAGCAGAAGGAGCAGAAGCAGCCGCCGGAGCAGGAACTGAGCCGCGAGTGGCGCAGCTGGATCGCGGAAAACCTCATGCTGGGCAGTCATCCGTCGGCGCTGATGCCGGCGCTGCAACAGGCCGGCATCGTCGAGCCCCTGGCGCGCCGCGAAATCGAACTGGCGTTGCATAGTCCGTATCTTGCCGGCGCCGTGCGCCTGTCGAACCGGCTGGCCAAGCGCGACTGGGTGATCGACATCCAGCGCAAGCTGAATCAGCTGCGTACACCCGAGATACCCCGCCGCGACAAGCTGTCCGCGCAGCAATTCCTCGATGAGTACTATTCCACCAACCAGCCCGTGATCATCACCGGCATGCTCGATGACTGGCCGGCGCTCCGAAAATGGAGTCCGGCCTATTTCCGCGAACACTACGCGCAGCGCGAAGTGGAGGTGCAGTTCGGCCGGGAAGCGGATGCCCAGTACGAAATGAACAGCGTGGCGCACAAGCGCAAGATGGCCTTTGGCGAATACGCCAGCCTGGTCGAGAGCAGCGGCCCGACCAACGATTTCTATATGACGGCGAACAACAATTCGCAAAACCGGCAGGCGCTGCGCGAGCTGTGGGACGATATCGGCCAGCTGCCCGCATACCTGAAGCAGGATGACGGCCCCACGGGATTCTTATGGTTTGGTCCGGCCGGCACGGTGACGCCATTCCACCACGACTTGACGAACAACTTCATGGCGCAGGTCAAAGGGCGCAAGCGGCTGCGCATCATGGCCGCCTGCGAGGTGGCGCGCGTGTACAACCAGCGCCACTGCTTTACGCCCGTTGACGGGCGCGCCATCGACCTGCGGCGCTATCCGCTGATGGCCGACGTGCAGGTGCGCGAATGCGTGCTGGCGCCGGGCGAAATCCTGTTTTTGCCCGTCGGCTGCTGGCATTTCGTCGAAGCGCTCGACGTATCGATGACGGTGGCGTTTACCAACTTCAAATGGGATAACGATTTTTATAGCAAGTATCCATCGAATCACGACTTCTGATTGCGGGGCTTACTTGCCGCGAACAGCCGCCGAACAGGCGGCTTTTTTCATGTTACGGGGTGCATCCTGTATAAGATATTTCCACAAAATAATTTATTTAAATCATTTTGCAGCAATTATTTTGATATGAACGGCCATGATGTTTCATTATCCAGATGGCGATGGCGGGCGGATAATTTTATGGCTGGCGCGGCGCCGGGCCGCTGTTGTGGCTTGCCGGCGCGCGCCGGCACCGACAACCATCTGGAGGCGGCAGGGCATGAATACGCAGCAAATGACACAGTTACAGCAAGCACCGGCAGGTAGTAGTGAACTCCAGCTCGACACGCGGCTGACCCGCGAAGCGGCCGAATTGCTGGCCAGGGCCGACATCCACCTGAACGGCCGCGCCGCCTGGGACATGCAGCTGCGCAAACCGGGCGTACCGGAACGCGCCTTCGCCAGCGGCAACCTGGGCCTGGGCGAAGCGTACATGGATGGCGACTGGGATGCGCAGCAGCTCGACGAATTCTTCTGTCACCTGCTGCGCGCCAGGGTGGCCGACGACGTGCGGCCCATGCGTCTGGCCTTCCATACATTGTATGCGCGCCTGTTCAATTTGCAGACGGAGCGCCGCGCCTGGATGGTCGGCAAGGAGCACTACGACCTGGGCAATGCCTTCTATGCGGCCATGCTCGATGCGCGCATGACCTATACCTGCGGCTACTGGAAGGACGCCAGCAACCTGGCCGAGGCGCAGGAAGCCAAGCTCGATCTGATCTGCCGCAAGCTGCGCCTGGAGCCGGGCATGCGCGTGCTCGACATCGGCTGCGGCTGGGGCAGTTTCATGCGCTATGCGGCGGAAAAATACCAGGTGCAGTGCGTGGGCGTGACGATCTCGCAAGAGCAGGTCGCGTATGCGCGCGGCATGCCGGGCGGAGAGCACCTGGACTTCCGCCTGCAGGATTACCGCGACACCGATGAAAAATTCGATCGCATCGTCAGCATCGGCATGTTCGAGCACGTGGGACACAAGAACCACCGCACTTTCATGGAAGTGGCGCACCGCTGCCTGGAAGACGACGGCCTGTTCCTGCTGCATACCATCGGCAAGAACAAGCGCCAATCCGCGTGCGACCCGTGGATCGACAAATACATCTTCCCGAATGGCGACTTGCCGTCGCTCGGGCAGATCGGCGACGCCATGGACGATCTGTTCGTGGCCGAAGACTTGCACAACTTCGGCGCCGATTACGACAAGACCCTGATGGCCTGGCACGCCAATTTTGAGCAGGCGTGGCCGCGCTTTTCCGCTCAGCTGGGCGAGCGCTTCCACCGCATGTGGTCATACTATCTGCTGTCTTGCGCGGGTGCCTTCCGCGCGCGCGACTTGCAGCTGTGGCAATGGGTCTTGTCGAAGCAGGGCGTATTGGGCGGCTACGAGCGTGTCAGTTGAGATGTGCGGCAGCTGATATGATGGATTGATGGATATCAATCAAGCACGCACCTTCCTGGAAGTGGCTTCCTGCGGCAGTTTCATCATGGCGGCCGAGCGCATGCACGTGACGCAAACGGCCGTCAGCGCCCGCATCCGCACCCTGGAGCAGCAACTGGGTCGCCAGCTATTCGTGCGCAACAAGGCGGGCGCCCGTCTGACGTCGGCCGGCGAGCGCTTCATGCGCCATGCGGCCACCATGGTGCAGGTGTGGGAGCGGGCGCGCCACCAGGTGGCCCTGCCGCCGGGGCGCGACGATGCCGTCAGCATCGGCTGCGAACTGAGTCTGTGGCAGCCGCTGCTCGGTGACTGGCTCATACGTATGAGCCGAGATTGCCCCGAGATCGCCTTGCGCGCGGAAGTCGACAGCCCGGCGCGCCTGCTCGACGCCGTGCACGACGGCTCGCTGGACCTGGCCGTGCTGTACAACCCGCCTCAGCGCCCGGGCCTCGTCAGCGAACTGCTGGCCGAGGAAAAGCTCGTGATGGTGACCACGCGCGCCGACGGGCAGATGCATGCCGATACGTATGTGTATGTGGACTGGGGGCCCAGCTTCGCGGCCAACCACCAGGCGACGTATCCGGAGCTGAGCAGCCCGCCCGTCTCGATCTCGCTGGGGCCGCTGGCGCTCGTCTATCTGCTGGAGGTGGGCGGCGCCAGTTACTTTCGCATCGGCAGCGCGCAACCCTATCTCGATGCGGGCCTCTTGTACCGCGTGCGCGACGCACCCGAATTCTCGCATTCCGCCTGCGCCGTGTATGCGGCCCAGCGCGACAACCCGACCCTGGACCGTGCCCGCGCCTGCCTGCGCGAGGTGGCGGAGAAGGGCAAGTGATGCTGCAGACGTAAAAAAGCCGACCCGAGGGTCGGCTTTTCTCTTTTTCATCGCAGCGCATAAAACGTTCAGGGCAAGGCGCGGTGCCGAAGACAGTACGACTGGTACGGCGAGGCACTGCAACGCCGCCCTGGGCGTTTTTGCGTTAGCGATTAGTCGCGGCTGCCACCGGCGAAGCCCAAGAGCGACAACAGGCTGGTGAAGATGTTGTACACGTCCAGGTAGATGCGCAGGGTAGCCGAGATGTAGTTGGTCTCGCCGCCGTTGATGATTTGCTGCACGTCATACAGGATGTAGGCCGAGAAGATGGCGATGGCGACCATGGAGATCACGATCGACAGTGCCGACAGGCCCAGGAAGATGTTCGCCACCGATGCCAGGATCAGCACGATCACGCCGGCGAACAGCCATTTGCCCATGGCCGAGAAGTCGCGCTTCGACACCGTGGCAATCGTCGCCATCACGGCCAGAATGGTGGCCGTGCCGCCGAACGCCGTCATGATCAGCATGCCGCCGTTCGAGTAGCCGAGCGTGCGCGTCAGGATAGGCGTGAGCATCAGGCCCATGAAGAAGGTGAAGCCCAGCAGGACGGCAACGCCGAGGCCCGAGTTCTTGGTTTTTTCAATCGCGTACATGAAGCCGAATGCGACGGCCATGAAGATGATGAAACCCATGCCGCCGGTCAGCATCGGCAAGTGCATTTGCACGCCGATGAAGGCGCCCAGCACGGTTGGTATCATGGACAGTGCCAGCAGCCAGTAAGTGTTGCGCAAGACCTGATGGCGGACTTGCTGCATGCCCCCCGACAGGTCAAAGGTGCGTTGCATGTTCTGATTCATAGTGCCTCCGTGTTGTCAATTCAAATTACTACTTTGCCCAAGGATAGCATGGACCCCGGTTTTTACAAAAAAACCAGCTTAAGATTTAATTAAACTCAGGCAGGGGCAGAAGATGCCCACCTGCCTGTCTGGGTGATATGGGGTGGAGTATGGTAAAATCAAAGGTTGATTGAGTTATCAATTTACCGTTTTAAACCTTACTTTTTATTGGAGTTTTCACACATGGCAATCGAACGCACCCTGTCGATCATCAAACCAGACGCAGTTGCAAAAAACGTAATCGGTCAAATCTACACCCGTTTTGAAAACGCTGGCCTGAAAATCGTTGCAGCACGCATGACCCAACTGTCGCGCGAACAAGCTGAAGGCTTCTACGCAGCGCACAAAGAACGCGGCTTCTTCAAGGATCTGGTCGACTTCATGGTTTCCGGTCCCGTCATGATCCAGGCCCTGGAAGGCGAAAACGCCGTTCTGGCCCACCGTGACCTGATGGGCGCGACCGATCCGAAGAAAGCAGAAAAAGGCACGATCCGCGCCGATTTCGCCGATTCGATCGACGCCAACGCCGTACACGGTTCCGACGCTGTCGAAGCTGCTAAAGTGGAAATCGCTTACTTCTTCCCAGAACTGAAGGCTTAATTGCCTTAGATAACGTTATTTCCTGGCGTTATCTGTGAAATAACTTATCACCCCCTGTTCCCGCTGCGCTGTGGAGTTTTTGCTCCGGATGCGCGCGGGGACGGATTTTTAGAATAGACATGATCATGAATACGACGACCCTCACCAACTTGCTGGACCTCGATCCCGCGCAACTCATCGCTTACTGCGCCGAGTTGGGAGAGAAACCGTTTCGTGCGAAACAATTGCAACGTTGGATACACCAGTTCGGCGCTTCCGATTTCGACGCCATGACGGACCTGGCCAAGTCGCTGCGCGACAAGCTGGCCACGCGCGCCGAAGTGCGCGCCCCGGCCATCATCAGCGACCACACGTCGACGGACGGCACGCGCAAGTGGCTGGTTGACGTGGGTAATGGCAATGCCGTGGAAACCGTGTTCATTCCGGAAGAAAACCGCGGCACCCTGTGCATCTCGACCCAGGCCGGCTGCGCCGTGAACTGCCGTTTCTGCTCGACGGGCAAGCAAGGATTCAATCGCAACCTCAGCGTTGGCGAAATCATCGGTCAGCTGTGGATGGCGGAATTCGAATTGCGCCGCACCAAGGGCATCGAACCGGGTCCGAAAGGCGAGCGCCAGATCACCAACGTGGTGATGATGGGCATGGGCGAGCCCCTGCTGAACTTTGAGCCGACCGTCACGGCCCTGAAATTGATGCTCGACGACAACGCCTACGGCCTCTCGCGCCGCCGCGTGACCCTGTCGACCTCGGGCGTGGTGCCGATGATGGACAAGCTGTCGCAGGAAGTGCCGGTGGCCCTGGCCGTCTCGCTGCACGCCTCGAACGACGCCTTGCGCGATGGGCTGATTCCACTGAACAAGAAATACCCGCTGAAAGAATTGATGGCGGCCTGCAAACGCTACCTGGAATTCGCCCCACGCGACTTCATCACGTTTGAGTACTGCATGCTCGATGGCGTCAACGACAGCGACGAGCACGCGCACGAACTGCTGGCGCTGGTGCAAGACCGCGAGTTCGGCGTGAACTGCAAGTTCAACCTGATTCCATTCAACCCGTTTCCCGAGTCGGGCCTGTTCCGCTCGAAAAACCCGCGCATCAAGGCCTTTGCCCAGGTGCTGATGGATGGCGGCATCATCACCACCGTGCGCAAGACGCGCGGCGACGATATCGATGCGGCCTGCGGCCAGCTGGCCGGCGAAGTCAAGGACCGTACGCGGGTGCAGGAACGCATGGAAAAGATGACCGAGTATCAACAGAAATTCGGCGCCAATTTCGGCAAGATCGTGGAGATCCGCTCCTGATGCGGGAACGCATGGCTTATCCTGGCGCACTTGCCGCGGCTGTTGTCAGCCTGGGCGTGCTGCTGGCCGGCTGTGCTTCCACCGCGAACAAGGAGCAAGCTGCCTCTGTCGAGCAGCGCGCCGCCTTGCGTTTGCAGTTGGCCAGCGCCTATTATATGCAAGACCAGTTTGCGGTGGCGTTGGCCGAAGCGGAGCAGGCGGTGCAGCTGGTGCCGGACAACGCCCAGGTACGCGGCATGCGCGCCCTGATTTTTGCTGCCCTGCGCCAACCGGTGGCTGCCGAAAAAGATTTTCTTTACGCATTGCGCCTCGCGCCCCACAATCCCGAGTTGAGCAATAATTATGGCCTGTTTCTGTGCCAGACCGGGCGAGCGGCGCAGTCGTTGGCGTATTTTGATGCTGCATTGCAAGATGTTGCCTATGGCACGCCTGAACTGGCGCTGCATAATGCGGCGGCGTGCAGCCTGCTCATGCAAGATTACCCGCGCGCCGCCAGCTACTGGCTCAAGGCGGAGCGCATCGCACCTGGTGCGGCAATCACCTATGCCGGCCTGGTGCGCGTGTATTACCAACAGCAAGACTACCGGCAAGCGGCTCATTACCTTGAGCGGCTCGGTAAAGTAGCGACAATGGAGAGCCAGACGGCCGATGTGCTCTGGCTCGGGATCAAGGTGCAGCATAAGCTCGGGGATGCGGGTGCGGAAGCTGGCCTGGGGGCGCATTTGCGCAACCACCATTCCGGCTCCCCCGAATATGCTGCTTATCAAAATGGGGCGTTTGATGAGTGAGACAGGGATACCAATGAATTCAGAGTGGGCAGAAACGCCTCAGCAGCAGCCCCAGGGCAATCTTGCGTTGGCAGGCGCACAGTTGAAGGCGCAGCGTGAAGCGCTGGGCTGGCCGGTGGAGCAGGTGGCCGACCAGCTCAAGCTGGCGCCACGCCAGGTGATCGCGCTGGAGGCAGGCGACATGGCGGCCTTGCCGAACCTGGCCGTGGTGCGCGGTTTCGTGCGCGCCTACGCCAAGGTGGTCAAGCTCGACGCGGCGCCGCTGGTGGCCATGATCGAAGTGCATCCGGCGCCGGCGCAAGACCCGGCTGTCGCGCCCGTGCGGCGTGAAATTTCCGCCACGTTTTCCGAATCGCGCTTCCCGTCGATGACGCAGCGCTCGTCGAACCAGACTCCGCTCTGGATCGCCGGCGCCGTGGCCGTCGTCGTGGCGGCCGCCTTTGGCGCCTACAAGCTCGGCTATGTACCGGCCAGCCTGTTGTCCTCGCACGTCGAGAAAGAAGCCGCGCATGCGGACGTGGGCCCCGTGGAAACGACCCTGATCAAGCCGGGCCAGGACTTGACGCCCGTGCAGACGCCGTCCGTACCCCTGATTTCCGTGCCGCCGCCGCCAGGCAACGATACGCAGACGGGCGCACCTGCCTCTGCCGTCGCTTCGGCGCCGGCCGCCGTCGTGCCGCCAGCAACTGCGCCGGCAACGACGCCAGCGGCCGCGGCCGCCGTCACGCCGCCCGCTGCCGCCGCTGCCGTGGGCGCGAATACGCTGGTGTTGAAGGTGGAGCAGGATTCCTGGGTGGAAATCCGCCGCCCGGGCAGCACGCCGCTGATTTCGCGCATGGTCAAGGCGGGCAGCACGGAAACGTTCGACATCACGGGACCGGCCACCCTGGTGGTGGGCAAGCCGGGTGCCGTGCAGGCAACCTTGCGCGGTGCCAAGCTGGATCTGCCGACCGTTGCCGGTGGCACGATTTCCCGTGTCAGCATCAAATAATTGCAATCATCGTTCAAGCAAACTCAGAAGATAATATTTATGGCTACCTCGAAAACAGCGATCGGCTCCGGTCCTTCCGGCCGCCGCGACAGCCGCAAGGTGCTGATCGCGCACGGCCAGCGCCAGATCTGGGTGGGCGGCGACGCCCCCGTGGTGGTGCAGTCGATGACGAACACGGATACGGCCGACGCCATCGGCACGGCGATCCAGATCAAGGAACTGGCGCGCGCCGGTTCGGAACTGGTGCGCCTGACGGTGGACCGGCCGGAAGCGGCCGCCGCCGTGCCGTATATCCGCGAGCAGCTCGACAAGATGGACATCGACGTGCCGCTGGTGGGCGATTTTCACTATAACGGCCATACCCTGCTCAACGATTACCCCGATTGCGCGCGCGCGCTGTCGAAGTACCGCATCAATCCGGGTAACGTGGGCAAGGGCGCCAAGCGCGACACGCAGTTTGCGCAAATGATCGAAGCGGCTTGCAAGTACGACAAACCGGTGCGCATCGGCGTGAACTGGGGCAGCCTCGATCAAGCCTTGTTGGCGCGCATCATGGATGAAAACGCGGGCCGCGCCGACCCATGGCCGGCGCAAGCCGTCATGTACGAAGCGCTGGTGACGTCGGCGATTGAAAACGCCGTGCGCGCCGAAGAGCTGGGCCTGGCGCGCGACAAGATCATCCTGTCCTGCAAGGTTTCTGGCGTGCAGGACCTGATCGCCGTGTACCGCGAACTGGCGCAGCGCTGCGACTATCCGCTGCACCTGGGCTTGACGGAAGCGGGCATGGGCAGCAAGGGCATCGTGGCGTCCACCGCGGCGCTGTCCGTGCTGTTGCAAGAGGGCATCGGCGACACCATCCGCATTTCGCTCACCCCGGAACCGGGCGGCGACCGCACGCGTGAAGTCATCGTCGGCCAGGAAATTTTGCAAACCATGGGCTTGCGCAAGTTCGCGCCGATGGTCATCGCCTGCCCCGGTTGCGGGCGCACGACATCGACCACCTTCCAGGAACTGGCCGACAACATCCAGACGTATCTGCGCGAGCAGATGCCGGAATGGAAAAAGTCGTATCCGGGCGTGGAAGCGATGAACGTGGCCGTCATGGGCTGCATCGTCAACGGTCCCGGCGAATCGAAGCATGCGAACATCGGCATCAGCCTGCCCGGCACGGGCGAGTCGCCGGCCGCGCCCGTGTTTGTCGACGGCGAAAAAGTCGTCACCCTGCGCGGCGAACGCATCGTCGAGGAATTCCAGGACATCGTCCTCAATTATGTTAAAACCCATTATGGCGTAGCTGGGGTTTCGAGCGACATGTCGCTCGCCAGCGTAGCGGTCTAGGCTTGCAAGCCTGGACTCCTTACGCGCAAAAAAATGAAAAGCAAAGAAGAACACTATGTCCGAAAATAAAAAAGCAGAGAAAATTACCGCCGTCAAAGGCATGAATGACGTGCTGCCCGCCGACGCCCCGCTGTGGGAATTGTTTGAAAACACGGCGCAATCCGTGCTGCAAAGCTATGGCTTCCAGCAGATCCGCACGCCGATCGTGGAAGAGACGAAATTGTTCGCGCGCGCCATCGGCGCAGTGACCGATATCGTGGAAAAGGAAATGTACTCGTTCACCGATTCGATGAACGGCGACAACCTGACCCTGCGTCCTGAAGGCACGGCCGGCGTGGTGCGCGCCGTGGTCGAACACAACCTCGTCTACGAAGGCCCGAAACGCCTGTGGTACAAGGGCCAGATGTTCCGCCACGAGCGTCCGCAAAAGGGCCGCTATCGCCAGTTCCACCAGTTCGGCGTGGAAGCCATCGGTTTTACGGGGCCGGATATCGACGCCGAGATCATCATGCTGTCGCGCCGCCTGTGGGATGACCTGGGCCTGGAAGGCATCCGCCTGGAACTGAACTCGATCGGCGACGCGGCCGAGCGCCTGCGCCACCGCGCCGACCTGATTACCTACCTGGAAAGCCACAGCGAGCTGCTGGACGAAGAAGCCAAGCGCCGCCTGCACAGCAATCCGCTGCGCATCCTCGACACCAAGAATCCTGCCATGCAGGACATGGTCAATGGCGCGCCGAAACTGCTCGATTACCTGGGCGAGGAATCGCTGGCCCACTTTCATGGCGTGCAGAAGATCTTGAACCACAACAATATCCCGTTCACCATCAATCCACGTCTGGTGCGCGGCCTCGATTACTACAACCGCACGGTGTTCGAGTGGGTCAGCGACAAGCTGGGCGCGCAAGGCACGGTGTGCGCCGGCGGCCGCTATGATGGTATGGTGGAAATGTTCGGTGGCAAATCGACGCCGGCCGTCGGTTTTGGCATGGGCGTCGAACGCCTGGTGCTGCTGATGAAGGATGCGGCTGAACCGGAAGCACCGGCCCAGTGCGACGTGTACCTGGTGCACCAGGGCGAGCAGGCAGGCTTGCAAGCTTTCGTGCTGGCCGAGCGGATTCGCGATGCGGGCCTCGACGTTGTGCTACATTGCGCAGCGAGCAACGGTGGCGGCAGCTTCAAGACGCAAATGAAAAAGGCCGATGCCAGCGGCGCGGCGTTTGCCGTGATCATGGGCGACGATGAAATCGCCAATAACGTCGCTACGGTGAAAGCCATGCGCGAAGCCGATGCCGGCGCGCAGCAGAGCACGGTGCCGTTCGACGATGTCGTCGATTACGTGGTGGACCAGATCATCGGCGACCACGATTGCGGCCACGACCACGGTCCTGGCGGCCACGTGCATCACCACCATTGATTTGAAGTAAGACCGTACTACCCTCGATCAACTACTCATTAAAACTGACGACCCATGGCATACGATCACGAAGAACAAGAACAACTGGCAACCCTGAAGGCCTGGTGGCAGCGCAATGGCAATCTGACCTCCTGGGTCCTGATCGTGGCGCTGGCAGGCTATAGCGGCTGGGCTGGCTGGCAGTACTACCAGCGCACGCAGGCTGCGCAAGCGGGCCAGCTGTACGACGAACTGCAAAACGCCATCGCCGCCAAGGACACGGCCAAGGTGATGCGCGCGGCCGGCGACATGCAGTCGCGCTTCGGCGGCACGGCATATGCGCAGATGAGCGCCCTGGCCGCGGCCAAGGTGGCGTTCGACGCGAATGACCTGAAAACGGCCAAGACCCAGCTGCAATGGGTCGCCGAGCACGGCACGGAAGAGTACAAGGTCATCGCCAAGCTGCGCCTGGCCGGTGTCTTGCTGGACGAAAAAGCCTACGATGAAGCGTTGAAGGTGCTGGCGACGGCTTCCGTGGCGCAATTTGCCGGCGCCGTGGCCGACCGCAAGGGCGACGTCCTGGTGGCGCAAAACAAGCTGGCCGATGCGCGCACGGCCTACCTGGCCGCGATAGCCGCGACGGACAAGAACAATCCAGGCCGTCAACTGATCCAGGTCAAACTGGAGGCGATCGGCGGTACGGTACCGGAAGACAAGGCCAAGGCTGACAAGGCTGCCGCCTGACAGGAACACTGATGGTGTGGCCGCGCGGCGTTGTGCGCCGCCTGCCTTGCCCTTACAAGTACAAGAAAAAGGTTGGATAACACTTATGCGTGTCACTGAAAAGCTGGTAGCTGCAAGTCTGTTGGCCCTGATGGCCGGTTGCTCGTCCTGGAACCCGTTCGCCTCGAAAGACCCGAAAGTCGAACCGGCCAAGCTGGTCGAGTTAAAATCGAGCATCGCCGTGCGCGACGCCTGGAAGTATTCGATCGGCAAGGCCGGCGTGTACGCGTTTACGCCTGCGCTGGCCGGCAACAGTTTGTACGTGGTCAATGCCGATGGCGCGCTGGCGCGCCTGGATGCGGCCAGCGGCCGTGAAACCTGGCGCGTCAAGGCCGGCAGCGACATCACGTCGAGCGCCGGCAGCGATGGCAGCGTGGTGGCCGTGGGCGCCGCCAAGGGCGTCGTGCTGGCTTTCGATGCCGATGGCAAGCAGCTGTGGAAGGCACAGGCGTCCAGCGAAGTATTGACGGCGCCCGTCGTGGGGCAGGGCGTGGTCGTGGTGCGCAGCGTGGATAACCGCATCGTCGGCTTCGATGCCAGGACGGGCGAGCGCAAGTGGACGGTGCAGCGCGCCACGCCGGCACTGACCCTGCGCAATGCGCCGGGCATGGTGCTGGGCGGCGCGAATGTGTATGTAGCCCAGCCGGGCGGCAAGCTGCTGGCACTGACGGCGGCCACCGGTGTGGTACGCTGGGAGATCGTCGTCAGCGAACCGCGCGGCGCTACCGAACTGGAGCGCGTCTCCGACATCGCCGGCACGCCGGTGGTGTTCGAGGGGGAAGTATGCGCCGTCACGTACCAGGGCAAGGCGGGTTGCTTCGATGCCGCCACGGGCGTGCCGCGCTGGACCAAGCCGTTCTCGTCCGATGTGGGCGTGGCCGTGGACCAGCGTTTCGTCTTTGCCGCCGACGGCCAGGGCGCCGTGGTGGCGTTCAGCCGCGAAGGCGGCCAGAGCGCGTGGAAGAATGAGGCGCTGGCGCGCCGCCGCCTGTCGACGCCGGCCTCATTCGGCCGCAGCGTCGCCGTCGGTGACTATCAAGGTTATATCCACTTCCTGTCACGGGAAGATGGCGCATTAATAGGTCGTGTCAGCACCGATGGTAGCCCGATTGTTTCGGCTCCCGTTGTTGCCGGTTCGAATTTGATTTTTCAAACCCAATCAGGGACAGTGACCGCTCTCGCGGTCGAGTAATACAATGAAGCCGGTAATTGCACTAGTAGGTCGACCCAATGTTGGGAAATCGACTTTATTCAATCGTCTGACCCGCTCGCGCGATGCGCTGGTGGCGGATTTGCCTGGGTTGACGCGCGATCGTCACTATGGCGAAGGCCGTGTCGGCGAACGTCCCTTCCTGGTCATCGATACGGGTGGTTTCGAACCCGTCGCCAAGGAAGGCATCATGCACCAGATGGCACTGCAGACCAAGCAGGCCGTGGCCGAGGCCGACGTGGTGGTGTTCATCGTGGACGGCCGTCAAGGCCTGACCCCGCATGACAAGACCATCGTTGACTTCCTGCGCAAGAGCGGTCGCCCGGTCTTGCTGGTGGTGAACAAGAGCGAAGGCATGCGCTACACGGCCGTCGTGTCCGAATTCTATGAATTGGGCATGGGCGATCCGTATGCGATCTCGTCGGCGCACGGCGACGGCGTCAACGACCTCGTCGAAGTGATGCTGGACCTGGCGTTCGCGCAGCGTCCGGATGAGCCTGAAGAGCTGGAAAAGACCGACCGCGGCATCAAGATCGCCCTCGTCGGCCGTCCGAACGTGGGCAAGTCGACCTTGATCAACACCTTGCTGGGCGAAGAGCGCGTGATCGCCTTCGACATGCCGGGCACGACGCGCGACTCGATCGAGATTCCGTTCGAACGCGATGGCCAGCAATACACGCTGATCGACACGGCCGGTATCCGCCGCCGTGGCAAGGTGTTTGAAGCGATCGAGAAATTCTCGGTGGTGAAAACCCTGCAATCGATTTCCGAAGCCAACGTGGTCGTGCTGATGCTCGACGCGCAGCAGGATATTTCCGAGCAAGACGCGCATATCGCCGGCTTCATCCTGGAATCGGGCCGCGCGCTGGTGGTGGCCGTGAACAAATGGGATGGCTTGCAATCGCACGAACGCGACGAGATCAAGATCGATATCGACCGCAAGCTCGATTTCCTGTCGTTCGCGCAGATGCATTTCATTTCGGCGCTGAAGGGCACCAACATCGGTCCATTGATGAAGTCGCTCAACGCCGCGTATGCAGCCGCCATGTGCGACCTGTCGACGCCGAAGCTGACGCGCGCCCTGATCGAGGCCGTGGAGAAGCAGGAGCCGCGCCGCAAGGGTTCGATTCGTCCGAAGCTGCGCTATGCCCACCAGGGCGGCATGAACCCGCCGGTGATCGTCATTCACGGCAATGCGCTCGACGCCGTCGGCGATCCGTACAAACGCTATCTGGAAAAACATTTCCGCGATACGTTTGCGCTGGTTGGCACGCCGCTGCGCATTGAACTGCGCACGGGTAAAAACCCGTTTGCACGCACGCCGAGCAAGTAATGCGTTCATCGCTGGATTAAGTGCATATTAAGGCGCCGCGGAGATAATGCGGCGCCGACAACCATTCATGGCTGTTTGCACGGAAATAATAAAGTGTTAATGCGCCATGCGCGACAGCGATCGCGAAAACAGGTTACAGTAGCTATGACGCATCTTTCTTTCTTTGAAAGGTGTGAGAGCACTTGAAATCAAGCGAGTCGCCTCCAATTCTTACACAACAACATAAACAACGGAGCTGTTATGAGCAACAAAGGGCAACTGTTACAAGACCCATTCCTCAATGCATTACGCAAAGAGCATGTTCCTGTCTCGATCTACCTGGTCAATGGCATTAAATTGCAGGGCCATATCGAATCGTTCGATCAATATGTCGTATTGCTGCGCAATACGGTGACACAGATGGTGTACAAGCATGCCATCTCGACAGTGGTGCCGGCCCGTGCCGTCAATCTCAATATTGAATCTGAAGCGGAGTAAAGCGTTGAGCTTGAAGGCCCAGCGCCTTTCACCCTCCATCGCCTCCGTGCGCGCCAGCGGCGCTGATGCGTTTGCATCGGCGTCGGCGTCCGCCGCAACTTGTCTGATGCCATCATGCGCGCCGTACTAGTCGGGGTTGACTTCGGTCACAGCGACTTCGACGCCAGCATGGAAGAACTCATGCTGTTGTCGCGTTCGGCTGGCGCGGACCCGATTTCCACCATCACGGCCAAGCGTTCGAGTCCCGATTCGGCGTATTTCGTCGGCAGCGGCAAGGCCGATGAAATTGGCGACGTCGTCGTCAACGATGGCCTGGAAATCGTCATCTTCAATCACGCCCTCTCACCTGCCCAGCAGCGCAATCTGGAAAAGCGCCTGAATGTGCGGGTGCTCGACCGTACCAGCCTGATCCTCGACATCTTTGCGCAGCGCGCCAAGAGCCACGAGGGCAAGCTGCAGGTCGAGCTGGCCCAGTTGCAGCATCTGGCCACGCGCCTGATCCGCGGCTGGACCCACCTTGAGCGGCAAAAGGGCGGTATCGGCTTGCGCGGTCCCGGCGAGACGCAGCTCGAGACCGACCGCCGGCTGATCGGCGACCGTGTCAAGGCCTTGCGCGCGCGCCTGGAAAAGCTGCACAAGCAGCGCGAAACGCAGCGCCGCGCGCGCGGCCGCAATCACACATTCTCGGTGTCCCTGGTCGGCTATACCAATGCCGGCAAGTCGACCCTGTTCAATGCCGTGACCAAGGCCGGCGTGTATGTCGCCGACCAGTTGTTCGCCACGCTCGACACCACCTCGCGCCGGGTTTACCTGGGCCAGGAAGTGGGCAATGTGGTGATCTCCGACACGGTCGGCTTCGTGCGCGAATTGCCGCATCAGCTGGTGGCCGCATTCCGCGCCACGCTCGAAGAAACCATCCATGCCGATTTGCTGCTGCATGTCGTCGACGCCGCGTCGCCGGTACGCATGGAGCAGATCGAGCAGGTCAACCTGGTCTTGAAAGAGATCGGCGCCGATCACATTCCGCAGATCCTCGTGTGGAACAAGATCGACGCGGCCGGGCTGGAGCCTTCGGTGGAGCGCGACGAATATGCTACGATCAGTCGCGTGTTCGTCAGTGCGCAGAAGGGCAGCGGGCTCGACCTGCTGCGCGAAGCGATAGTCGAGATGGCCAGGAAGGCGCCTGGTTCGGCGCACCTGTATCAGAACGACGCAGCACCGCAGGAAGATCAGTTGGACGGTCAGTACGACCAGCACGATGGCGCCGCCCCGGACCAGGACGAAGAGCCTGGCGAGGACGACACGATTTCCACCCACTCCCAAGTCGGAACACGATAGTTATGCTTGTCTCCCTACTCAAAAAAACAGGCTTGAAGTTGTCCCTGAACGATCCCCGCTGGGGCAATCGCAAGGACGACGGCAAGAAAGCCCAAGAAGGCAAAAAGCCCGGCGAAGGTCCGCCGGACCTCGATCAGTTGTGGCGCGATTTCAATCAGCGCCTGAACGCCTTTTTCGGACAGAAGAACCGTCCCGACAACGGCGGCAATAACAACGGCGGTGGCGGTGGCCCGCGTCCGGACATGAAGGGCGCCGGCATCACCGCCGGCGTGGTCGGCGTGATCGCCGTCTTCATCTGGCTCGCCAGCGGCGCCTTCATCGTGCAAGAGGGCCAGAGCGGCGTGGTGCTGACGTTTGGCCAATACACGCGCACGGCGCCAGCCGGTCTCAACTGGCGCTGGCCGTATCCGTTCCAGACCGACGAAACCGTCAACGTGTCGCAAGTGCGCACGGTGGAAGTCGGGTATCGCACGTCGCTGCGCAACAAGCAGGCCAGCGAGTCGCTGATGCTGACGGACGATGAAAACATCATCGACATCCAGTTCGCGGTGCAGTACACCTTGAAAGATCCCGTGGAATGGCTGTTCAGCCTGCGCGACCAGGAAGACACCTTGCGCCAGGTCGCCGAGACGGCGATCCGCGAAGTGGTGGGCCGCAGCAAGATGGACTTCGTGCTGTATGAAGGCCGTGAAAAAGTGGCCTTCGACACGCAGAAACTGATGCAGCAGATTCTTGAAGATTACAAGGCTGGCGTGTTGATCAACAACGTGACGATGCAGGCCGTGCAGCCGCCGGAGCAGGTGCAAGCCGCCTTCGACGATGCCGTCAAGGCCGGCCAGGACCGTGAGCGCCAGAAGAATGAAGGCCAGGCCTACGCCAATGACGTCATTCCGAAAGCACGCGGCGCGGCATTCCGCCTGGTGCAGGAAGCCGAGGCCTACCGGGCCATGGTGACCGAGAACTCCGAAGGTAACGCGTCGCGCTTCAAGCAGGTGCTGGTCGAGTACCAGAAGGCGCCGGCCGTCACGCGCGACCGCATGTACCTGGAAACGATGCAGCAAGTGTTCAGCAGTGCCAGCAAGGTCATGGTTGACGCCAAGACGGGCAGCAATCTGCTGTATCTGCCGCTCGACAAGTTGATCGCCCAGACGGCTGCCACCGATGCCGCCGCTGCCGCCGCCCGTGCTGCCGCGACACCCGCAGCCAACACCGTTTTGCCACAGGAAGCCATGCCGACAGTAGAAGTCAACCAGCGCCGTGACAGCCGCTCTTCGCGTGAACGGGAGAGCCGCTAATGAACCGTATCGTTGCCGCCCTGATCGCGGGCTTTATCGCGATCATGCTCTTGTCCTCGACCGTGTTTGTCGTCGATCAGCGTAAGTACGCCATCGTCTTCGCCCTCGGTGAAGTCAAGGACGAGATCAGCAAGCCAGGTTTGTACTTCAAGCTGCCGCCGCCGTTCCAGAACGTCATCTACCTGGACAAGCGCATCCTGACGCTCGACACGCCGGAGCCGGAACGCTTCATCACGGCCGAGAAGAAGAACATCCTCGTCGACGCGTATGTGAAGTGGCGCATCGTCAGTCCGAAGACCTATTTCCGCAGCTTCGGCGGCGATGAAAGCCGCGCCCGCAACCGCATGTCGCAAATCGTCAAGGCCGCCCTGAACGATGAAATCACCAAGCGCACGGTGCGCGAAGTGATCTCGGGCGAGCGTGGCAAGGTGATGCAGGCGATCAAGGCCAAGGTGGCGGCCGAGGCCGAGGCCATCGGCGTGGGCATCGTCGATGTGCGCCTGAAACGCGTCGATTACGTCGAGCAGATCAACAACTCCGTGTACGAGCGCATGAAGTCCGAGCGCGTGCGCGTGGCCAATGAACTGCGTTCGACCGGTTCGGCCGACTCCGAGAAGATCCGCGCCGACGCCGACAAGCAGCGCACGGTGATCCTGGCCGAAGCGTATCGCGAAGCCGAGAAGATCCGCGGCGAGGGCGATGCCAAGGCGTCGCAGGTGTATGCGGAAGCGTTTGGCCGGAATCCGGAGTTCTACAAGTTTTACCGTAGCCTGGAAGCCTACCGCGCCACGTTCAAGGACAAGGGCGACGTGATGGTGGTCGATCCGAGTTCGGAATTCTTCAAATACTTCAAGGGTAACGGCACGGCCGCTCCGTCCAAGAAGTAAGGCAGCATCGAGACTGCACCTGGCCGCAAGGACGGGTGGCAGCAGCAGCGGGGCCGGCGTCAATGCCGGCCCCGTTTTTTTGTGCCCGTCCAGCTGTTGCGGTAAGGCGTAAAATGCGGTGTTTTTAGGGCTGTGTGGCAGCTATTCGGAGAACTTGTCCCTAAAGGCCCGTGTTTTCGCGTAAAATATCAGGTTCGGCCTCTTGCCTGGCGCGCTCGCCGCTGCCTCGCATGATGCATTTTTTCAACTTTCTTCCGTATCTCGCTCCCTCATGCCGAATTGGCTTTTGCCCGAAAATATTGCCGATGTTCTGCCGTCGGAAGCGCGCAAGATCGAAGAGCTGCGCCGCCTCATGCTGGATAATTTCCGTCTGTACGGATATGAACTGGTGATGCCGCCGCTGCTCGAGTATCTGGAATCGCTGATGACCGGCGCTGGCAAGGATACCGACCTGCGCACCTTTAAACTGGTCGACCAGCTGTCGGGCCGCATGCTCGGCCTGCGTGCCGACATGACGACGCAGGTGGCGCGCATCGACGCGCACCTGCTGAACCGTGCCACCGTGACCCGCCTGTGCTACGCCGGCAGCGTGCTGCATACCCGTCCGTCGGGTCTGCATGCCACCCGCGAACCGCTGCAGATCGGCGCCGAAATCTATGGCCACGCCGGCCTGGAAGCCGATGCCGAGATCCAGGAACTGGCGCTCGCTTCGCTGGCACTGGCCGGTTTCGACAGCGTGCGCCTGGATTTGTCGCACGTCGGCCTGTTGCGCGCTATCATTGCGCAAGACGCCGCCGCCGTGCGCGACGAAGCGGCGCTGTACACCTTGCTGCGCGCGAAAGATGCGCCGGGCCTGCGTGCGCTGACGGCCGCCTACGATCCCGTCACGCGCGATGCTTTGCTGGCCTTGCCGAACCTGTACGGCGACATCGACGTGCTGGCGCGTGCGCGCGAAGTGCTGCCGCCGCTGCCGGGCGTGCTCAAGGCGCTGGCCGAGCTGGCCGCGCTGGCAGGATCCGCTTTGGGTCGCGCCGAAGTGGCGATCGACCTGGCCGACCTGCGCGGCTACCAATATGAAAGCGGCGCGATGTTTGCGCTGTATGTACCAGGCTTGCCGAACGCGGTTGCGCGTGGCGGCCGTTATGACCACGTCGGCGAAGCGTTCGGCCGGGCACGTCCCGCGACCGGCTTCTCGCTCGATTTGCGCGAACTGGCGCGCCTGTTGCCGACCGCGGAACGGAAGCATTCGATCCGCGCGCCGTGGGGCAGCGCGCCAGAATTGAAGGAAAAAATCGCCGAGTTGCGCAAGGCGGGCGAGGTCGTGATCCAGAGTATGCCGGGTCACAGTAATGAACAAGACGAGTTCGAGTGCGATCGCGTGCTGGTACTTGCCGATAATGGTAGTAGCTGGATTCTTAAAAACTTAGGTTGAGTGATGTCAAAGAAAATTATGGCAAAGAACGTCGTTGTCATCGGCACCCAATGGGGCGATGAGGGTAAAGGCAAGATCGTCGATTGGTTGACCGATCACGCCCAGGGTGTGGTGCGCTTTCAGGGCGGCCACAATGCAGGCCACACGCTGGTCATCGGCGGCGTGAAAACCGCGCTGCAACTGATCCCTTCGGGCATCATGCGTCCAGGCGTCGCCTGCTACATCGGTAACGGCGTGGTCGTTTCCGTGCCGGACGTGCTGCGCGAAATCGACAAGCTCGAAGCTGTCGGCGTCGAAGTCGCCTCGCGCCTGAAAGTGTCGGACGCGGCGCCCGTGATCCTGCCGTACCACACCGCGATCGACCTGGCGCGTGAAGTCAAGCGTGGCGATGCGAAGATCGGTACCACCGGCAAGGGCATCGGCCCGGCCTATGAAGACAAAGTGGCGCGCCGCGCGATCCGTATCGCCGACCTGCTCAACGAGAAGCGCTTCGCTGAAAAGCTGGCCGAAAACCTCGATTACCACAACTTCGTGCTGGAAAACTACCTGAAGGCGCCGAAAGTCGACTATCAGAAGACCCTCGACGACGCGCTGGCCTATGTGCCGCGCCTGCGTCCGATGGTCACCGACGTGTCGAGCGCGCTGTACAAGGCGCACAAGGCCGGCGCGAACCTGCTGTTCGAAGGCGCGCAGGGTTCCCTGCTTGACGTCGACCACGGCACCTACCCGTTCGTCACCTCGTCGAACTGCGTGGCCGGCAATGCCGCCGCCGGTTCGGGCGTAGGCCCAGGCATGCTGCACTACATCATGGGCATCACCAAGGCTTACACGACGCGCGTCGGTTCCGGTCCGTTCCCTTCGGAACTGCCAACGGATGCGGGCGTCGGCCACCACCTGGCGCAAGTCGGCCATGAATTCGGCACCGTGACGGGCCGTGCCCGCCGCTGCGGCTGGTTCGACGCCGCCTTGCTGCGCCGCTCCGTGCAGATCAACGGTGTGACGGGCATGTGCCTGACCAAGCTGGACGTACTGGACGGTATCGAAACGCTGAAACTGTGCACCGGCTACACCATCGATGGCGTGTCGGTCGACATCTTCCCGTCGGGCGCTGAAGAAGCCGCACGTTGCGTACCGGTGTACGAAGAGATGCCAGGCTGGACGGAAAGCACCGTCGGCGCGAAATCGCTGGCGGCCCTGCCAGCAACGGCGCGCGCTTACATCAAGCGCATCGAAGAACTGGTCGGCGTACCGGTGGACATGGTTTCGACCGGTCCTGATCGTGAAGAAACGATCGTGCTGCGCCACCCATTCGAGTAAGCTGCTGGACACAATCCGCCGCAAGGCGGATTTTTTTAATCACGCTAATAATAAGATTTCACTATCATGACTACCCCACAATCGAACGATCAACATCTCTGGGTCAACTGGGAAGAGTACCACCGCCTGATCGAGCGCCTGGCGCTCAAGGTCTACGAATCGGGCTGGAAATTTGACCAGGTACTGTGCCTGGCGCGCGGCGGCGTGCGTCCCGGCGACGTGTTCTCGCGCATTTTTGATTTGCCGCTGGCCATCCTGTCGACCAGCTCCTACCGTGAAGACGCAGGCACCGTGCGCGGCGACCTCGATATCGCCAAGTACATGACCATGACCAAGGGCCCGCTGGCCGGCCGCATCCTGCTGGTCGACGACCTGGCCGATTCGGGCGTCACGCTGGACAAGGTCACGCGTCACCTGAAGGAAAACTTCCCTGACGTGACCGAAGTCAAATCGGCCGTGATCTGGCTCAAGGGCTGCTCCGTCGTGCGTCCTGATTACTTCCTCGACGAACTGCCGCACAACCCGTGGATCCACCAGCCGTTCGAAGACTATGACGGCCTGCGTCCGCACCAGCTGGCGGCGTGGATCAAGAAGGGCGAAGCAGGCAAGTAATTGCGTGCGCGCTTGCAAAAAAAAGACGATCATGTATCGTCTTTTTTTTCGTCTGAAGGAGTCTGGCATGACCATTTTGCACACGGCGCGGCTGCGCCTCGAACCCGTCACCGAGCAGCATTACGACGCCATGCATGCCATGAACTCGGATACCGAAGTGATGACGTACCTGAATGCGGGCCAGCCGGAGACGGAAGAGCACACGCGCGCCGCCGTTGCCCGCATCATGGGGCGCTGGGCCGAGTGGGGCTATTCGTGGTGGGCCTTGATGCGTACCGAAGATGAGGTGCTGGTGGGGCTGGCCTGCTTGCAGCATATCGGCGGCGACAAGGCCAAGCCGCACGAAATCGGCTGGCGCCTGGCGCGCTCCGGCTGGGGCAAGGGCTATGCCAGCGAAGCGGCGCAAGCCATCGTCGCGCATGCCTTCGACGTCGTCGGCGCACCCGAAGTGGTGGCCGTGGCGCACCCGGACAATGCCGCCTCGATCAAGGTCATGACGCGCCTGGGCATGCACTACGTGGGCATGGAACGCCACTACGACCTCGACAGCGTGGTGTACCGCCTGGCGCGCCCATGACGGCAATGCACAAGCCCCTGAAGCTGGGCTGCAGCTACGGCGTGCGCTTTTCGCCCGATGGCACGCGCCTGGCCGTGCTGGGCCGCGACCTGGTCCTGTGGGACGTGGCGGCGCGAACCAAGCTGTGGCGCGGCAAATTCATCGCGCACATGTCGGGCATGGCCTTCTCGCCCGATGGTAGCCGGCTGGCCATCAAGAGCACGACGGGCCAGCTGGCCGTGGTGGATGCGCAGGCGGGCCAGTTGCTGCTGAACTTACAGAACAAGAACGATGGCGAAGGCTGCGGTCCCGCATGGTCGCCGTGCGGACGCTATCTGGCCGACGGCGGCTGGGATGGTCGCCTGCGGGTGCGCGACGCGCAAACGGGCGAGACGCTTTTCACGCAGGTGCATCCGGGCGAGATGCTGCGGGGAGTCTGCGCCATCGATGGCGGGCGGCGTTTGCTGCTCCAGCATGGCGTCAAATCGGTGGACGAGGGGCAGGTGCAGCCGCCCGACTACTGCAGTGTGTGGGACTGGCCCTTGCAAGACGGCGGCGGGCGCGTGGTGCTGTCGCTGCCTGGCATGATGTCGTGTGCGCCGTCGCCGGACGGGAAGTCTCTGGCCGTGCTGCACCATGCGGGCGGCGCGCAGTATCTGTCCGTGTACGCGCTGGCCGACGGCAGTTGTCTGGCCAAGCTGCCCGTGGAGGCGGGCGGCGGCACGGGCGACGCCTTGCGCTGGCTGCCCGACGGCAGCGCGCTGGGGCGCATCGGCAAGGGCAAGCTGCTGTTTTACGGCTGGCCCGGCCTCGGCGTGCTGGCACAACACGCTTTTACGTATCCCTGCGCGCTGGACTTCTTGCCTGCTTCGCCACTGGCCGCCATCGGCTCGTGGGAAGCTGGCATGCTGATGGCGTTGAACCTTCACAAGGAAACCGCATGATCACCTGTTATTTACGCTACATCATCGACCCGTATAAATTGCGGGAATTCGAAGCCTATGGCAAGCTGTGGATACCGCTGGTCGAACGTTTCGGCGGCCAGCACCACGGCTACTTTTTGCCGTCCGAAGGCGCCAGCAACGTGGCGCTGGCCATGTTCTCGTTTCCCAGCCTGGCCCTGTACGAACAGTACCGCAGCGACTCGATGCAGGACGCCGAGTGCCAGGCCGCCTTCCGCTACGCGGAGGAGACGCGCTGCATCGTCAGCTACGAGCGCAGTTTTTTCCGTCCCGTGTTTGGCTGACACGGCGCGCTTTCCCGCTATCGGCCGCTATTAAAACCGGATGGGACAAGGCGCCGCAGTGCCTTCGCCAAAACCGGCGTAGCCGGATCGCGCGCTGAGGTTCAGCGTCATGTTGCCTTTGTCCGGCAAATAGATGCAGTATTCACCGGTCGCCGTGATGACGCGGTAGATGCGTTTGGGATCGTTTGGTGCGCTCCACAGTTCGATACGCGCCGCTTCGAACCACTTCGGCTTGACCGCCGCATGCGCTTGCGCGAAGGCTTTCGCCAGGCGCGTGTGCGCCGTCTCGGGCGGTGCCACGAATTCCTGCGGATGCTCTGCGCGCAGCTGGCGGTCGATGGCGCCGGCTGCCTGCAGCGCCCGTTGCGCCAGGGGGAGGGGGACGGCCTTTGGGGCGGCAGGCACCGGTTCTGCCGGCAGGGCATCGACTTGCGGCTGGTCCTGCGGCGGTGCCGTCGCCTCCTTCGGTGGCGACACGCTTGCCACGCTCGATGGAAGGGCTGGCGGACGTGCCGGCGCCGGATTGGGCTCGGCGGGTGGAATTACCCCTCTTGTTGGCGGCAGTGGCGGCGTCAGTTCCAGCCAGACCCGGTCATCGTGCTCGATTCCTGTGTGGACCGGCCGCGTGGCAGCCCAGAACAGCGCCAGGTGCAGCAGGATAATCGCGGCGATGTACGGGCCATGGGCACGCTGGCCGAGAGAAAAATCATGCTCCTGTCGTGCAAGGTCGATGCGCATCGGTGTCGCGCCCACGGTGGTGAAGGTGGCAGCAGTATGCAAATTCGCAACAGCGCTGTAAACAGGTTTCGGGCGGGACGCGGATTGTGCCCCCCCGGGTACTGAAAAATGCGCCTGCGCGATGATCTTCTCAAGCCGTCATTTCAGGCAGGCCTCAACTCAATCCTCGGCCTGGAATTCGCTGGCCGAGACGAACAGGTCCCACGAGGCGATGAACAGGGCCGCCACCACGGGTCCGATGACGAAGCCGTTCAGGCCGAACAGCGCCATGCCGCCCACGGTCGACAGCAGCACCACGTAGTCGGGCATCTTGGTGTCCTTGCCCACCAGGATGGGACGCAGCACGTTGTCGACCAGGCCGATGACGAAGACGCCGAAGGCGGCCAGGCCCGCACCTTGCCAGATGGCGCCCGTGGCCAGGAAGTAGACGGCCACGGGTGCCCAGACGAGGGCGGCGCCGACGGCCGGCAGCAGTGACAGGAAAGCCATCAGCACTGCCCACAGCAGGGGTGCGGGCACGTCGAGGAACCAGAACGCCAGGCCGCCGAGGGCGCCCTGGGCGATCGCCACGAGGATGTTGCCCTTCACGGTGGCGCGGATCACCGTGGTGAAATTGGTGAACAGGCGCTGCTTGTACTTGCGGCTCAGCGGCACGGCGCCCTTGATGCGGGCCGACAGGGTGGAGCCATCGCGCATGAGGAAAAACAGCAGGTACAGCATGATGCACAGGCTGGTGAGGAATTCGAAGGTGTACAGGCCCACATTGATGGCTTTCACCGCCACCACCTGGCTCACCTGCGTGGCGCCCTCGGCCAGCTTGTCCTGCAGGCTGGCCAGGCTGCTCAGGTGGAAGCGCTCGAGCAAGTTGATCGACCATTGCGGCAGTACCGCCATGATTTTATTGAAGAACATGCCGACCGTGATTTCGCCCGAACGTACCATCTCCACGACGCTGGCCGCCTGGTTCACCAGCGACACGGAAATGAGCGACAGCGGCAGGATCACGATGACGACGATGAGCAGCAAGGTCAGCAGCGACGCCAGGCCGGCGCGGCCCCTGGTTTTCCGCAGCAGCCAGCGGTACACGGGCGCGAACAGGATCGCCAGTACGACGCCCCAGAAGATGGCGCCCGCATACGGCGCCAGTATCCAGCCGAAGCCGATGGTGACGATGCTCAAGAGGAGCAAGAATACTTTCTGGTGCAGCGTGAGGGTATGCATGGGCGGTAGCGCAATGATCAGGGTTGAGTTGTCTCATCATAAACGAGGCCGCGTGCCGCGTGCCATACAATTGTCGCGCTGGTAGTCCGTGCGCGGGCACGCCTGGCGCGGGCGCGCCGGCAACGCGGTGGCGGCAATTCCAGTAAGCTGTCGTTCCAGGCGTTCCATCCCGGGCGCCGTTGACCTCTTTTGACTTCTGGAACGCGCGTGCTTGACCCCATACACTTTTATGAACCTGCGCAGGGCCACGGCCTGCCGCACGATCCCTTCAACGCCATCGTGGGGCCGCGTCCGATCGGCTGGATCGCCACGCGCAGCAGTGCGGGCGTGCTCAATCTGGCGCCCTACAGTTTTTTCAATGCGTTCAATTACACGCCGCCGCTGATCGGTTTTTCCAGCATCGGCCGCAAGGATACCTTGCGCAATATCGAGCAGACGGGTGAATTCGTGTGGAACCTGGCGACGCGGCCGCTGGCCGAGGCGATGAACATCAGCTGCGCGCCGGCGCCGCCCGAGGTCGATGAATTCGCGCTCGCCGGCCTGACGCCGGCCGCCTCGCGCATTGTCAAGGTGCCGCGCGTGGCCGAGAGTCCCGTGTCCTTCGAATGCCGGCGCACGCAGATCATCGAGCTGCAAGGCGTCAATGGCGACGGCGTCGGCAGCTGGCTGGTACTGGGGGAAGTGGTGGGCGTGCATATCGCGCGCCATCTGCTCGTGGACGGTGTGTACGACACGGCCGCCGCTGCTCCTGTCTTGCGCGGCGGCGGCCCGGCCGACTATTTCGAGATCGGCGCGGACAGCCTGTTTCACATGCGCCGGCCGGTCTGGCCGTAGAGCCTATCCCAGTAGATGAATACATCCCCTGCTGGCGCCCCTCAGAAGCGGGGACTGCGTTGATCGTCGTTGCGTGGCTCGCCACGCCTTGTCCGCGCTCCTGATGCGCTGCCAGCAGAAGACGCTCCCTGCTGGGGTAGGCTCTTAGGCGACTGTCGCCAGCTGCGAGCGGCGATAGTCGAACGGCGTGCTGCCCACCAGTTCCGTAAAGCTGCGGTTGAAATGGGCCTGGTCAAAAAAACCCAGTGCATGCGCGAGGCTGGCCAGGTCGGGCGCATCGGGCTGCGCCAGGCGCCAGATCGCCTCCTGCAGGCGGTAGCGCTGGATCACCCATTTCGGCGGCACGCCCACGTAGTTGGCGAACAGGCGCTGCAGCCTGCGTTCGCCGATCGCCATGGTTTCGCACAGTTGCGCCACACTCGCCGGGCCGTTGTGGGCCGCCGCGGCGGCGGTCAGCCTGGCGGCCAGCAGGGCGGCGTCATCGACCTGCGGCAGCCTTGCCAGCAGCAGTGCCTGTGCCTGCACCACCATGGCCAGATCGTCGGACTCGCCTAACACCCGCGCCTCGGCCTGCGCTGCCGGCATGCCGAGCAGCGCGTCGGCCGCGATGGTCGTGTCGGTGAAGGTTGACAGCGGCTGCGTGATGAACGGGCGCAGGCCGCCCGGCGCGAAACGCACGCCCAACACCTTGCCCGCACCGCTCAACGGCCGGTCAAAGGCGCCGCGCACCACGCCATGGACGGCGGTGCGCCCAAGCTCGAAGACCAGGTGGGCGTTCGGGTAGGGCAGCACGCGCTGCGTCTGCGGCGCGCAGCCCCGCCTGTCCCATTGCACCACCCAGAAGTAGTCGACAAACGGCGCCAGCGCGGCAGCCGGTGGATAGGTTGCCAGGCGTATGCGGCGCGCCGCCGCCTGCGGGTCGACGATGCCTTTTGGCGCCTGGCCGCGCGTGGCGAGCAGATTCATCGTGCTGTCGGTTTTATCCAATATTTGTCTCCTGCGCGGCCTTAAGCTGGCCCTCTCGCATCGATGGAAAGGGAATCATGACATCACACAGCCTGGCTGGCCTGCTGCTGGCCGCATGTTGTCTATCGGTGGCGCCAGCCGGCGCCGCCTCGTCTGCATCTACAGAAGGAGATCATCGCATGCACGCGCACGCCACGGGAAGTTTTAGCATCAGCATGACGCCGGCCACCGCGCCGCAGCGCGCGGGGCGCACGAGCTTGGGAAGGGTGCTGCTTGAGAAGGTGTATGCGGGCGACCTGGTCGCCACGGCCAAGGGCGAAATGCTCAATGCCGTGACCGACACCCAAGGCGCGGCCGGCTATGTCGCGATGGAAGCCATCACGGGCGTGCTGCAGGGCAGGCAGGGCAGCTTCGTGGCCCAGCATGTCGGCACCATGGCCGACGGCAGGCAGGCGCTGAGCATCGTCATCGTGCCGCATTCCGGCACGGGGCAGCTGGCGGGCATCAGCGGCACGCTGGCCATCCGCATTGAAAACGGCCAGCATTTCTACGACATCGATTACTCGCTGCCGGAGTAGGCGAAGGGACGGGGCGGGCGCTGGAAATCGCTTGACCTCCGTCGCACTTGCCTCTATATTTAGATGATTGTCTAATTAGATGTTTGTCTCAATATGAGTGCCACCAACAGCGCCTTCAAGGCCATCGCCGATCCTGCGCGGCGCGAGATACTGCGGCTGCTGCGGACCGGTGAAATGACGGCCGGCGACCTGGCCGCCCGGTTCGACGTGAGCAAGCCGACCATGTCGCACCATTTTGCGGTGCTGGCGGATGCCGATCTGATCACGCGCCGGCGCGAAGGGCAGACCATCTGGTATGGCTTGAATACCACAGTGCTGCAGGACGTACTGGCCTGGATGCTGGACCTGACCGATACCGACCACAAGGAGAGCAAATGATGAAAGCGCGCTTTATCGCCCTGAGCCTGTTGATGATGGTGGCCGTCAGTGCGGCTACCCTGTATGCCTGGCCGCAGTTGCCGGAGGTGGTGGCCGTGCATTGGAATTACCGCGGCGAGGTGGACGGCTATGCGCCGCGCGCCATACTGTGGCTGCTCGGGCCGGGCCTGATGGCGTGCATGCTGATGCTGGCGCTCGTGCTGCCCTCGCTGTCGCCGCGCCGCTTCGAGGTGCAGCCGTTCGAATCGACCTTCTACTACAGCTTCGGTGTCGTGCTGGGCCTGCTGGCGTATGTGCATGGCCTCGTACTGGCCAGCGCCGTGGGCATGGCAGTACCGATAGCGCGCGCGGTGCCGGCCGGGCTGTTGGTGATGCTGGTGCTGGCAGGTAATCCCATGGGCAAGGTGCGGCGCAATTTTTATCTGGGTATCCGTACCCCGTGGACACTGGCCAGTGAGCGCGTCTGGTATGCCACGCACCGGCTGGCCGCCAGGCTGATGGTGGGCAGCGGCTTGCTGGGACTGGCCGCGCTGGCGTGTGGCGCGCCGGGCTGGCTGCTGCTGGTGCTGGTGTTCGCCTGGGCGCCGCTGGCCATCCTGTACTCGCTCGTGCAGTACAAGCGGCTGGATAACAATCAACTGGAAATGCACTGACAGGAGGGAGCAATGTTGCGATGGATGCTGGGAGTGCTGGTCTTGATGGTGTGCCTGCCGGTACGCGCCGCCACCGGCGGTGAGCAGGAGGTGGTGCTGGCGGTGGCTGGCGGCGTTTTGCATGGCACGCTGTCGATGCCGGATGGGCAAGGGAAAGTGCCGGTGGTGCTGCTGCATGCGGGCTCCGGTCCGACCGATCGCAATGGCAATAGCGCCATGTTGCCGAGCCAGAATAATGCGCTGCGCATGCTGGCCGACGCGCTGGCGCGCAATGGCATCGCTACGCTGCGCTATGACAAGCGCGGGATCGGCGCCAGCGCATCGGCGGGGCGGCGCGAAGCCGACCTGCGCTTGGATGACTATATCGATGACGCCACGGCGTGGCTGCGCCAGTTGCGCGCCGACCCGCGCTTTACGAATGTACTGATGGCCGGGCATAGCGAGGGGGCGCTGATCGCGATGGTGGCTTGCCAGAAAGCGCAGCTTGATGGCTGTGTGCTGATTGCCGGCGCGGGCAAGGCGCTCGACGATATCCTGCGCGTGCAATTGAAGCCGCGTCTGCCGCCCGATCTCTATGCGCAAAACGAGCGCATCCTGCTGGCTCTTAAGCGGGGCGAGCAGGTAAGCGACGTGCCGCCAGCCTTGCTGGCGCTGTACCGGCCTTCGGTGCAGCCGTATCTGATTTCATCGATGAAGGTCGATCCGCGCGCGGCGGTTGGCGCCTTGCGCATGCCGCTATTGATACTGCAGGGGGTGACCGATTTGCAGGTGTCGGTGGCCGACGCGCAGGCCTTGTCGGCCGCCGCACCGGCGGCCAGACTGGTGATTGTGCCGGGCATGAACCATGTATTGAAAATGGTCAGTGGCGATTTGGCGCAGCAAATGCCGTCGTATGGCGATCCAGCGCTGCCGCTGGCGCCCGCGCTGGTCGACGCGGTGACGGCGTTTGTTCAGGAACGGTGAAATGTGGGGGGGGGGGCGTCGCGTAGGTCGGATTAGCGCTCCGCGCGTAATCCGACACCACCACCAGCGCCAACAATGTTGTCGGATTACGGCCCGCAGGGCCTAATCCGACCTACGCATGGCGTGGTATTCATTTGCCCAGTATCGACGCCACATTGTCCGTGCCCGGCGCGCCGAACAGTTGCTGCTTGAGGATGTGCAGCTGGTCGCGCACCTGCGCCGCCTTTTCGAACTCCAGGTTCTTGGCGTGGTCGAGCATGAGTTTTTCCAGGCGCTTGATTTCCTTGCTGACCTGTTTCTCGCTCATGGACTCGAACTTCGCCGCTTCCTGCGCCACTTGCAGGTTGTCGCGCGCTTCCTGCGGGCTGTAGACACCGTCGATCATTTCGCGGATCGATTTTTTCACGCCGATCGGGATGATGTTGTTGGCCGTATTGAAGGTGATCTGCTTGGCGCGGCGGCGTTCCGTCTCGTCGATGGCGCGGCGCATGGAGTCCGTGATGCGGTCGCCATACAAAATCGCCGTGCCGTTCAGGTTACGCGCGGCGCGGCCGATGGTCTGAATCAGGCTGCGCTCTGAGCGCAAGAAGCCTTCCTTGTCCGCGTCGAGGATGGCGACCAGCGACACTTCCGGCAAGTCCAGACCCTCGCGCAGCAGGTTGATCCCCACCAGCACGTCGAAGGTGCCCAGGCGCAGGTCGCGCAGGATTTCCACGCGCTCCACCGTTTCGATATCGCTGTGCAGGTAGCGCACCTTGATGCCATGGTCGCCCAGGTATTCCGTCAATTGCTCCGACATGCGCTTGGTGAGCGTGGTGACCAGCACGCGCTCATCCTTCTTGATGCGTTCGACGATTTCCGACATCAGGTCGTCCACCTGCGTGCTGGCGGGGCGTACGATGATCTGCGGGTCGACCAGGCCCGTGGGGCGCACCACCTGCTCGACCACCTGGTCGGAATGGTTTTTTTCGTAGTCGCCCGGCGTGGCCGAGACGAACACCGTCTGGCGCATCTTCTGTTCGAATTCCTCGAACTTCAAGGGCCGGTTGTCCAGCGCCGACGGCAGGCGGAAACCGTAGTCGACCAGGTTCGTCTTGCGCGAGCGGTCGCCGTTGTACATGGCGCTCAATTGGCCCGTCAGCACGTGCGACTCGTCGAGGAACATCAGCGCGTCGGGTGGCAGATAGTCGACCAGGGTCGGCGGCGGTTCGCCCGGCAGCGCGCCGGACAGGTGGCGCGAGTAGTTCTCGATGCCCTTGGTGAAACCGATTTCGGCCATCATTTCCAGGTCGAAGCGCGTGCGCTGTTCCAGCCGCTGCTCTTCGATCAGTTTATTCTCCTTGCGGAAGAACTCGAGGCGTTCGCGCAGCTCGTCCTTGATGGTTTCCACGGCGCGCAGCACGGTGGAGCGGGGCGTCACGTAGTGCGAACCCGGGTACACGGTGAAGCGGGGGATTTTTTGCCGCACGCGGCCCGTCAGCGGGTCGAACAGCTGGATCGATTCGATCTCGTCGTCGAACATTTCCAGGCGCACGGCCAGTTCCGCATGCTCGGCGGGGAAGATGTCGATGGTGTCGCCGCGCACGCGGAAAGTGCCGCGGCCGAAGTCGACTTCGTTGCGCGTGTACTGCATCTGGATCAGACGCGCGATGACGTCGCGCTGGCTGACTCTGTCTTTTACGCGCAACGTCAGAATCATCTGGTGGTATTCGTTGGGGTTACCGATACCGTAGATGGCCGAGACGGTGGCGACGATGATGACGTCGCGCCGCTCCATCAGCGACTTGGTGCACGACAGGCGCATCTGCTCGATATGCTCGTTGATCGACGAGTCCTTTTCGATGAACAGGTCGCGCTGCGGCACGTAGGCTTCGGGCTGGTAGTAATCGTAGTAGCTGACGAAGTATTCGACCGCATTTTGCGGGAAAAAGTCGCGGAATTCGCTGTACAGCTGGGCCGCCAGCGTCTTGTTGGGGGCGAAGACGATGGCGGGCCGGCCCATGCGCGCGATGACGTTGGCCATGGTGTAGGTCTTGCCCGAACCGGTCACGCCCAGCAGGGTCTGGAAGGCCAGTCCGTCGGCGATGCCCTCGGATAACTGGGTGATCGCCGCTGGCTGATCACCGGCCGGAGAGAAGGGCTGGTGCAGCTTGAAGGGGGAATCCGGGAAAGAGATAATTGCGCTTTCCGCCTCGCTGGCGGTAGATAATTCGGGCATGTGAATCAGACCTTTGTTAGAATAGTGCTCTGCTGGCGGCCCTGGCGTTGTATTTTGGGGCGCTGTCTACAACTCCGCTGTGAACCTGCTTCCAATCGAATCCAATCTTATCATGACGAACCCAACTGTTTCTGCCAGTCTGTTTAGCGCCATCGAGATGGCCCCACGCGACCCGATCCTGGGCATCACCGAAGCATTTAACGCGGACCAGAATCCCGCCAAAATCAATCTGGGCGTTGGCGTCTATTATGACGACAACGGTAAAGTGCCTCTGTTAGCTTGCGTACGCAAGGCGGAAGCCATCCTGATCGAACAGGCCTCGCCACGCACCTATCTGCCGATCGAGGGCCTGGCTGCCTACGACAAAGCGGTGCAAGAACTCGTATTTGGCGCCGATAGCGCCGTTATTCAAGAGCGCCGCGCCGTGACCGTGCAAGCCATCGGCGGCACCGGTGCACTGAAGATCGGCGCCGACTTCCTGCAGCGCTTCGCGCCGGGCGCGCAAGTCTACATCAGCGACCCGAGCTGGGAAAACCACCGCGCGCTGTTCGAAAGCGCCGGCTTCGTCGTGAATAACTACACGTACTACGATGCCGCCACCCATGGCGTGAATTTTGACGGCATGCTGGCCAGCCTGAACGCCATGCCAGCCGGCTCCATCGTCGTGCTGCACGCCTGCTGCCACAACCCGACCGGCGCCGACCTGAGCGTGGCCCAGTGGGATCAGATCATCAGCGTCGTCACGTCGCGCGGCCTGGTGCCGTTCCTGGACATGGCCTATCAAGGTTTCGCCAACGGCATCGCCGAAGACGGCGCCGTGGTGCGCCGCTTCGCCGACGCGGGCGGCCCGCTGCTGGTATCGAACTCGTTCTCGAAATCGTTCTCGCTGTACGGTGAGCGCGTGGGCGCCCTGAGCGTCGTCGCATCGAGCGCCGACGAAGCGGCCCGTCTGTTGTCGCAATTGAAACGCGTCGTGCGCACCAACTACTCGAACCCGCCAGTACACGGCGGCAAGGTGGTCGCCACCGTCCTGGCCACGCCGGAACTGCGCCAGCTGTGGGAAGAGGAACTGGCCGGCATGCGCGTGCGCATCCGTGAAATGCGCAATGCCTTCGTGGAAAAACTGAAGGTCAAGGCGCCGGGCCACGACTTCGAATTCGTGCGCCAGCAAATCGGCATGTTCTCGTACTCGGGTCTCACCAAGGAGCAGGTGGCGACCTTGCGCGAGCAATCGATCTACGCCGTCGACACAGGCCGTATCTGTGTGGCAGCGTTGAATTCGCGCAATATCGACATCGTCATTGACGCGATCGCCAAAGTGCTTTAAGATCTTGCTTCTTCGGCGCTGCATGCAAGTGTGGCGCTGATGGCAGTGGAAAGTCGGCAAAAGCCGTGTTTATCGAGATGCAGTACGAGTCTTGCAAATACGAAACAACCGACATATAATATTGCCTCTTTTCCCTGATAGCTCAGTTGGTAGAGCGACGGACTGTTAATCCGCAGGTCCCTGGTTCGAGTCCAGGTCGGGGAGCCAGAATTCGAAGGGCCACGTTGAAAAACGTGGCCTTTTTTGTTTTTGCGGCGCCAGTGCCTAAAGTAGGGCGTAATAAATTATTGTGATTTCTGACTTCCATAACCGGCGCTCTGCGTCGTTGCCCCCTGCTAGCAGTGCTCGCACTGCGTCGCAGCGGGCGCCTTGCAGAGCATCCGGTTCTGTTTGTCATAACTTCACAATAATTTCCCACGACCTACATAGCTTGGGGCAAGATAAGATTTCCCCTATGGGAATCTGGACAGTGCCAGGTTTGGCCTATATAATACGGCCTCTTTTCCCTGATAGCTCAGTTGGTAGAGCGACGGACTGTTAATCCGCAGGTCCCTGGTTCGAGTCCAGGTCGGGGAGCCAGAACATGTAATAGCAGAAAGCCCAGCCCTTACCGGTTGGGCTTTTTGCGTTTTAGGGTCCTTTTATTTGCGCATAGGGGGGCAAGGGGCGGCCATTGGAGGATGGGGATGGCCGACCCATTTGGAATGGCTTACGTGGCGCCGGAGGCAGTTTGCACGAGAGTCGAACGGTACTTTGCTTGAAAATCGCGATACCGTTCCTCCAAGGCTTCTTTGTTTGGCATTTTGGACAAGGGATGTCGCAGCTCCTTTCCTTCTAGATTTTTATACTCCGAAGAAAGTAGAGCCGGTGCGAGCCGAACCCGTAGTCGGGCATCAACTGCGAGCAAGCCCAAATCAAATAAAGTATGAAGGTCTGCTCGTAGCAGCAGGCCATTTGTCACGCTGTAATTGGGTTTATTTGCATGTGGCCTGATATGGGCTGCTTCTAATAGTTCGACAATCTCGCAACCAGAGATTGCACATGATTGGCTATATGCTGCCAACAGGGCGTCTCTAAATTTCCTTTGTCCGCGTCGAATCTTTATTGCTCGCTGCTGCAGTTCGTCGGGTGGTCCCGTCTCTTCGCTTTCATGAGCAGTATCAATGGTAGAGCCTTTCGACCAGTCAAAATTTTTAGGTTTTCGTACGGCAAGGCCAGTTAGCAGCTTTTGAACATCGACGTCAAACGTTGTCGGTTTTACCTCGAATTCCTTTCGGTTGGATAAGCCAGGCTCAAAAACTACTACGACGCGATTAACTTGCGCTTTGACAATGATGTAGCCGCCGGTAGCTACGTCATTGAATCGGTACTCCGGCTTGTCGATATAACCTTGGTTAGCTCCAGTGTAATGATGCCGAAGCTTATTCAAAACAAGCTCAAACCGAGTCGCCGCTTCGGGATGTTCAGCCAGCCATTGGCGGGTAATGAGCTTGGAGTCGAGGTTTTCGCTGCGTGCATTATAGGTCATGCTGAAAGAGCTCCATTTTCCGTAATTGCAATATTGTAACTCTGGAGTGTATACCCAACTTCAGTTCCCGAACTGTTAATCCGCAGGTCCCTGGTTCGAGTCCAGGTCGGGGAGCCAGAATTCGGAAGGCCATGTTGAAAAACATGGCCTTTTTTGTTTTCCGGCGCCGTCAGCAGGGCTGGCCTGTGCGTGATCGCGTTTTGCGCTATCCTGAATGCATCACTTCAGGAGCCCCTTCCCATGACTTGTACCTCCGCCTTGCGCCACATCGTCCTGTGCGACTTCCTTGATGGCATCACGTCTGCCAAGCATGCCGAACTCGTCTACGAGTTCTCGCAGCTGAAACACCGCATTCCCGGCGTGCGGCAATTTGAATGGGGACCGAACGTCAGCCCGGAAGGCCTCGATGATGGCTTTACCGATTGCTTTACGCTGACCTTCGATGATGCCGCCGCGCGCGACGTGTACCTGACCCATCCGGCCCACCTGTCCTTTGTCGAACAGCTCAAGCCATGGCTGGGTCGCGTGCTGGTATTTGACTACTATCCGCAAGAGCATCCTGGCTGACCGCCGGGCAAGGTAAGGCAGGAAAAGACATCTTTTTCCGGGGAAATCTGGACATCACAAAATTTACCCTATAAAATGCGGCCTCTTTTCCCTGATAGCTCAGTTGGTAGAGCGACGGACTGTTAATCCGCAGGTCCCTGGTTCGAGTCCAGGTCGGGGAGCCAGACACTCTTATTATGAACCACTGAAATGCCGTGGTTCATAATCTTGGCAGGGTCATATTCTATTGTGACCCGCTCTGCCTCTATCGTAATTCCTTCCACAAAAGTTCCAAAAAACGTACGAACCGTTACCGGGTCGTCTGCGTCCAGCACCATGCCGCGAATTGCTTCTGTGGCCTGGGCGATATCGGCCTGATTGATGTCTAGCTCAGGATCGGTTTGCGCTTCCAGGGCAACGATGCTTTGCTCGAGCATTTCCACTTGCGCCTTGATCTCGCGCAGGCGCACGGTGATATCCGCCAGGTTGGGCGCATCCTGGCCGTGCAACTCCAGGATGCTGAATAAATTGCGGCGCCGCTTTTCCGCATCTCGAATTTGCGCCACGATGGCCTCGCGTTTTGCCTCGCGATCCTTCCACCAATCCCCAGTTGCTTTTTCAATTTCGGAAATGATGGCGGAGACCCGCGCTGGCGTCAGAATCTTGTTCAGGATCGTTTCTGCCAGGAAACCGTCGACCTCTGGTGCGCTCAGGCGCCGGCCAGCGCAGCTGCCGCTGCCGCGCTTGGCCTCGCCGCAACGATAGTAGAAATATTGCTTGCTGCGCCCCGTGGCGCTTTCGATGTGCATCGCAGCGCCGCAGTCGCCGCATTTCAGTAGTCCGGTAAAAAGATGGCTGCTTTTTGGGCTGCCGGCGCCCAGCACCGGCGCGCGGGAGCTGATCTGTTGCTGAATTCTCATGAAAATATCCTCTTCGATGATCGGTGGATGGCTTTTTGTCTTGATCCAATTGCTTTCAGGTTCTAGGCTTCGTTCGTTACGCTTCCGCCGGCCAAAAATCGTGTAGCCGGCATAAATTTCGTTCTTGAGCATGCTGATCACAGACGACTTGACCCAGCGCTGGCCACGGTGAGACTGGCCGCTATTGTTCAAGGCAACAGCTATGGCCAGGGCGCCCATGCCGGTAGCGCACATGGCAAACATATCGCGAACCACCGCCGCCTCGACTTCCAGGATGACGATGCGCTTGCGCTGGCCTTCCGCCTGCGTCTGGTAACCAAACGGCACACGGCCGCCATTGAAGTACCCCTGCTCAGCGTTCTGGATCATTGAGCGCTTCGTGTCCTTGCTGATTCTCCTGCTGGTGCTCTCATCCATTACCTCGAGCAGCGCCTCGACAAACCACCCCTCGTCAGTCTTGCTATCGATCGACATCGATGCATACACCACGTCGGTGCCGTGCTTGCGTAGCTCGCGCTTGTACAGCGCCGCATCGATCCGATTGCGGGCGAAGCGGGCTGTGTCCCAGGCGATGAAGTAGTCCGGCCTGTTTTTTTCGCAGTAGGCAATCGCCTCCTGGAAGTCGGCCCGCTTGTCCGACCGACCAGACAGCCCTGCGTCAGTGAATATGGCCACCACAACGGCGCCCAGGGCCTTTGCCTTGCCTTGGGCGTGCTGCAACTGGCTTTCCACTGGAAGTTCTTTGCGTGCCTGCTGGACCGAGCTGACACGCAGATAAATGATGGCGGTCTTTTTGGTCATCGCGTGATCTTAGCCTTTTGTGTGAGTCGACGGATGTGAACTAGCGAGATGGATTCACATAGCTGGGTGGCAACACGTTTTTGAATTTCCTTCGGCTCGATTCCTTGGGCCGCAAGCGTTTCGACAAAGCGATTTTTTTGAAATCGCAGGTAGTTCGAATAAGTGCGCAGGGTGGGCGCCATGCTGTTGCCGCCGCTCCTGTTGGACGCCGGGATGCTGTTTCGGTTCGCATCCAGAATCCGCCACATGCCGAGGAAGGCATCGAAGCCCAAGTAGTCGGCGACCTGCAGCCAGTAATCCGCCAGGCCCATCTGCGCCAGCTCGGCCAGGCGCGGATCGGCGCCGGACGTTTTTTTTACCCCCAAGTCAATTTCAAAAACATTGCATACATCTGGGTACCGTCCCCTTACAACTGGAGTGCGGTCAGATCGACGCCGACCCCCCACCCCCAGGGGGGCAGGGAGAACCCCTGGCAGGCCCAGCTGCACCATCACTGCAATATCACCCCCTGAGCTTCGCATTTCGTGGGCTGTGGGGGCATCTGATGCCTGTGGTGTGGGTGTCTGACCTTCGCTTTCTGACAGACCACGAAGGTCGCCAGGGGGAGGGGATGGGGAAACTGTTGTGTGGCTCATATGTGTTTTAGGTCGATATTTGTTGCAGTTGTACAACATTCGGGATCCTCTCCCTCGCGCCGCTGGAAGCCGCATGTAGCCTAGTGGTGGTTTAAAAGCCCCCTGTCTGCATGCCGTCTCTTCCTTGCGTTGTATCCGGCGTTCGTTTGTCGAGGTCCGCCTGGCGCGCCTGTCAAAAAAAAATAGGATTCGGGTTACTTGGTTTTTTTCAGCTTGGAAATCAGGTCACCGACTGGGGTCCGGATCTTGGCCAGCGGGTTGCTGCGATCGTTCTCGGCCATCTTTTTCCTCATCGCCAAGTGGGTGTAGATCGCGGTCGATTTCGGGTCGGCATGCCCCATCAGCTCCTGGCGCACCAGCAGGTCGACGTCGGACTCCAGCAGCTCGGTACCGTACAGGTGGCGCAGCGCATGCGGGTGCAGCTGCTTGGCCGGAATGCCCGCCGCCTTTCCATGCTTGCGCACGATCTCCCATATCGCCTTGGGCGCCAAGCGACGGCGCTCACCAGTGTATTCATGTGCCGGCACCATCATGTTGTTGGTGCTGATGAACAGCACCTGGTCGCCGTCTGGCAGCGTGCGGTCGACCGTGGCCAGGAATTCGTGCTCCAGGTACAGCCTCAGCACCATGTCGACCTCGCGCGGCACCGGCATTGACCGTTCCTTGTTTCCCTTTTCGATTACGTGCAGGGTGAAGCGGGTGTCTCCCTTGTAATCCTGCTGGACCAGGCTCGATGTGTTCAGCGCGGCCACGCCATCACGGCGTAGCCCACAGCCCAGCAGCAGGGAGAGGATGGCCGAGTCGCGCACGCCAGTGAAGGTCGAAAAGTCAGGCGCCCACATAATCGCTTCGGCGCTTGTCAGCGTCATCATCGCCGGCAGCTTGCGGCCAGTCTGGGGATACGTCAGGCCGGCCGCAGGATCGCTGTCGATCTGTTTCGTCGCCCGCAGCCATTTGTAGAATTCGCGGACCGCGGCAATGTACGGCCGGCGGCTGACGTTGTTGACTCCCTGTTTGTGCAGCCACAGGCCGCCAAACAGATTCGTGTCATCGACGGTGGCCAGCAGTAAATCGCGGCCGCCCAAGAAACCAGAGAACCGCGTCAGCGCGGCGGTGTAAGCCTCGGCCGTTCGCTTCGATCGGCCAGCATTGTGGGTTTTCCATTCCACAAATTTGACGATCAGCGGATCGACTTTACTGCAAATTTCCGACATTTATTGCTCCTAATGCATCAAATACTCGCTCGGCCAGGTGGGCATAGGCAAAACAAGCTGTGGACCTATGGAAGGGTATCTAACGATCCCTAAGTCATTGATTTAAATAAATATTATTGTCCATGAATATCCACAAGTTATGCTGCTTTCCAGCAATAAGTTCATGGACTGTTTTTTGTGCACCGGACTTTTCTATGGAATTCCCCGTGCGACCTGTGGATACATTCATGATGGTTTTCTTCGATCCGTCCCCTTCTTTCTTCTTTCTAATCAATTATTTAGAGAGAGATATATATAGAAAGAGGAGCGATTTGATCAAATTTCGATAATCTGGAATAAAGCATCGATATTCTGGAAAAGTCGCCCCTACCTGTGGACGGCACCTTCTCTAAAATCAATGACTTAGCAAGTTATCCACCGCAATCCACGGTTTTTTTGCGCTGCCTGTGCCATCCTTTATAGATTTTGCCTATTAGGCCCCCGCTCCTTCATCGTTTGGCCGTTCCCCCGGGCCGGGCTTCTTTGCAGGGGGGGCAGGGGGGGCGGCGAACGGGCAGGGCTGTCGGGCGCTGTATTGTTTAATTTGTGCGCCTGCGGCGCAGGGGATAAAACCCAGCTGGGGAAGGCAAGGGCCAGGGCAATTACGCCGAGCAGATGCCGCTCACGACGCGTTCCCCTGCACAAAGGTGTTCTTGTCCTGCGACGGCGTGGCGTGCAAGCCGAATGTGCGCAGCTTCTCGAGCGGAATCACTTGCAGGTTGCTGACGCGCTTGAATCCGATGGTCCGCTCGCAATCACCTGTGATAACGCCGGCGTTCAACATCTGTTTCTTGAAGACACGATCGCTCTTGACCGGCAGCCCGTTCCATTTCTCGCGCAGGTGGTTGCTCGAGGAAATATGATCCATGATGTGGCTGGTGCGCACCAGCAGCGCTGGCGTGGCGGTGTCGTCCCAGGTGTAGGGGTAGGTGAAGCGGCCAGCCGCGATTTCCGACAGGGCAGTTTCCATAATCCAGACCCATGGTTCGCGGTCGGCACTGGTTTCGCTGATATGGCTGTTCATTTCCGCGAACAGATCGGCCTTGAAGCCGCCCTGGTCCTCATTGATACCGGCGTACTCGCACAGGTACAGCCAGGCCAGGTAGACGGCGGCGTAGTTGCCGCTCATGCGTAGGGCGCCGTCGTCCTCGCCGCTGGCCATGGATGCGCGCAGGCACATCGCGCGCACCTCGCGGTAGCGCGCCAGCACCTCGTTGCGCGACAGCCGTGTCAGGAATTCGAGCCAGCCGCGCACGGGGAAGCGCGGGAGGTCATCGGGCATCATCGGTCCCTTCTTGCCTGTCAGGTCCGTGCGGATGATCTTGCCCAGCAGCGACCGCACCGGCACGTCCTCGCCGGCCAGCAGCACCGGCGCGCACAGCAGGTACTCCGTCATTTCGGTGCCGCGGCGTGTCACCGTGTACTGGTAATTCTCTTGCAGCATGCCCACGGCCTTGTCGATCACCTCCTGGCGGCGCGCCGACAGCTCTTCCCAGCCGACAGGGTGTGAGGTGTGGCTAATCGACGTCAGCAGGCGAAATTCCGTCTGCAGCGACTGGCCAGAGAACATCGTCATGCCGATCGCGCGCTCGAGGCGCTTGACGAAGGTGGATTTACCGCTGCCCTTGTCGGATTGGATCATCATGTGCGGCCAGAAGCCCAGGAGCGCCTTCAGGTGACCACCAAGCGACCAGGCCAGTGGCAACATGGCTGCGTTGCTCTTAAACGTGCTCTGGAACGCCGTAATGACCGCGCGCGCGTCGCGGGTGGTGCCGGTCGGGAAGCTCATGTTCCAGTAAGGGCACTGTTTTTCCGGCTCGGTGAAATAGCAGTCGGCGCCTTCGTTGACCACTAGCTGGCCTTCACGGTAAGCCAGGCCGACAAAATTGGCCGCATGGCGTGCGCCCAGGTCGGCCGTGCGCTCGAGGATGTTGATCATGCGCGAGAACGCGCCAGGGATCCACACCGGTCCGAATTTCTTCCAGCCGTCCAGGTTGTGCAGCTGCTCGTCCATCATCACCTTGCGCTGCAGCGCGGCGCCGTGCCGCGGCGTCTGGACCGTCACGGCGAAGTAAACTGCCGGCATATTGTCCGGGTCGCCCGTCATGGTGGCCGTGGCGCTGGCCACCGACACGCGCGACAGTGAGGCCACGCGGAAGCCGGCCAGGTCGGAAAATACCGGCATTTCGATCTTGCCACCTTCACCTTGGCCATCGTCCTGCTCTTCCATCTTGCCGATGTAGTTCGTGAAGTCTGGCCGCACGCGAAATTTCCAGTATTGCTGGAAGTCGTGGGCGGGGAGATAGATGCGCTTCTTGCCCTTGGTGCCGGAATCGCCAGGAAGGCCCGGGATCAGCCAGTTTTCAAACACATCCACAGCCTTTCGCAGTTTTGGACCACCCCAGGCCAGGAGGTAGTCGTTGCAGTCGTTGATGGTTTTCATGTCGATGTCTTCCCACTTTGACTGGTCGACCAGCATCGTGCCAATGTTCAGGGCCGTCAGGCGCTCGACCAGTTTCCATGCTGCTTCTGGCCCTTGGCGGTGGCCGGCCAGCTTATGTTCGTCGGGAAAGGGCATGTCGTTGTCCAGGCACAGCACGACGTGCTTGCCGCGCAGGAAGGACCAGTCGACCAGGTCGACGTTGCCCAGACCACGCAGGACGAGCACGCAGGCAAAGGCGTCGGCCGTATGGATAGACAAGGCATTGATGGCCGACTCGACCACGATCACCTTGGTGGCCGTTTTCAGGCGGCGCCAGTCCATGCACCACAGCACACCATCCTTTTCGCCTTGAGACTGTGTTTTCACATCGCCATTCAATGCGGGATCCAGATAGCGCAGGTCGACGCCGCGCACGGCCGAGGTCAGGCGATCGCGCACGATGAAGGCTACGGCCGGGCCGCCGTGACCGACCTCGCCCTCGGCAATCCTGTTCGAGGTGTAGCTATTGAAGCCGATCGTTTTGGCGCGGATGCCTGCATCGATCACCTCGTCGCTGATGCCGCGGCCTTTCAGGTATTCACGGGCGCGCTGCGCTTCGGCCATGCACTTGTCGGCGATATACTCGGCGCGTGATTTTTCCGGACGCGGCTCGTCCGGCGCCGCCGGCTTGTCGAATGGGATGCCATATTCCTCGTGCAGCCAGCGCATGGCGTCCGCCAGCTCGGCGAAGCCCTTCACGTACATAACCAGGTCGACGCAGCTGCCTTTGGCAAACTGGGTGCCCTCGGCGCTGTAGTCACGGAAGAACTTACCCGCGAGATCGATGCCGATAGATGGCGATTTGTCATCGTGGAACGGAGAGTGGTAATTCGCGTTGCCGCCGCCCTTGCCCCGCTTCATGCCCAGCCGTTCGGCCAGGTCGTGCAAATCGATACGATTCTTCAGTTCTGCAATGTCAGCCATTTAATTCTCTTCTTTGAAACAGGTTTCTATTGGGCGTGGTGGTACGCTCCGGACACAGGTGACGCAGCGGCCGTACTGGCTCAGCTGGCGTGAGGTGCTGGCTTTGCCGCAGGCACAGCGCTTGCGGACAAGCGAATATTCAGGGCCCTTGTTGTTGGCCAGGTGCTGGCGTTCGGTGCGGGCGAGGTCGTACATCATGCAGTCCCCGCAATCTCGCGCTCATGCGCGAAGTTGGCGAGGATTAGCGCCTTTGCCATGGGCGGGCAGACCGAATTACCGCACATGCGCACCTGGGCGCTCTTCGTCAGTTTCAGGCCCTGTGCCGGATCGTCCCCGATGATGTAATCGTCAGGGAAGCCCTGGGCCCGGAATAGCTCACGCGGCTGTAGCATGCGCAGGCCGATATCCACGATCTGATAGTCCTGGCCGTGAATCGTCACCAGACCGAAGCGGTCGCGGCTCGTGACGGTGGCCAGGGGCCCGTCGATCTCCGGTGCCTGGTCCGTGCCGTAGTAGCTCAGCAAGAAGGCGCGCACCTCGGCGTGGTGCTGGCCGCCAGCGCTGACCGTGCCCAGCGGCTCGTCGGTGCCGGCCGCCGTGCTGGTGCCGCGCAGCTTGATCATGTTGCTGGTGACCAACGCCGACTTTCCTCCACCGCCGGCCGTGACGGTGCCGAGCGGCGCATGGATGGCGTGGCCGACGCTTGCGCCCATATCACGCTGGATATGCGCTGACACCATGCTGAAGTGGCCGCCCTTGACCTGAGCGCATATCGTGCGCAGCGGCTCGTCGGCCGACATCACGCGCTGGTTGCTTGCATTGGCGTGCTCGGTCAAGAACGCCGTCACCAGGCTGTGGTGGTCGCATGCTGTGACCGTGCCGATAGGGTCGGCCAGGTCGGAGCCCACGACCCCCGTGTAATGCTTGGCCAGGAATGCCGTGGCCACGGCCTTGTTGCCGCTGGCCGTTACGGTGCCCAGCGGCGCCTCGACGTCGTGCGCACCAGTGCCCCAGCGCTTGACGCCGCCGGGTGACACTTCGCCGTGGGCGGCATCGATCAGCACAGCGGAAACCAGTGCCTGGTTGCCGGCAGCAGTGATGGTCGGCACCGGCATGTCGGCGCCCGCGCCAGGATGGCCGGTTGTGTTGGTCATAACGAATGGCGCAAGCTCAGCCTCGACCAGTGCATGCTTTGCAGCCGCGCCCACCACCGTGCCCAGTGGCTTCTCGATATCCAGCGCCCGCGGCGCCTGGCCCTCGCGCTCCCCGTAGCCCACCTGCACCAGCGTGGCCACGCCCAGCGCCTTCTCGCCGCGGTGCGCGCCGGTGATGGTGCGGAACGGTTCTCCGATGGATTCGGTGCGGTCGCCGCCCTGGTGCGTGACCGGGACGATGGTCGGCGCGCAGAAATAGCTGTCGTTGCGCGCCAGCAGCGTGCCGAACGGGCGCGCAGTCGGGCGCGGCTCGCCGGCACGGGCCGGTCCGCCGGCGCCGACGATGAACGGATCGGCCGCGTCGACCACGTAGCGCATGATGCCCTTGGCGATGCGGCGCAGCGTCGCCGGCGCCAGCGGCCGATCCCGTTCGAAGATCGACGGGCAAGGCAGACTGAAATCGATGCACTCGGCTGCCGTTCTGTACGGCCGCAGCTTGCCGGCGCGCACGCCGATGCTGTCCGGCGCGCCATGGGTCGGCTCTGGCCACTTGATTGGGATGCCGTCGCGGCGCGCCACCAGGAAGAAGCGTTTGCGGATCGTGGGCGTATCGTGGTCGCATCCGCGCATTTCGCGGTAGTCGACGGTATAGCCGTGCGCGCGCAGCTGGCGGATGAACGAATCGAACGTCTTGCCCTTCTTGGCCGGGTCCGGCAGCCAGACTTCCTTGCCTCCGACCATGACCATCTTCAATGGGCCCCACGTCTTGAATTCCTCGACGTTCTCCAACATGATCACGCGCGGCTTGCACTTGGCGGTCCAGCGCAGCGTCACCCAGGCCAGGCCACGGATGCGCTTTTCGACGGGCTTGCCGCCCTTGGCCTTGCTGAAATGCTTGCAATCCGGCGACAGCCAGACCAGGCCCACAGGGCGGTTGTTCGTGACCTTGATCGGGTCGACGTCCCACACGCTCTCGCACAGATGCGTGGTGTGCGGGTGGTTCGCCGCGTGCATGGCCAGCGCTTCGGGATCGTGGTTGATGGCGATATCGACCGGGCGGCCGAATGCTTGCTCCAGGCCGGTGCTGGTCCCGCCGCCGCCGGCGAAGTTGTCGATGATCAGCTCGTTGCCCAAGTCCAATGCCAGGGAGAATAAATCTCGCTTCATGGGCGTACCTCTGGAGCAGGGCGTCGTACCACCGTCACCGGCCTTGGCGAAGGAAGTGGACGAGGTAGCGCAACTTGACCAATGTATGCCTCCTTGGCTTCGAGGGCGAACTGCTGCCGCGCCCGTTCGGTGATCGTGTACGTGATGCGGTTGACTGTAGCGTGGCCACCAAGCAGCTCTTCAAACAGGTTGCGCACGCGGTGCGCCACATCAGTGTCATCCAAATCGATGCCAGCTCGTTCGCACAGCTGGTACATCGTCCCTGGGCCATTCAGCAGCTCCTTGAGAAGGGTATAGGCACGCGACGGGTTGCGGGGGAGGGAGGTGCGCATCATAAAATACCTTCCAGGAAGTCAGGTGTGAAAGCCAGGCGCACGCCGGCGGCGCCGATGAATACGCGGCTCGATGCGCCGCCCTGGGCCATTTGAATTCGTGCGTGGCGCCAATCGGTATCCGTCAGCGCCACGGCCGCCTCGGTGTCCGATCCCACGAACGTTTCCACCACCACCTGGGCGAAGAGGGCATGCGGCGATGTGCGGTGAATGGTGTCGGCGCAGGTGACCAGGGTGACCAGTGACAGCGGCGTGGCCGAGGCGTAGTCGGCAGCCAGGATCTCGGTGGCCTCAAGCCAAGGAACCGGACACAGGTCGCAGATCGGGACCAGGCGGCCGGCGGTGGCATTGACGGGCACCATCAGCGTCATACCGTGGCGTGCGGCCACCAGGTGGTCATAGGCGCGGAAGAGAAATTCTTGTGCCGGCCGATTGAAACGCAGCACGATGTCCGCAGTGCGGCGTGTATTGAAATTGTGCAAGGTGGTAGTGTTCACGCTACCTCCAAAGCATCGTCCGTGGTTTCGAAGTACAAGAAAAAATCAACGTCTTGGCTGCGAACAAGCGCCTTCCATAATTTTCTTTCTGGGAAGGGAGAAAATTCTTCCTCTGTTTCCCCAATCTCGAAGCCAGCTTGAATCAATTTCAACATGACGGGGACATGGTCGCCTTTGATAGATGCCATGAGGATTACCGTTTCCTTGTGCACCGATACACATAACAATAAGTCCTGCTGAAACGGCAACATAGCCTGGCCAAAAATATCGATCTCCTCGGCATGCTTGGTGGCGATTTTGACCTCGGCAGCACATTTTTGTATTAAGTCTTCGACAAAGATGGCGTGTGAGATGCTTGGAGTATTAGGCTTTTTCATGTTCAGCTCCGTTGTTCAAAATTGGTGCGCAATGCCGTCAGCGTGACGCGGCGGCCCTTTGGTGCATCGGTGGTACTCAATGCCTGCTCTACGTCCTCCCGCACCACGCCGGTGTAGACGCCGGTGCTGGAAATGTTGCGGTGGCCAAGAGCGGCCTTGGCCACGCCGCGCGGATCCTGTGCGGCGCTCTGGCGCATGATGTTCATCGCCCGGGTATGGCGCAGCCAATGCGGAGAAGCGTCGCTTGGAAGGCCTGCCAGCGCCGCCCAGTGCTTGAATCGCAACTGGAAGGAGCGCACGGACATAGGGGCGCAGGTCTTGTGCTGGCGGCTGACGACCAGGGCGCCGTCGACGTCTGCATCTTTCTCGCCCGTGATCTCAAAGCGGATCTGGATCAGGCTGGCTAGAGCGGCGCGCAGCTGTACGGTGACAAAAACGCTGTGGTCGTGCTGGCGGCCCTTGCGGTGTTCCTTGGGCACGAACAGGTATTTGCTTTGCAGGGCGGCAGCGGCGCAACCCAGGGTGATGCGGCTGAATTCTTCAATGCGCAACCCGGACAGCATCAGGGCATTGATCCAGGCCGCATCGCGGCGGGCCAGCAAATTTGCGGGTTCAGAGACTGTTCTCAGCAGCAATTGCTGCTCTACAGGCGTGAGGTATCGGCGGAGCATATTTTTCCTGTCGGTAAAAATTTATGGATATGGTTTGGCGCCGGCGGCGCCGGCGGCGCCGGGATCAGTCGAACTGCGGAGGATCTATGCTTGCCAGCAAAATCAGGAAGGCGAACACGACTACGACAGCGATGACCCAGTCGATAAGGCGTTTATTCGGCATCAGCGGCCTCCTCGTTTAAGGATTGCGGCGCGGGCCGCGTTTTTCAGAGTCAATGCGATCGACGGTACCGCCATCGCCCGATCGAACGGCATCGCAGCTTTGTTCTGTACGCATCGTTCGTAAGCGGCTGCGATATCCTGCTGGCTCGGTTCCGGCCGCGTGCTGGACAGGGCCAGCGTCGACTGCCTCGAGTTGTTTCTGTCCCAGGCCATTGCGTTCTCCCGTTGTGAACAGTTTTTTTTGAATGATTTTGGCGAACAGGCGCACAAACTCGGCTTCAAAATTCCCGATCGATGCTCCTGCCGGTACGTTGTCGACCACTTGCAGGATGCCGATGCGGCGCAGGGCAGGTGGAATGGCGGGCCCGAGGATGGGGTTAGGCCTTGTCATCGACCATCCCCTGAATACGGCCGACCGCTTCGAGAATGGTGCTGATGTACTCCAGGCCGCGCTGGTGAATCTTCAAGTGCTCAGTCTTGCTGAACTTGCCGTCCTCCAGTGCTTCCTTCAACTCGCCATGGAATACGCCGTTGGCAATGGAAATATTGGCTACCATTTCGAGCAGGGCAGCGTCTGATATGAGCTCGACTGGCGGGAGAGGAACGAAGACGCCGCCAAGGGTGTAGGCCATCGCCTCGACCAATCGGGTGTCTTTCGCAATGATCTGCACCAGCACTGCGTCGGCCAGCGTCGGCTTGTGGGCGCTGCTCTCGTTCAAGTTGGCCTTGTTGTACAGCGAACCGGTGGGCATGCCCAAGGCGGCTGCCATCTTGCTGACGTCGAAGTCGTGCACGACAGCACGAAATGCTTCGTGGACGTCACGGAGTGGTTTTTTGGTCTGCATGGTGTGAAATTCCGCTCAAAATTGTCAAAACAAAATCTTGCCGGAATGGTTACACTGTGCTTGTCACGTAGTGTGCTGTCCGGCAGGACAGTAGAAGTAGGGCCTGTTGACCGTTGGCGCGGTCGGCGGGCCTTTTTTAGTTCTGCTTTTTTGCGGCCTCGGCGGCCATGTGCCGCTCGACGCCCTCGCGGATCAGATCGAGCGCCAGACCTGCCCTGGTGTGGTTCTTCTTTTCGACAAGCTTGTCAAAATTTGCCAGGAGTTCGGCACAGCCCCGGCCGAACGTCACCATGACTTGATGGGATTTTTTGGTTTGAGAGAGCATTTTTACGCCTGCTATACTGGAGGATTAATTACTAAGAAAATGCTTAGTTATTGCCATGTAAGTGCTAGTTACTGGCTATCCATTTTTATATGGATTACTTAGCGTTTTCTTAGCCCGTGACGCAATTATCATCCATGTATTTATGGATTGCAACTCCTTTATCCATATTTTTATGCAAAAATTCGCCTCGATTACTGAGAGACTCCATTTTCTTATGGATGGGCGCGACAAATATCCCTGGGGGCAGGCCATTGGGCTGGGGAAGGGAACAATCGACGGAATGACCCGCGGGGGATCCACACCAGGTGGTGAAACGCTGAGCGCCATCTCCCGCTATGAGAATGCACGGGTCGACTGGATACTTGATGGCCGCGGCACACCGTATAACATCACCTGCGTCACGAGTGACGAGGATGGCGCCGAGCTGCTCGACGACTACTTTAACGAGAACCCGAACTGGAATCCCACCGTCTTGACTGATGGGAAGCGTATCGCCGTGGTACTTGATGTACCTGCCGTCTACTATGTGAAAGACGGTAAAGATGATGATGGGGCGCCACTCTTCCGGGAGATTCGGTATTTTGCGATGGAGGTCATAGTTGGCGCCATTGGCGCTCTTGCCGTCGCGATGACCAAGGGGCATTCACTTCCCGACAGAATGGCACTTGTCCGCGCGAGCCCGGAAATCATGAAATTGGTTACCCGTGGCGGTGTCGGTACCTGGCGCATGCTGCAGGCCCCTGATGCAATCATCCGCGACGAGGAATATATCGGCGCCAACGACCCCTTCCTTGCTCAGTTCAACCAGCAGGAGGCGTTTCCTACATCACCGGACGAAGCGATTCTGCTCGATCACTACCGCGCGATGGCGCCAAACGACCGGAGTGCGGTCAATCAAATCGTTACTACGATGGCGCAATACGGGGAATCTGCAGCTGTGAATAAAGATGTCGCGCCACCTAAGACGCGAGCTAGATCCTCGTAATCTGTTTTTATACATTTACGTATGAATAATTTATCACCGCCGAAGCAATTTAAAATCCCCGGATATTTTAGGCAAGTAGCATTTTACGATTTACTTGCTGACGCTGTTTTTCAAAATAGATATGCAAGCGAGGCGTCAGATAATTACGCGCAAAGCCGATTCGCTAGAGCTTCAATATTGGCTTCCTCTCTATGTGTTGAGTGCGTGGCTAACTGTTTGTTTGAGTCTTTAAATCCGTCAAAAAATAAACAGGCTGAGTTCGGTAGACTTCCCATAATTTTTAAATATTCAACATATTTCCATGCCAAGAATGTAAAAGGTTTTGACAAGGACCGCGTTGAAGTTCTTCGGATTGACGATCTAGCTAGAGCTAGGAACGATCACGTTCATCCGAAAACACAGTCATTGCCAGTCACGATGTCGACCCCCGAAGATGGCGGCGCTGATTGGATTTTGCCAATGACACTAGATTGTGATTTATGGAAAAGCCTCCTCATACCCAAGCGTTCAATGCTCTGGTCGGGTGAGAATTCTTTAACGGTGTTGAAGGCGATAGCGGAATTTTTTAAATATATTTTTGTGTCGCTTCATGATTTTACAAATGAGGAACTGCAAGCTATTTTTATGCCACGGATAGAGGCGGCAAATATGATAATGCCTGTATTGTTTGACGAGATTCGTGCCGAACTGGAAAGTATTGACAGCGAAGGAGTCGATTTCTCGTATTTTGGCTTATTTCCTGAGCCAGCTAAGGTTTAATAAACTTTAGGAACTTCATCCCATGCGGTGGCGCCTACGGCGCCATTTCGTTACCTCGCAGGAATGCCTGGCACGCGCGGCCTGTTGCCGCCACCTCTTCCGTCTGCAGGATCAAGGCTTGAATATCTCGCGCCACCGCGTCAGGAAGTAACCCGCCGGCGGGATCGGCTGCAGGGCCGCCTGCGGCGCCGTCGGCGTTGGCCGGGGCGGCAGGTCCTGGACTTGCACAGAAGGCTGGACGGCGCATGCGCTCAGCAACAAGCTGATCACGCACATGGGTAATTTCTTCATCGTAGGCTTTCGTGATGGCCAGCGCGGTGGCGGCCTGTTGGTTGGCTTTCGCCAGGTTCTCGGCGGCGCGTCGCGCCACCGCTTCGGTTTCCGCTGCCGCGCGGGTCTTTTTATCGGTATTCCACAGCGCCTGTACGGCTGCGCTGCCCTGCTCGACTCCATGCACGTGGATGAATACGGCGCCGATTGTGCTGGCCACCAGCAGCGCCACGACGAGATACAGCCATCCGGGCAGCTTGGCCAGGGCGCTCATACAATCCCCTCCACGTAGCTGACGCCGCCGCCTGCGAATTTGGCCGTCAGCACCTGGCGCCGGGGCGCGCCGGCCGACAGCGCGATGTGCACCCACGTGCCCTCGTAGATCAGCTGATCGAAGACAATGCCGCTCTGCCGGATCAGCAGGGCCAGCGCCTTGGGCGCCAGCTTGTTGGTGCTGATGTCGGCGGCCAGGCCCTGCACGTGGGCGCTGCTGGCCGCGCCGCCCACTGCCCTGTTGAGCGCCGGAGACCTGTAGCCGCTGGAAACGGTGATCGGAGCACCCACCAGCGCGCGCACCTGCTCCAGCAGCGCGGCCAGGCGCGTGAGGTTGGCGACGATGGCGGGCGCCGGCGTGTTGTCGATGCCCTTGCGGGTGGCCACCTGCGAAGCGACCAACTCGATCAGGCTGAAATGTTCGGTCAAATTCATGGTGTAGCCCTCCTATTTTGAATAAACCAGCCGACCATGACCACGCCGGTCATGCCCACATTCAGCAGCACCTCGCCCGGCGGCGGCTGCGTGTAGCCGTATAGCGGGCCCGTCACAACGGCAATGGCGCCCACGCCCAGCAGCACGTAGAACAGGCGGTACAGATGATTGCTGCGGCGGTGCATGCGGTTGAGCACGCACAGGGCATGGGCCAGCAGGATGATCCCGGCCAGCCAGTTCAGGGCAAGCATGGCATTCATGGTGCACCTCCGCGTTTTTTGAGCCAGCCCAGGCCGAGCGGCACGATGGTTTGCGCCGAGACGCCGGCGGCGAAGGCGCAGAACCAGCGTACGGCGTCGGCCGATTTCGCAGTCCAGGGGAAATATTCCAGCGCGCCAGCATGCGCGATGGGGCCAACGTAGCCGGCCACCAAGGCGCTGGTGATGACGGAGGCGACCATTTTCAGGCGGCCGGTTGGCTCGACCATCGACAGTGCGACCAGGCCGCCAGCCAGGCCGACCAGGAGCACGTCGTATTCCAGCCCTAGAATCGAGCCGGTCAGGGTCACGGTGCCGAGGGCGAGGGCGCCCCCGGCGGCAGTAATTGTTGCGGGTTCAGTCATGAATTGCTTTCATCTGTTGAAAATGGATCTTCCCGCCGCAGCGGGCTTGTGGTGGAACTTGAGATCAATCTAGCAATTCCTACATTTGCGACCGAAGGTACTGGACGAGGCCCATATAGGCATTCCCCATCTGCGCGAAGCCCGCCTCGCTGCAGTGCGTAATGTCCACCGTGTATTTATAGGTATCCGGCCCGGCATAATCCGCCATCGGCTTTTCTGGCGTGGTGTCGAACCCATATACCCGATGCACGATCGAGTGGTAGTCCAGCACATAAATGCCTTCCGCCTCGCGTTCGCCGAAATCAGCATTCAAACTCTTGGCCAGGAGCCACATTGCCCGCTTCACGCGTTCCGTGTTGAGCGTGCCGTATTCGCCTTGGCGCCCTGAGGACACGGGAATCCCGACGATGATCTTGCACGCCGGGCTGTCTGCCTTCACGCTGGCAATGAGTTGTTCATAGCGTGCCTTGTAGAGCGCATAGGTTCCAGGGAAGGTATTCGCGTCCGCGCTGTAGAAATCATTGGTGCCCAACAGCACGTGCAGGATGTCCTGACGTGGAATACCCCACGCCGCGCGATATTTGGCGTAACTGAATGCAAAGCCGCCCAGCGTTTCCAGCGTGATGGCCGCCCAGGCCGCGCCAGTCCAGACGATATAGCCGCCGCCCTCGCTCATCACGTCACCCACGGCAGGGGCTTTCTTGCGGCCCGTTACGGCGTCGAACTGATCCCGGATGCCAAAGAAGTAGGTCGCGTTGTAGCTGGGCGAGGCCGAGTTCGCATCAATCCAGAATGACGTCGGCCCGAAGTGCTTGAAATTGTTCACAGGCTGCATGAAGGGCGACAGGTATCCACGATTGTCCACCGTGAAATAGCTTTCCATCGTCCAGCCACCCTGGCCCTCGCATTTCACTGGCTGATTGGTGGAATTGGCCGTGCGGTTGCCGCTATAGGTGATGCCGGCAGCGGCCGGCGTTGCATTGATGACGTTCGTCCAGGTCATACGCCCGGAGAAGCTGTCGCCGATGCTCCCCATGTTGATCGGCGTGGTGTTGGCCGGATCGGTGATCCTCACCTGGTACCATTTTCCGGCCGCGCCCGCCACGAAGTCGAAGCTGCTACCCACCACCGTGGCGCTGCCATTGACGGTGGTGTTGACCTGGCCAAGCACCGGCAGCAATTTGCGCGCCTCGCCAGTTTCCTTGCTGCTCTCTTCATCAGCTGACATGGAAATGCCGATATGCCCTGCATGCGCCTGGAAATCCCTGACGATGTTCTCGTAGTACAGCGCGAGTTCCTTGCCGGCCGGCACGTAGTGCGTCGTCGCCAGTACGGGAGCCTCCATGGCCGGCGTGCCTGGCGTACCGGCGCCATCAACAGCGATGGGAGTGCCGTCGGCGGCGCGCAGCTCGTAGCGGTACTCCTCAAACGGCGTAGAGACGTTGCCGCGCTCCAGCTGGATCGCCTCGATTCCGTAGTGCGGTACAGTAAATCGGATAAATGCCACCCCGCTCGGGATAGTAATGCGGTCGATCAGCGCGTTTTCATCATAGCCACCAGGGACCACCACTCTATGTTCATTGAACAGGCACGACATACGGACTACGGCCGCGTTGAAAACATACGTTCCGGGTTCTACAGCGATGTAGTCTGAATAGTCGTAGTTCGCATTTTCCGCCTCGACCCCGCCAGGGGACAAATACCGCCCGACCGTTACCGTCCGTTGGTTAAACAGATTTTTCCCGACTTGCAGGAAATTGGTAGCCTGGGGAGTCACCTGGAGCGGCGTGTTGTTCTCACCCTTGAAGTACAGGCCATACTGCTCGAAGCCTGTCGGCGCATTCCCTTCCTCCAGCTGCAACGACACACTGTCATGCGCCACCGCGATACGGATGAATGCGACGCCCTCGGGGATAACCAGGGTTCCCACGGAAACGGCCCCATCATAGCCACCAGGGATGACGTTTTTGTTCGCGTCATAGTTGCACGAAAACCGGATACCTTGCAGGTTGCAGGTATAGGCGCCAGGCCGTACCGGGATATAGTCGGAGGTATCGTAGTTCGGATTTTCCAGCAGCGCGCCGGTCGCTACGATATACCGTCCGACCGTTACAGTCTTCCGGTTGAAGCGATTCTTCCCGACCTGCAGGAAGCTGGTTTTTTCTGGCGGCAGCCAGCCATTCGGCAGTGATTCGGCAGGCGGTGCGATTTTGACGCCGCTTGCAAGCCGCAACTGGTAGTAAAACGGCTCGTACGCCGTCGCGTCGTCGCCATGCTCAAACTGAAACTTATCGATATCCGAATGGAACATCGTGACCCGCACGTATGCCGCGCCCGCTGGCGCAACAAACGGGTTCAGGCCAATATCCGAACCGCCAGCGACAAGGACACGGTTCATGTCGGAAAAGCACGTAAATCGCATCCCTTGGCCATTGGCGTGGTACGTCTGTCCCGGCGTGACCGCAATGAAATCAGAGACATCATAGGTCGGGTTATCTGCCAGGAGGCCCGTTTCGGTGAGATATTTGCCACGCGCGATCCGGCTCTTGTCGAACAGATTTTTGCCGGGGATCAAGAACGAGGTACGGGCCGGAGCAATCTTTTCCAGCGCTGACGGATAGGCTGCGATCAGCACCGAGGCCGCGCTGCTGGTCCGCCGGTACTCAAACGCAGCTACATCGCCGCTGCCTTGCACCTTGAATGCCTGGCCATCTGCGACAGCAGCGCGGCCAGTCGGCTCGTCGACGTAGACACCTGCGCCGATGATCGCAGCATCCCGCGCGGATTCGGCGCCCAGGCGCGCGGCGGCCGCCAGCAGCGCCTGCGCCTCGGTCACGCTGAAAACCGCCTCAGAAAACTGGTTGTAGTCGTCGGTGGGAACCAGTCCAGCCCGCTCGATCACACGAACCAAAGCCTCCTGGACTGCATTGCAGAATTGAGCAGACAGGTAGGTTGGTTGCGATACGCCCGCCACTGCCGTGGCAAAGCCGTCCCGGCCAGGCCCGAACATATCGACCGAACGGTTTGCAGTATCAATGCGCTTCATTGCGGCTCCTTATTTTCAATGGCAGGCTGGGTGTGTTGATGATTCAAGCCGATGGACGTGGTATGAGGCGCAGCAGCGGCGCCGACAATCACGTTGCGCAGGCCCTCAGTGGCGGCGGCCCCTTGGCGGACCTCTTTCGCAGTATTGATCGACAAGATCGGCATCCAGGCGATCGCGCACGCCCACTCGTCGATCTCGGCGCCGCTCTGCGGATGAGTGCCGCGTACCGGGGTAAACCAGCTGCACTCCAGGCCCTTACAGTCCTTTTTAATGAGCGGACAAAACTTTCCGTTTTCAAGTTTCATTTTTTAGTCTTTGGTTGCGATGATGATGTCCACGTACAGGACGTTAAGATCGAGGCTGTGGGTATGGGCTTGGCCGCCGCCAGCATCACCGGTAGTCACACCAGGGAATGTCGATGCGCTGCCGCCATCACCAAGATGGGCACTGGAACCATCGCGGGCGTACACAGGGGCACTGTGGCTGTGCGCTGGAATTTCAGCGACGGTCAGGGCATGTGCCCCTACACTTCCATTGACGAATGCCGCGCTGAAGTTGATGGCGCCACCTGATCCGGCCAGGCCGGAAACGACCCGTAACGCCTTGTCGTGGTGATCCGTGCTCTTGGTCCAGCCCAGAGGCGCGGACGATTGCTGAAACAGCATGCGCGTTCCGCTGGGGATCAGCGCCGCTACCTTGGCCGTGGCATCGAGGGCGGCGGCAACGCGCGCAGCATTGGCCTTGTTCGTGGCATCCAGGTCCGCCGTGGCAATCGCGGTCGCGCGTGCGCCGGCGGCCTTGTTGGTCGCGTCGACTGCAGCGGCAATAATGGCCGCATCGCGGGCGGTGCCGTCCAACACTGTCAGCGCTGCCACGAACTGATCCATATCTGCCTCAGAGAGCGCCAGGCCAGCAGCCTCAATGGTGCGGACGATCGATTCCTGTACTGCGTTAAACCACTTCGGCGTCAGTGCTGTGGCAAGAGATACCCCGGGCACTTGAGGCCGGAAACCATCTTTCCCGGGGCCAAAGAGATCTATGGCGCGATCAGGGCCGTCAATTCGCTTCATACAATTCCTTCATAGGTAAAAATGACATTGGTGTGTGCGGGTTTGAGTTGCATAAATCTGCACTCCAGTGCTCCAAAATCGTAGGCGTCGATCAGACTGTCGGCGGGTGAATTGGCCCGGAACATTGAATAATTGTTCTCCTCGTGGGGTAAGTTCACCATCCATACAAAGCGCCACGCCTCATTCACTACCGGGACTTCGCAGGTCATTTCGCAGTGAGTAGGCCGAAATTCGGTAATGGTGGTGTCCTGGTAGCCAAGATCCGCCGCCAGTTGCAGGAAGTAGGCTTTTGAAAGTGATCCTTGCTCGGTTAGCTTGCTGATCACGCGTGCGCGTCGATCTTTCATCGATCCGGGTTCGATGCAGCAGCTACCACATGCGCCAGTAAAAGCTTCCCATTCCGGCAGCAGTTGAAATGAGGTGTCAGGATTCAGTTCATCGAGTAGCAACTGCAGGCGCAGATCGAAGGTGGCGGCCATGTGGGCCAACGCGGCAAGTAACCGCGTAATACTTGCACCTGGCGAACGTGGCCACGCCGCGCCAGTCGGCAAGAGCTTTTGCAGGATACTGACGAAATCTCGTTTGCTCAGCGCTTGCATGTTAGATCCACGTAATGGTACCGAGGACTGCCATTTCGCTGGGCAGACACACGATGTTCGATGTCGGCGTGATGACGGTGTGGTCTGATACGCCTGCGGCCAGTGAGATATCGCGGGTTATGTGCGAAAGCAGGACAGTGTCACCGGCCCCAGCCTCCCGGAGGAACAAGTCCTTTATGTTGGCTTGCACGGCGGCGCGGACGGCCGGCGTGTTGGGTGTGACCGATATTGTCGGCTCTACAAGACGCGCCACAGGAGATGCTACGGTCACATCGGCTGTGATTGGCCTGAGCGCGTCAATGTGCGCCTGAACGTTCGCAATGGCCGCCGAGTCCGGAAAATTGCTTACGTCGTTGTCGCGTACAAAAAGCACCAAGACAGAGCCAGCGCCTGACCACGCTGGTACTACCCAGGCGCGTGTAACTCCAGGGACTTCCAGAGCCCAACCTTTGTAGTCGGCCAAGGTGCCGCCGTGCGCTGGCTGACGAACGCGGGCAAGATAGCGCGTGTACAAGTCTTCCAGCGTCTCGATGTCGCTGCCGTTCGTTATACCGCCAGAAGCCACCACCACAGTTCCGGTGACGCCCACCACCGGGTTGAGCAATGTCAGCTGCGTGCCGGCAGTGAGATTGCCGGTCTTGCCGGGCTCCGACGCCAGCAGCAGCACATTCACTGTGCCGCCTGTGACCGCTGCCGCATCCGCAGTCTCGTAGGCCTGCCCGTTGGCCGCTTGCAACACGGTACCCGCTTCGATGACCGCACCAATCTCTCCGGTGAAGGTTACGTATCCTTCAGCCGAAATGGCGGGCTTGCGGTAGATGCGCCAGATCCCTGCCCACATTTCCAGCAGGAATCCCTTATTCCACGGCAGGCATTCTTCAAGAAACCGACGCAGGTAGCCATATAGCCCGTGCGTGAAGCCTGCCATTACGCGTGCCAGCACACCGAGGTTGCTGCGGCGCAGGCGCGCGTCGCTGCCTGGCAGCTCGGCTTCTATGCTCGATGCCGCCTGGTCATTCAGCGTGGAGAGGTCGGGGGTTTCAAATGGCATCAGTCGTTCCAGAATCGTGAAAATTGATATCGGGCCACTGGCCGGCCGGGGCGGGTAATCGCAACAGTCAGTGCCCGCACGCCCGTGCGTGGATTGCTGGCCACCACGTCGACCGTGCTGGCCACGCCGTCATCGATGAGCCATTGCAGTGCCTCGGTCGCGTATGCACGGTCCTGCACCAGCACGGCTGCGAGCTGCTTGGCGTTGTCGTTCAGCCAAAGGCGGCTACCAATCTTGTCGTCGGTATCAGGGCCCAACTCGTCGCCCCACCAGCCACGTCGATCGCTGCCAGCAGGGAGAGGGTCGTCGGCATTGGCCTGGCGGTCGGTCCACAGAGAGATAATCACGGCGGTGGCCAGCCCATCGTCGGCGGCCAGCAGGAAACCGTTTAAGGCGTAGTCCATCACGGGGAAGGTATCGGCGCCGATGGTGATCGTGGTGCGAATATCGGCCATCACATCTCCTGCTGCGGTTTGCCGGTGGCGCCACCGTGTGGATCGGGATGGGTGTGGCTGTTGAAGATGTCGCGCATCTGGGCCATCGTGACGCCGGCGCCATCGCACCGGTCGCGGATATCGCCTGTCGACTCGACCAGTGGCGCATCGAAGCGCACCTTGGTGGCGGCCGTGACTTTGATCGAGCCGTCCAGCTTGAAGTGCATGGACTTGCCAAGATGGTCCTCCATCACGCACTCGCCGCTGGCCAGCACTGTGGTGTGATAGCGGCGATCGTCGACGCACAGCACGACCGTGTGGTCGCGACTACCGCCCAGGGACAGCATGACGCCCTCGGCACCAGGCAGGGGCATGGAGCGGAAGCCGTACTGCTGGAACAGCTCGGCGCCGTCGCGCACTTCGTCAGCCAGTCCTTCGACCTGGGCGGTAACAGCGTCCGACATCAGGCGGATGACGGCACGGCCGACCAGCATGCGCAATTTGCGTTGCAGCGGTTCGACCATGCGGCGAAGGCTCTCGTTCATCATGGTGTGGTTTCTTTCAGTTCGCGCCCGGTGGCGGGGTCGATGATGACGCCCGGTCCTCTTTTTGCCTTGGCCTTGGCGGCCTTGCGATTCGATTCCAGGCCATCCTTGCCGTTGATGCGGCGGCCCAGCGCCGTGCCTCGCACGCCTTTCAACTGCTGAATTGCGCTTGGGTCAACTAGTTGCAGCTCGGTGACGCTGCCGGCGCGCTCGTCCATGGTGTAGAGGCACTTGACAATGAGCATGTCCTGCTGCAGCCCGAGATAGGGGAGGTCGACGCCAACAAGTGTGTTTGGCCGCCAGATGACACCGGCGGCGTATGTCCAGCCGGGAACTTTGACCACGGCGCGGGTACCGCGGCCGCGCCGTACGTTTCGCTCCCATTCAGCTCGTGCGGCGAACGTCGGCCCCTGGCCGTGCTGTTCGGCGATCACGATCAGTGGCCGATAGCGCGTAATGGCGGTGTCGGTGGTGCTGGCCTGGCCGTGCGCCACCTTGGCGCCATAGTTGTCGGCGTTGCCTTTTCCCTGGCCCTTCACGGTGATCTTGCTGTAGCGTTCCTTCCAGCTCAGCACCAGTTCGGCCTGCAGCACGTTTACGCCCTGCGTCAGTTCAGCGCCGGATTTTTCAGTCGATGCGGTCGAAAGCAGCAGTTTGCCGGCGCCATCCGTCATCACTAGCACACCACGCATGCGCGCCGCACGCTCGATAGCCTCGAACGCGCGCTCGCCGTCCTCAATATTGAAACTGTCGAATGCGGCGCCGATATCCACGCCGGCCGACACCACCACCGCAATGCCGAACGGCTTGGTAATATCTGCGGCGATGCGATCCAGCTTGGCACCTTTCCACTGGCCGGTCTTGTAGATGGCCGAACAATCGATCAGGTCCTGTGTCTTGTCGCGGCCGCTGATATAAATCCCGTGATTGACCTTGTCCAGCGAAGGGCGTGCCTCGTCGACAAAGCCATAGATGACGGTAGTCCCACTAAGCACCACTTCGCAAGCCTCACCAGTGTGAATAGGCCAGGGTTCGGACTGTTCCGACCAGCGGTCGCTAACGCTCATGTCGAACGCGCCGGCGGCCTGTTCGATGCCGACCTCTATCCGAGCGGCTTTCCAGCCCCCATACAGGCGGCCTCCCACCTTGAGCTGCACCTGGTCAGACACTGCGTACCTCCAGCGGCACGCCGCCCGGCATCACAAGTGGGTTCAAAATATTGTTGCGCTCCACCAGTTCTGCCGCGTACGCAGTGCTGCCATACATGCGATAAGCCAGCACCGTGGCCGGTACCGACTCCTGCAGTGTCACAGTGGCCAGGCGCGTCAGGTCCAGGCCGCGCACGGAGATATCCGCCACGACCGCCACGCGCACGTCGACCAGCGCCCGGTAAACAGGGTCGGATGCATCGAGCAGCTGGGCGTCGATAGCGTCATAGACAGCATCGCGCACCGCCGCAGCGTCGTCAAAACTGGGAAATGGCTGAAATACGACGGCGCGCGCGGCCTCGATCACGGCCGCCTGCCGCACCAGCGCGAACACGGCCTCCTGGTTAGATGCCTGCTGCGCGCGAGCCGCCGTGCCGTTCTGCGGAACCGCCGGGCGCGCTGTTGCGGTACCGGCCATGCCGTACGTGGCCAGGCCCAGCATCGCGGTGAGCGGGCCTTTGGTATAGCGCGATGCGGAAAACGCGGAAATGCCGCGCGGCGCATTGAAGTCGAACAGGTCCGTCAGGCTACGCACCTGGCTGATCAGCGCATTGGCCAGGTCGGCCGGCTTGTTCAGCAAGGTGGTCAGGTTGAATTTGAACTGGGCCGCCGAGCGGGTGATGGACGAGAGGGCGCTCAGGTTCAGGCCCATGCCGTCGCGCATCTGGGCGATCTTGTCGGATACCCTGTTGATTTCGGACACCAGCGAGCTGACCGACCAGTCCGGCGCGCCGGCAACTGTCATTTTCTTGACGAAGGCGCCACCGCACGGATCATACGCGGCATCGGCTTTGTCCTCGACCACCTGCTGGGTATCAGTGGTGGCGGCAAAGGAAAGCTGCTCAGCCTTGGCAACGTCCAGAAACACCAGGCTGAATGCCACCATGCCGCGTTTTTCGATGAAACCCTCACGCAGGCGATTAGGGTAGGGCAGCACCACCTGCATGCTGCCGCGCGACGGATGCACTAGGGTGCCCGGGCCGGGAGCGGTCAGGGCGCCAATCAGACGCTTCATCTGGTCAATGTAGTCGTCGCCGATCAAGAAACCGTCGAGGGTGAATTCGCTCGGCCGGCGGCCCAGGTCCTCTGCCTGTGGGGTGTCCGACAGCGGGAATTCGTGCACCACCATCCGGCGGCCGATTGACGTCTCCGAACTGGAAACGTGGAACGGGACGCCACGGAAACTGGCAGGCTGTAAGGTGTCGCGGAAATTCACGGCAAGGCTCGGTCACAAGATGAAGTGAGACCGAGTTTGCCGTGTGCTGCAACACAAAAGGAGGGGGGAGGTTGTTAGGCAGAATGCTGCTGAAACAGCAAGAAAAGGCTATCTATGACGAGGAACGAAGGGCCAGCTGGCATTTCGGAAATGCCTCTGCATACTGTGAGCGCCGTTCATCCAGAAACTGTTGTCCAAAACTCTTTGCATGAACCATCTGGCCGAGGCTTGCAAGCGCCTGGCCTGCCTCGCGGCAATAGCCAAGATTACCGAAAGGATCGTTTTGACTGGCATCAGCCAGTTTCTGCCAGCGAACCAGCTGTGGGTCAATGACACTATAAAAATACCGGCCATAGCGAGTCGTATCGTTCATGATGGTGCTGTCGTCAACGACGCCTTCCAGGCTTTGCATCACCTTCATCAGATCTGTGGCCAGAGCACGCGCCGCCAGCTTTTCCGCTGGCGATACTGACTTTTCACTTGGATTGATAGGAACAAGGATATCCGGAACGGCAGCCGGCAATGTGGCAGGCGCAGGCGCAGGCGGCGCGGCGGTGGCCGTGGGCGAACTGGCGGGCACCGGCCGTGCTGTATCGCTGCCACTGCAAGCGGTCAAAAGAATGAGCATGAGCCCAGACGTAATTCGCAGCATTTTTCCTCCGTTCATCTCAATACGTCATCATCGGCCCTGTATCCAGCCGCATCCCTGTACCGCCCAGGCTCTTTTGCTTTACATACGGACTACCCGCTTCATCAAACGCAATATCCAGTTTTAGCCTGGCGTCGATCGGTGGCGCATTATAGCCGGTGCTCAGCGCGCGCTGCATTGACGGGTTTGGCATGGTATCGGCCAGAAGTTTGTCGACAGCTGGCCGCTCGCCAAACATCGCCTCACCTGCCAGGGTGCCTGCGCTGCTGCCGCCCCAGTATCCCAAGCCGCCCCCGATCACGCCACCAATCGCGGTGCCGACAACTGGGAAGAAGCTGCCAAGAGCAGCGCCTGCAGCAGCGCCGCCGATCACGCCGCCAGCTGCACCGCCGGCCACACCGGTGTAAGCAATTTTTTTCTGACGTTGGGTCATTTCTTCGTCTGAATAGACGCTGTACGCCTCATAGCCCGCGCCCAGCAATGCCAATGGCGCGGCGACCTTGAGGCTTCCGGCAAGAAGGCTGCGAAATGGTACGCCGGTTGCCGCGCGGCCGCCGGCACCGCCGACCCCTCCCATGGCTCCAGCCGCGGCAACGGCATTTTTTCGAAGAAGAAGCAGGGCAATCGAGGCGCCAGCTGCTGCGGCTGTCAGCGTGTTGACGGCGATCTTGCCGCCCTCGATTGCTGCCGTCAGCGCGGGATGCGCCTTGGCGCTCTTGACGACGTGATCATAGTATTTCTCAAGAGCCGGGTTGAGCTTGTCCAGTGCCGTCGTCTGCGCATTCTGTTCCTCATTCAGGGCGAGTTGCCGCTTGAAGCCAGTTTGAGCGGAGACCACATCATAATTTTTATCGGTCATTCCATCGGAATGGTTCAAGACCTTTTCAGTCATTTCGGTAAATGCCGCGCCGCGCTGGCGGAATGCCAGATAAGCGCCACGGGCCTGGCGGTCCTGCAACACCTTGCCGATGGCGGTTCCTTCCTGAAGCTGCATCTGCCGCTCGATGATGTCGCGCCGCTCAGCGCCGCTGGCACCTTTCAGTTTGGTCTCCAGTTCCTGGTAGGCCTTGTCCTTTTTCATGATCCCGTCGATCAGCTTGGAAAACGAAGTCAACGGATCAATGCCTTGGGCCACGCCGGCGCGCAGGCTTCCTGTCAGGTTGATGCCCAGTTTCTTGAAGTCGTTCTGGGTGTCGACGCCATTGATTTTTGCCAGCAGGTTGACCACGTTATTGCCGGCCATGTCAGGCGTCGCAGCCGTTGTAATTGCGGCCTGGTTCAGCGACAGCAGCTGCGCAAACCCCTGTTTACCCTTGTAACCCAGGGCAGCGGCCTCGGCCATCTGCTGCGGCAGCCAGCGGGCCATGTCTTTGACCTCGAAGCCTCCCAGGTTGGCCGAGTTGAGCGCCATGTCGATCACGGAAGGGAGATCTTCTTTTTTGAATCCGAAGTTTTGCAGGCCACGGATGGCAATACCGGCGATCTGCTCAGGAACCGCATTTGCAGCACTTGAGCCGCGCACGATGCCTGGCAGCATGTATTTTGCTTCATCCGTGCTGACCGCACCCGAGGCGATCATGGAATTCAGGGCGGCAAGGGCGGTATCGCGTGTTCCGCCTCCCGACCTCATGGAATTGACAATCGTGGCGTCCAGCTCTTTTTTCCCAGCAATGCGTCCCTCGGTCGAGCGATCGCTGTAACTTACGTTAGCCAGGTGGGCCAAGGCAACGCCATAGTCGAGCGCTGGCTCCAGGTAGGGCATCAGGACGGCCTTGCCTGCGGCGAGCCCAGCAGCTGCCGAGCCGATGCCGGCGCCGATGGAGGCACCGGCTGACTTCAAGCGGTCGAAGGTGGTGACAAGTTTGGTCGCCTCGTCATTGGCTTGTCGCATATTGCGGCGCAACTGCTCAGGACCATCATTTCGGCCCATGCGCTCGATGCGCTGCGTCAGGCGGTCTACCGAATCGCTGACGTTCTGCACGGATTGGGGAAGAGCGTTCATCCCGTTGCTGACCGTGGTGGTCATTCGCGCGATGTCGACCTGGGCCTTGGTGCTGCGCTCGCTCAGGACATTGACCGCGCTGGCAACCATCAGAACCGATTTCGGCAGCGCTTCGAATGATTTTCCCGCGGTGGACACAAATGCGTTGATGTCCGCCAAGGCCTTGGCGTAATCGACGGCGATGCGGACCGCGATATCTTCTTTCCGATCAGCCATCAGCCATCCTCATTATTTATTGTCAGTTGTTCAATGTAAAAGTTGAAGCGGGAACGGGGCATGGCCAAAATTTCTTTCTCGGCCCAGCCCGTTACCTTGCCGAGAAAGAGGACCGACAGCAGCCGTTCCCCTTTCGCGGCAATTAATCTTCCCCCAGCTTGGCCACCTCGTTCAGGCCATCGACGATGGCGTCATAGTCTTTCGGATGCAGGGCGCGGATCATGTTCAGCGTGAAGGGACCGGTATAGTCGCCGACGCGCACCAGCTGCAGGCTGGCCATTGCCGCATTGAAATTCATCGGCTTGTTACTTGGCGAAATCAGCTCGGCATCGAGCATGTCGGCCGTGGTCAGCTCGCGCAGTTCGAAATCCTTATAGGTCGAGCCGCCGATTTTCATGCCTTTTTTGAAATCTCCGGTAAAAGTGGCCATTACATTTCCTCCACATCGCCGTAGAACGTGGCGGCAATCTTGCCGCCGGCGCCGAAGACACGCGCGCTGCCGCACTTCGCGTTGCGCATGACGTAGCTCAAGCCGTTGTTACCTTCGGCGATGATGGTGCCCTTGTCCATCTCCTGCACCGGGCGCAGTTTGAAGCCCTCGATGGCCAGCAGGGTGCAGCGGAACATACCCGGATTCAGCTTTTCAGCAGTGTGGGTATTTTTTGCCGCATCAACGACGGGTTCGTTATCGGCTCCGCCGATATCGATTTCGGTGCTGCGTTCTTCGGTGGCGTAGGTTTGACCGTTGAAGGTCATTTTCAGCCGGGCAAGCAATGCTGCCATGTGGTGCTCCTTGTGTTATGGCTTGCAGCTGGTGGCGCCTACGCGCCGGCCAGCCGCTGCCTGGGTTAATTGATGAACTGGATGGCGGCCGCGAATACATCGAACTGGTTGACCAGGTTCGGTGCGGCTACCGCGTTAACCTGGTTCGGATTGGCGCTTGAACGCAGCATCACCAGCGTCTGCTTGAACTGGTCGACGTTTTCGATGATGCCTGCATATTCCAGATCACGCGCCAGGGCAACCGTCTCGATGCGCAGCACGCTGGGCGTGACGATAGGCTGGCCAGGTGCAAAATTCGTACCGTCGTTTGCCAGCTTGTAATCTGGATAACGGGTGGCGATCAATCGTTTCCAGGCGTAGCGGAAGTAATCGGCTGTCCATTTGCTCTGCAGCTTGAAATAGGCACGGCTGGGCACGCCGAACGCGTTGGTTTTGTAGGTGGTGGCCACGATCTCGATGACCGCGGCGCCGCTTGCGTCGTAGCGCAGGGTGGAAATGCCGGCCTTGAGCAGATTGTTGCGGGTAGGGGTGTCGAAGCGGGCATTTTCCGCTGGCGCCGGGATGCCGGGCAACACCATGCCGTAGTAGGGCCGTGCAGGGTCGCTTGTGCCGCGCAGACTGCACAGGCCGGCAACCGATGCCGCCAGGCGCCAGGGGGCGACCATATTGCCCTCGCGCGGAATGATGGAAACGTGCGGACTGTTGCGGCCGGCGCCATAGGTCACCAGCGTGGCGTAGCTTCCTGACAGGCCGGCGAAGCAGTGGCTTTCCTGCTGCTTCATCGGGCCGTAGCGTTCGGCAAAGTCGGCTTCGATCTTGACCATGTTGCTGTTGTCGGTCCATGGGCAGATCAGCACCACGCGGTCGTCTCCGGCGATTGCCGCCAGCAGCGGGCCGATATCGGGATTGCCGGTGCCGCCAGCCATCGGCGCGATGGTCAGCGCCACGCCGGCGGGCAGGTTTTGGCCCAGGTAGAACGAATGGCGCACGTCAATGTCGACGCCACACTCGCCTTTATGCTTGGCCACCAGGGCGACGGTGGCCGCCGTGGGCGCCACTGGCACGGACAGCGGCAGATCCGGGTTTGCGTTGATGCGACCGGCGATTGCCGTTGCAATCTGGGCTGCCGTGTCGCCGGCGCTCACGCCGATTTGCACCAGGGTGCCGTCCAGGTAGAGCGCGATGGTGCCAGCAGCGTTGGCGGGCCCGGCGACCAGGATGGAACCGGTGGCAGCGGCGCCGCCAACAAGATCATCGACAGCAATGGCAGTGAATTTTCCGTAGGGATTGGCCTTGAACGCCTCTACGGCCATCTGCGCCAACAGCGAGCCGCGGCCGCCCAGCTGGATCACCTGGTCGGCGCTGGCCACCTGGGATTCAGTTGGCGGCGTGGTAATGGCGGTACCGCCGGGCAGTTTCTGGCCGATGATGATGATTTTGCGCGGGATCGGTGGCGTGCCCTGATCGGCGCGCGAGCTGTCGATCTCGATGTATTGGCCCGGCACCAGAACGTCGGCCGGGATATCGCGGAAGCTGACGTTGTCGGCCATGGCGTAGTCCTTTGTAAAAATGCAGCAGTGAGGAAGAAGAGCCTATTTGGCCCGAGGTTTGGTGGAAGCGTTCTTTTTTTCCAGCGCTGTGGTTCCGCCTTCGTCAGCTGGCTCTGGAAGTGGATGAATGGTCAGGTCGCCGTCGCGTTCGCGCTGGTACCAGTACGACGAAAGGACAACCGGCCGACCATCTGGCGGCAAATTTCCGTTTCCGTCCGGCAGCGGCACCAGGATGCCGGCGCGCGGTACTACAAGGTGTTGCGTCATCATGCTGAACTCCGTGGGAGATCGACGTGCATCTGCGCGTCGGGTTTGCTGTTGCTGTAGTCGGGGGGATCCTGCGCCCAGCCGGCGTGCTCGGCTGCCGATTGGTGGGGCTGGGCCACATCGATATCGGCCCGGAAGCTGAGGAAGTCGGCCAGGTTGCCCAGATCTTCGTCTTCTGTCAGGGGTTCGGATCCATCGTAAGGGCCAGCATCGATCGACACCGCGATCCAGCCGTACGGGCATTCGAGCTGGGCGGAATGGTCGATGCCCTTGATCGCAAGCAGAGGGCCGCGCAGTTGGCGCTGGACCAGGGTCTTGATCTCGCGCGCCATGCGCAGCTCGGCCTCCTCGATATCGACGCCTTCGGCCTTTTCGATCAGTTCAACCTGGCCGACCACGACGAATTTCAGAATTTGCTGAAAAATATCGTCGCCTGGCTGCTCTTTGACGACGATGGTATAGATGCCAGCCTTCAGTTCTGCGGGCTTGCGATCAGCGAAATCCTTCAGGCTGCGAGTGACGGTGCGCAGCGGGTAGGCGGCGGCAAGCGCATCCTTGAACGAGCCGAGGATTTTCGATTCCGGAGTTTGCGGATTCATCGGTAGTCCTGGCTAAAGGCCGTTTCGACACCCGTTCGCAGCAGCTCAATGACGCGGTTATCCATTTTGGTCCGCGTGCGCGATACGAACGGGTTCGCCCTCGTACCGTGGGCGGCAATGAAGCGCTGCAGGCCTTTGGCACGGTCGTGCAGTTCATGCTGGTCTGTCACGCGCTTTGTCACTCGCAGCCAGTCCTTCAGCGGCTGCAGGGGGGCCCAGTGCGGCCGGCCGCCGTTATTCACGGCCGCAGCATATTTCACACGGGGGCCGACGCTGTAGTACGCGGTATCCAGTTTGGTGGCCTGGATGCTGTTGGTCAGCAGACTGAGTGCCTTGGGTGCCTGGATCTTTTCGGCCCGCGTGAATTCGTTCGCGGCACGCTGAACAAAGCGCTCCAGGGTGGAGGGAGCCATTTTCTCGCCGCGTACGACGCGCTGCTGCAGGCGGCGCAGATCAACGTTAAATGAGATGGCCGTCATACACCCATCCGTTTTACTTTGCAGGACCACTCTTCCATCAGCTTTTCATACATCGCCGCCGGCGTGGAATTGCGAGGCGATGAATTGAGGCTGTCACGCATCGCCACCGGTTTCTTGATATTACGGATCATCAGTTCGCGCATGGCCTCGGCCTGCGCGCGCAGCAGCAGCAGAAAGCGGTCGTCCTGCGACAAGGTGGTCTCGACGGCAGTTTCACCGATGGTGTGTGTGCCGAAATAGTAGTATCGGAATTCGGAGCCCAGCGTCATCAACTGCAGCGCCGTCGGCGCCGGCACCAGGTGCAGCTCGCGTCCTGTGGCACCGTCGACCGTGCGCACGTCCGGCATGGGGCCCGGCCAGCTGCGCTCCCAGGGCTTGGCGCGCGGCACCGGTGCATTGCCCCACAGCGAGCTTTTGAACTGATACATATCGGCTTGCGCAGGGTAGTCGATGCGGCCGATCTCCACAGTCAGCTTGCCAAGCAGCGTGCGCGGGCGGTGCGTGCTGAAGTCCGCAGCTGCTGTCTTGAGCAAGCGTTGCAGGTCGCCTGGCGCGTCGAAAACTTCGATTGCGTCATGCAGCGACGCGGTCAGATCGGCAACCAGGTCGGCGAGGGACATCGTTCCAGGCATGAGGTCAGTCCTGTTTCGCCGCGGCGCGGGCCAGGTTTTCTGCCGACAGCGCGGCCAGCATCGACTTGCGGGCCACGCCGGCCTCTTCCAGCTCGGTCACATGCGCCAGATCGGCGTCGGACAGGGTTGGCAGGGCTGCTGTGATAACCGCCACGCTGCCGGCCATCAGCTGCGCCAGCGGGTCGAGCGGAACGTCTGGCGCCAGGCCATCATCCGGCGCATGACCTGGTAACAGCGTAGCGTCGACCTCGCGTGTTTCGCCTGGCGGGATGGTGACGCCGCCGATGTGCATGAAATTTTTCGTTTCGTTGGTGAAGTGTTCAGTTTTCATTGGATTTTCTCTGTTCGTTGACCCGGCGCCGATCTTGCGCGCCGGGTGCTAATGCGGATTAGCGGCCAGTGAAGCTGAACGCCAGCACGGACGTCATGCGGTTGGCGATCGGCGTTGGCACCTTGATGGCCGAATACTCCTCACCGTATGCCTGCTTCTTGCCGATGGGGCGTCCTTGAGCATCCACTGCCTCGAATGGTTGGCCGGTGATGAAAGGCTTGCTGACTACGTAGCCGAGCAGGCCGCGTTGACCGATCAGGATCCGCTCGTCGCCCATGTCCACACCTGGTGCATTGGTGGCGTAGGCCGGGAGGCCTTTCACGGTTTCGAGGTCGCCCGTGCTCGTTGTCTCGCTGCCGTCGCGCTTGCGCGATACGGCGAACTGCTCCGCATTGGTCAGGTTGTCGTTCATGGCCGGCGACATCAGCAAGAAGTCGGGTTGCACGAAACGCTGGCTCAGGAGCATCGCCTTGCGGCTGCCGATGCTTTGCAACGGTTTGTTCATCTGCTGTTCGAACGTCAGGCCGCTTGCGACGTCCAGGTCGACCTTGGCCACGTTGGTGGCGCGGCTATAGGTGATGGTGTTGGTTCCGGTGTTGGCCGGTGTGACTGCCGCGCCCAGCTGGTTGACGAACTGGACATAGCCCAAGTTATAGCTGTTGACACGGTAGTAGGTGCCAGCCGCCTGGTTATTGGTCCCGTCGTATGGTAGGCAGGGTGCCGAGTTCAGCACCACGGTGATCGGGTTCACGGCCGCGCCGATGTTGTTGCCCTGCAGGTCGCGTTGCTGGAATGCGCGCACGACAGGGAAGGTCGCGGTCTTCACCTGGGATGCTGCGCCGGTCAGCTGGGAGGTGAACGATTCGGCGGCAACGGCGACCGAGCCATACGAATCGGACGCGCGCTGCAGTTCGTTCAGGATGCGACGGCAGATCAATTCGCGCATGATGCGCGCGTTGCTTTCGACGTTGCGGGCCATGGCATCCCAGTTGATGGCGGCGGATTGCGTGAAGTGGATGGCTTCATTGCTGATCATCATCGCCAACTTCATGGGCAGAATATAGGCGGTGTCCATGAATTGACCGACACCGGCGCGCGGAATGGGTTGGCCTTCGAAGACGATACCGTCGTTGACGATCTGCGACACGTCGCGCACTTCGTAAGGAATCTGCGTAATGACGGTAGCGGTGAAGTCGGTCAGCGTCTGCACCAGCTCCAGCACGCGCAGGTCCGACAACGCTTCACGAATTACCTCGCGGCGGAAGCCCACCGGCAGGTTGGTGTCGGCCATGCCGACCTGGCCGCCGGACAGCATCTTGACCTCGTTGGAGATCTGGGGCGCATGGAGCCGGTCAAACTCGGCCAGCACCTTGCTGATGAAAGCATTGTCTTTTTCGGACAGGCGTAGTTTGCCATTGGCAAACGACTCAGTCAGCTTCAGGTGATCGCGGTAGATGCCCTGCAGCTTCTTCGGCTCGTCGCCGACGATCACCAGGCCCGGGATGCGCACGCTGCCCAGCGGGGCATGGTAGCCCAGCGCCGACAGCTGGCGAGCCACGGCCAGGTCATTACCTTGCTTGATCTGTACCTGCGCCAGCGCTACTACTTGATCTGCCGTCATGTCCGCAGTAACCAGCGGCTCGACGGCTTCCGCCAGCAGCTTCTTGGTCGGTTCGTCGAAGGTGGCCACTGCGCCGATGGTTTCGCCCAAGAGCCGCACATTGGTCGTGCGTTTTTCGGTGATGGTTTGCGCGGCGGCGACGGCGCGCGCGTTTTCCGATGCCATCAAGGCGATTACCTGGTCTTGTGTCATGCCGGCGCCAGCGCCGGTATCGATCGACAGGGTGATGGCCTGGCCGCCGATCTGTTCGGCCAGCTGGGTACCCGCGTCTTCGAACGACGCCAGCATCGTGGTGGCTGCAGCCTCGTCGGTCACCAGTGCGACCGCATTTTCGGCGGCGGCCATCAGCGAGGTAACGACGGCGGCGGCCAGTTTCTTGGCTACCAGCTTGGCTTTCAGTAATTCAAGTGCTTTTTTATGCATGATGTGCAGCTCCTGCAGTAATTTGATTTGGAGTTCGGGATGTATCAGGACGGGAATGCCCTGGTCGGTTACTTCGGACAGCTGGATAGGGTCAAGATGCTTGATGGCGGGACGCACGACCAAGGCTGCACCCATCATGACCGGCCCGAAATCGGTACCGTTCTCGTTATCCTTGTAGTGCTCGTGGTATTCGATCGACAGGTAGCGGTAGCCGCGATTCCGGATAGCTTCCAGGCCAAACGTGGTCCACTCGCACAGGGCGCGCAGCCGGTCGCCCTCGATCTTCAGCTGAATGACCTTGGCGGCGGCGCCGTCGTTCGGCTTGTGCGCCACGTCGATGAACACGTCCTGGCCGAAAACCCGCTTTTCGAAGTTGCTGACCATGGCCGATAGCAGCGTGCGGGAGATCTCGAATTCGCCGTAGCGCGGATCCGTGAATTTCCCCGTCCGGGTAATCGTGACCCAGGTGGATGCACCGCCGTTTCCCAGGGTCTCACTGAGGCCGGACAGGAAGCGCACTGTGCCGGTATGGCTGGCATCCAAACGGATGTGACGAGAGGTTTTGTTCATCGGTTGCCTAATTACTCTGCTGATTGAGCCCCTATTTTCGATGGCTTGGCTATACAAAAGGAGGGGGGGGATTGTTAGGGTTTCAGCTCGTTTTGCCGGTCTATACGGCGCTTCACATCGCGCCAGCGGCTGCGAATCTGCGTCGCGCGCAGCTTGCCTGCCTCAAAAGCCTCGTTCTTGTTTGCGCCCAGGATGCCCTTACGGTCCTTGCTGGCCACGGTCGCCAGGAACTCCGTCGGGGTCTGCTTGCCTTTGCGATCGGCCGCAGTCACTTCATCGGCATAAACGATCACCTCGAAACTGAGGGTGTTCGGGTGTGCCGGCAGCGGACTGCGGCCATGCGGGTAGACGCCAGGCCCCAATCCATGCAGATTTGCCCGGGCGTGGAAATCACAGATGTCGACGCGCGGATGGCGTGGCGACAGGAGGAACTTGGTACCGATCGAATCCATATCGGCCGCGGCACTGCTTTGGTAGGCGAACGCATGCGCACGGTTCAGTTCGGTGCGCATAACGCGCTCGGCATTGTCGACCGGCGCACCCTTGCCAGTCAGCAGACCCTGGGAGACTGCTTTTTTTATGCTGTCGACCTTGCCCGCTTCCTGAGCCAAGGCCAGTTCGGGCGGCGGCTTGACACCTTGAGCCAGGAAATCACGTGCAGCCTGGGTCGCGCCATCGCCGCGCACTACCGCGTTTTGCACGGCGCCGCGCACGATGTCATTTGCATGCCGGTCAATGCGCCAGATGCGGTCTGACAATTTGAGCTTGTCCGGACCCACGTGAGACCAGACCGACCGCACTGCATCGGCACGCATGGCGGCCAGCTGGACGTTGCTGATCCTGCCAATAAATGGGCGCACACCGATTTCCGCCGCCTTGTCGATGCCGCTGGCCAGCGCCGCGTTGCGGGCGGCAGCCAGGTTGTTAAGCCTGGCCTGAATCTGCTGCATCAGTTGTGGCATTGCACTAGGCCTGATTGCGCCTGCAGCTGCAACGGCTGCGCTGCTGCTACCAGGTATGGCGGCCGCGCCGGTCCATGCGCCAGCACTGGCGGCGCCGGGGGCGATCACAGCAGCTGTCTCGCCAGTGCCTGCCCATACGCTTGCGCCAGCAGCGCTGGCCGCGCCATTTGCGCCGGTAGTGGCTGCGCCTGTCGTCCCTACCCAGGCACTGCTACCGGCGCCGGCGGCGCCCGGAGCAGCGCCTGCCGCAGGTGCCATTCCGGCGGCGCTGCTCAGCATCTGCCCGATATCGTCCACCGCCTCCCGGTAGAGCCGCATGACGGCGACCAGGGCAGCGGTGAAGACTCCCAGCATTTCCTTGCGCCCTTCGGTTGATTTGTCTTTTACGGCCTGTTGCTCTGGCATCAAGTTCATACCCGGCTCCGGATCGCAGTGCCCGATTCACCCTTGCGGCCATTGCCGGGCGTGATGCTGACACGTGGCGCCGCCGGCGGCTGCGGCATGTCTTCCTCGTCGTCGGGATACGGATCGACCTCATTTGCCTGGTGCTTTTTCATTGCTGCAATATAGGCAGGGTCATATCCCAGCTCCTGCCAGATCATGTTCTCGGGCAAGCCCAGCGCCTGCAGCTTCAGCGCCCGGTCGGAGGCCTGGCTCGGCGTTTCGGTACGGCGTTCCGCATAGCAGATACTGAAGTCGGCCTCGGCAGGATTGATGCCTTGCAGCAGCAGATCCATGGCGAACGCCTGCTGATAGCCGTAGGCGAGCGTGTCCTGCATGACGTCGATCTCGTCGAAATAGTCACGTTTCAGGTCCTCCAGAATGTCCCGGTTCAGGCCATCGGTGTAGCCGGCCAGGCCCTTGGGCATCGGGCTACCTGAGAAAAAGCAGTCCAGCAGCAAGGCAATATCGGCCACCTGGTCCAGATTGCTGTCGCCCTGGATCGGCGTTACCGTGCCTTTCTTGTTCTGGAAATAGTCGGTAGTGATCTCGCTCTGGTTACTCACCACTTTCGCCTCGTAGGCCTCAAGATCTGGGCCGCTCGCGCCTTCCAGTACATGCGACAGTCGCAGCGGCGCGCGCACGCGCCGGCGAATGACCAGGTCCTCTTCAGTCATCCGCAGCTTCTTCCAGGTCTCGCGGTTTGCGTCCAAGAACGGCCGGCCGATCGATCCCATGTCGTCAAAATTGTCCGGGTCAAACCGCACCAGGTGGAGCTGCCAGAGGGCAAACTCGGCTTTTACCGCGCCGGTGACCAGATCATGCTGGAAATATGCCTTGGTGACATCCTTGAACACACCCTGATCGTCGACGTTTGGCACGATGGTCTCGGTAGGCATGCGCACCAGTGACTGCACTCGATTTTGATCGTCGAGCACGATTTGCAAGGGCAGGTTGCCCTCCATCACCAGCCCGCGTGCATCCGATTTCAGTTTTTCCATGCGGTTGAGCTGCGTTCGCTGGCGGAACTTTGTCCATGCCTCGGATACGGCAGCGTTTGGCGTCGCCAGCTGCATGACCAGACCGCCCTTGATGACGTCGCGCGCGACGCGGCTGTGGATCATTTTTACGCGGCCGTCGCGCTTGTCCATTTCGCGTACTTCCAGGATTGCCTCGCGCACTTCCGGGTCGGTATAAAACTGGCGGTACAGGCTGCGATAGCGGTCGCCTTCGCGCAGCCGTGTGCCACCCTCAGTGCTGGTTTTAGACCAGGTGGCGGGGAGAATGGCGCGCAACATGCCGCCGATTTTATTCAGGGATAACATCGTTTTCCTTCGTGAGGGTGACAGCGCGCCAGCCGTCGATTAGGCCGTGCTCGTACATGCCTTGGATAAACGCCAGCAATTCGGGGGATTTTTCCTTGATGGTGGCGATCGTCTGGACGATCCGTTCGCGCTCGGCGGCGCTCACGGGAGGCAGGACCTTGCGCGCAAATGGCGGCGCGCCGGCGGCGGGCCGCACGGATGCCGTGGAATTTGCCTGGTATGGTCGATCATCAGCCACGGCTTGCTCCCATCAGCTGCGCGCGCGTCTGGGTCCGGCCGCTGATAATTGTTGGAATGGCGTCGGCGCCGCGCGTGACCAGGCACCATACGCCGGCGCACGCGGCATCGAAATAATCGTCGCCGATTTTGATGTCGACCTGCTTGTAGCTGGGATAGCTGCCTGTTTTGTTTGCGACCTGTTTGATGTTGCCCAGCTGGCGCGTGAAGTTTTGCCACTCCACGTTGTCGGCTGCCGTGCTGTCCTCGTCGTAAGGCGGAATGGCCGCCTGGCGGTTGTGGAGCGCCGCGCGCAGCGCCGATGCCATGCTGTGTTTGATCATGCCCTCGAACCTGATGGGGGCGAACGGCCATTCCACCCAGGTGCTGGCGTTGCTATCGCCGTCGCCGATGGTACGCCGGTCGATATCGGTCAGGCCTTCGGCATACAGGTCGTCATTTACGGAAGTCAGCATGCCGACCCCGTACGCATCGCCCATGGCGGAATCTGGCATGAAATACCGCCAAAACCCTACCAGCGCGCGCCGGATCACGTTGTCGTCGATACCTGGCGGCCAGCTGATGACGTACGGGAAGAAGACGAAATTGCCGATCTGCTCGCATACAACCAGGGCGGACTTGGAAGCAGCAAGGCTTTCACCGTGGCCGGTGTGGTCATACCCGAACGACAGAATGCCGCGCTTCTTGTAACGCTGGCCGGGCAGGGGCCCCGCGGCGGCCAAGCCGGCCTGCAGGCCGACCGTGATCGCCAGCCGGATATATTTCAACCAGATGTGGTTTTGTGCCAGGACGTTCTTGCACAGGTACTGGCGTATGTATTCGCCGCTCGGCATCTCGGTGCGCTTTTGCTCAATGTAGCCCTGGTCGAGGATGCCAAGTTCCAGCGCCAGGTACACATTGACGATCGGCAGCACGTGGTAGGCGCCGGATTCGATCAGGCTCGACAGCGTGTCGGCGCCCTTGAACACGCCGGTGATGCGGATCTGAGGCTTGAAGATGGTGCCTTCCGGCGCGCCCAGGCGTTGCGTGCCGGCCAGCATCGGGAAAAGGCGCGAGTACAGGCGCTCTGCCGGCATGTCATCGATCTCCTCTAGCGAGGCGTATGACAGGCCGTCGCCATCGATCTGCGACATGATGCCGTAGGCCTGGGCGCGGCTTTTGTTGAAAAACTGGTATTTGGTATCCGACTTTTGCACGCGGCCGTTCTTGTACTCCAGGTAGGCCGTGAGGATCGGCGAGCGGTCGACGGCTTCGATGTGATATTTCAGGTTGGCCTGGCTCTGCTGCTGGCGCGGCGAAAAAATGCCCAGCTCTTGGTGCGGGTTGCAGGCAAGATTTTTCAGAGCATGCATTTCTTTAGCCGACGTCTTGCGGCCGCGCCGGCAGGAATAGTCGACGGTGTTCGGGTAGAGGTCCATTTCAATGCACTTCAGGACCTGCATCGGGTCCAGGGTTACGCCATGGACGTGCTTGTGCCACAGGGCGTGATCGTCCTTGTAGCGCAGGATTTCTTCCTCGGCCCGGCTGGCGACCTTGATACGCTGTGACGATGATATGCGTGCGCCGCTCATTTTTCTGTTACGTCCACGTCGATCACATCGCCATCCATGCCATTTTCACGACCATACTCGACAAGCACCGGATCGGCGGAGGTCAGTTTGTTCGAGCGCTGGACCTTGTTCGACAGGTCGCGCAGCGCGGCGACCTGCTGCTGGCGGTACTCGTCGTCGGTGATCAGCGGCGCGGTGTTGCGTGTAACCTGGCCTGGCATCAGGTCCTGGGCCTCGATCACCTTGTTCGTCATGCCCATGTCGGCCAGTGACATATTATTTTTGACCAGCAGGTCGGCCATCACTTTGAGCAGCGGATGGGCTGACACTTCCATGATGGTGCGGCGCTCGCCCGAATCGACATCGGTATAGGTGGCGATGCTCACCGCCCCATTCTCATCAAAATGGAACTCTGGCCGCGTCAGCTTTACGCCGTCGGCGATGATGGTCATGATTACCTGCTGCAGGATGGAAAACACGGCCGCCTGCATTTCGCTGTACATGCTGGTCAGCAGGCCTGGCTTGCGCTGTTCGAAAGCGGCATGGTGGGTCATGAAGTTTTGCGTCTGCTTGACGCAGCACGGCTGGGCGGCGCAAAAGCCGCGGTCGACGTCGCAGCTCTTGCACAAGGCATAGCCGTCCGGCTTGGCCGGGAAATAGGTGGCTACCTTCGCAGAAGCGCCATGCTTCATCGCGTTGAACCGCGTGCGCAGGCTTTCTTCTTTTGTGGGGTGCCCGACAAGGTTTTCAGCGGATGCCGCCTTGCCTTCAGGCGTTGTCGGCCCGGTGGCCGAGCGCCAGGCCTTCATCAGAGAGCGCTCCCAGTGGGCCTGGGCGCATTCGTTGCCACATTCCGGACACTGGGCGTAATAGCGCCACGGGTGCACCTGGTCGCTGGGATCTGCATCCACGCGCGCCGGCGCCGTCTTGAACGAACCATCATTCGCGCACCGGAAGGTGACTTCAGACAATTTTATGCTGGGGTCTTTTTTTGGGGTAGCCACGAGGGGAAGGCGCAAGAATTGAGATTGCCCAATCTTGAACGGTCGTGCACTACAAAAGGAGGGGGGGAGATGTCGGGAAAGGAGAGGAAATACAGAGACTTATGCCGTGCGGATCCGGTGGGTTACCGGCGTCGCTGCCGCCAGGCGGTTCGGCAGCCGTACGTGGAGTTTTACGGTTCGTAGTAAGGACTGCTCGGGGAGCCAGAACATCAGCAGTATCGAAAAAGCCCAGCCTTCACCGGTTGGGCTTTTTGCGTTACAGGCGCTGTTACTTGTTCGCCTGCATTGTGTCCAGCGTCTGGATGATGGCTTCTTGAAATTTCACCGGTTCATCCTGGTGTATCTGATGCCCGGAATGCTCAAAGAGCACCAGCCCTTTTCTTGGCGCCTTCAAGGTGTCGAAATACGCTTGCGTGATCCTGGTCGAGGTCTGGATATCGTTCTTGCCGACGAAAAAATACACGGGGCAGTCAACGCTTTTCAAGGTCTTGGGCAGATCAATGTGCATGACCTCGTTCCAGACGGGCGACCAGGTTTTTGACCATTGAAGAAAGCCCGTCTTGAAACCCGCCGTCGTTGCAAATTCCTTGCCATCCTTGTAAAAAAGCCATTTCCTTAAATAAAACATGCTTTCGTCACTGGCAAATGGGAAGCTGACATTGTTCAGTTCCTGGCTGGCGAGGGCATTGTCCTTGAAGTGGGCTTTCAAGGCTTGCAGCAATTCTTTCTCGCTGTCCAGCTGGCTCACGACAGGATTGGACGCGAAATAGGCATGCAGCAATTCCGGATGATGCTGGACGATGTAAAAGCCCAGGACGTTGCCCCAGGAACTGCCCAGCAAGTATATTTTTTCCTGTTTTAATTCTTTGCGCAGGAATTGGATGACTTGATACGTGTCCTGTTGCATCTGCCCGACGGATGGCTGCGTGGGGGAGGGATTCAGTTTCAAGGTTTTCCCCGCGTCGCGCTGATCCCATTGCACAATCGTAAAGCGGCTTTTCAACACATTGCTAAAGGCATCCGCGCCCTTGATCATGGAGCTTCCCGGCCCGCCGGACAAGAGCAGGAGCACGGGTTTGCTCGCGTCGTCCGTCTTGATTTCCAGCACTTGCTTGATGCCGCCGATGTCGGGCGTCAGGGTGGTGGTGACTTCGGCGGAAACGGGTTTCGTTTCTGCCATGGTTTGCGCCTGGCATCCGTAGAAGGGAATCAGGGCGGCAAAGAGTACTGCCAAGGTCATTTTCATGGTTTGAGGATCAGTTTCAGGTTGCTTGCACGGGCACATTCCGCGCCGCAGTTGAACAGCTATAGATCGCATGGCCTCCATCGGGTACGCCGCTATGCCTCCTTGTCGGAAACCTGGTTTTATAGAAATTGACCTTGCCCGGCATGCGCCGTTTTATTTGCCATGCTGCCAAGTTTTCCGCGTATGCGCAATCATTTCCAGGAAGCCGCAGGCATTCTGTCTGTATTTCGCGCCGCCATGGCGCCTGCGCGAAACGCCGGATCCATGCCGAATCCAGGCAACAATCAAAGACCAAACCCCCATCCCAATACTCCATTGGCAAACAATTTACTTATGTAGGATAATGTGGAACCGGTTCCATTTATGCGTAAATGCAATGTAACGCAATCATCCAAGTCAACAAAACAACAAGTCTTGCGGGAGTCTCATGAACCATCCAGGCAGCGAACCATCTGCAACATCCATTTCATCCCTTCCCAACATCAGCCGCCGCCACGCCCTGATCGGTCTGGCCGCCTTGCTGGCGCAGGCCGGTTTCTGGAGCAATCCCCTGTCCGCCGCCATGCAGGCGCCGGCCAGCACTGCGGCACCCGGCCTGGCGCCCGCCACCATGCTGTTCTACACCTTGTCGCAAACCATCACGGGCCACCGCGACCTGTCCGACGCGACGGCGGCGCGCATCGAGCAAGCCATGCGCACCAACGTGCCCGGCTTTGCCGAGCGCTTGCCGCAGCTGGGCGCGCTGCTCGTCACGGGCCAGGAAGCCAAGGCGCTGCTGGCGGCCGCCACCGCCGCGGACGCCGGCTTGCGTGAGCTGGCGCTGGCCATCGTCGCCGCGTGGTACACGGGCACCGTCGCGGGCAACGCGGCGCAGGGCACGACGTCCATCGTCGTCGCGTATGCGGAAGCGTTGATGTACCGCACGGTGGCCGATGGCCAGGTCGTGCCCACCTATTGCAACTACGGCCCCCTGTGGTGGCTGAAGGCGCCGCCGGCCGTGCGCGTCTCCGCGCCCGTGGCGCCCAAACCCGTACCGGCCCCGGCCACTACCGGCACTCCCGAACCGAAAGGCAAGCAAGCAAAATGAAATCCCCCCAATTCAAGAGTAATGGCGACGTCGTCGCCGATGTCGTCATCGTCGGCACGGGCGTCGTCGGCGCCATGATGGCCGACCAGCTGGCCGCCCAAGGCCATTCCGTGATCATGCTGGAAGCGGGCTTGCGCATCGAGCGGGGCCAGGCCGTGGAAAACTGGCGCAACATGCCGTTCGAGAATCGCGTCGGCTCCGACTTCCAGGGCCTGTATCCGCAGGCGGAGAACGCGCCCGCGCCCCTGTATTTTCCGAAGAATAACTATGTGGAATTGTCCGGCCCCAGCGGCAGCAGTTTCCAGCAGGGCTATCTGCGCACGGTGGGCGGCACGACCTGGCACTGGGCCGCGTCGTGCTGGCGCCATCTGCCGTCCGACATGCGCATGAAAAGCGATTACGGGGTAGGGCGCGACTGGGCCATCTCCTACGATGAGTTGGAGCCCTATTACTGCCGCGCCGAGCAGGAAATGGGCGTGGCCGGCCCCAACGATCCGGCGCTGCAGTCGCCCAGCGAGCGCAGCAAACCGTATCCGATGGACATGGTGCCCTGGGGCTATGGCGACAAGCGCTTCGCCGAAGTGGTCAACCCGCACGGCTACCGCTCCGTGCCGATTCCGCAAGGCCGCTCGACGCGCCCATGGCAGGGCCGCCCGACCTGCTGCGGCAACAACAATTGCCAGCCGATCTGCCCCATCGGCGCCATGTACAACGGCATCCACCATGTGGAGCGGGCCGAGCTGAAAGGCGCGGGCGTGCTGGCCGAGGCCGTCGTCTACCGCATCGACACGGACCAGAACAACCGCGTGACGGCCGTGCACTGGTATGACGCGAAAAAACAGTCACACATGGCGACCGGCAAGGCCTTCGTGATCGCCTGCAACGGCATCGAAACGCCGCGCTTGCTGCTCTTGGCGGCCAACCGGAACAATCCGAACGGCATCGCCAACAGTTCGGACCAGGTCGGCCGCAACATGATGGATCACTCGGGCTTCCACTGTACCTTCCTCGCCAATGAACCGATCTGGACGGGCCGTGGCCCGGCGCAGAGCAGCTGCCTGGTGGGCCCGCGCGACGGCGCCTTCCGCGCGCAGTATTCGGCCAACAAGATGATCCTGAACAATATCACCCGCGTCGGACCCGCTACCCAGCAGTCGTTGAAGCTGGGCCTGGTGGGCAAGGACCTCGACGATGAAATCCGCCGCCGCGCCGCGTTTGGCGTGGACCTGTCGATCAGCCTGGAACCCTTGCCCGAAGCGCATAATCGTTTGACCTTGAGCAAGACGCGCAAGGACCCGCTGGGCCTGGCCTGTCCCGACATCTATTACGATGTGGGCGACTACGTGCGCGCTGGCGCGAAGGCCGCGCATGCGCAGCTCGAGCACATCGGCAAGCTGTTCGGCGCCGTGGAATTCCACATCACCGACAGCCTGAACGCGAACAACCACATCATGGGCGGCGTCATCATGGGCAGTAACCGTCTTGACTCCGTGGTCGACGGCAATTGCCGCGCGCACGACCATGCCAATTTGTGGCTGCCGGGCGGCGGCGCCATGCCGTCGGCCAGCGTCGTCAACACCACCCTCAGCATGGCCGCGCTCGGTTTGCGCGCGGCCGACGACATCGCCCGTACCCTGGCAAGGGAGGCAGCATGATGCGCGGCCTCTTGCTGACGCTGACCCTGGCGGCCGGCTTGCCGCTGGCCGCGCATGCTGTGCCACCTGTTCCGCCCGTCACCCTGACGCCGGACCGCCCGGCCGCGCCGGCCGCCGCAGGTATCTCGGGCACCGATGCGCGCCTGGAGCGGGGCCGCTACCTGGCCATCGCCGCCGACTGCATGGCCTGCCATACGGCAGCCGGCGGCAAGCCGTATGCGGGTGGCTACGCCATCGATTCGCCGCTGGGCACGATTTATGCGACGAATATCACGCCGTCGACAAAAGGCGGCATTGGCCACTACACGGAAGCGGACTTTGCGCGCGCGCTGCGCGACGGCGTACGCGCCGATGGCAGCCACTTGTACCCGGCCATGCCCTACACCAGCTATGCGATGCTGACGGATGCGGACGTGGGCGACCTGTATTACTACTTCATGCATGCCGTCCAGCCCGTCGATGAGCCGGCGCGCCAGACGGCCCTGCCATTCCCGTTCAATGTGCGCCTGTCCATGCTGGGTTGGAACACCTTGTTCCTCGACAATAAACGCTTCGTGCCCGATCCGGCGAAGAGCGCGCAGATCAACCGCGGCGCCTACCTGGCCGAAGGCCTGGCGCACTGCAGCGCCTGCCACACGCCGCGCAACGCGCTGATGGCGGAAATCGGCAGCCAGACCCTGGCGGGCGCGTCGCTTGGTTCCTGGCATGCGCCCAATATCACGTCCGACAAGGTCAGCGGCATCGGCGCCTGGACGGATGCGGAAATCGCCGCCTACCTCAAAACAGGTCACGTGGAAGGCAAAGGGCAGGCAGCGGGCGGCATGGCCGAAGCCATCCAGAACAGCCTGCAATTTTTGCGCGATGATGACGTGGCCGCCATCGTGGCGTACTTGCGCACGGTGCCGGCCGTGCGCGTGCCGGGTCAGGCCAAGGCTGCTTTCAGCCACGGCAGTGCCGCCAGTGAAGAAGCCGCGCTGCGCGGCATGGCCAGTTCCACCGAGCACCATTCCCTGAATAGCGGCGCCGTGCTGTTTTCCGGCTACTGCGCCAGCTGCCATTCGGCCAGCGGCGCTGGCAGCACGGGCCAGGCGTATCCGGCCCTGTTCCACAACACGGCGACGGGCGGCAACACGCCGGCCAACCTGGTCTCGGCCATGTTGTTTGGCGTCGAGCGCAAGATCGAAGGGGAAGGGCACGAAGCGTTCATGCCGCGTTTCGACCAGCGTTCCTACGTGCAGCCATTGACGGACGAGCAGATCGCCGCTATCGCCAACTACGTGCTGAAACAGTATGGCAACCCGGACGTGTCCGTCACCCCCGCGTATGTGGCGCAGGCGCGCAGCGGCGGCGAGAAACCGGTGCTGGCGCGGGCGCAACCGTTCATGCTGCCGGGCGGCATCGTGGGCATCTTGCTGCTGATCGCGCTGTTGGTGTGGCTGCGCCGACGCCGCCAGCGCAAGGAATAAGTGTCGAATCGGCGGCGAATATGAACGTTGGGCGCAACTTGCAGTAAAATGCAGGCTGAAAAATGGTTACGAGCAATCGTAGCCATTTTTTATTCTGGCCCTATCCTGCTTTCGCTCATTTGAAAATTGACAATGTCTCATTCCTTGCATCACCAATTTTTGCGTTTCGCCGCCGTCGGCGCTTCCGGCACGGCCGTGCAATACAGCGTGCTGTGGGGCGGCGTGGAATGGGCTGGCATCAGCGCCGCCGCCGCTTCCGGCATCGGCTACATCCTCGGTTCCGTCGTCAACTACCTGCTCAATTACTTTTTCACGTTTAAGAGCGACAAGGGCCATGGCGAGGCGGCTTCCAAGTATTTCACCCTGCTGGGCATCGGCTGGTGCATCAATACGGGCCTGATGTGGCTGCTGGTACACCAGCTGGGCTGGTATTACTGGCTGGCGCAGGTGCTGGCCACCGGTATCGGGCTGGTCTGGAATTTCGCGGGCAGCCGCTGGTGGGCCTTCAAGCCGGCCAGCGTACCGACCAAGTAAACAGTTGTTGCAAGAAAAAAAGATGCGCATGGGCCAAGACCCGGCGCGCGGTTTTACCAAAACAAGGGGTTAATCATGCAGTTCCTGGAACGCTATTTCAAACTGAAGGACAACGGAACCAATGTGCGCACGGAGCTGCTGGCCGGCCTGACCACATTCCTGACGATGGCCTACATCATCTTCGTCAACCCGTCCATCCTGGGCGACGCGGGCATGCCGAAAGACGCCGTCTTCGTAGCCACCTGCCTGGCGGCCGCCATCGGCACCCTGATCATGGGCTTGTATGCGAACTACCCGATCGCGCTGGCGCCGGGCATGGGTTTGAACGCATATTTCTCGTACACGGTGGTCAAGGGCATGGGCATGAGCTGGGAAGTGGCGCTGGGCGCCGTCTTCATTTCCGGCTGCCTGTTCATCCTGGTCAGCCTGTTCAAGGTGCGCGAGATGATCATCAACAGCATCCCGCCCGCGCTGCGCACGGCGATCACGGTCGGTATCGGCCTGTTTCTGGCCATCATTTCGCTGAAAAGCGCCGGCGTGGTGGTGTCGAACCCCGCCACCATCATCGCCCTGGGCGACTTGCATAAGCCGGCGCCCATCCTGGCCATCCTCGGCTTTTTCATCATTGTTGCGCTGGACCGCCTGAAGGTGCAGGGCGCCATCCTGATCGGCATCCTCGCCATCACGATTGCCAGCTTCTTCTTTGGCGGCAACCAGTTCAACGGCATCGTCTCGCTGCCGCCCGCCATCGAGCCGACCCTGTTCAAGCTCGACATCATGGGCGCGCTGTCGATCGGCATCATCAATGTGGTGCTGGTGTTTTTCCTGGTGGAATTGTTCGATGCGACGGGCACCCTGATGGGCGTGGCCAACCGTGCCGGTTTGTTGAAAGACGGCAAGATGGAACGCATGAACAAGGCCTTGCTGGCCGACAGCACGGCGATCGCCGCCGGCGCCTGCCTGGGCACATCGAGCACCACGGCTTTCGTGGAAAGCGCGGCCGGCGTGCAAGCGGGTGGCCGCACGGGCTTGACAGCCGTGGCCGTCGCGCTGCTGTTCCTGGGCAGCCTGTTCTTCGCCCCGCTGGCGCACACGGTGCCGCCATACGCGACGGCGCCCGCGCTGCTGTACGTGGCGTGCCTGATGCTGCGCGAACTGACCTTCATCGACTGGGATGACAGCACGGAAAGCATTCCGGCCGCCATCACGGCGCTGATGATGCCGTTTACCTATTCGGTGGCCAGCGGCGTGGCGTTCGGCTTCATCACCTACGCGGTCTTGAAACTGTTGACGGGCAAGGGCAAGCAAGTGTCGGTGGTGGCTTACATCATCGCCGCCATCTTCCTGTTCAAGTTTATCTACCTGGGCGAATAGCGAGGAGAGCAGGACAGGCGTCGGCAAGCAGTTGCCGGCGCGATGACCAGGCCGCCCGTGCATCCGCAGGGGCGGCCTTTTTTTGATGATGGCGTCGCTTACATCAGCAGCGCCGCCACCAGGTCTTTCCTGGCGTCGCCGGCGCTGCCGTCGAAGCGCAAGGCCGCTTCCACATGCGCCAGGTGCTCGACCATCAGGCGCGCCGCCAGGTCCGCGTCACCGCTGCGCGCCGCCTCAAGAAAACGGCCGTGTTCGTCGTACGAGCAGGCGGCGGCGTGGCCGGACTGGTACAGCATGGTGATCAGCGAGCTGCGCCCCACCAGTTCGCGCACGATATCGCGCAGCACGGCGTTGCCGGCGATGTCGGCCAGCAAGACGTGGAAGTCGCCCAGCAGTTGCGAGCGCAGCGGCGTCGCCTGTGCCAGCGCCAGGCGTTCCGCTTTCAGGTGCCGCTCCAGCATCCGGTAGTCGGCGGGCTTGGCCCGCGCGACGAATTCGCGCGCCAGGGCCGCTTCGATGATGCGCCGCGCGGCGAAGATGTCGCGCGCTTCCGCTTCGGTGGGCTGGCTGACGAAGGCGCCCTTGTCGGGCACCATGCGTATGAGTTTGTCTTTCGAGAGAATCAGCAGGGCGGCGCGGATCTTGGTGCGGCTGACGCCATACAGCCGGCACAGCGCCTCTTCGCGCAGCCGCGTACCGGGGGGCAATTGGCGCGCCACGATGGCCGCCGCCATATGCTCGGCAATTTCCGCCGAGCTGTCGCCGCTGCCGGGCTTGTCCACCAGGGATGCGCTTGATTCTGTCATGTCGAGTGAGAGCAGTCAGCCAGGGGCAAGGATGAGCCTTGCAAGCGCATGCTGGCAGCGCGGTGGTCGACGCCCCGCTGCCGGCATGCCGTTAGCGCCTTGCGTGTCGGCAAGGCTTGGCTATTCTACTATCTTGCGTGGCGCCGCGCAGACGGACGCAGCCACCTGGCAAGGCTTGTTCCCTGGCGGCGTATTTTGCTGGCCATGCGGATTGAAACTGGACATGAGAAATTTTGACGTATATAATTCGGCCTCCTTTCCCTGATAGCTCAGTTGGTAGAGCGACGGACTGTTAATCCGCAGGTCCCTGGTTCGAGTCCAGGTCGGGGAGCCAGAACAAGCAGTAGCAAAGGGCCACGTGGCAACACGTGGCCCTTTTGTTTTGCGCGCACGGTTTCCCGTTCACGCTTGCCCTCCCGTCAGTGTCTTAGCGACATGCGCGGTGCCGGTTGGCTGGTGGCAGGGGCATGCTCAGTGTTTCCCCGATCAGGGATCGACAAACACGTCGAAACGCACCTTGAGCGGGCTGCCCCATGAGATATCCACCCAGGCACGGAAGCCGCCGTTGTACGGTGCGATGTTGTACACGGCCATGCGGGCGGCGCCGATGAAACGGTCCTGGGCATTTGCGCCATATTCGCTGATGTTGAGCAACACGCGCGAATTGGCTTTCACATTGGCATTGACGAAGTTGACCGAAGGATGCACGCCATTGGCGGTCCACGTGTAATAGGTGGTGAAGGCGGCGGCGCTCAGGTTCAAGTCCTGTGCGGCTGCGCCTTTTGCGCTTTTGCCTTCCTGCTCCATCGGCGCAGCGGCTTCTTCCAGTGCCAGGTTGCTGCCGGTGCGATGTTCTACTTTCATTTCCATGATGTACTCCTGCTCGATAGTTTGGACGCCGCACCTGTCGTCGTGCGGCAAGACGCCCTATCTGTTGCCGTGACGGCCAGTGTCACGTCTTGGCTGATAAGGTAGCCGCCTGCTCCATGCTGTTGGAGTAAGCTATTCTAGGTAAACGTGCAGGCAAAAAGCGCGCGGCGCCACCGGAAAAACGGCCCTCACTTGTGCTGGCGCAAACACCGTGCAGGCAAATCGCAAGATCTTTTCCCGCAGGCTATTTTTATGGGGCCGTCACGCATGGCGCGCAGGACAATGGCACAATAGGCGCAGCCGACCTGTCGATGCGCAACCCGTTGCGAGCCTAGCCCATGCCGATACTGAACCTGAGAGCCGAAACCGATATCTATTACGAATTGATCGAGGGCGACCCCGCCAAGCCCTGCCTGGTATTCCTGCACGAGGGACTCGGCTGCTGTGCCATGTGGAAAGATTTCCCCGCGCAGCTATGCCAGGCGACGGGCTGCCGCGGCTTGCTGTATGACCGCCACGGCTATGGGCAATCGTCGCCGCTGGCGGCGCGCCGCCAGCTCCATTATTTGCACGACTACGCGCTGTGCGAGTTGCCGCAAGTGCTAGCCGCACTGCTGCCGGGGCAGGACCATTTTCTCATCGGCCACTCCGATGGCGGCAGCATTGCCCTGATCTACGCGGCGCAGCAGCCGCCGCGCTTGCGCGGCATCATCACCGAAGCGGCGCACGTGTTTGTCGAGGGCGTCACGCTCGATGGGATTCGCGTGGCGGACGCGGCGTTTGGCGCGGGCAAGCTGCGCGCGCTGGCGAAATACCATGGCGACAAGACGGAATCGATCTTCAAGGCCTGGTCGGATACCTGGCTCAGCTACGGTTTCCAGTTCTGGAACATCGAATACCTGCTGCCTTCCGTCGAATGTCCGGCGCTGGTGCTGCAGGGCAGCGAGGACCAGTACGGCAGCGCGGCCCAGGTCGACACGATCGTGGCGCAGGCTCTCAACGCCGTGCCCGCCATGGTCGAACAATGCGGGCATGCACCGCACCAGGAGCAGCCGCAGGCATTGCTGGCGCTGATGGAAGGTTTTTTGCAAGGCCGCATGGACGCGGTGACGCACCCGCGAAACACCTGAGTTTCTCAATGGCAGGCGGGATCGCTGTCCCAGCGGCCCGAGCAGATGCGCGAGCGGCACAGCATGCCTTCGATCAGGCCCAGCTGCTTGCAGCGCTGCAATAGTTCCGCCGTTTCCTGTTCTTGCTCCTGCCTGCGCAGCACCACGTCGCGCACGGGTGTTGCCGTGCCTTCCTGCCGGTGCGCATGGGCCACCATCGCCGTCAGCAAGGCGACGTCGCTGTCGCCGGGCGCGGCAGCCGGCCTCGGCCCCTGCGGACGCGCGGGCGGTGCCGCCTTGCGTGGCGCACTGGCGCGCGCGCTTGCCGTTGTGGCAGCGACCGCAGGCAAGGGCGGGGCCGGCGTATTGACGATGGTGGCCGCCGGCGCCGCGTGCGGGGGCGCCACGGGTGCGGATGGCCCCGGCAGTACGGGCGCAGCCACAGTCATGGCCGTGGCGGGCGCCGGCGGCATGCTGCTCGTGTCATAAGCGAGCACGGCCAGCACCGCCAGGCACAGCGCGCCAGCGGCCCAGTGCCGCCAGCCGGGGCGCCAGCGCAGGGCGGGCCTGGCCGCAGGCGCGGCGACGCCGTGTTCGAGCTGCGACAGGATACCCTTGCCGTCGCTGTGCGCGCCAGCCGTGCCGGCCTTGCTCAGCAGGTCAGGACCGTGCGCCTGGCCATCCCCGGTTTTCAATAGAGACAAAATATCACCTCCGCAGTGGATCAAACTCGACTGACCTTGATGTAAACCGCGCTCATGCGGGCCGCGGACGCCTACGATCTAGCGATACCGCCGAGCAATTGCCTGCCCGGCTCCGACTATCCCATCACGGAGCGCCCCATGTTCGTCGCCCTGGTCCTGATGTATTTCCTGCTGGCCTGTCTTGCCTGCTGGCTGCTGCTGTTTCCCGGCGGTCGCGCCATCGTGCTGCACACGCTCGTCAACCTGGGCTGGCGCGTGCAGCGGCGCGCGCAGCACCTGAAGGGCGGCAGCGGCGCGCAGTGGCAGCGCATGCGGCAGCACACGGGCTCGGGCATGGCGCGCGCCTGGCAGCTGCTGTGGCGGCATCGTTGGCTGAGCCTGGCAGGCAGCGTGCTGGTCATCGTGCCGCCCCTGCTGGCGTGGTTGTCCAGCGACCGCATCGCCTTGCGTGGCTATGCCGACCGGCAACACGTCATCAACGACCAGGTCAGCGACTTGCTGAAAGGCGAGCAGCTGGTGCCGCCGCCAACCTTGCCGCCGCTGCTGTTTTCCACGGCGGAAGTGACGCAATTGCGCCCGCTGCTGGGTGGCGCCAGCCGCAACTGGCAATTGCTCGACCACGACTACGCGCAGCGCCTGCTGCTGGTCTTCAAGATCATGAAGGACGTGCATGGCTACGATATGGTCTTGCTGGAAGGCTACCGCAGCCCCGCGCGCCAGGACCAGCTGGCGGCGGCCGGCCCGAACGTGACCAACGCCAGGGCGTTTCAAAGCTATCACCAGTATGGCCTGGCGGCCGATTGCGCATTCATGCATGAAGGAAAGCTCATCATTTCTGAAAAAAATGCCTGGGCCATGCGTGGCTACCGTTTATATGGCGTGACGGCCGAATCGGTGGGCCTGCGCTGGGGTGGGCGCTGGGCCATGATGGATTTTGGCCACACGGAATTGCCGCAACCGCGCGTGCTGGGCAAGTAAGCCGCGCCAGCCATTCTAGCGCCGCGCCGCGCCATCATTTTCACAGCTGCAAGCTTGCTTGCGCAGCGTCAATGGCACGCCAGCGCCTGCCGTGCGCTGGCGCCTGGTACTTGTCATATGTCAACAAAGGCGCGCCGACTTGCTGTCAGCATGGGTCGAATCCGCCTTGCTTTGCGACCTCACCCTGGACTCATCATGCTGCGACGAATCTGGTATTTCCTCACCGACAGCCGCAATCTGACCATCCTCGGCTTCGTGGCGCTGGCCGTGTTCCTGTATCTGGGGGCCGAGGTGCTGGAAGTGGCGCTGATCTGGGCGCTGGCCCTGCTGTTGCTGGCCTTTGTCACGTGGCTGGGCCTGTGGCTGTGGCGCCGGCGCCGCGCGCGGCGCGACGCCCAGGCGCTGGGGCAAGCCATCCTCAACGAGGCCGAGATCGCCGCCGCGCAAGCGGCCTCGGCCTCGACGGCCAACAGCACCCAGCAGGGTGAACTCGACGCGGTACGCACGGGCATGCTGGCCGCCATCGAGACCATCAAAACGTCCAGGCTGGGCCTCAAATCGGGCGCCGCCGCCCTGTACGAATTGCCGTGGTACATGATCATCGGCAATCCGGCCGCCGGCAAGAGCAGCGCCATCCTGCATTCTGGCCTGCAATTCCCTTTCGCTGACGGCAAGGTCGTGCAAGGCGTGGGCGGCACGCGCAACTGCGACTGGTTTTTCACCACGGATGGCATCGTGCTCGACACGGCGGGACGTTATTCGGTCGTCGACGAGCATCGCGGCGAGTGGTTCGGCTTTCTCGACCTGCTGAAAAAATACCGGCGCAAGGCACCGATCAACGGCATCCTCATCGCCGTCAGCATCGCCGAGCTGGGAGGCAACCCCGACGTGGGCATGCAACTGGCGCGCAGCCTGCGCAAGCGCGTGCAGGACGTCATCGAACGCCTGGAAGTGTTCGCCCCCCTGTACATCGTGTTTACCAAGGCGGACCTGATCGCCGGCTTCACGGAGTTTTTTGCCGATGCCGAACGCAGCGAACGCGAGCGCGTCTGGGGCGCCACCATGCCGTACCAGCGCAAGCTGCCCACGGCGGACCTGCTGGCGTTTTTCGACCAGAGTTTCGATGAATTGCACGATGGCTTGACGGAGCTGAGCCTGGCCAACATGGCGCACCGGCAACGCAAGACGATGGCGCCCGGCGTCTTCACCTTTCCGCTGGAATTCGCCGCCATCAAGCCGGCCCTGCGCGCCTTCATCGCCACCCTGTTCGAGGAAAACCCGTTCCAGTTTCAGCCCGTGTTCCGCGGCTTTTATTTCACCAGCGCGCTGCAGGAAGGCGAGCCCGTGAGTGCCTCCTCGCAGCAGGTAGCGCGCCGCTTCGACCTGGCCTTCACGCCGTCCCCGGCACCGGCCGCGGTGCCGTCCGGCGCGCGCCAGCATGGCTATTTCCTGCTGGAGTTGTTCCGCAAGGTGATTTTTGCCGACAAGCACCTGGTGGCCAACTATGCCAACCGCGCCAAGCTGCGCTTCAAGTACGCCGTGTTCTTTGCCGCCACCGTGTCGCTGGGCGCCTGCCTGGGCGGCTGGAGCTGGTCCTACCTGGGCAACCGGCAACTGGTGGCCAACGTCGAGGCCGATCTGAACAAAGTGGTGAAGCTGCAGGAGCGCCGGCTGGACTTGCAGTCGCGCCTGGAAGCGCTGGAGATCTTGCAGGATCGCATCGAGCAACTGGAAGCGTACCGCACGCAACGGCCGTGGTCCTTGCGCCTGGGCCTGTACCAGGGCGAGTTGCTTGAGCGCAAGCTGCGCGAGGAATACTTTGCCGGCGCGCGCCAGGTCATGCTGGACCCCGTGGCGGGCGCGCTGGAAGCCTTGCTGTTCGAGATGAACGCCAGCGCCGACCAGTTGCAGCCCACGGCGCGCACGCCGCAGACACCGGCCGCCGCGCCAGCCGCCGCATCGCCAGCTACGCGCTCGTTCCAGTACCAGGCTGCGTCGCCGACGAATGTGGAAGATGCCTACAACGCGCTGAAAACCTATCTGATGCTGGCCGACAAGACGCATGCGGAAAGCAGCCACCTGAACGACCAGCTGACGCGCTTCTGGCGCGGCTGGCTGGAAGGTAACCGGGGCGCCATGCCGCGCGAGCAGATGATACGCAGCGCCGAACGGCTGCTGACGTTTTACCTGGCGCAGATCGGCGATCCGTCCTGGCCGCGCATCGAGCAGAAGCTGGCGCTGGTCGACCAGGCGCGCGAAAACCTGCGCCGCGTGGTGCGCGGCATGCCGGCGCGCGAGCGCGTGTATGCCGACATTCGCGCGCGCGCCTCGACGCGTTTTCCCGGCATGACGGTGGCGCGCATCGTCGGCGAACAGGATCAGGCGCTGCTGGCGGGCAGCTACGCCGTCTCCGGCGCCTTTACGCGCCAGGCGTGGGAAAAATTCGTCGAGGGCGCGTTTCGCGACGCCGCCAACCGCGAGCTGCAAAGCGCCGACTGGGTGCTGAAAAGCGCCTCCACCGACGACCTGACCCTGGAAGGCAGTCCGGAGCAGATCGAGAAAAACCTGGTGGCCATGTACAAGGCCGACTACGCGCGCGAGTGGCAGAAATTCGTGCAGGGCGTCGCTGTCGCCGACCTGAAAGGCTTCGACGGCGCCGTGCAGGCGATGAACCGCCTGGGCGACCCGCAGTCGTCGCCGATCGCCAAACTGCTGACGACCATCTACGATGAAACCTCGTGGGACAACCCGGCGCTGCAGAATGCGCAATTGCGCAAGGCCGAGCGGGGCATCATCGCCTGGTTCAAGGAAACCGTGCTGCGCCGCGCGCCGTCGCCGCTGACGGCCAATCCAGGTCTCAATGCGCAGCTCGACCCGGCCCGCCTGGATAAACCCATGGGCCCCGTGGGACGCGAATTTGCCGGCGTGGGCAAGCTGGTGGCGGCCAGGGACAACAATGCCTCGCTGATGCGCGCCTACCTGGAAGCGCTGTCGAAACTGCGCAGCCGTTTGAACTTGCTGAAGAACCAGGGCGACGCGGGGCCGGGTGCGCGCCAGTTCATGCAGCAGACCCTGGAAGGCAGCGGTTCCGAGCTGGCCGACGCCCTGAAGCTGGTCGACGAGCAGGTGCTCACAGGGATGAGCGACGCGCAAAAGCAGGCGATTCGACCCATCCTCGTGCGCCCGCTGATGCAGACCTTTGCCGTCATCGTCGCGCCGGCCGAACTCGATATCAACAAGACCTGGGCGGCGCAGGTGTACGAACCGTTCCAGAAATCGCTGGCCAACAAATATCCGTTCGCGCCGACGGCGCGCATCGAGGCGAGCAACCTGGAAATCGGCCAGTTCTTCGGCCCGGAAGGCCTGGTGGCGAAATTCGTCACCACCTCGATGGGCCCCCTCGTGGTGCGGCGCGGCGACGTGCTGGCGCCGCGTACCTGGGCCGACATGGGCATCAGCCTGTCGCCGCAGGTGGTGGCGCGTTTCCCCGGCTGGATCGCGCCACTGGGCGCGGGCGGCGTGGCGGCCACGTCGACGGCGGCGCAAACCGTGTTCCAGATCCAGCCGTCGCCCGCGCCCGGCACGCTGGAGTACACGGTGGAGATCGACGGGCAGCAGCTGCGCTACCGCAACACCCCGGCGCAGTGGACGAACATGCTGCATCCCGGCCCGCAAGGCGCATCGGGCATGCAAGGGGCGCGCATCACGGCCGTCACCTTCGACGGGCGCACGGTGGAACTGTTCAACGAGCCGGGGCAATTCGGCCTGAAGCGCATGATCGATGCGGCCACCAAAAAGCGCAAGGAGGGCGGCGTGTTCGAACTGCGCTGGGCGCGCGGCGAGGTGGCCGTGGCGGTCGACCTGAAAATTACCAGCAGCGCGGAAACGACGGGCGCCGGTGCGGGCGGGACTGCGGCGCTGCAGGAGCAGGGTTTTCGCGGCATGCAGCTGCCCGAGACCATCGTCGGTGCTGCGGCACCCGCGCCGGCCATTGCCGCCGCAGCCGTGGCCGGGGTGGCGCCATGACGCGCGCGCAACAGCAGGTGCGCCTCGGCTACTTCGGCAAGATCCCCGCGCGCGGCGACTTCATCAAGGCTTGCGACAATCACGCGCTGGTGCAGCTGCTCGACGACTGGCTTGCGCAAGTCATGAACGCCCTGACGGCGGAACCGCGCTGGAAGCTCAATTACGACGCCTTGCCGCCGCTGCGCTTCGCCTTTGTCGGCACGCGCAGCCGGCGCGCCATTGCCGGACGCCTGGAAGCGAGCAACGACCAGTCGCAGCGGCGCTTTCCCTTCATGGCCATGGGCGCGCTGGAAGTCGATGACGCCGACGCCTTTGTCGCTTGCAGCCCGCTGGCGCTGGCGCCGCTGTGGCAACGCGTGGAGCAGCTCTCGCAAGGCATCGTGAGCAGCGCCGAACCGGGACCGGCGCTGCTGGCGCTGGCCGGCAACGTGGTCGAAGTCGAACCGGCCGCAGCGTGCCACGCGGCGCGGCTGGCCGCTTTCTTGCAGGAGCAGACCGTGCACGGCCTGCAAACGATGCTCGCTTCGCCAGCGTTCCCGGTGACGCTGCGTGAATTGCTGCTGGGTCTGGGCCTGCTGCTGCAGCCGGTACGCCAGAGCGGCTTGCCGCGCCTGGAGAAAAGCCTGGTGCTGCCGCTGCCGCACGAGGCACAGCTGCGCGAGCTGGTGGCCAGCTTCTGGCTGCACCTGATCGCGCCTTTCCTGCGCCAGGCCGATTTCGAACTGGCGCTGTTTTTCTCTCACCTCGACGAGGCGCCCGTGCTGGTGATCGGTTTTTGCGGCGCCGACCCGCACGGCTTGCACGCGCTGATCGATCCGCAGGCTGGCAGCGAACGGCTGATCGTGTTCGACCAGCTCGACTGGGTCGAGGAGCAGCTGGGAGACGATGCGGCGCTGCGCCAGTTTTCCGCCTGCCTGCAGCAGGAGCAGCTGTCGCTGCGCTCGGCCTGCGCCATGTTTGCCGCCACCTTTGCCTGAAGGATTGCGATGAAATCTCACATTTTCCTGCTGCCGCTGCTGCTTTCTGCGGCCGTTCCCTGCCAGGCGCAAGCGCAAGCGCCCCAGACGCCGATGCCGGGACAGATCCTCGTCACGGGCACCCTGGCCGACGAAGCGGGCAAGGCGGCCGTGCTGGCCCGCCTGCGCGAACTGTATGGCGCCGAGCGCGTGGTCGACCAGATCGCCATCGGCAACGTGGCCGTGCCGGCCAACTGGAACGCCTACGTGCAAAAACTGATCGCGCCGAACCTGAAGCTCATTTCGCGGGGGCAGATCAGCATCGCCGGCAACAACGTCAGCGTGCGCGGCGAAGTGGCCAACGAGGCGCAGCGCCAGCAGATCGCCAGCGACATCGCCACCAGCCTCAATCCCACCTACATCGTCAATAATGGCTTGCGCGTCAAGGCGGCCGAGGCCGAGCAGGGCTTGCTCGATGCGGCGCTCGATAAACGCATCGTTGAATTCGACAGCGGCAAGGCTTCCATCACGCCGGCCGGTCTGGCCATCCTCGACGAGATGGCGGCCGTCATGCTCAGGCTGCGGGGACGCAAGGTGGAGGTGATCGGCCACACGGACGACACGGGCCTGCGCGCCAGCAATGTGGCCCTGAGCCAGGCGCGCGCCGAAGCCGTGCGCGCCTACCTGGCCGGCAAGGGCATCGTCGCCGATTCGGTGCTGGTGTCGGGCCAGGGACCGGACCGTCCCGTGGCCAGCAACGCCACGGCCGATGGCCGGGCGAGAAACCGGCGCATCGAGTTCCGCATTGCTCAATGAAGCACGCGCAATGATCAGGGCAAGGTGATCGTCAAATTCGCCGGGCGTGGCGCCAGTTTGACCAGGTCCGCATACGCGGCCAGGGTCGTTTGCGTGCCGCGCGTCAGATGCGTTTTCAGGCCCAGGTAGGCGCAGATGGCCAGCAGGGCGAAAAAGCTCGACAGCGCCCACAGCGGCACGTCGCTGCCGCGTTTGTTGATCACCTGGTCGGGGCGTTCCGCGCGCGGCGCGAAGCCGCAGCTCTTGCCCTTGATGTGGGCGATCTCGTCGCCCAGGCGCGCCGTCAGGTAGCTGAGTTTTTCGCCGCCGTCGATCGCATACTTGCCCTGGAATCCCAGTAATAAACACATGTGGAAAACCTGCAGCGCCTGCACGCGCATGGCGCCCTTGCCGCGCAAGGCGTCGAGGCGGTCGAAAAAGTGTTCGCCCGCCAGCTGGTCGCCAAAGATCAGCAGTTGCAGCGGGCGCCGCTCCCACTGCTTGCGCAGGGTGAACGGCGAGGCCAGGATGATTTCATCGACGGCCGCGCAGAATGCATACTTGGCCGCCTCGATATCGTCGCCATCGGCGCGGATCTTTTTCGCTTCGCGTTCGAAGTCGTCGAGGAAGGCCGTGATGCGCTCCATGAAGCTTTGCTCGTCGCCAGGTGCCGAACCGTGCTTGAGCATGAACAGCATGTAAAAGCCTTCGTGCATCAGGTCCAGCAGGGCGCTGCCGGCATGCCGGCTGTTGCCTGCAGGGCCGGCACCGCGTGGTCCCAGCAGGGAGGGCGCCGCGCGCCGTTCGATGAGCTGGCTCATGCCGTCACCGCGATCAGTTCCAGCTGCAGGTCGCGTATGCCGGCCGGCACGTAGACGGAAATCGACTGCGCCTTGAGCATCTGCTCATACAGCGCGCCGCGGTTTTCAAGCGCAAAATAATAGGTGTCGGGGCGCACGGGAATGGCCGCCGGCACTTGTGGCGCATGCGACAATTTGAGGCCGGGCATGGCCGTGAGCACGCATTTTTCCACGTCGTCGGGCGCGCCCACCTTTACCCGCAGCGGCACCACGTCGACCAGTTCGATGGCGGGCATGGCGGCGCGTATCGCCAGGTACAAAGTGGTGTGCTGGTCGATCTTGCCCGAATCGAGCTTGCCCAGGTAATACGACGGCTTGTCTTCCAGCAGGGCGATGGAAAAGTACTTCGACGAGATGACGGTGTCGAGCAGTTCGCGGATGATCGCGTCGATGGCGTCGAAGCAGGCGCCCGGCTGCGCGTGGTCGTAGGCGGGCAGGCTGGCCAGGGTGTAGTGCTTGGAGTAGCTGAGCAAGCCGCCCGCCAGGCCCAGCAGCGCCTCGTACAGGCGCTCCGGATGCAGGGCCGGATGGCGTACATAGTGCATCAGCGCGGCGGCGGCCGTGCTGACCGTGTGCAGCAGCCAGAACGAGGACACGTCACCGGAGCGAAATTCGATCACGTTGCGGCTCGGCTCGCGGTGGTGGCCGTGCAGCGCGCTCACTTTCGCCTGCAGTGCGTCGAGCAGGTGTTCCAGCACGCCTTGCAGGCGCGGCGCGCCGGCGATCGCCAGGCTGGGCGCCATGAACGATGGCACGGGCTCGAAGCCGCCCGACACGGTGCGCCGCAGGGCGATCAGCGGCAGGCAGTCGTAGGAGCCGCGCGCCTCGCTGTCGGGAATCAGGCGCACCATCTTCTTCAGGTACGCCACGTCGGCCACGGCGGACTCCGTAAACAGGTCGGGCGTGGCGCGCATGGCGTGCGCAAAGCGCGTGGTGGCAGGCGTGCCCGCCGTTGACGCCTGCGCCGTGTAATTCAGGCCGTCGCGGTTGAGGATGGGCAGCGCCGCGTAGTACGTCACTTCCTGCACCGCCGGCGGCAGCGCTTCCAGGTCCACCGGCGGGGGCAGGGTATCGCTGCCCGGTGCGCCGTCGCCCAGCGCCTCGAACACTTCGCCGTCGCGGAAGATCGCCGACAGGGCCAGCAGGCGCAAGGTGCCCGTCTGCAGCGCCGCCAGGTCCCACTGCAGATGCGCCACGCCCCACAGGTAGGGATGCAGCGCGCTGGCCGTGTGATGCAGGCGCGCTTCGTGATACTGATCCTGGCGCTGGAAATGCTGCGGCCGCAGGAACAGGCCTTCTCCCCACAAGACTTTCGCTGCCATGCCCATTGCGTTTCTCCTCGTATGTGTGGCGTGCGGGTGTGCTTGATTCACTTGCGCTAGTGGCAGCGCGTGGCCGACAGCGTGGACATGCCTGCCACGCTGAGCGCGCAGGCGTGCAGGCCGACGGTGATGCCGCCGCGTTCCGCGTCGGCGGCGCCAAAGGTGGCGCGCCAGCGCTGTGCCGCAGGTGCGCGGAACAGCGCCACGACGCCGATGAAATACGCTTCCTTGCTGACTTTTTCCTGCACTTCGTAGCGCTGGCCCGGCACCAGCAGCACTTCCTTCACTTCCATCAGGTCGGCGCCCAGCGCGGCCTTTTCGCGCTGCGCGTCGAGGAAGCTGTCGTATGGGGCCTGCTCGAAGGCGGCGCTCTGGCGCAGTTTGTAGATGCGCGCCACCAGCGCCAGCGGCCGGCCTTCGGCATCGGTGTTGAGGCGCTGCGCCGCGTGCAGGCGGATGCTGACGTTGCGCGGCGGTTTTTGCGCGTCCGGCAGTTCGGGCGGCGGCTTGGCCACGCCGGCCATTTGCAGCGCCGCGTTGGCCAGGGTGCCGATGGCGCCGCCCGCGCAGCCGGCCAGCAGAAGGGCCGGCAGCAGTAGCGCGGTGGTGCGCGCCAGGCGGCGGAGCGGGGCGTCAGATGGCATGGGCGATCTTTGTAAAAATGGTGAGTGGAAATAAAAGTCTTGCAGTCATTTAAACGCATGTGCCAGCGGCCTGCTTGCGTTGACGCAAAGTCCGCCTGCGATCAAGACAATTACTGCGCCAGATCAGGATTCATGGAGCTGTCCGCCGCTGTGGCACGGAACTTCTTCTTTGCTGATTAATCTCAATCTGGCAAAAAAATTGGCGATCAATAATGGCCTCCACCAAGGCGCCGCCCATCTTTCCCAGCGGTAGCGTCCTCCACGTGAAGGAATGCCCGATGAAGCCAGCCACCATGTTGCCCCGTATTGCCTGCCTCGCCAGCGCCTTGCTGCTGGCCGCCTGCGCCACGCCGGATCAGCCGGCGCCCACCAAACCTGCCGCGCCGACCCTGGCGCAAGTGATGAGCGAGGCCGATGCGGCAGCGCGCGCCGGCCAGTACGAACGCGCCATGACCCTGCTCAAGTCCGGTGGCAGCAGCTACCCGGCCGACAAGGCGCCGTGGCTGCAAATGGCGCAGATGAAGTTCGACCGCGGCCAGTACGGCGACGCCATCGGCCATGCGCTCGAAGCGCTGGAACGCGACCCGGATGACAAGGTCGCCAACAGCATCGTCGCCGTCAGCGGTTTGCGCCTGTCCGGCAAGGCGCTGGCCGACCTGTCGCGGCAAAACAATCTGAATGGCTCGTTGCGCTCGGAAGCGCAGGAGCTGGCCAAGCTGCTGCGCGCCAGCATCGGCGAAGACGTGCTGGTGCCGCCGGCCAGGCGCCCGCCGGCGGCCGGCAAGCGCGCCGCCGGTTCCGGTACGTCGGCGGCGAAGGGCGCGGCAGCGCCAGGCAGCGCGGCCGACCCGTTCAGCGGCTTGAAATAAGCCGGCATCCCCACCATCCCTTTGCAAAGGAAGCGACATGCCCAAGTCCGACAGCGTGCAAAAACGCCTGCAAAAGATACGCGCGCCGCGCGTACAAATGACCTATGACGTCGAGATTGGCGACGCGATTGAAAACAAGGAACTGCCCTTCGTGGTTGGCGTGCTGGGCGACTTTGGCGGCAATCCGGACAGCGAGAAAAAACGTCTGAAGGACCGCAAGTTCGTCGCCATCGACAGCCACAACTTCGACGAAGTGCTGGCCGGCGTCGAGCCGGTGGCGCGTTTCGCCGTGCCGAACCGCATCGGCGAGGCGGGCGGCACGTTCACCGTCGACCTGCACTTCCGCTCGATGGATGACTTCCGCCCGGAATCGGTGGTGCGCCAGGTCGATCCCTTGCGCAAGCTGCTCGAGGCGCGCACCAAGCTGGCCGACTTGCGCAACAAGCTGGCCGGCAACGACAAGCTGGAAGACTTGCTGACGGAAGTGCTGAACAACACGGACAGCCTGGCCACCCTGAAACCGCAGTTCCCAGCGCAGGAGGATTGAGATGAGCGCCCAGGCAGAAGTCCCAGAATCCCTCGCTGTATCCGCATCCGATGCCCCGGCCGCGACCGACTTGCTGGATCAGATCGTCGAGCAAAGCCGCGTCGCCAAGTCCGGCGCCGAGCATGCGCGCGCGCGCGACCTGATCTCGGAACTGGTGGCGCAGGTGCTCGACGGCACGGTGCTGATGTCGACCAGCCTGTCGGCGACGCTGGACGCGCGCGTGGCGGAGATCGACCGTTTGATTTCCGCTCAGCTCAGCGAAATCATGCACGCGGCGCCGTTCCAGCAGCTCGAACAAAGCTGGACGGGGCTGCGCTACCTGGTCGGCAATTCCGACACGGGCACGCGCCTGCAGATCCGCATGTTCAACGCCACCAAGCGCGAACTGGTGAAGGATTTCCAGGCCGCGCTGGAGTTCGACCAGAGCAGCATGTTCAAGAAGGTGTATGAAGAGGAATTCGGCACCTTCGGCGGCGCGCCGTTCGCCGCGCTGCTGGGCGACTTCGCCATTTCGCGCCAGCCGGAAGACATGTATTTCGTCGAGCAGATGTCGCACATCGCCGCCGCCGCGCATGCACCGTTCATCGCCTCGGCCGCGCCGGAACTGTTTGGCCTGGAAAGCTACGGCGACCTGGGCAAGCCGCGCGACCTGGCCAAGGTGTTCGACACCATCGAGTACGCGAAATGGAAAGCTTTCCGCGAATCCGAGGATGCGCGCTACGTGGGACTGACCTTGCCGCGCTTCCTGGGCCGGCTGCCCTTCAATCCCGTCGATGGCACCACGGTCGAAGGATTTAACTTTGTCGAGGAAGTCGACGGCAGCGACCATCACAAATACCTGTGGTGTAACGCCGCGTATGCGTTCGGCAGCAAGCTGACGCGCGCGTTTGCCGATTACGGCTGGTGCGCCGCCATTCGCGGCGTGGAGGGCGGCGGCCTGGTGGACGACCTGCCGACCCACACCTTCAAGACGGACGAGGGCGACGTGGCCCTGAAATGCCCGGCCGAAGTGGCGATCACCGACCGCCGCGAAAAGGAATTGTCGGACCTGGGCTTCATCTCGCTGGTGCACTGCAAGAACACGGCGTATGCGGCGTTTTTCGGCGCGCAGTCGGCGCAGAAGAGCCGCAAGTACAACAGCGACGCGGCCAATGCCAACGCGGTGCTGTCGTCGCAGCTGCAGTACATCTTCGCCGTCTCGCGCATCGCCCACTACATGAAGGCCATGATGCGCGACAAGATCGGCAGCTTTGCCGCCGCCTCCAACGTGGAAGATTTTTTGAACCGCTGGCTGATGCAGTACGTGCTGCTCGACGATAACGCCAGCCAGGAGCAGAAGGCGCAGTTCCCGCTGCGCGAGGCGTCCGTGCAGGTGCATGAAGTGCCGGGCCGGGCCGGCGTGTACCGCGCCGTATCGTTCCTGCGGCCGCACTTCCAGCTCGATGAATTATCCGTTTCGCTCCGACTGGTCGCGGAGTTGCCGAAGTCGACCAATTCATGATCCACCCATCTTTCAACCAGAGGAGCACACCATGGCAATCGATGTATATCTGCAGATAGACGGCATCAAGGGCGAGTCCACCGATGACAAGCACAAGGACTGGATCGAGTGCAAATCGGTCAGCTGGAGCGTCGAGCAGCCGAAGTCCGCCACCGCCTCGACGGGCGGCGGCCACACGGCCGAACGCTGCGAGCACAAGGACATCGTCATCTCCAAGCTGGCCGACCTGGCCTCGCCGGTGCTGCTGCAGACCTGCTCGGCCGGCAAGACCATTCCCAAGGCGCGCTTCGAATTCATGCGCGCCGACGGCCAGGGCGAGCGCGTCAAGTACTTTGAAATCGAAATCGAGAATGTCTTGATCGGCGCCGTCACGCCGAACGTGGAAGAAGGCGACATCCTCGGTGAACACGTCGGCTTCAAGTTCTCGAAAGTGAAGTGGAAATACACGCAGCAAAAAGTGACGGGCGGCGCTGGCGGCAATACCTCGGGCGGCTGGGACCTGGCCGCGAACCGCGTGGCTTGATCGATGGTGCGCGGCGCGCGGCGGCCACCAACGCCCGCGCGCCGCGCCGACTTTTCAGGAGAGCGCATGGACAGTTATGTACCCGGCCTGTTCGACCGCCTGATGGGCGACGGCGGTGCGGCGGCGGGCGGCGTGGCGGCGCGCCTGTCGCTCGATCAATTGAAGGATGCGGTGGCGCGCGATCTGGAAGAGCTGCTCAACACGCGCGTGGCGCTGCCGCCCGGCGCACTCGACGCCTATCCGGAATGCGCGGCCTCCATCGTCAACTATGGCTTGATCGATTTCGCCGGCATGTGTTTGTCCAGCAGCGAAGACCGCGCGCGCATCTGCGCCGCGCTGAAGGCCGCCATCGAGCGCCATGAGCCGCGCCTGCGCAATGTGCGCGCGCGCCTGGAGCGCGAAGCGGGCAGCATCAACCGCGTCGGCTTCGTCATCAGCGGCACTCTGGCCGTGATGTCCGGTGGCGAGACGGTCAATTTCGACGCCGTGCTGCAGCCGTCGTCGCTGCGCTATTCGATCAACCGCAAGGGAGCCGCCGCATGAGCAATCATTTGAAAACCCTGATCGCCAAGCTGAATGACACGTCGCGCACGGCTGCCACCCGCGCCGCCGGCATCTGCGTGGGACTGGGGCAGTATGAAGTCGATATCGAGCACCTGTTCCTGGCGCTGCTGGAACAGGAGCGCAGCGATTTCGTCACCATCGCGCGGCGCAGCGAAATCAGCCTGACGGCGCTGGAGGCGGACCTGCGGCGCGAGATCGGCGGCTTTCGCACGGGCAGCGCGCGCACGCCCGTCTTCTCTCCCCACTTGCCGCTGCTGTTCGAGCACGCCTGGCTGGTCGCCTCGCTCGATACGGCGCAGCCGGGACCCATCCGCAGCCGCCATCTATTGCTGGCGCTGCTGACGGAGCCGGAACTGTCGCAGCTCGCCTACCGCGGCTCGAAGCTGTTCGCCCGCTTCAGCGTGGAGCAATTGAAGCACCATCCGGACAAGCTGACGGCCGGCTCCGCAGAGGAAAGCGCGGCCGTACCGCAGCTTTCCGAAACACCCGACGATCCGCTTGCGACTTTGGCCAGCAAGACCCCGGCGCTGGACCAGTTCACCACCGACCTGACGCAACTGGCGCGCGACGGCAAGCTCGATCCCGTAATCGGCCGCGAGGGCGAGATACGCCAGGCCGTCGACATCCTGCTGCGCCGGCGCCAGAACAATCCTATACTCACCGGTGAGGCGGGCGTGGGCAAGACGGCCGTGGTGGAAGGCCTGGCCTTGCGCATCGCCGCCGGCGACGTGCCCGAGGTGCTGCAGGGCGCGCACATCCACGCGCTCGACATGGGCTTGCTGCAGGCCGGTGCCAGCGTGAAGGGAGAATTCGAAAGCCGCTTGAAGAACGTTATCGACGAGGTGGCGAAAAGCCCGCATCCCGTCATCCTCTTCATCGACGAGGCGCACACCATGATCGGCGCCGGCGGCCAGGCGGGGCAGAACGACGCGGCCAATCTGCTGAAACCGGCGCTGGCGCGCGGCGCCCTGCGCACCATTGCCGCCACCACCTGGAGCGAGTACAAGAAATATTTTGAAAAGGATGCGGCGCTGGCGCGGCGCTTCCAGGTGGTGAAGGTGGAAGAGCCCAGTGAAGACATTGCCTGCGCCATGCTGCGCGCCATGGCGCCGCTGATGGAGCGCCATTTCGGCATCCGCGTGCGCGACGCCGCCATCGTCGAGGCGGTGCGCCTGTCGCACCGCTACATCAGCGGGCGCCAGCTGCCCGACAAGGCCATCAGCGTGCTCGATACGGCCTGCGCCAAGGTGGCGCTGGGCCAGCGCGCCACGCCGGCGCAGCTGGAAAACGCGAACCGGCGCCAGGAACGCATCGGCGCGGAAATCGCCGCCCTGATGCGCGAGGCAAGTGACGGTGAAGCGCCCGGCAAGGCCGGCGCCGCGCGCCTGGCGCAGCTGCGGCGCGAGCATGAGGAAGGGCAGGCGCTGATCGCGGCCCTGGCGCAGCGCTGGGAGCGCGAAAAAACGCTGGTGGCGCAGATCGGCGACCTGCGCGCGCAGCTGCGCGGCGAGCGGCCGGGCGAAGTGGGCGCGGCGCGCCTGCTGGCGCTGAAGGAAGAACTGGCGGCCCTGCAGGGAGAGGCGCCGCTGTCGCCGCTGGAAGTCGATGCCCAGGTGGTGGCCGGCATCGTCGCTGGCTGGACCGGCATCCCGCTGGGGAAAATGCTCAAGGACGAGATCCGCACGGTGCTGACCCTGGACGGGGCGCTGCGCGAACGGGTGCTGGGACAGGACCACGTCATCGCGGCGGTGGCGCAGCGCGTGCGCACGGCGCGCGCCAGCCTGGACGACCCGAACAAGCCGCAAGCCGTGTTCCTGTTCACGGGACCGTCCGGCACGGGCAAGACGGAAACGGCGCTGGCGCTGGCCGACCTGCTGTATGGCGGCGAACGCAAGCTCATTACCATCAACATGAGCGAGTACCAGGAGGCGCACAGCGTGGCCGGCCTGAAAGGCTCGCCGCCCGGCTATGTCGGCTATGGCGAGGGCGGCGTGCTGACGGAAGCCGTACGGCGCCAGCCCTACAGCGTGGTGCTGCTCGACGAGGCGGAAAAGGCCCATCCCGACGTGCTGGAACTGTTCTTCCAGGTCTTCGACAAGGGCGTGCTCGATGATGCGGAAGGGCGCGAAGTCGATTTTCGCAACACCATCATCATCGCCACCTCGAACCTGGGTTCCGGCGCCATGATGGCCGCCTGCCTGAACCGGGCGGCGCAAGACTTGCCCACGCCGGCCGCGCTGGAAGAACTGGTGCGCCCGCAACTGGTGGCGCATTTCAAGCCGGCCTTGCTGGGACGCCTGAAGGTGCTGCCGTTCTATCCCCTGAACGACGCGGTGCTGGCCGAGATCATCGCCCTGAAACTGGCGCATATCGGCGCGCGCATCGCGCGCAACCACCAGGCGCAGTTCAGCCATGACGCGGGCCTGGTCGACGCCGTGCTGGCGCGCTGCACCGAGGTCGATTCGGGCGCGCGCAATGTCGATCAAATTCTCAACGGCAGCCTGCTGCCGGCCATCGCCGAAGCGGTGCTGGCGCGCATGGCAGACGGCGAGCCGATCGCCTCGATACGCGTCAGCGCCGGCAAGCAGGGGCAGTTCAAGTACACGATCCGATAATCCACCTTGCGGAGAGCGCCATGTTCAACCTGGAGCAGTTGCTGCATCCCGTCAGCGCCGTCAGCCCATGCGGCGAAGACATCACTTTCAGCCAGGAGCTCGACGCCATCGCGCGCGCGCGCCAGCACGACGATCCCAGCCTGGACCAGGGCGAGTGGGTGACGGCGCTGAAGGAAGCCGACTGGCCGTTCGTGGCGACGCGCTGCGAACAGCTGATCGCAGCGCGCAGCAAGGATTTGCGCGTGGCCGTCTGGCTGGCCGAGGCGCACGCGAAGACGCGCCACTTCCGTGGCCTGGGCGATGGCTACGCGCTGCTGGCCGGCCTGTGCGAGCGCTACTGGGATGGTCTGTATCCGCCGGCCGAAGAGGGCGACCAGGAACAGCGCATTGGCAATGTCTTCTGGCTGCTGTCGCGCACGCCGCAGCTGCTGCGCGAGATCCCGCTGACCGAAGGGACGGATGGCCTGTTTTCACTGCAGGATTTCGATGCGGCGCGCCAGCGCGCGGCGGCCAGCCTGGCGCAGGGCGCAGCGGAGCAGGGCTGGGGCGATACGCGCCACGACGACGCTGCGACCCTGGCGCAGATGGAGGCGGCGCGGCAAAGGAATACGCGCGCCTTTTCCGACGGCTTGCTGGCCGATGCGCAATACTGCATGCAGTCGCTGCTGGCGTTCGAACGCAGCGTCGATGCGCGTTTCGGCGCCGATGGCCCGAGTTTTCGCGCCGCGCGCGAAGCGCTGGAAAACGTCATTCACTGCATCGCGCCGCTGTCGCCCGGCGCGGACTTCGCTGCCGCGCCGGCCGCCGCCGGCCAGGGCGCCGATGGGGGTGGGGGCGCCATCGTGCATCGCCAGCAGGCGCTGGCCCAGCTGCGCCAGGTGGCCGATTTTTTTCGCCGCACGGAGCCGCACAGCCCCGTCGCCTACCTGGCCGACAAGGCCGCCAGCTGGGGCGAGCTGCCGCTGCACCTGTGGCTGCGCGCCGTCGTGAAGGACTCGGGCACCCTGGCGCAGCTCGACGAGATGCTGGGGACGAACAGCGCGAATGGGTGATCACTGTTGGCGCTTCCATGCTAATCTTTGGGCATGCCCAGAATGCCCATGTTGCCTGCCGCGCTATGCCTGTTCATCGCTGTCAGCGCGCAGGCCGGGACGGCGACGCCGCTGGTGATCTATGGCGACGACGATTATCCGCCGTACTCCTATGTCGAGAATGGCCAGCTGAAAGGGATCTACACGGAAATCGTGCGGGAAGCAACGCAAGCGATGCCGCAGTATGCGGTGCAGCTGCGCCCCGTGCCCTGGAAGCGGGGGCTGCTGATGCTGCAGACGGGCGAGGCATTCGCCCTGTATCCGCCGTATTCGTGGCGCAGCGAGCGGCCCTATGTGCGCTATTCCGTGCCGCTGCTGATGGAGCAGCTGGTGGTGCTGTGCAGCCAGGACGTGCTGGCGAAACGCGCGCTGCGGCAGTGGCCCGCCGATTATGGCGGCCTGCACATCGGCGTGAACGCGGGTTTCCTGCTTGGCGATGCGGCACTGACGGCGTCCTTGCGCGCCGAAAAAATCGTGCTCGACCCGGCCAAGGGCACGCGCACGAATCTGCTCAAGCTGATGCGCGGGCGCATCGATTGCTATGTCAGCGACCGCCTGTCGGCGCAATGGGAATTGCAGCGCATCCGGCGCGAGAGTCCGCCGGGCACGCCGATGCAGGCAATCGAGGAAATGGCGCAGCTGGCCGGCCAGCAGGGCCACCTGGGCTTTACGGTGCGCAGGCCGGCCACCTACCCCTATCGCGACGACTTTATCGAACAATTCAATGCCGCCATCGTGCGCATGCAAAGCAATGGCGCGATCCGCCGCATCGTCGACCGCGCGCTGCTACCCTGACCTTCCAACCCTGATTCCACCATCTGGAGATAAACATGAAAAAATTGCTGTTCCTGTGTGTGCTCGTGCTGGCCGGCTGTGTGGGCCGTCCCGAGAATATCGTGCCTGTCAACAACTTCGACACGACCCGTTATCTGGGGAAATGGTATGAGATCGCGCGCCTCGACCACTCGTTCGAACGGGGCCTGAGCCATGTGACGGCCGATTACAGCCTGCGCCAGGATGGCGGCCTGAAAGTGCTCAACCGCGGCTACAAGGATGCGGACGCACAGTGGAAGGAAGCCGAAGGCAAGGCGTATTTCGTCGACAAGAAAGACGTGGGCTACCTGAAAGTATCGTTTTTCGGCCCCTTTTATGGTTCCTACATTGTGTTTGACCTGGACCAGCAAGACTACAGCTATTCCATGATCAGCGGCCCCGACAAGTCATATTTGTGGTTGCTGTCGCGTACGCCGACCATGGATCCTGCCTTGCAGCAGCGCCTGGTCGAGAAAGCCCGGGGACTGGGTTTCGACACATCAAAATTGATCTATGTGAAGCAAAACTGACCCTGCTTGCATGCCGCCCGTTCGTGGCGGCATAGTACCTTGAAATTGTTGCTTTTCTGCATCTTATTTCTTGCAATACCATCCTGATTCACTCACAATCTGCCCCAAAGTGGTGCGCTGCGGCGCGCTGCCATTCTGGCGAGCTGGGTAACGTTGCGTCGCCGCTCGTGATTGCCGCACGGCAGATGCCTGCTATATTGGTACCTAGCAGCAAGTCGGTTTCGTGGCGTCTGTGCATTGTTTTTTTCAGATAGGAATCACGTAATGAAAAACCTCAAAATCGGCGTACGCCTCGGTGGCGCTTTTGCCGCCGTCCTGCTGCTGTTGACGAGCCTGACCGTGGTGGGCATCGTGCAGATGCAAAGCGCCAGCAAGGAAACCGATGCACTGGTCAATGTCGAGGTGCGCAATGAGCGCCTGATCGCCGAGTGGACCAAGGTCATCGAGGTCAACGCGGCGCGCACGGCCGCCGCCTGGAAAGTGAGCGACCCCGAACACCAGAAGCAGTTTGAACAGGAAATGGCGGTCTCGTCCGCCCGCGCCACGGAAATCCAGAACGCTATCGGCAAGAGCGAGCTGAACGCTGAAGAGCAGGCGCTGTTCCAGGAAGTGCTGAGCACGCGCAAGGCGTACACGGAGGTGCGCAAGAATGTGTTCAAGGCCAAGAATGCGGGCGACCTGGAACTGGGCAAGCGCCTGTACGAAGGCGACATGGCCACGAAGCGCGACATTTACCTGGCATCGCTGAACAAGATGGCCGTGCTGGAAACCAGATTGCTCGATGAAGCGGCCGCGCACATCCGTTCGCGCTACGAAAACGGCCGGCTGCTGCAAATCTCGCTGGGCGCGGTCGCCATTTTGCTGGGCATCGCCTGCGCCTGCTGGATCACGCGCTCGATCACGCGTCCCATCACGCGCGCCGTCGAGGTGGCGGAAGCCGTTTCCGCCGGCGACCTGACCAGCCATATCGTGGTGGACAGCCGCGATGAAACGGGGCAGCTGATGCATGCGTTGAAAAACATGAACGATAAACTGGTCAGTATCGTCGGCCAGGTGCGCGTCGGCACCGAATCGATCAGCACGGCGTCGAGCGAAATTGCCGCCGGCAACCTGGACTTGTCATCGCGCACGGAAGAGCAGGCCAGTTCGCTGGAAGAGACGGCGTCTTCGATGGAAGACCTGACCTCGACCGTGAAACGCAATGCCGACAATGCGCGCAGCGCGAATCAACTGGCCATCGACGCCTCGCAGATCGCCAGCAAGGGCGGCGTGGTGGTGTCGGAAGTGGTCAGCACCATGGGCTCGATCAACGATTCCTCGCGCAAGATTGTCGACATCATCAGCGTCATCGACGCCATCGCCTTCCAGACGAATATCCTGGCCCTGAACGCGGCCGTGGAAGCGGCCAGGGCCGGCGAGCAGGGCCGCGGTTTTGCCGTCGTGGCCTCCGAGGTGCGCAACCTGGCGCAGCGCTCCAGCGCGGCGGCCAAGGAAATCAAGGGCTTGATCGACGATTCCGTGCAAAAGGTCGAGGCCGGTTCGCAACTGGTGGACAAGGCGGGCCGCACCATGGACGAAATCGTGCAAAGCATCAGCCACGTGACACAGATCATGAACCAGATCACCGATGCCAGCGATGAGCAGCGCGCAGGCATCGAACAAGTCAACCAGGCCATCGGCCAGATGGACCAGGTGACGCAGCAAAACGCGGCCCTGGTGGAAGAGGCCGCCGCAGCGGCCGAATCCATGCAGGAACAGGCGGCCAAGCTGGCCGACGTGGTGGGCGTGTTCAAGCTCGATGCCACGCAGCACTCTGTTTCCACCGGTGCTGCCCTGTCTGTGAAAGCGCCTGCGCCGGTCAAAACTGCCGTGCAAGCGGCCGTACGGCGCGCGCCAGCACAGCCCGCAGCCGCGCCGGGTAAGGCGGCGCCAGCGGACGCTGTGCGCGCACGCGCGCCGAAGGCGCCGGTGGCGTCCGGCGCCGACGAATGGGAAGAGTTTTAAGGGCAGATTCCCCTTGGCATGGCGCGGGCGCTACAATCTCCGCTTGAAGACAGCCGCGAACGCGCTCCGCCATGACCACCCGCCGTACCTCAAGCTCTACCTCCAGCCATCCCTCCAGCCCTGCCGCTGCATCGTCCTCCGAGGCTGAACCGGCCAAACGCGCGCGCTGCCCAGCCTGCCTGCGCGCCGAAAGCAGCTGCATCTGCCGCTGGATCGCCCCCGTGGCCCATGCAGTGGACGTGCTGATCCTGCAGCATCCGCTGGAAGTCCACAACGCCAAGGGCAGTGCCCGCTTGCTGCACCTGAGCCTGCCCAACAGCCGCATGCTGACGGGCGAGCAGTTTGCCCCCGATACGCTCGCCGCAGTGCTGGCCGGCAAGCACAACGTGCTGCTGTACCCGGAGACGCCCGGCGACCGTTCGCTGGGCATCGCGCCGCCGCCCGCGCTCGACCCCGCCATCTTGCGCGATCCGGCCCGATTGTTGAGCCAATTGCGGCTGGTGGTGCTGGACGCCACCTGGCGCAAGAGCCGCAAGATGTTGTACCTGAATCCCCAGTTGCAACAGCTGCCGCGCCTGCCCCTGCGCGACACGCCCGCTTCCCATTACCTGATCCGCAAGGCGCATGCGCCAGACCAGTTATCGACCCTGGAAGCGACCTGCTATGCCCTGATGCAGTTGGAGCAGGACGCGTCCCGCTTCGTTCCCCTGATCACGGCATTTGATGGCTTTGTCGCACAGCAGTTGAGTTATGTCATGCCACATGGTGAAAAAGCGTGAAACGCCAGCACGCCAGCCCTTGATCTTGCCGGCACAGCGGCATAGTATACTGTACGTATATACAGTTAACGGGGCCGTTCATGAAAGCAATCATTCCAGAGCACGATGACAGCTTCGCCGGGCAAGCCATGTTGCCGCCGCAATCGCTGAAAGCCCTCAAGGGGCGCGGTGCCGTGTCGAACCTGCAAGGGCGCTACGAGGCGCATGCGCGCGCCGGTTTCGATGACGGCTGGAGCGTGGGTGGCCTGGATGAGATGGCTGGGGAAGAGGGCGCGCCGGGCTGGAAAACGCAGGTCAGCGACGAGCAGGCGCGCACCATCCTCACGCGCAACGCTTCGCCCGATTTGCCCTTCAATGTGTCGCTGAACCCGTACCGGGGCTGCGAACACGGCTGCATTTACTGCTTTGCCCGTCCCACGCACAGCTATCTGGGCCTGTCGCCGGGCCTGGACTTCGAAAGCCGCATCTATGCCAAGGTGAACGCCCCTGAGCTGTTGCGGCGCGAACTGGCCAAGCCGTCGTATGTGGCCGAGCCGATCGCCGTGGGCGTCAATACCGATGCGTATCAGCCGTGCGAACGCGAACGGCAGCTGACGCGGCGCGTGCTGGAAGTGTTGCACGAGTGCGAGCATCCCGTGGCGCTGATCACGAAATCGTCGCTGATCGAACGCGACATCGACATTCTGGCGCCGATGGCGGCCAGGCGCCTGGCCGCCGTGGCCGTCACTGTCACCACGCTCGACCCCGCCATCGCGCGCACGCTGGAGCCGCGCGCGGCGGCCCCTGCGCGGCGGCTGCGCACCATCCGCACCTTGACCGAGGCGGGCATCCCCGTGGGCGTGAGCATCGCGCCCATCATTCCGTTCGTGACGGAGCCGGAAATCGAGCAGCTGCTCGAAGCCGTGCGTGACGCGGGCGCCATCCACGCCCATTACGTGGTGCTGCGCCTGCCGTGGGAAGTGAGCCCATTGTTCCAGCAATGGCTGGAAGCGCACTTTCCGGAACGGGCCCAGCGCGTGATGAACCGCGTGCGCGAAATGCGCGGCGGCAAGGATTACGACAGCGCGTTCGGCACGCGCATGCGGGGCGAGGGCGTGTGGGCCGACCTGATCCGCCAGCGCTTTGAAAAAGCCGTGCACCGGCTGGGGCTGCATGGCAAGGGCGGCCGTTTCAAACAGCTCGATTGCACGCAGTTCCGCCGCCCGCTGGTGGTGCCGCCGTTGGGGAACTCGGCAAAAGGGGGCAATGCGGGGCAGCTGGATTTGTTTTAAGTTAAACCAGCGTCAGCGCTGATGCTGCCCGGGTACGCTGCGGCGCTGTCCTGGGCAGGTGCCTGGAACTGATCCTGGAGCTGCGCCAGATGTTGCTCGATGGCAAAGACATGCGGGTCGCTCTTGCCCAGTTCGCGCAGGGCGCTGGCCAGGTGCAGCAGGTATTCGCTGTTCGGGCCGCTGGGGCCGTGTGAACGGGCGATCTGGCGCGCGATATCGAGTTCCGGGGCGGCGCCGAGAAAGGCGGCGTTTTCCTCGTTAGCGATGTACACCAGGCCTTCGACCTTGCTGCCATCGTCGAAGGTGATCTCGGTGGCCAGGCGCAAATAGCCGTTCTTTTCGCGGTGGTCGAGGTGGGCGAAGACTTCGGGCGTGATCAGGTACGCCATGCCGTCGCACACGGCGCCGGCCTGCGGCACGATGGTGGCGACCCGGCCCGGCGCCATCGGCGTGCCCCGATGATCGTGCGAACCTTGCCAGAAACGCCGCGTCCAGCCGGCGATGCTGGCGGGGCGCCGTTCGATATAGGGAAAATCCGCCTTGTAGATCAGCGAGCCGTAGCCGAACAGCCAGACCTGGTCGTGACCGTCGAATGTGTTCATGCGCTGGTTGATGGCGATGGTGGCGGCGTCGATGGGCGACAGGTCGTGCTGGTCAGGCTGGGTCATGGCGTGTTTGCAGAGGGGCGATGCGCCATTATAAAGCGCTGCCCGCCGCGCTGCCGGCCGGCAGCGCGGCGCGTGCGCCGTTGTTTCCGCCCACGTTCCACTCGTGCGTCTCGACGAACTGGAACAGGAAGGCCATGAAGCTTTCGGCCGCCGGCGACAGCGAACGCCCCGTTTTCGTGTAGACGAAAAAGCGCCGCGTCAGTTCCGGCTGGTGCAGGGCGCGCATGTGCAATTTGTATAGTTTGACCATCGGTTCCGCGTACGGCAGGCAGACCGTGATGCCCAGGTTGGCGCTGACCATGGCCAGCGCCGTCGTCATGAAGGTCACCTCGTTGTAGGGATTGAGCGACAGCTCGCGAAACGCGCCGTGCATGTCGCGCAGCAGGCGTTCCGTGAACTGGCCTTGCAGCGAGATGAACGGGTAATCGCCCACGTCGGCCCAGGTGACGCGCTCTTTCTGCTGCAGCGGGTGCTGCTCGGGGAAGACCAGCACGAAGGGCATTTCGAACAGCACTTGCGCGGCGATTTCCGCCGTCGGATCGCGCTCGGGGCCGATGCCGAAATCGACTTCGCCGCTGAACACGCGCGCCGACACATTTTCCACGGGGCAATCGACCAGGCGCAACTGCACCTCCGGGTGCGCCTGGCGATAGGCGGCGATCACTTGCGGCAGCAGGGTGCAGGCCATCATCTGCGGCGCGGCGATGCGCACCAGGCCCGTCTTCAGGGCCTTGCGCTGGGCGATGCCGGCCATGGCGCCATCGAGGTCCTCGATCATCTTTTCAAACAGCGGATACAGTTCGCGGCCGATTTCCGACAGCTGCGTCTTGCGCGTGCTGCGCTCGACCACGCGCACGCCCAGAACGCTTTCCAGTTCCTTGATCAAGCCGCTCAAGGCCGATTGCGTCACGTGCAGGTATTCGGCGGCCAGGGTAAAACTGCCGGTCTTGGCCAGCGCCACGAAGGCGCGCATCTGTCGCAGGCTGGGACTCATAAGATAATCCGATAAATCAATGGTTAAAAATTGTTTGTATGATAGCTGTAACTCGATTCTAATGGTGAAAAGCTGAAAAACAGGCCAGCCATCGCGCCCCGGGCGCATCCATTGGAGACAAACACCATGAAGATCAAGCAAATCCACCACGTCGCCTACCGTTGCATCGACGCGAAGAAAACCGTCGAGTGGTACGTCAAGCATTTGAACATGAATTTCGTCCTCGCCATCGCCGAAGACCTGGTGCCGTCGACCAAGGCGCCGGACCCGTACATGCACGTCTTCCTCGACGCGGGCCAGGGCAATGTGCTGGCCTTCTTCGAGCTGCCGACGCAGCCGCCGATGGACCGCGACCGCAATACCCCGGCCTGGGTGCAGCACCTGGCGCTGGAAGTGGGCAGCATGGAAGAACTGCTGGCGGCCAAGGAGCGCCTGGTGGCTGCCGGCATCGAGGTGCTCGGTCCCGTCAACCACGCCATCTTCCAGTCGATCTATTTCTTCGATCCGAACGGCCACCGCCTGGAGCTGGCGGCCAACGTGGGCACGCCCGAGATGATGGCCAAGCTGGACGCCGTCAAATGGGAAATGCTGGAAGAATGGTCGCAGACGCGCCGCGCGCCGAAGCACGCCGCCTGGATGCACGCGCCGGCCGACGCCTGAGCGCCCCGGATCGGCAACCTCTCTGAAACAACCACCGAACAAGGAACACCATGAAACTCGCAACCCTGAAAAACGGCAGCCGTGACGGCGCCCTGATCCTCGTCAGCCGCGACCTGCGCCAGTACCAGCGCGTGGCCGCCATCGCTCCCACGCTGCAGGCAGCGCTCGACAACTGGGACGCCGTGGCGCCGAAACTGGAACAGGCCTACGCCGACCTGAACGCGGGCCAGGCGCCGGACGCGCAGCCGTTTGACGCCAATCTGTGCCACTCGCCGCTGCCGCGCGCCTACCAGTGGGCCGACGGTTCCGCCTACATCAACCATGTGGAACTGGTGCGCAAGGCACGCAACGCGGAAGTGCCGGCCTCGTTCTACACGGACCCGCTGATGTACCAGGGCGGCTCGGACAGTTTTATCGGCCCGCGCGACCCGATCTTCGCCCTGTCGGAAGAGTGGGGCATCGACCTGGAAGCCGAAGTGGCTGTCGTCACGGGCGACGTGGCCATGGGCGCCAGCGTGGACGATGCGGCGAAAGCCATTCGCCTGGTGATGCTGGTCAACGATGTCTCGCTGCGCAACCTGATTCCGGGCGAACTGGCCAAGGGTTTCGGTTTCTTCCAGTCGAAGGCGGCCAGCGCGTTTTCGCCCGTCGCCGTCACGCCCGATGAACTCGGTGCCGACTGGGCCGACAGCAAGCTGCATTTGCCGCTGCTGGTGGACCTGAACGACAAGCCCTTCGGCAAACCGAATGCGGGCGAAGACATGACCTTCAATTTTGCGCAGCTGGTGGCGCATGCGGCGAAGACGCGCGAACTGGGCGCCGGCAGCATCGTCGGCTCGGGCACCGTGTCGAACAAGCAGGGCAACCTGTTCGGTTCCAGCATCGAAAATGGCGGCGTGGGCTATTGCTGCCTGGCCGAAGTGCGCATGTATGAAACCATCGAACACGGCGCGCCGAAGACGGCGTACCTGCAGTTCGGCGACTCGGTGCGCATCGAGATGCGCGACGCGGCCGGTGCCAGCATCTTCGGCAGCATCGAGCAGACGGTCGCGCTGTACGCCGGCCGCGCCTGAAAGGACGCCACGCCATGAGCATGAAGCTGTACACCTATTTCCGCAGTTCGGCCGCCTACCGCGTGCGCATCGCCTTGAATCTCAAAGGCATCGCCTACGACAGCATCCCCGTGCATCTGCTGCAGGACGGCGGCCAGCAGTTGCTGCCGGCCTACCGCGCCGTCAACCCGTCGGCGCTGGTGCCGGCGCTCGATGACGACGGCGCCATCCTGACGCAGTCGCTGGCGATGCTCGAATACCTGGACGAGACGCGGCCAGCCGTGCCGCTGCTGCCGGGCGATGCGCTGGGGCGCGCCCGCGTGCGCGCGCTGGCGCTGGCGATCGCCTGCGATGCGCATCCGCTGACGAATCTGCGCGTCCTGAAATACCTGAAAAACACGCTGGGCCTGTCGGACGAGGCCAAGCAGGAGTGGTACCGCCACTGGATGGCCGAGGGGCTGGCGGCCGTCGAAGCGCTGCTGGCGCAGGGCGACCCGGCCGGCACGGGCCTGTTCTGCCATGGCGACAGCCCGACGATGGCCGACTGCTGCCTGGTGCCGCAAGTGTTCAATGCGCAGCGTTTCGCCATCGACCTGGCGCCATACCCGCGCGTGGCGCGCATCCACGCGCATTGCGCCGGCTTGCCGGCGTTTGCCGCCGCCCATCCGTCGCAGCAGCCGGACGCCGAATAGGGCGTCAGGTCAACAAGGGGAGCAGGTTCAGCTCCACTCAACCCTGTCCCGTCCGCCATGTTTGGCGCGGTACAGGGCCTGGTCGGCGCGGATCAGCAGATCGGTCATGTTGTCCGCTTCCCGCCTGGTTGCCGCGGTCGATTGCGGCGTGTTGCATGTCACGCCGATGCTGATGGTCAGGCTGACCAGTTGACCGTCATCGCATTCCACGCGCAAGCTGGCTGCCGCCAGGCGCAGGCGCTCGGCCGCTTCCAGCGCCACTGACAGCGGCGTCTCCGGCATCAGCAGCACGAATTCCTCGCCCCCAAAGCGCGCCGCCGTATCCATGCCCCGTGTGACGCTGCGCAGCACTTGCGCGACGGCGGCGATGGCGCGGTCGCCCGCGTCGTGGCCATGGTCGTCATTGATGCGCTTGAAATGGTCGATATCGATCATCAGCAGCGACAGCGTATGGCCGAAGCGTTGGGCGCGTTCAAGTTCCTCTGTCAGCCGCAGGGTCATCATGCGGCGGTTCCCCAGGCCCGTCAGCGGGTCGGTCGTGGCTTGCTGCTCCAGCCGGGAGTTGGCCACCAGCAGTTCCAGGGTGCGCCGCAAGACCCGTTCCTCGAGCATGTCGCGCTCCGCATGCAGCGCCGCCACGCTGGCGCGGCGGCTGCGCCGCGCCAGTAGCAGGGCCGTAATCAGCACCGCTTGCAGCGCGATCAGCGACAGTCCGACGATGATCTGCCAGTGATATTGCGCCCATACACCCTGTGGCCGGTTCAGGATGCGCGACTCGCCGGGCAGATTGCGCAAGCCGAAACGCTGTACCGCGGCATCGTCGAAGATAGTTGCCTGCATGCCATCCGGGTCGGGCGTTCTGCCCAGCAGAATGCGCGCAATGGTGCGCCCCACTTTCTCTCCGCTGATGACATAGCCGCCCACCACGCCGGGCAGTATCAGCGATTCCACGCTGGTGAAAATGGGCACGGCGCTGCGCGAGGCCAGGTCGCGCGCCATGGCGGGCGGCGTGGTGCGCTGCCCCAGTTCGTCGCGGTAGACGGGCAGCAGGTAGATGGCGCTGCCCTGTCCCAGCGTGCCGGTGCGGCGCCACAACTCTTCCTGGCTCAGGTGATCCCAGAAGTCGACCTTGAGACGGTCCTGGTAGGGCGCAATGGCGGTGCGGATGGCGGCGATCCATGCCTGGCCGCGTGCGCTGCCGTCGCCGACGACGGCGATATGGCGCAGTCCTGGCGTCACTTGCAGCATGACGGCGATGGCCTTGCCGAAATCGTGGCGCACATCGAGATTGACGCCGTCGGCAGGCGTCCAGTCCTGCCGTCCCTGATTCACATAGTAGCGGGGCACGCCGGGAAACAGCTGCGGATGCTGGCTCAGGAACTGGGCCGCCAGGTAGTTTTCCGTGATGATGGCGTCGAATTGCACCATCCTGTACTTGGTTTGCAGATAGGTTTCCAGGCCGGCGACGGCAGGCTGTTCGCCCACGCGTACGGAATCGAGCCGCTCCTCATAGATGCCGGGCGCGAGGTGCCAGTTCTCGTTGGCCAGCTCAGCGCTCATGCCCTTGTGGATCAGCGTTTGCCATTGCGAGGAAGCATCGCTGCCCAGCGAATACAGTACCAGCACTTGCCTTGGCGCAAAACGCGGTGCGCTGATCTCCGCCAGGTCTTGCGCATGGACGGGGGCGTTGCAGCATAGCCATAGCAGAAAGCTCAGGCAGGGCAGGCGTATCGCGGCGCTCAATCGGATGAGGTAGGGACGGGGCATGGACAGGGCGGTGTGTTGAGAACTTGCCCAGGCGCAATGAGCGTTAGTGGATCGAAGAAGCCCGTAAGCACTATATCTTGATGCGGCTCAAGTTCCAAGGAAACCAGTCTAGCATTGCCGGCCACGATTGGCGCAGGCGGCGTGTAATTTTTGATACGGTTGTTGCAATATTGGTATTGCTGTGAAATATGGGAATGGTGCCCATTCAACAACGCAGGCGTATCGGTGCGCTACAATTTGCGTTTGCCCAAATACTTCACGCCTCATGACCGCAACCACCGTTCCTGCCAGCATCACCGATGCCCTGTCCCTGGCGCACGCTTCCTGGCGTCCCATCCTGCTGCGCGGCTTGCACGCCGTGATGGCGGCCGATCCCGCCTACCTGCCGGCGCTGGCCGCCGACGATTATCTGCCCACGCAGGGCCGGCTGTTCGCCGCCTTTGCCCTGCCGCTGGCGCAGGTGCGCCATGTGCTGGTGGGTGAGGGGCCGTACCCGCGCGCCGACAGCGCCACGGGCGTGTGCTTCATGGATGGCGCCGTCGGCGGTTTATGGTCGGCCACGGGCCTGTCGAAGCCCGTCAACCGCGCCACGTCCCTGCGCAACTTCATGAAGATGCTGCTGGTGGCCGATGGCCAACTGCAGGGTGGCGACACGTCCGGCGCGGCCATGGCGCCCGTGGCGGCCGCCGCGCTGCAAGCCGGCAGCGGCGTGATCCAGACCCTGCCCGACTTGCAGCGCAAGATGACGGAGCAGGGTTTCTTGCTGCTCAACGCGGCGCTGGTGTTCCGTTCCCACGTGCCGCCCGTGCAGGATGCGCGCGGCTGGCTACCCTTCCTGCAAGTGGTGCTCGAAGCGCTGGCGCAGCAGGGCGGGGCAGCCTTGCCGCAACTGGTGTTGTGGGGCAAGATTGCCGAGCTCATCAAACGCCTGCCGGTGGCGGCAATGCTGCCGCAGGTGACGGCGGAACATCCGTATAATCTGTCCTTTATCGGCAACAGCGACATGCAGGCCTTGTTTGGCCCGATGCAACTGTTGCGTGCTTGAGATTGAATTGGCGCCTGTCTGGCGGAAGTGCGGGGAATATGCAAATCAGTAATGTCGAAGAATTGAAGGCGTGGATAGCGGCGGGCGGCGTGCCCGACTATCTGTATTTCTGGGGGCACACGCCGGCGCAGCCGCAGGTGCCCGACAAAAGTTGCTTCAGCCAGTGGTTTCCGTCGCCGTTCAGTCTCGCCGGCGTGACGTATGCGACGGCCGAGCACTACATGATGGCGCAAAAGGCGGCCCTGTTTGGCGATACGGCCGTGCAGGCGCGCATCGTGGCGGCCGGGCGGCCGTCGGAAGTGAAGAAGCTGGGGCGCGAAGTGGCCAATTTTGACGCCAAGGTGTGGGAAGCGGCGCGCGCCGGCATCGTCTTCGATGGCAACTTTGCCAAGTTCTCGCAAAAGGCCGCGCTGCGCAAGTTTTTGCTCGGCACGGGCGAGCGCGTCATCGTCGAAGCCAGTCCCGTCGACCGCATCTGGGGCGTGGGCCTGGCCTCGGACAATCCGCGCATCGGCGATCCGTCGCGCTGGGACGGCTTGAACCTGCTGGGGTTTGAGTTAATGAAAGTGCGCAGCGCTCTGCGCGCTTGAGCAGTACTGTTGTTTTCCTGAAGCCGCCGCGCCTGGCGCGGCCGGCTATGCCCCTGCCAGCCCTGTGGTCATCGAGGGGCGCTCTGACAAACCCCGCCGAATTTGTTATACTTGACTAAATCATTCAACTACTCAGGGTTTGAGAAGTTGAAAAGCCGCAATATTTTAAACTAGTTGAACCGAGGATGTATGCGTCTGACTACAAAAGGCCGTTTTGCCGTGACTGCAATGATCGATCTTGCCCTGCGCCAGGGCAAGGGACCGGTCACCTTGTCCGGCATCAGCCAGCGCCAGTCGATTTCCCTGTCCTACCTGGAACAGCTGTTCGGCAAGCTGCGCCGGCATGAGATCGTCGAGTCGATCCGTGGTCCGGGCGGCGGCTACAGCCTGGCGCGCCGTGCCGACAAGGTGACGGTGGCCGACATCATCATCGCCGTCGATGAGCCGCTGGACGCCACGCAGTGCGGCGGCAAGGAGCATTGCCACGGCGCCGACGCGGCCACGGGTGCGCGCTGCATGACGCATGAATTGTGGTCCACACTCAACGAAAAAATGGTCGATTATCTGGATTCTGTGTCCTTGCAGGACCTGGTCGACCAGCAGAGACAAAAGATTGCCGACCAAAGCGTGATGGTGATGCACCGTAACCACGCCGCCCTCGGTTGATAAATACAAAATACTAAGTTGCTGATTGCATTGGAGTTATTGATGAACGCCCCTGAAAAAAACGTAGGCCAAGTGCACTTTGAAACCGCACCGCATTTCCCGATCTACATGGATTACTCGGCCACCACGCCGATCGATCCACGCGTCGCCGACAAAATGATTCCTTACCTGCGCGAGCAGTTCGGCAATCCGGCATCGCGCAGCCACATGTATGGCTGGACGGCGGAAAAAGCCGTGGAAGAGGCACGCGGCTACGTGGCGGCCCTGGTGAACGCCGATCCGCGCGAAATCATCTGGACTTCCGGCGCGACGGAAAGCAACAACCTGGCCATCAAGGGCGCGGCGCAGTTCTACAAGACCAAGGGCAAGCACATCATCACCGTCAAGACCGAACATAAATCGGTGCTCGACACGGTGCGCGAACTGGAACGCATCGGCTTCGAAGCGACCTATCTGGAACCGCAGGACAACGGCCTGATCACCGTCGAACAGCTGGCCGCGGCCGTGCGCCCGGACACCATCCTCGTGTCGGTGATGCTGGTGAACAACGAAATCGGCGTGATCCAGCCGATCGACGACATCGGCGTGTTCTGCCGCTCGAAAGGCATCATCTTCCATTGCGACGCCGCGCAAGCGACGGGCAAGGTCGTCATCGACCTGCAACAGACCAAGGTCGACCTGATGACCTTCACGGCACACAAAACCTACGGCCCGAAAGGCGTGGGCGCCCTGTACGTCTGCCGCAAGCCGCGCGTGCGCCTGGAAGCGCAGATGCACGGTGGCGGCCATGAGCGCGGCCTGCGCTCGGGCACCCTGCCGACGCACCAGATCGTCGGCATGGGCGAAAGCTTCCGCATCGCCAAGGAAGAGATGGACAGCGAAATCGGCCGCATCAAGGCCTTGCGCGACCGCCTGGCCAAGGGTTTGCAAGAGATCGAAGAAGTCTACATCAACGGCGACATGGAGCACCGCGTGCCGCACAACCTGAACGTCAGCTTCAACTACGTTGAAGGCGAGTCGCTGATCATGGCGATCAAGGATATCGCCGTGTCGTCCGGTTCGGCCTGCACTTCGGCCAGCCTGGAACCATCGTACGTGCTGCGCGCCCTGGGCCGCAGCGACGAACTGGCGCACAGCTCGATCCGCTTCACCATCGGCCGCTTCTCGACCGAGGAAGACATCGACTTCGCCGTGAACCTGCTGAAATCGAAAGTACACAAGCTGCGCGAATTGTCGCCCCTGTGGGACATGTTCAAGGAAGGGATCGACATCAATTCGATCCAATGGGCGGCACACTAACCATCACGAAGGCTCCGCTCACGGGGCCGGCAAGAATATTAAAGGAGCATCAAAATGGCTTACTCGGACAAAGTACTCGATCACTACGAAAACCCGCGCAACGTGGGCGCTTTCGACAAGGGTGATGACACCATCGGCACCGGCATGGTGGGCGCGCCCGCCTGCGGCGACGTGATGAAACTGCAGATCAAGGTCGGCGCCGACGGCCTGATCGAAGACGCGAAATTCAAGACCTACGGCTGCGGTTCGGCCATCGCGTCGAGCTCGCTGGTGACTGAATGGGTCAAGGGCAAGACCCTGGACCAGGCGCTGGCCATCAAGAATACGCAGATCGCCGAAGAACTGGCCCTGCCACCAGTGAAAATCCACTGCTCCATCCTGGCGGAAGACGCCATCAAGGCGGCAGTGCTGGATTACCAGACCCGCCATCCAGTAGCAGCTTAAACGTTGGCAGCCCGCCCCAGCCGCAAGGCCGGGGCAGTTGCGGAGAAATACATGATCACACTGACCGAAAAAGCGGCGAAACACATCAACCGTTATATCGAACGGCGCGGCAAGGGCATGGGCTTGCGCTTTGGCGTGCGCACCACGGGCTGCTCGGGCCTGGCTTACAAGCTCGAATATGTCGATGAAGTGGCGGCCGAAGACAGCGTCTTCGAATCGCACGGCGTGAAGGTCTTCGTTGACCCGAAAAGCCTGCCTTACATTGACGGCACGGAACTCGATTTCGCGCGCGAAGGCTTGAACGAAGGCTTCAAGTTCCACAATCCGAACGAAAAAGACGCCTGCGGCTGCGGCGAGTCCTTTAGGATTTAAACAGCTGGCAAGACCCCGGTCGGTGCGCTGTACCCATCGATTGCGGTACAGCGACCACCGACCATTATGCAAAATCACTTCGAATTATTCCAGTTGCCGGCGCAGTTCTCGCTCGACATGAGCGCGCTCGACTCTGCCTACCGCGACGTGCAGGGCAAGGTCCACCCGGACCGTTTCATCAACGCCAGCAGCGCTGAAAAGCGCGTGGCGATGCAATGGGCCACGCGCGCCAATGAAGCCTATCAAACCCTGAAAAGCCCGCAAAAGCGCGCGCAATACCTGTGCGAGCTCCATGGCGTCGATTTGCAGACGGAATCGAACACGGCCATGCCCGTCAGCTTCCTGATGCAGCAGATGGAATGGCGCGAGGAACTCGGCGATGCGCGTGCCGGCAAGGATGCCGATGCGCTCGACGCCCTGGACCGCCAGTTGCGCGGCGAACGCAAGGCGCTGCTGGCCCAGGTGGCGGCTCAGCTCGACGGGGCCGACTATGTGAATGCCGCGCAAAGCGTGCGCGCCCTGATGTTCCTCGACAAATTCGGCGAGGAAGTCCGTTTTGCATACGAAGCCATGGAAGCCTGACTGACCAAGCGCCAGTCCGGCGCGCGTCTTATAATGCGCGACAGGCATCAGCAGCACCACGCACAAAATTAATCGAGGCACGAATACAATGGCACTTCTGCAAATTTCCGAACCAGGCATGTCGACCGCGCCGCACCAGCACCGCCTGGCCGTCGGCATCGATCTGGGCACCACCAATTCCCTGGTCGCCACCGTGCGCAACAGCATTCCCGAGGTGCTCAACGACGAAGACGGGCGCTCCCTGCTGCCCTCCGTCGTGCGCTACCTGCCGAACGGCCATGCGAACATCGGCTACAAGGCCTTGTCCGCGCAAACCACCGACCCGAAGAACACCATCGTGTCCGTCAAGCGCTTCATGGGCCGTGGCCTGGCCGACATCGCCTACGCGGAAAACCTGCCCTACGACTTCCAGGATACGCCTGGCATGGTGCAGCTGAAAACCGTGGCCGGCGTGAAAAGCCCCGTCGAAGTGTCGGCGCAAATTCTCGCCACGCTGCGCCAGCGCGCGGAAGATTCCCTCGGCGACGACCTGGTCGGCGCCGTGATCACCGTGCCCGCCTATTTTGACGACGCGCAGCGCCAGGCGACCAAAGATGCGGCACAACTGGCCGGCATCAATGTCTTGCGTCTGCTCAGCGAGCCGACGGCCGCCGCCATCGCGTATGGCCTCGACAATGCCTCCGAAGGCGTGTACGCCGTGTATGACCTCGGCGGCGGCACCTTCGACATCTCGATCCTGAAACTGAGCAAGGGTGTCTTTGAAGTCTTGTCCACGGGCGGCGATTCGGCCCTGGGCGGCGACGATTTCGACCGCCGCCTGTTCTGCTGGATCAGCGAGCACGCCAAGCTGGCGCCACTGTCGGACGAAGACACGGCGATCCTGATGGTGAAGGCGCGCGAAATCAAGGAAACGCTGTCGACCAAGTCGGAAACGATGATCGACGCGGCCCTGAACTCGGGCGAAGAAATTCACCTGCGCATCACGGCGACGGAGTTTGCCGCCATGACGCAGCACCTGGTGGGCAAGACCATGAACGCCATCAAGAAAGCCTTGCGCGACGCGAACGTGGATGCGGACGACGTCGACGGCGTGGTGATGGTCGGTGGCGCCACGCGCATGCCGCACGTGCAGCGCGCCGTCAGCGAATTCTTCCACACGACGCCGCACGCGAATATCGACCCCGATAAAGTCGTGGCGCTGGGCGCCGCCATCCAGGCGAACTTGCTGGCTGGTAACCGCGCCGCCGGCGACGACTGGCTGCTGCTGGACGTGATTCCGCTGTCTCTGGGCATCGAGACCATGGGCGGCCTGGTGGAAAAGATCATTCCGCGCAATTCGACCATACCGTGCGCCCGTGCGCAGGAATTCACGACCTTTAAAGATGGCCAGACGGCGCTGGCCGTGCACGTGCTGCAGGGCGAGCGCGAACTGGTGAGCGATTGCCGTTCGCTGGCGCGCTTTGAACTGCGCGGCATCCCGCCGATGGTGGCGGGCGCCGCGCGCATCCGCATCACGTATCAGGTCGATGCGGACGGCTTGCTGTCGGTGTCGGCACGCGAATTGCGCTCGGGCGTGGAAGCGTCGATCAGCGTCAAGCCGGCCTATGGCCTGGGCGACGACGACATCGCGCGCATGCTGCAGGATTCGTACACCTCGGCCGACGTCGACATGGTGGCGCGCGCGCTGCGCGAAGAGCAGGTGGAAGCGGAACGCATCCTGCTGGCCACGCAGTCGGCGCTCGATGAAGACGGCGGCTTGCTCGATGACGCCGAGCGCGCCACCGTGGATGGCTTGATGAACAAGGTGCGCGAGGCCATTGCGCAATCGCAAAGCGGCGCCATCGACCACCAGGCCCTGAAGCTGGCGATCGAGGCGCTGGCCGACGGCACCGAGGATTTCGCCTCGCGCCGCATGGACCGCAGCGTGCGCACCGCTCTGACCGGAAAAACGCTGGACCAGGTCGTACAAGACTAATTGAACAGCGCGCCGCGCACATGCTGCGGCCGCGCTCCGAATGACAGACTGAAAGAAGACACCATGCCACAAATCGTTATCCTGCCGCACGCCAAGCTTTGCCCGGACGGCGCCGTCATCGAAGCCCCGGCCGGCAAGTCCATCTGCGACATCCTGCTGGAAAACGACATCGACATCGAGCACGCCTGCGAAAAATCGTGCGCCTGCACCACCTGCCACGTGCTGGTGCGTGAAGGCATCGAATCGCTGAACGAAGCGACGGAACTGGAAGAAGACATGCTGGACAAGGCCTGGGGCCTGGAAGCCGTGTCGCGCCTGTCGTGCCAGTCCATCGTGGCCGACGCCGACCTCGTCGTCGAAATCCCGAAATACACGATCAACCAGGTCAGCGAAGGCAGCCACTAAATGAAATGGTCCGACATACACGCGATCGCCGAGGCGCTGTACGATGCGCATCCGGACATCGATCCCCTGACCGTGCGTTTCACCGACCTGCATAACTGGGTGGTGGAACTGGACGGCTTCGACGACGACCACACGCGCGGCGGCGAAAAAGTGCTCGAAGCGATACAGATGGCGTGGATCGATGAAGCGCGCTAAGGGCGCGGCAGCCGCCGCCACCGCAGCCGTTGCGCCGAAAGACGTCATCACGGCCGCCAGCAACATGCCCGAGATCAAGGATGGCCAGTCGGTCGCCTTGCTGCAGGAATTGCACATCCTGACGCGCGACGGCAAGATGAACCAGGACAGCCGCCGCAAGCTCAAGCAGGTGTACCACCTGACGCAGTTCATCGAGCCGCTGCTGCGCGAAGTGCAGCTCGACCACCCCGGCGTCTCGCTGGTCGACCACGGCGCCGGCAAGTCCTACCTGGGTTTCATCCTGTACGACCTGTTCTTCAAGAACGGCAACGACGGTTCGCACATCTACGGCATCGAGACGCGCGAAGAGCTGGTGCAGCGTTCGCAAGAGCTGGCGAAGAAATTCAAGTTCCCCGGCATGTCGTTTTTACCGCTGTCCGTGGCCGAATCGACGGAATCAAACTTGCTGCCGCAACAGATCGACATCGTCACGGCCTTGCATGCGTGCAACACGGCTACCGATGATGCGATCCACTTCGCGCTGAAGAAAAAGGCGAAGTTCATGGTGCTGGTGCCGTGTTGCCAGGCCGAAGTGGCGTCCGTGTTGAAGAAGAACAAGGGCAAGAGCCTGGGCAAGAGTGTCTTGACGGAATTGTGGCGCCACCCGCTGCACACGCGCGAGTTCGGCAGCCAGATCACCAACGTGCTGCGCTGTCTGCAGCTGGAAGCGCATGGCTACCAGGTCAGCGTGACGGAGCTGGTGGGCTGGGAACATTCGATGAAGAATGAACTGATCATCGCCAGTTATAAAAACTTGCCGCGGCAGCGTCCGACGGAGCGCCTGCAGGAAGTACTACAGACCTTGGGCCTGGAAGAGATGGGCCACCGCTTCTTTGCCGAGGAATTGGCCAAGGCGCAGGCCTGATTGTTGGATTACGCGGCAAGCCGCTAATCCAACCTACAAAATCTGTCACGGCCGCGTAGATACTGTTATCCCCGTCAAGCGGCGTGCAAGGCCGGATCAAATATTTTCCCCGACCTGAGCACGCCGAATGCCACGTGCACCAGCTTGCGCATCATGGCGCCGATGATCAGTTT
>NZ_JAFCWK010000014.1:0-151538 GCF_049897525.1 Janthinobacterium sp. PSRC1-1
CTCGACAACGCTCAATTTAAAAGCCAGACTGTAATCGCGCTGGCTGCGCCTAAACCCTTGTTCCATTTGACACTCCTTCTCTGCATCGAAAAAGTGTCAACTTATTCCAGGATGGGTCAAGGGCAACAAAAAAGCCACCGGCACTTGCGTGCGGTGGCTTTTTCATTGGGTGCTATTTTTGGGTGCTGCTTTTTGGATACCCCTGTGAGGGCTTTTAAAGGGTCACAGGCCGGCGATCTCGTTATGTGGTGCAATCTTGATGGTGATGCTGCCGCTTTCCGCTGCAGGCGCCTTCGCTGGCGCTGGCGTGTTCGATGCCATCACCGGCGTCGAGGTCGGCACGCGCTGACCAGCCGATACTTGCTTGAGGCGGCGGTATTCGGCCAGCACGCGCGAGCCGTAGCCCGAGTCGGTGGCGAAGTTGGCGGCGCCGACATAGGTTTTCAAGCCCGCTTCGACGGAACCGCCACGCGTGACGTAGTCTTTCAGGATCAGGGAGCCGACGCGGATGTTGGCCACCGGGTTCAGGGCTGCTTGCACGCCGCCCATTTCCTGGAAGCGCTCATGGTGCACTTTCGACATGACTTGCATCAAGCCTTGTGCGCCGACCGGGCTTTCCGCGAACGGGTTCAAGCCCGATTCGATGGCCATCACGGCCAGGATCAGCAGCGGGTCCAGCTTGATTTCGCGGGCCGTCAGGTACGCCGTCGAGACGAGCATGTTGGTCGCATCGTTGGCCACGCGGTAGCGCTTGGAGAGCCAGTTGGTGACCCATTGCTGCTGCTTTTGCGTGCCCAGCAAGGCTTTTTCTTCCTTGCTCAACGGTGCCTCGTTGGCGGCGGCCATTTGCACGGAAGCAGGCGCTTCCATGAGTGCCGACAGGGCCGGCGCTTCAACGGCTTGCGCCTCTGCCATCGGCAGCGGGAACAGGCTGTGCGTCAGTTGCTTGCCCAGGTCCGGGCGGAACATCAGCAGGGCGATCAGTGCCAGGGCGGAAATGCCGAAGACTGTCAGTGTGTGTTGCGCCGTGGTCAATACGCCACGTGCGGAAATGGCTTGTGCGCGGGCGCGCAAACGCGCCAACGCTGGCTGGCCAGCCACGGTTGAAGCAGGCAATGCTGCTTCAGTGCTACGATGAGTCATAGAGTTCCCCGAAATGTCGCGTCAACAGGCAGCCCCTCCGCGGTCTCGCGGTGTTGTGGGTACTGCCAATGCCGTGCATCAGAAATATCATCGTTTCCGCCGCGTATGGATGCGTGCGAGAAACGCCGTCATTGCTTGCTTGAGCTGATCGGTCCCATGCTGGTATTGGATCAGTCGCAATACAACTTTTACCGGGGGTAAGGCAGACGCCTTTTGAAAACACTCCTTAAAATGTCATGTGGAGCCCCGACTCCGTGAATGAAAGAGAAACGCTAAAATCAAGCCCTGGGCCGGCGTGCTCTTTCAAGTTGGGCGAATTGTAGAAGCCGTTTTATATCAAGTCAATACTAACGAATCGATTCTTTATTACTTTTATGTCTTACTTTTTGTCTTGCATTGTGCCAAAAGCCAATAAAATCAATTACTTGGCATAGATCCTTCAGCAACGGCGTCCGACGTCAAAAAAAATTAAAAACACATGAAATATTCAGATTTGCGAGATTTTATTTCTCAGCTGCAACAAATGGGTGAACTTAAGCCTATTTCGACCCCCATTTCGCCGATTTTGGAGATGACGGAGGTGTGCGACCGCACCTTGCGCGCTGGCGGACCGGCCTTGCTGTTCAACAATCCGACGGGATACGACATGCCGGTGCTGGGCAATCTGTTCGGCACCACGCGCCGCGTGGCGCTGGGCATGGGCGCGGAAGACGTCAGCGAGTTGCGCAAGATCGGCCATGTGCTGGCGCGCCTGAAAGAGCCGGAACCGCCGAAGGATTTCAAGGACTTGCTGGGCCTCGGTTCGCTGGTGAAATCCGTGTGGGACATGTCGCCGAAAGAGTTGCGCGGCGCGAAGTGCCAGGAAATCGTCTGGGAAGGCAATGACGTCGATCTGGCGCGCCTGCCCATCCAGCATTGCTGGCCCGGCGATATCGCGCCCCTGATCACCTGGGGCCTGGTGATCACCAAGGGGCCGAACAAGAAGCGGCAAAACCTGGGCATCTATCGTCAGCAAGTACTGGGACGCAACAAGGTCATCATGCGCTGGCTGGCGCACCGGGGCGGGGCGCTGGACTTCCGCGAGCATGCGATTCAAAGCAAGGGCAAGCCGTATCCGATCGCCGTCGCGCTCGGCGCCGATCCCGCTACTATATTAGGGGCCGTCACGCCGGTGCCGGACAGTCTGTCGGAATACCAGTTCGCCGGCTTGCTGCGCGGCAGCCGCACCGAATTGGTAAAAGCGATTGGCAGCGAGCTGCGCGTGCCCGCCTCGGCCGAAATCGTGCTCGAAGGCCATATCTACCCGGATGAAAACCATCCGAGCGGCTACGAGCACGCGCTGGAAGGGCCGTATGGCGACCACACGGGCTACTATAATGAGCAGGACAGTTTCCCCGTGTTTACCATCGACCGCATCACCATGCGCCGCGACCCGATCTACCACTCCACGTACACGGGCAAGCCGCCTGACGAGCCGGCCGTGCTGGGGCTGGCGCTGAACGAAGTGTTCGTACCTTTGCTGCAAAAGCAGTTCAGCGAAATCACGGATTTCTATCTGCCGCCCGAAGGCTGCAGCTACCGCATGGCCGTGGTGCAGATCAAGAAGCAGTACGCTGGCCACGCCAAGCGCGTGATGTTCGGCGTGTGGAGCTTCCTGCGCCAGTTCATGTATACCAAATTCATCGTGGTGGTCGACGAAGACGTCAATATCCGCGACTGGAAAGAGGTGATCTGGGCCATCACCACGCGCGTCGACCCCATTCGCGACACCACCCTGGTCGACAACACGCCGATCGACTACCTGGATTTCGCCTCGCCCATCAGCGGCCTGGGCAGCAAGATGGGCATCGACGCGACGAATAAATGGCCGGGCGAAACGACGCGCGAGTGGGGCACGACGATTGCCATGACGCCGGAAGTGAAGGCCAGGGTGGATGGTATCTGGCAAGAGCTGGGGCTGTAGATCGGGTTAGCGCTTGCGCGTAACCCGACGTTGCGGTGCTTGCATGTTCACGATCTGCGTATTCAGCAGTGTCGGCCGCGTACTCAGCAGTGTCGGCTTACGGCCTGCGGCCTAAGCCGACCTACGCCGACCTACGCCGACGTACGCCGACGTACGCCGACGTACGCAGCATTGACACGGCAATTTCCCAATCTTGCGCAGACCGGTTATAATTGTCCCTGGCGGGCCCCTGCGCATCGTGGCATGGCTAACCTGGTCAGGTCGGGAACGAAGCAGCCACGGCTATTATCCATGAGTGCCGCAGATCAGGCTCGCCTCCTTCGGGAAACAAACAGTAAAGCTGCCGTTGGCGGCTTTTTTGTTTTGCGGCGCTGTGTTTTGCCAGTCCGCATGCTTGCCTGATTTTCCAGAATGCCACTCTCCATGTTATACAATTGCTGCTTTGCCGCGTTTGCCATATTTGAATGTGGCCCGGCCATGAGGCTTGCGCCCGCCGCGCAGGATCACCCGCAAAATCGCATGGTAAAATCTCAGCATGTCCTATCAAGTCCTCGCCCGTAAATACCGCCCCAAGAATTTCGAGACGCTCGTCGGCCAGGAGCACGTCGTGCGCGCGCTCACGCATGCCTTGCACAGCGGCCGATTGCATCACGCCTACCTGTTCACGGGCACGCGCGGCGTCGGCAAGACGACCCTGTCGCGTATCCTGGCCAAGTCGCTCAATTGCATCGGCCCCGATGGCACGGGCGGCATCACGGCCCAGCCTTGCGGCGTGTGCGAAGCGTGCACGGCGATCGACGCGGGACGCTTTGTCGACTATATAGAGATGGATGCGGCGTCGAACCGCGGCGTCGATGAAATGGCGCAGCTGCTGGAACAGGCGGTCTACGCGCCCAGCAATGCGCGCTTCAAGGTCTACATGATCGATGAGGTGCACATGCTGACCAACCACGCGTTCAATTCCATGCTGAAGACGCTGGAAGAGCCGCCTGAACACGTCAAGTTCATCCTGGCCACGACGGACCCGCAAAAGATTCCCGTGACCGTGCTGTCGCGCTGCCTGCAGTTCAACCTCAAGCAGATGCCGCCCGGCCACATCATCAGTCACCTGGACAATATCCTGGGCCAGGAAGGCATCGATTTCGAACAGCCGGCCTTGCGCCTGCTGGCCCAGGGCGCCCACGGTTCCATGCGCGATGCGCTGTCGCTGACGGACCAGGCCATCGCGTATGCGGCCGGCGCAGTGACGCTTGACGCCGTGCAGGGCATGCTGGGCGCGCTCGACCAGTCGTATCTGGTGCGCCTGCTCGACGCGCTGGCGCAGCAGGACGGCGCCGACTTGCTGGCCGTGGCCGACGAGATGGCTTCGCGCAGCCTGTCGTATAACGGCGCGCTGCAGGATCTGGGCACTTTGTTGCACCGCATTGCGCTGGCGCAAACCGTGCCCGCCGCCTTGCCGCAGGATTTGCCGGAATACGCGGATATCGTGCGCCTGTCTGCCGCGTTTGACGCGGAAGAAGTGCAACTGTTTTACCAGATCGCCGTGCATGGCCGCAATGAACTGGGCCTGGCGCCCGACGAGTACGCGGGCTTTACCATGACCTTGCTGCGCATGCTGGCCTTTCGGCCTGGCATAGGCGGCGCCGATGGCGTGCCGGCGGCGGCACCAGCCGCTGCAACGGGCCACCGTCCCGCCGCTGTCGCCGCCGCGCGCGCCGCCGCTGGCGCATCCGCACCGGCCTCCCGCGCCGCCACCAACAGCGTTGCCAGCCATGCAACCGTGACCCCGCCCGCCGTCGTGGCCGCCGCTGCCGCCAGCATGGCGCGCAGCGAAGCGCCGCCGCCACGCGCAGCTGCACCGGCGCCGGCACCAGTAGCCGCCCCCGCGCCGCCGCCGGCTGCCCCGGCAGCGCCGGCAGCCTCGGGCGCGCCCATCAGTTCCGCGCGTGCCGCCATCAATGCGGCGCTGGAAGCGGCCCGCGCCGCCTCGAAAGGCCGTCCGGGCAGCGCGCCATCGGCGCCGACATCGGCACCCAAGCCGGCGGCACCGGCAGCGGAGCCTGTCGCTGCCGTCGCCGCGCCGGCCGCACCGGTCCAGGCTGCATCGCCACCACCGGCCGCCGCGAAAGCGCCTGCGCCGTGGGACGATGCGCCGCCCGTCGCCGTGATGGAAGCGCCCGCACCCGCGCCCGTACAGCCGGCACGCCAGGCAGCGCCACAGCAGGCGCCCGCCGATGACGACTTGCCGCCGTGGGTCACCGAATTTTCCGACGACAGCGCCTCGGCCGCCGTGTCGGCGCCCGCCGCGCAAAGTGCCGAGCAGCCCGCCGTCGTCATGCCGCAGCGCGCCGCCAAGCAAGCCGCGCCCAGCGGGCCGTACGTGATCACGCCCGTGCCTGGCCTGGACTGGGATGGCAACTGGCCGGCCGTCGCCGCCGTGCTGCCCTTGCGCGGCGTGGCCCAGCAGCTGGCCGTGCAGGCCGAGCTGATCGAATGCCTGCACGATGGCCACAGCACCACGTTCCGCCTGCGCGTGCCGATCGATACGTGGCGCAGCCCGGCCAACGTGGAAAAACTGGCGGCCGCGCTGACCGAGCGCTTCGGCCGCAAGGTCGCGGTCGACACGGAACTGGGCGCCGTCTGGTACACGGCCAGCGCGGAAGCGCAGGCACACCGCGAGGCGTGCCAGCTGCAAGCGGAAGAAACCATCGCCAGCGATCCCTTCGTGCTCGACATGAAGCGTGCATTCGACGCTTTTGTCGTGCCGGGAACGATTACCCCTGCACCGGCCGGCTCCGCCGCGCCGACCCTGCATTGATGATTACCACACTCACAAACTGAATTAACGGAGCATTCTCATGATGAAAAATCAACTGGCTGGCCTGATGAAGCAGGCGCAAACAATGCAAGACAACATGAAAAAGGCCCAGGAACAACTGGCGCTGGTGGAAGTGGAAGGCCAGTCCGGCGCCGGCCTGGTGAAAATCGTCATGACGTGCAAGAACGACGTCAAGCGCGTCTCCATCGACCCGTCGCTGCTGGCCGACGACAAGGACATGCTGGAAGACCTGGTCGCTGCCGCCTTCAACGACGCCGTGCGCAAGGCGGAAGCGACGTCCGCGGAAAAAATGGCAGGCTTGACCGGCGGCATGAACTTGCCAGCCGGCTTCAAAATGCCATTCTGATGCAATCCCGCATGCGCTCGATCTGTGGCACGGGGCAGGGTTGATCCATGTCCAAGTCGCTTGAATTTTTGACCGAGGCGCTGCGGCGCCTGCCCGGCGTCGGCCCCAAGTCGGCGCAGCGGATGGCATTTCATTTGTTGCAGCACGATAGGGAAGGCGCGGCCATGCTGTCGCGCGCCCTGTTCCAGGCCGTCGATGCCGTGCATCACTGCGGCCTGTGCAATACCTTTACCGAACACGAAGTGTGCGAGACCTGTCTCGACGAAGAGCGCGACAAGCGCTTGCTGTGCGTGGTGGAAACGCCCGCCGACCAGCTGATGATCGAGCAGACGCTCACCTACAAGGGCCTGTATTTCGTGCTCATGGGGCGGCTCTCTCCGCTCGACGGCATCGGCCCGAAAGACATCCACCTCGAAAAATTACTGGGTCGCGCCAACGATGGCGTAGTCGGTGAAGTGGTGCTGGCCACCAATTTCACGAATGAAGGCGAAGCGACGGCCCACTACATCAGCGAAATGCTGAAGGCGCGGGGCTTGCGCGTGAGCCGCCTGGCCCGCGGCGTGCCCGTGGGCGGCGAACTGGAATACGTCGACGCGGGCACGATTGCCCGCGCGATGCTCGACCGCAGGGCAACCTAAATCATGCAAGAGAAAACGTCGGCTGGTCCTTTGGCGGGCATTAAAGTGCTGGAACTGGGCACCCTGATCGCGGGGCCGTTCTGCGCCCGCATGCTGGCCGAATTCGGCGCCGACGTGATCAAGATCGAATCGCCCGATGGTGGCGACCCCATCCGTACCTGGCGCGTGCTGAAAGATGGCACGTCGCTGTGGTGGTCGGTGCAGGCACGCAACAAGAAAAGTCTGACCTTGAACCTGAAGACGCCCGAAGGCCGCGCCATCGCGCGCCAGCTGGCCCTCGAAGCGGACATCATCGTCGAGAATTACCGCCCTGGCGTGCTGGAAAAGTGGGATCTTGGCTACGAGCAGCTCAAGCAGATCAAGCCGTCCCTGATCATGGTGCGCCTGTCCGGCTTTGGCCAGACGGGGCCGATGAAGGATTTGCCCGGTTTCGGCGCCATCGGCGAATCGATGGGCGGCCTGCGCTATGTGTCCGGCTTTGCCGACCGACCACCTGTGCGCGTGGGCGTGTCGATCGGCGACTCGGTGGCGGCCCTGCATGGCGTGATCGGCGCCATGATGGCGCTGCGCCACCGCGACGTGACCGGCGGGGTGGCCTCCGGGGAAGGGCAGATGGTCGACGTGGCCCTGTATGAATCCGTGTTCAACCTGATGGAGTCCCTGGTGCCCGAATACGACCAGGCGGGCGTGGTGCGCGAGCGCACGGGCGGTTCCTTGCCCGGCATCGTGCCCTCGAATACCTACACCACGGGCGACGGCGAAAACATTGTGATTGCCGGCAACGGCGACGCCATCTTCAAGCGCTTGATGCTGGCCATGGGCCGCATCGACATGGCGGGCGACCCGCAGCTGGCGCGCAACGACGGCCGCGTCGCGCGCACGCAGGAAATCGACGACGCGATCGGCGCCTGGTGCGCCACGCACACGATCGACAGCGCGCTGGCCGTGCTGAAGGCGGCCGACGTGCCGTCCGGAAAAATTTACTCCGTGCGAGACATGCTGAGCGATCCGCAGTTTCTCGCCCGCGACATGTTCGAACAACACCATTTCGCCGACGGCACGCCCGTCAAATTGCCCGCCATCAGCCCGAAACTGTCCGCCACGCCGGGCAAGACGCAGTGGCTGGGGCCGACCCTGGGCCAGCACAACGACGAGGTGCTGGCGTCGCTCGGCTATGACGCGGCCGCTATCGCGCGGCTCAAGGCCGATGGGGTGGTATAGGCAGCAGCAGATAGATGAATGTCGGGTAGGTCGGGTAGGTCGGATTAGCGGCGTAGCCGCGTAATCCGACACCACCACGCCACGTTACCGACACCACCACCAACCAAGCCAACAATGTTGTCGGCTTACGCGCTTCGCGCTAAGCCGACCTACGCAATTCACTGATACCTGTCATGCATCGATTTTTCCGTACCGCGCTTGCCCTGGCGTCCGCCGCCATCCTCCTCTCCGCCTGCGCCAGCTTCCCGCACGACGCGCCGATTGCCGGCCTGCGCCTGATCGGCGAGCAGCGCATCGCCTTGAAACAGGCGTTCGAAGGCACCACCGTGGGCGGCTTGTCCGGCATCGACTACGATGCCACCAACAAGAGCTGGGTGATGGAAAGCGATGACCGCTCGGAAATCAATCCGGCCCGCTTCTACCGCGCCACGCTCAGCTACGACAGTCATGCATTTACGGGCGTGACATTGAACAGCGTGCATTTCTTCACGCAGCCCGACGGCAGCCGCTATCCGAACCTGGCGCATGCCAGGCTCGATCGTGGCGAGCAGGTGCCCGACATCGAAACCATCCGTGTCGATCCGCAGGACGGCAGCCTGTGGTACGGCAGCGAAGGCAACCGCAAGGTGGGTCTGCACCCGTTCGTGCGCCACGCCGATAGCCGCGGCCACTACCTGGCCACCTTGCCCACGCCGGCCATGTTCAAGGTCTCGCAGGAAGAAATTGGCTCGCGCAACAACATGAGCTTCGAGGCACTGTCGTTTTCCTCGGATGGCAAGAGCCTGTGGCTGGGCATGGAAGCGGCGCTGTACCAGGATGGCCCGCTGGCCACGCCCGAGATTGGTTCCGTGGTGCGCATCACGCGCCTGGACCGCGCCGGCACCGTGCTGCGCCAGTATGCGTATCCGATCGAGCCGGTGGCGTCGCGGCCCGCACCGGGGCGCGAGGCGGACAATGGCGTGTCGGAAATCCTCGCCGTCAACGACCATCAGGTGCTGGTGGTGGAACGGGCCGGCGTGGCAAACGCCGACGGCATCTACAGGAATCACGTGCGCATCTATGCGATGGACACGGCTGGCGCCAGCGACATCCAGTCCATCCCGGCGCTGGCGGGCGCGGCTTATGTGCCGGCGCGCAAGCGCCTGCTGCTGGACCTGGAAAAGATCGGCCTGGCAAGAATCGACAATATCGAAGGCATCAGCTGGGGCCCGCGCCTGGAAAACGGCCGCCGCAGCCTGGTGATGATTTCCGACGATAATTTTAATCCGCAGCAAGTCACGCAAATCCTTGCCTTCGAAGTGCTCTAGTTTCCAGGCTGGCCAGCTGGCCCGCCTGCTTGGCCAGCATGGCCGTGATCGTGTCATGCGGCGACGGGTGGCCCAGGAAATAGCCTTGCGCCATGTCGCAGCCGTATTCTTCCAGCATCACCAGCTGCTCGTCCGTCTCCACGCCCTCGGCCACCACCACCATTTTCAAGCCATGCGCCATGGCGATGATGGCGCGCGTGATGGCCGCGTTTTCCGTATCCTGCGGCAAGCCGGCGATAAAGCTCTTGTCGATCTTCAAGGCCCGCACGTCGAAGCGTTTCAAGTAATTCATTGAAGAATATCCCGTGCCGAAGTCGTCGATCGACAGGTACACGCCGATGCCGCGCAATTGCTCCAAGGTCACCATGGTGGCGCGCGCATCGTCCATCAGGGTGCCCTCCGTCAATTCGAGTTCCAGCAGGCGCGCATCGAGGCCCGTATCGGCCAGGGCCGAGAGCACGATCTGCATCAGGTTTTCATCCTTGAATTGCTTGGCCGACAGGTTGACGGCCATGCGGATGGCGCGTCCGCCATCGTTTTGCCAGGCCTTGGCCTGGTTGCACGCCGTGCGCAGCACCCATTCGCCGATGGGCACGATCAGCCCCGTCTCTTCGGCCAGCGGGATGAATTCCGTGGGTGAAATGATGCCCCGCTCGGGATGGCGCCAGCGGATCAGCGCTTCCACGCCGACGATCTGCGTGCTGGGCACGTCGATCTGCGGCTGGTACAGCAGGTACAGCTCGTTGTTTTGCAAGGCTTTGCGCAGACCCACTTCCATCTTGACGTGGCTCATGATTTCCATCGTCAGCGATGAGCTGTACAGCTTGGCGTTGTTCTTGCCGCAGTTCTTCGCGTGGTACATGGCCGTGTCCGCATATTTCAACAGCGAATTGCAGTCCTCGCCATCTTCCGGATACAGCGAAATGCCGATGCTGGCCGTGACGAAAATCTCGTGCGCCTCGATCATGAAGGGCCGGCGCATGGCTTCCTTGACCCGGTGCGCCACGTTCAGCGCATCTTCCACCCGTTCCAGGTCGGGAATCAAAATCGTGAATTCGTCGCCGCCCAGGCGCGCCAGGTTGCTGCCGCCGAAGCTGGCCTCAAACTCGTGTTCGGCGCGCAGCACCAGGTCGCTGGGGCGGATGGTTTCGCGCAGGCGCTCGGACACCACCTTGAGCAGATGGTCGCCCACGTCGTGGCCCAGGGTGTCGTTGATGCGCTTGAAGGCATCGAGGTCCATGAACAGCACGGCGAATTTCTTGTCGTGTTCTTTCGAGCGCAGCAGTTCGCGTTCCAGCGTTTCCAGGAAGGCCTGGCGGTTGGGGATGCCCGTCAGGCTGTCGCAATAGGCGAGGCGGCGGATCTGCTCTTCCGTGCGCTTGCGCTCGCTGATGTCGCGTACCAGGCCCAGCACCTCGTCGGCGCCCGTCGCCACCAGGCGCGCCTCGAAATGGCGCGTGCTGTCCTCGTGCGTGAGCGTGTAGTCGACCGAGCCGATATGCTGCGTGGTCAGCACGGCGCGCGCCTTGTCCAGCAGGCGCGCGGCGATTTCGGGCGGCAGCACGTCGCCGATATGGCTGCCCACGCAGTCGCTGAGGGAAAAGCCCGCGCTGGCGTCGTGCCCCTGTTCATAGTCGAGGTAAAAGCCTTCGCGATTGAGGCGAAAGAAGGTGTCGGGGATGGCGGCCAGCACGGCGCGGTTGTGCGCGTCGGCGATGCGCAGGCGGGCGATGGCGTCGCTGGCGCGCAGCACGTACAGCACGCGGTGACCGAGGATGGGCCAGTTGATGGGCTTGGAAATGAAGTCGGTGGCGCCCACCTCGTAGGCGTGCGTGACCGCTTCCAGCTCGTCGCCGCCCGTGACCATGATGATGGGCACGGTGCCGCCCACTTCCTGGCGGCGGATTTCGCGGCACACGGCAAAGCCGTCCAGGGCCGGCATGTCGACGTCGAGCATGACCAGGTCCGGCCCGCTGTGCTTGTAGCTGGCCAGCGCCTGCACGCCGTCTTCGGCCTCGATCACGTCCAGGCCTACCTGGGTGAGCATTTGCCGCATCAGCAAGCGCATCACGGGATCGTCGTCGGCCACCAGCACCAGGCCGCGTGGAGGAGGGAGGGGCGCTGTCATGTCAGTGTTCCTTCACGAGGATGGCGTTCAGCGATTCGCGTACGGCCAGGAAGGCTTGCTGCATCTGCTGCAGCAGGGGAGCCGCGCCCTCGGTACTGCCGGTGCGGCCCAGTTTTTCCATCTCCTTGCACAGCTGCGCCAGGCCGTCGGCGCCCACGTTGGCGCTGCCCGACTTGAGGCTGTGCGCCACCTTGCGCAGCGCTTCCGCATCCGCGCCGGCAATCGCTGCGCGCATGGCGCTCAACTGGCGCGGCGTCTCGCTGGTAAACGCCAGGATGACGCGCTCCAATAGCGCATCGCCATCGGTGCGCGACAGGGCGCGGATGTTTTCCAGCGCCTGCCGGTTCAGCGGCTGGCTCGCTGGCGGCGTTACCTCGGGCGGCGGTTCGGGCGGCACGTCCACAGGCGCTGGCGGTGTTTGCGCCTGCGGCGCCTCGCTGTGGTGCACGGTGGCCGCGCGCGGCAGGGTGATCCAGCGCGCAATCGTGTGGCCCAGGTCCTGCTGCGTAAAAGGTTTACTCAGGTAATCGTCCATGCCGGCCGCCAGGCACGCTTCGCGGTCACCCTGCAGCGCATTGGCCGTGATGGCGACGATCGGCAGCACGCGCGCGTGGCCGCACTGCTGTTCATGGCGGCGGATTTCCGCCGTGGCGGCAAAGCCGTCCATCACGGGCATCTGGCAGTCCATCAGGATCAGATCGAAATCCTCGGCCTGCGCCGCCTGCAAGGCTTCTTCGCCGTTGTGCGCACACACCACGTCCAGGCCCAGGCTGTCGAGCATGGCCAGCGCCACTTCCACGTTGACGGGATTGTCCTCGGCCAGCAGCACGCGGCGGCGCTGGCGCCGGCCCACCTGACGGGCCGCGTGCGGCGGATGGATGCGCATGCCCTCGCTGGCGCGCGGCGGCGTGACGATGCAGTCGAACAGGTCGCATTCGCGGGCCGGCTTGATCAGCTGGAAGGCCACGCCCGCCTCGCGCCGCTGCACGGGATCGGCCGCCGCCTGTTCCGTGCTCAGCAGCAGTAATTTGAGGTCGGCCAGCAGCGGGTCGCTCTTGATGGTGGCGGCCAGGGCCAGGCCGCTGGTGCGCGGCAATTCCATGTCGAGCAGGGCCACGGCATACGGCGTGCCCGCCTGCGCGGCCGCGCGCAGCTTGCCCAGGCAGTCGCTGGCCGTGCCGGCGCTGTCGCTGACGATGTGCCAGCTGGCCAGCTGCCGCTCCAGCACGGCGCGCGTGGCGGGGGTGTGATCGACGATCAAGGCGCGTAACCCTCGTGTGGTTTTCAGGTTGAAGGATGGGTCATCGTTGTCGACCCGCCGCTTATCGAAATTTACTTCGAACCAGAAGATCGATCCTTGCGTTAAAGCATTATCGACGCCGATAGTGCCGCCCATCAGCTCCACCAGCTGTTTCGAGATCGTCAAGCCCAGGCCCGTGCCGCCGTGCTTGCGCGTGGTCGAACCATCGGCCTGCGAGAACGATTCGAAGATGCGCGTCTGCGCCTCGCTCGACACGCCGATACCCGTGTCGTGCACCTCGAAGCGCAAGCCCACGCTGGGCGCGTCTTCGCTGCACACGGTCACTTTCACGGTGACCTTGCCCGTTTCCGTGAACTTGATGGCATTGCCCAGCAGATTGACGATGATCTGGCGCAAACGGTTCGGGTCGCCGCAGATGGCGATGGGAATGTCAAACGCGATATCGAATTCCAGGCTGATGTTTTTTGCTTCCGCCTGCGGCGCGAACACGTGTTCTATGTCGTCGAGCAATTCGCGGAAATTGAAGCGGATGTATTCCACACTCAGCTTGCCCGCCTCGATCTTGGAGAAATCGAGGATGTCGTTGATGATCACCAGCAAATTTTGCCCAGAGCGCTGCACCATGCTCGTGTAGTGGCGCTGCTGCGGGCTCAAAGGGCTGGCCAGCAGCAGTTCCGTCATGCCCAGCACGCCATTCATCGGTGTGCGGATTTCATGGCTCATGGTGGCAAGAAACGCGCTTTTCGCCTGGCTGGCCGCCTCGGCCGCATCCTTGGCCTTTTCCAGCTGCGCCGTGCGCACGCCCACCTGGCGTTCGAGCTGGTCGCGGTAATTGGCCAGGGTGCTGTCGCGGCTGTCGATCTGCGCCAGCATATCGTTGAAACTGTCGATCAGCACGCCCAGCTCGTCGCTGCGCTGGTGCGCGATGCGGTGGCTGTAGGTCTGGCTGCTCGACACTTTTTGCGCCGTATCGATCAGCTTGGTGATCGGTTCGGCGATCACGCTCTTGAAGCGCCGCGCGAGGAAGACGGCGATCAGGAAGGACAGCACGGTGGCGCCGCCGATGGCGCCCACGTGGCGGCCGATGTCGCGCCACATGTGGTTCAGGTCCGCCTCGATCAGCACGGCGCCGATGATTTGCTGCGGCTCGTCCGGCCGGTAGACGGGACGGTACAAACGCATGGCGGGCGCCAGGGTCGTGCCCGCGCCTTGCGTGACGGGCTGCACGGCCATGTCGGCCAGCAGGGCCGGATCCATGTCTTCCGGCGCCGCCAGGCCGTCCGCATGCTGCGGCGCGCGGTACAGGGCGAACAGGCGCCCGCCCCGGTCGAACAGGGCCGCCTGGGCCACCTCGTCACGCGCGGCCAGCGCGGCCAGCACCTGCTCCGCCTGTGGCTGTGCCGATTTGCCCACCAGCAAGGGCACCGCGCTGGCCGCACCGATCACGCCCGCCAGCGACAGCAATTGCTTGCCTTCATCGTTCTTGTGGTTGAGCACGGATGTCAGCGCAAACGCCACGAACACCAGCAGCAGCGCACAGCCCGACGACAGTACCGAGATCATGGTCAGCTTCTGGCTGATGCTGGAGCGTTGGAAATTGAACATGAATTCGCTGCTTCCCCGGTCGTCCGTTGACTGTTATTTAATTCCTATTGGAAAAATATAGACGCGAAGACACACCCAGATATTGATGTGGGTCTAATGGAAGAAAGGGGAGGGGAACTTACACGAGATGAAACAAATAGGGCGGTCCAACAAGACCGCCCTTCATACTGAGTCACAACACCGGACCCAAGCGTCGCGAGCGGAAGGCAGAGGTGGCCGAGAAGCGCAACCGTACTCTAGTACGGTGAGCATCGCAGGCTACCTATGCCGACGCGCAGCAGCTTGGGTCCGGTGTCAGCCTAACAGCAGCCGCCGCGCTTGCCGGCTCCGCCGTAGCGGGCTTCCTGCCGTTCGCGGAAGAACTCTTCATACGTCATCATCGGCTCGCCGGGATGGGTCACTTCCCGGTGCGCCACATAGGTGTCGTACTCGGGCAAGCCGCACATGAGCCGCATGCTTTGCCCCAGATACCGTCCAGCCTTGATGATTTCGTCGATCATCATTGCACCGTGGGCAAGGCCTGGAACGGCGTTTCCTTGGTGCTCGGCTGGCTGTCGGCGCGCGCCTTCAGGATGGTGCGGATGCCGAAGAACAGCACGCTGATCACGACGATGACGAAGAAGGCGGCCAGGCCGGCGTCCAGGTAATCGTTGAAGATGATCTGCTGCATCTGCGCCACCGACTTGGCCGGCGCCAGCAGGGTGCCTTCATCCAATGCCGCCGAGTATTTCTTGGCATGCGCCAGGAAGCCGACGCGCGGGTTGGCGTCGAAAATCTTTTGCCAGCCCGCCGTCAACGTGCACAGCAGCAGCCAGATGGTCGGCGTAATCGTCACCCACGCATAGCGGCCTTTTTTCATCTTGAACAGCACGCAGGTGCCGAGGATCAGCGCGATGGCCGCCAGCATCTGGTTGGCGATGCCGAACAGCGGCCACAAGGTGTTGATGCCGCCCAACGGATCGACCACGCCCTGGTACAGGAAGTAGCCCCAGGCCGCCACGCACAGGCCCGTGGCCAGCAGGTTGGCGATGACGTTTTCCGTCTGTTTCAGCGCTGGCACGAAGCTGCCCAGCAAGTCTTGCAGCATGAAGCGGCCCGCACGCGTGCCCGCATCGACGGCCGTCAGGATGAACAGCGCTTCGAACAGGATGGCGAAGTGATACCAGAAGGCCATCATGGCCTTGCCGCCGATGGCGCCGGAGAGAATCTGCGCCATGCCGACCGCCAGGGTCGGTGCGCCGCCGGCGCGCGAGATGATGCTGTGCTCGCCGACGTCCTTGGCCGTCTGCGTCAGCATTTCCGGCGTCACATAGAAGCCCCATTGCGAGATCGCCTGTGCGGCGGACTCGGCTGTAGTGCCGATCAGGGCGGCCGGGCTGTTCATGGCGAAATAGATGCCCGGCTCGATGGTCGAGGCGGCCACCAGGGCCATGATGGCCACAAACGATTCCATCAGCATGGCGCCATAGCCGATGAAGCGGGCGTGGCTTTCGTTTTCAATCATCTTCGGCGTGGTGCCCGAGGAAATCAGCGCGTGGAAGCCGGAGACGGCGCCGCAAGCGATCGTGATGAACAGGAAGGGGAACAGATTGCCCGACCAGACGGGGCCGGAGCCGTCGATGAACTTGGTCATGGCCGGCATTTTCAGGTAAGGCGCGACGACGATGATGCCGATGGCCAGGCCCAGGATGGTGCCGATTTTCAGGAAAGTCGACAGGTAGTCGCGCGGCGCCAGCAGCAGCCACACGGGCAGCACGGAAGCGATGAAGCCGTAGCCGATCAGCATCCACGTCAGTTCCGTGCCCGTGAACGTGAACATCGGACCGAGCACCGCGTGTTCCTGCACGTATTGGCCGCCGATGATGGCCAGCATCAGCAGCACGAAGCCGATGATGGAAATCTCGCCGATGCGGCCCACGCGGATGAAGCGCGAGTACACGCCCATGAACAGGGCGATGGGAATCGTCGCCATCACGGTGAAGCTGCCCCATGGGGAGCCGGTCAGCGCCTTGACGACGATCAGGGCTAGCACGGCCAGGATGATGACCATGATCATGAAGCAGCCCAGGAGCGCAATCATGCCGGGAATTTCGCCCAGTTCAGCCTTGATCAGGTCGCCCAGCGAGCGGCCGTCGCGGCGCATGGAAATGAACAGCACGATGAAATCCTGCACGGCGCCCGCGAACACGACGCCCGCCAAGATCCACAGCATGCCCGGCAAATAGCCCATCTGCGCGGCCAGCACGGGGCCGACCAGGGGACCGGCGCCGGCAATCGCGGCGAAATGGTGGCCGAACAGCACATACTTGTTGGTCGGCACATGGTCGAGGCCATCGTTGTGCTTGAAGGCCGGCGTCATGCGGCGTGCGTCCAGACCCAGCACCTTGTCGGCGATGAACAGGCTGTAGAAACGGTAGGCGATCAGGTAGACGCAGACGGCGGCGATGACGATCCAGATTGCGCTGATCGGTTCGCCACGTTGCAGGGCGACGACGCCCAGGGATCCGGCGCCGGCAAGCGCAAGCGCTGCCCAGCCGAGCTGTTTGAAAATGCGGTTCATGCTTCCTCCAGAGATTGACGGGCGCTGTGCCGTGCGATGATGTGTGTTGCGGGTCCTGGTCGTCGCCAGTTTGATGTGACTTTTGGTGTATTTGCAGCTTATGGCAAGTATTCAGGAATCGTATAATTGCCGCAAGCGCACGACTACGCAGTAACGCTCAGTATTACTACGCAGAATGATCGCCGCGCCGCGACGTAAAATCACGTATTCCCACCAGCATCGACGCCGCCGGAGCGCGCCAGGCCATGAAACTCAGACAGAAAGTCATCTTCCTGGCCATCACGCCGCTCATCCTCGCCCTGTGCGCCATCGCGTTTGCCGTGCGGCACCAGGCGATTACCCTGGCCGAGCAGCAGCGCGCCACCATCCAGCAAGCCTATCTGGCCAGCAAGGAAGCCGAACTCAAGCATTACGTGACCCTGGCCAGCCATTCCATCGCGCAGCTGGTCCAGTCAGGGCGCAAGGATGCCGCCACGCAAGAGGAAGCCAAGCGCATCCTGTCCGCCCTCAGCTATGGCGACGATGGCTATTTCTTCATCTATGATTTGCAGGGCAGGTCGCTGATGCATCCGCGCCAGCCGGAGCTGGTGGGGCAGAATCTGTGGGAGTTGCGCGACGCGGACGGCAACCTGACCATCCAGCGCCTGATGCAGCGCGCCAGGAGCGGCGGCGGTTTCGAGCGCTACAACTGGATCAAGCCCTCGACCAACAAGTCCGCGCCCAAGCTCGGCTATGTGATATTGATGCCGGAATGGGGCTGGATGATGGGTACCGGCATCTATATGGATGACGTGGACCAGGCGCTGGCCAAGGTCGACGCGCAGCAGTCGCGCAATATCCGCTCGACCATGGAGCTGATCGCCGCCATCGCCATCCTTGGTTCCCTGCTGGTGGCCGCCTGCGGCCTGGTGCTGAACTTGCGCGAATTGCGCGTGGCCGACGCCAAGCTGAAAGTGCTGGCGCAGCGCGTGGTCGAATCGCAGGAGGAGGAGCGGGCGCGGCTGTCGCGCGACTTGCATGACGGCATCAGCCAGTGGCTGGTGTCGATCAAGCTGCAAATCGAGGCGGGCATCGCGCGCCTGGCCGGCAATGCCGAGCAGAAAGAAAAGGCGCCCGCCACGTTCGAGCGGGCCGCCGAGCAGCTGAACAAGGTGCTCGGCGAGGTGCGGCGCATTTCGCACAACCTGCGCCCTGCCATTTTAGATGACCTGGGCCTGGCCGCCGCGCTCGACCACCTGGTGCATGAATTTAACGACAGCAGCAGCGCGCAAGCCAGTTTCACGGCCAGCCCGGCGGCGGCGGGCGAGAGCTTGCCCGACATGGTCAATACCGTCTTGTTCCGCATCGCCCAGGAAGCGCTGACCAATTGCGAGCGCCATGCCCACGCCCGCGGCGTGGAAGTGAGCCTGCGCGAGGCGGGCAAGGCGGTGGAATTGCGCATCCAGGATAATGGCGGCGGCTTCGACTTCGACGGCATCGCCCTGCATCCGCAGCGCGGCATCGGCCTGCGCAACATGACGGAACGCATGGAAGCCATCGGCGGCGGCCTGCACATCACCTCGTCTGCGGCCGGCACCGTGGTGCTGGCGCGGCTCGTCCTTCCACCGAAATACTGATGAATAGATACCGAGAAGATACCGAAACATGACCGAGAAGATCAACATCCTGCTGGTGGACGACCATCCCCTCGTGCGCGACGGCTTGCGCGCTCGCCTGGAAGCGGTGGCGCATTTCGACGTGGTGGCCGAAGCGGGCGGCGCCGACGAAGCGCTGGCCCAGGCGCGTGCGCACCAGGTGGACCTCGTGTTGATGGATATCAATATGCGCGGCATCAACGGCATCGAAGCGACGGCGCTGTTCAAGCAGGCGTTTCCGCAGATTGCCGTGCTGATCCTGTCCATGCACGACAAGCTCGAATATGTATCGCAAGCCATCGCCGCCGGCGCGCGCGGTTATGTGCTCAAAGATGCTCCAGGGAAAGATATCGTCTTCGCCATCGAGACGGTGATGTCCGGCGGCATCTATTACAGTGCGGCCCTGGCGCGGCAGTTATCGCGCCCGCAAGTGCACGATTCCTTCCTCACCACGCGCGAGCAGCAAGTGCTGCAACATATCGCGGCGGGCCAGTCGAACAAGCAGATCGCCCGCGACCTGGACTTGAGCGTGCGCACGGTGGAGACGCACCGGCTGAACATCAAGCGCAAGCTGGGCATCGAAGGGCAGGCCGAATTGATCAAATATGCGGTCGAGCATGCGCATGGCGGCGGTGCCTGAACGGCGCTGGCGTCATGGTGTTTTTTTCAAACCCGCATGACAGGCCGGTCTCCCGGGGGAATGTTTTTTTTGAATATTTATTGCCAAAATTAAACTGTTTCGCGGGTGAGATTCGGATAGAATGATTCTCGCTGTCGAAATGGCATCCCTGTCGGGCCAGGGTTGCCAATGCTGGTCAGTTTATTTACTATGGCGCCCTACCCACACTGAGATACCGATGTCAGCGTCTGAATCAAACCTGTTTCCGTTGGTGGGATTACAAGCAGTGGCCAATGCTCATAACGAGTGGGTCGCTGTCACCTTGCATGTACCGCAGGCCTCGACGGCGCCGCTGCTGGCGGCGCTGGCCGCTGCCGATGCGTATGCCTTCCTGGCGCCGCTCGACTGCATCATTCCCCTGGCCGACCCGCATGGTGTGGACGAGGCCGTGCTGGCGCAACTGGTGCCGCAACGCACCATCTTCCGTTTGCCGGCGCAGCTTGCCGGCGACAAGCAAATCCAGAAAAAATGCCAGCAATGGCGCGACGCCGGCTATCGCATCCTGCTCGATGGCGCCGATGCCGGTCCCGTGGTGGCGGCGCAGGTCGACGCGCGCGCGCTGAGTTTTGACGCGGCGGGCGCACGCCCGGCCCTGCATCAGCTGCTGCCCTTGCCGGGGCCGCACCTGGCCTACAACATCGGCGACGCGGGCCAGCTTGCCGCATTGCAAGAAATCGGTGTGAGCTGGTTTGCCGGTGACTACGCCTTGCAGCATGCGCGCCAGCAAAGCGAGCCGGAAGACGCCACCTCGCGTCGGCGCTTGCTGGCGCTGCTGGGCCTGCTGGCCCGCGATGCCGACGCGCACGAGCTGGAAGTGCCGCTCAAACAGGACCCGTCGCTCAGCTATCATCTGTTAAAACTGGTCAATTCGGCCGCCTTCGGTTTCACGGCGCCGATTACCAGCTTCAGCCAGGCCATCACCCTGCTGGGCCGACGCCAGCTGCAGCGCTGGCTGCAACTGCTGCTGTATGCGCGCCAGCAAGACGATGGCAAGATCCACGCGCTGCTGCCGCTGGCGGCCGTGCGCGCGGCGCAGATGGAAGCGCTGTGCCAGCTGCGCGGCGGCGACCGCGATGCGCAAGACCTGGCCTTCATGACGGGCGTGTTTTCCCTGCTTGACGTCCTGCTGGGCATGCCGATGGAAGAGATCATCGCCACCCTGAACCTGGCGCCCGAAGTCAACGATGCCTTGCTGGAACGCAATGGCGAGCTGGGTACCTTGCTGGCGCTGGTTGAAAGCGCCATGCCGCCGCCCGAAGGCTTGCGCCGTGCCGGCATCGATGGAGAAACCTATTGGCGCAGCCTGCTACAGGCCTACCAATGGGCCATCCAGGTCAGCCGGAACCTCTAGCATGACCTTGCTGCCGGTGTCGGATTACCTCGGTGACAGCGCCGCCCTGTGCGATGCCGTCGTGCGTTTGCGCGGTCCCGCGCTGGTGGCTGAGCTGGGCCGTATCGCCAGCGCCGTGATGGCCAGTCCGCATGGCCAGTTTCTGCCTGCGGGCAGCATGGACGCCGCTGCATCGTCCGCGATTTTTTCCAGCGACACGCCTGCCTTGCTGCAGGAAATCAGTTTTGACGGCCACTGCTTCGGCCACTACAGCGTGGCGGGGCGCAGCCTGTACAACGACGCCGACCGTCGCCAGCTGGCCAGCCTGGCCTCGCTGACGGCCGGCGTGCTGCAGGTGCATTCGCTGGCGCAACGCTCGACCCATGCGTTTGCGCAAGTCGAAGCCTTGCTGGCGCAGCAGACGCAAATCCTCGACCAGTTGCACGAATCCGTACTGACGATGGACTTGACGGGCTACATCACCAGCTGGAACAAGGGCGCCGAACGCCTGTTCGGCTACACCTCGGTGGAAGCCGTGGGGCGCAACATCCTGTTCCTGTACGATGATGAAGATACGGGCTTCCACGACGCCTTCCTGGAACAGGGAGGGCGCCTGATGGAGGTGCGCCGCCGAAAGAAGTCGGGCGAAATCTTCTGGGCCAGCCTGTCCTTGTCGCCGCTGCAGGACATGGACGACAAGCCCATCGGACTCATCGCCTACCTGACGGACATCACGGAGCGCAAGCTGGCCGAGGAGCGGCTGCACCACCTGGCGTATTACGACCCGCTGACCAGCCTGCCTAACCGCACCCTGCTGGCCAAGCTGGTCGACCAGGCCCTCTCCGTGGCGCAGCGCAGCAAAATGCTCGGCTGCGTGCTGTTCATCGACCTGAACCGTTTTAAACTGATCAACGACACCCTGGGCCGGCGCATCGGCGATGAACTGCTGCGCCAGGTTTCCTTGCGTTTTCGCAAGGTATTGCGCGACCAGGACCTGGTGGCGCGCCTGGGCGGCGACGAGTTCGCCGTGGGCCTGTTCGACATCGGCCAGCACTTCGAGGCCAGCATGGTGGCGCAAAAGCTGCTCGCTTCCCTGGTGCAACCGTTCCTGATCGAAGGCCACGACTTGCGCGTGGGCGCCAGCATCGGCATCAGCGTGTATCCGCAAGACGGGCAGGACGCGGAAACCCTGCTGCGCCTGGCCGACATCGCCATGTACCGCGCCAAGCAGGACAGTGGCGGCGAAGCGGAAAGCGTGGCCTTCTACAGCCACGACATGAACCTGGGCATGCAGGCACGCATGCGCCTGGAAACAGGCTTGCGCCAGGCGTTATCGGAACAGCAACTGTTGCTGCACTACCAGCCGAAATACGCGCTGGGCAGCGGCCGCATCATCGGCGCCGAAGCGCTGGTGCGCTGGCACCACCCGCAACACGGCATGATCCCGCCCGCCGAGTTCATCCCCCTGGCCGAATCGACGGGCCTGGTGGTGCAAGTGGGCGAATGGGTGCTGGAAGCGGCCTGCGCCCAGGCGCAGGCGTGGAAACTGGCGGGCCTGCCGCCGATCCGCCTGGCCGTCAACGTCTCCGCGCGCGAATTCACCTCGGCCCTGCCCGTCAGGGTAGCGGCCACCCTGGCCCGCTACGGTCTGGAAGCGGCCTGGCTGGAACTGGAAATCACGGAAAGCACGCTGATGCACAACATCGAGCGCGTGATCGGCATCATGGACCGCATCACGGCGCTGGGCGTGGCCCTGTCGCTGGACGACTTCGGCACCGGTTATTCAAGCTTGTCCTACCTCAAGCGTTTCCCCATCGACACCTTAAAAATCGACCGCTCGTTTACCACCGGCATCCCGACAGACGCCAGCGACTGCGCCATCGCCAGCACCATCATCAGCATCGCCCAGCAGCTGCACCATAAAGTGATCGCGGAAGGCGTGGAAACGGCGGAGCAACTGGCGTTTTTGAAGAGCTCCGGCTGCGACGAAGTGCAGGGCTATCTGTTCTCGCGCCCGTTGCCAGCGGTGGCGTTCGAGAGGGCGCTGCGGGAAAACTGGGGGCTGTAAGGCTTCTGCTTTGGTGTCTGCGCAGGTATCGCCCCCGGCCCCGGCCGCTGGGAAAATAAGACCACGACAGTACTAGCCATTGGTAAGCCACTGAGCTTTATGTATAATGCTGCCATCAGGAAGCGTGGCCGAGTGGTTGAAGGCACTAGTCTTGAAAACTAGCGACGGGTTACACTGTTCGTGAGTTCGAATCTCACCGCTTCCGCCAGGAAATAAAGAAACCGCCTTCGGGCGGTTTTTTATTGCCTGGCGGAAGCGAGCAGGGCGCCTGCGCGCCCTGCGTGTGAGATTCGAAGGGCTGGGCCTACCGGCCCAGCCCGCCCCGAATCCTCCAACCGCTGCCGCCGCGCGGCAGCTCCGCGCGCCGTGGGCGCGCGTTCGTGGTTCTAATCAGCTTTTCAACTGATCCAGCCTGTAACGACGGTCAACGCATCAGTTTGTGTCCGAATGGCGGACCTGACCCTCGCGCCGTGATAGTTGGCAAACATATGCCGCTAGCGTAGAACCCGGGGCGTGACCGGTAGCGTCCGCCCAACAGTTGCCGGCCAACGAACCCCGTGCTTCGTATAGCAATCGCCAATATTTTGACTAGCAGTTCGCAGTTTCAACGTTGAAACTCTGTCGAATACCAGGTTTTCGGCCGCACCTTCAACGTTGAAAACAAAAAAGTGCCGGCTATTCCATTTCTGGCCTCTCTAACTGCGTAGTGTCGTAGTGACCGTAGCTCAGGAGGTTGCCTCGCTGTTCCGAGTAGTCTGAAAGTTGATGATTCACTTCGACAATTCGCGTCAGAACCTTTTCCAGTGCGTCGGATGTCAGCTGCGCATACTCTTGATGAAGCGTTCTATCTTGAATTTTGATACGCACGAACGTGTAGCCCTCCTCGTCCGTGCTTCGCCAGTCCGCATGCACGACCAAGTTCCTGAGTCTTCCAACCTCAAGTAACCCGTCAATCAAGCCCTTATATGCTGGTGCCTCGGGGCTGAAAGCCCCGTTAAATGACTCGGAGAGGCGTTTGAAAAGGTCGACTTTGGAGGAGTAAGGGGAGCCGTGCAGAACGATGAGGCCAGGCTCTTCGGTGCGGTCGGAAATGATATCGCAGATGAACAAGTCCAAGGACTTTTCGAGGGCATTGAAATACATTACGACGAGACCGATGAGCGGCAACGATTCGTCGAGAAATTGCTCGGCAGCTTTCTCATCTTCAATGTCATGTCCGAGATTTTGTACAAAAACCTTCAACCTTCGTTTCATCATCACTGTTGCCCTTACGTCGAAATTTATCCAAAAGGCAAGTATATTCTCGTATTGCCCCGCAGACGTGGTCAACCGTATTTAAAGGCTGAAAAGAACGAGTTCGCAGGAGTGTTGCTCCGTTGGCAACTGTATTTTTATACAGTATTGTATTCACTATTCCGTAAATGGAGCATATGATGAATGAGCACCGCAGCCTCGGTATCGACTACAACGATGTGCCTGCCGATTTCCCATGTGAGCACGGCACTTCAAACCTAGAGCGCTGGGCCGACTGGGGCGTCTGTGAGGAGTTGGCCAAGTATCTTGGTCGAGAGTGCATCGAGGCGAAATCACGTGCGCACAGAGCAGAGCGCCCCGTAGACATCTTGCTGAAATCATTTGTAAGGGTGTCGGCCCTAGGCTGGGGTGAGCCCGCGGAACTTCGCTGGGTGTTCAGGCGCGTTGCGGTGCTGCTCGCTTGGCCGGCGCCCGATATCGTAAGGCGGCCCTAATACCGCCTAAAGCATCCAATCCATGAAAACACCATGCAATTGATTCAGCAGGAAAAGTTGCTTGGCGTTACAATTGTTTTCATAAAGGACATAAGATGAAAAAAGCAATGAACTCACTGAAATTTCTGGCCGCAGGCCTGTTTGCCGTCGCGATGATGGGCTGCAGCACGACCAATCACCTGTCCGTCGAACCGTGGCAGGGCCAAATTTGGCGCGGCGTGGTCGTCGCCAACTTGGTGGATACTACGGACTTCCGCCCAACCGATAAGGCATGGATTACCGCCGTGCACTATGACGACCAACGCGATTTCGGTATGCGTATGGCACGCGTGCATATCTCGTCCGGCTGGAATTCGGTAATGGCCAATGCTGGAGTCCCTGACAGTATCGAGTTTGCCCAGATTCCGAAAGGCACGCTGGTTGATATGGTTACGGAGACCGGGCCGGATATGAACTATGCGCAGCAGCGCTTTACACGCATCATCCGCGTAATCTGTGCCAAGGGTGATGACAAATGCTTTGACGTAGAGAACAAGGCAAATCGCGTGCGGGCCGTAATTGACGCACACCCCGGCGACGTCAACAAGGAATATGGCCTAACGTTTAATCGTCGTACAACGAAAGAAGATGTTTCCAAATACAACTAGGCTTCCTTCGGACCTAGTCGTACCGAAGTAGTCTAACGTCCATGCTGGTGGTTATACGTCAGAATATAACGCCAGTTCTCTGTACTAATCACTAGCGAGGCCCGGAGGGGTCTAGCTGTCCAGTCCCGTTTGATCATAAACGCGCTTGACGAATAGCTCCGGTTTCTTTTGCTGCCATTCTTTGAGCGCCTGGATGGGTGTTTTGGCACCGATGGCCCGTTGTGGAATGTGGTGGTTGTAAAGCTTTAAATAGTTGAGCAAGGTAGTCTCCAGATCAGCCCGACTATCGAATCGGGTCTGCTGCAATAGCTCGCTGATACGGCCGTTGAATCGTTCGACCATGCTATTCGTTTGCGGATGCCGGGGCGGTGCCAGGCGGTGTTCGATGCCCATGGTGGTGCAGACTTTATCGAAGGCGTGCTGGCCACTGGGCTTCCTGTCCTTTGTTGTGAAGCGGTCGGTGAATTGCGAGCCGTTGTCGGTCAGCAGTTTAATGATCTTGATCGGCGAGGCCAGCTTGAGCCGGCGCAGGAAGTCGACGCTGCTTTTGTCTGTCATGTCACCGTAGATATGCAGGAACACCCAACGCGTGGCGCGGTCGATGGCCACGAACAGATAGCGGCGCGAGGTTTCGTCTGGCATCTGCGGCAAGTATTTGATGTCGACGTGAACAAAGCCGGGTTCGTAGTCCTTGAAGGTCTTCTTGGCCGAGATCGTTTCTCCCTCGGCCTTGGGAATCACATCTTCCAGGCGGGCCATGCCTTCGCGCTTGAGCAAACGCGCAATGCCCGAGCGGGAGACGTCGGGATTGATGTATTGCCGGGTAATGTACAGCAAGTCGTCGAGCGGCAGGTAGAGCGACTGGCGCAGTGACAGCACGATGGCCTCCTGCGTCGCGCTCAGCGTGGTATGCAGCGTATGGGCCCGGTGCGAACGGTCTTGCACATCGTCCCGCTTGAGCCACTTGGCAGCCGTGGCACGAGTGATATTGAAGACTTTGGCGGCTTCGCGGTCGGACAGTCCGGAGTCCTTGATTTCCTGCCGGATCTTCGGGGTGGTGCGGGCTTGGGGATGAATGCGTGAGCTCATGGACTGAAGTTTATGCGATGTGCTGTAACCGGTGGGACGATCTCGGTGGCAAACCGCCGATCAACTCGTCAAGCACAGCTTTGGCCCGGAACAGGGCCATGCTGCGACGAGGAATATGATCGCACGAAACTAAACAACTAACATGTCTTGGTAATCTGATGGACAAGAAAATCGTGCACCACCTCCATGAATAAAACAGGAGCATCTTTGTATGCCTCGTGCCCTGCATATGGGATGTTCAGGAAGGCACAACCTTTTATTTTATCTCGTAGTTCAGCGATGCACTTTAACGAACAAAGATGATCTTCGTCGCCCCGCACCAGCAACGTTTTTGCCGTGATCTGCTTGATCAGATTGCCAGGGTAAGCGCTGTGTTTGATATCTGTCCAGAGCGATACAACCGATTTGATCAACGTATCAAAGTCTGGTTCTGGATTGTTCTCTCTGTAGTAGGAGACTGCATCGGGAAATTTTGTCTCCCAGAAATCTGCCGTCACGCCACTTAACATGGGAAGGATCGGGTCGTCCGCTTCCATTTGACTTTGAGCCGCCACCGCCACCAGTCCCTTGATCCGCGCTGGGGTTTCAGCGGCCATGCGCAAGGCAGTGATGCCACCGTCACTAAAGCCCAGTATGGAAAAACAATCGATGTTCAAGTGCGCCAGAATAGCTTCAACATCTGCTTGATATCGTTGATAGGTCAGGCGGGATTTTCCGAGCGTCGACTTGCCTTGTCCACGAAAATCAACGCCAATCAATCTAAATTCACTTGCAAGTTGAGCGACAATGCCATTGAAGTCTGTCAGGTTGCCTAAGCCGCCGTGCAGTAACAGCAATGGACTCCCGATCGGATTGCCGATGATTTCAAAATATATTTCGGCATCATCAACGGATAAGTGCTGGCCTGAAGAATGCGTAAAAGTAGTCATGGTGAATTTATCCCTGTAACCTTTTAGTTTTTGATTTGCCGATCTTACGTGGGTCGACTGTCAGTTTTTGTCAGTATCTGATCGGTATCTGGCCCTTTGCTCTCTCTCGCCCGCACGGTGCTTTCTGCTTTAACTTCTGAAAAATTCTTCCATGTGGATCTTGTCTGTCCAGAAGTACTGTGTAAAAATACAGTGTCAACTTTCAAAAAGGACACCTCATGATCAAAGGCAGTTGTTGCTGTGGTTCGGTAAAGTTTGAATTGGCATCCCCTCCAAGCATGATGGGCATGTGCCACTGCTCTCGTTGTCGGAAGGCCGGAGCGAGTGCCTTGGCCTTTGTTGATAAAAATTCTTTTACCTTGCTGGAGGGGCGAGAATTTATTCAACGATATGAACCAGAGCCTCCGTTTACATATGCAAGAACTTTTTGCAAGAATTGCGGAACTTCGTTGGGGGAAATTGGTTCAGAGAATGATTCATTTCCAATATCCGTTAACTGCCTGGATGATGACCCTGAGGTAAGAATACAATTTCATGTGTATGTTGGCTCCAAGCCTGCATGGTATGAAATTTGTGACAATGCAAAACAGTTTCAAGAAAGTCCAACATAAATCAAAAAAAGCCAGTCAGTTGACTGGCTTTTTTATCGCACTGTTGATATTTCGAAGAATATCGATGTTCGTTGAATGCCGCCGTATCCTGCGTGTGAGATCTGAAGCGCCGGGCCTGCCGGCCCAGCCTGCTCCGAATTCTCCAACTGCAACTTCGCGACTGATCTCGTCTGAAAAGTCATCGATTCTTCAAAATCACACCACTCATGTATTGATTCAAGTCGCGAAAATCCTGAACCTTCCATGCGTACGGCGATATTTTTACGCCATTTTCTCGCAAAGTTTTTGGAATCAAGTCGCCATTCGGGCGAAGTATGACTGATGAAACAATAACGCCCGGATAATCTTTCAGACGTTTTTTGAAGGCGGAGGTTGTGAGGTCAGGCGTGGAAGGATTGCTTTTATTCGCCAGTGGGCCGGTTCCATTGATATCTGTTCCATGGCACATGGAGCATCGCTGTATATATAGATTTTTCCCGTTGATATTATCCGCGAAGGATGGTGATGCCTGAATTAGCGATAGCATTCCTAGCGAGGCGATGAATGATATTTTGATTTTCATGTAGTCTTGTATCAATAAAATCTGAGTCGATGATTATATCTGCCGTTGTTCGGTTGCACCATTTTAGGGATTCAGGAGCGAAATTGTGGTGCCAGCGATAAGGCCGCGTCGCGTGGTTCCGCTTATCTCCTCGCTTGAGCCAGCTTCTATGACATCCAGCACCTCCGTTCGTGTGCAATGCCATGGAATGACCCCGATGTGCTCATGTATGCGCCATCGGCCCCTTGTTGATGGGGACGAACACTGTCCATTTCTTTTGTATCGTGGGCTTGACGGTCTGGTCGCAACTTACAGCAACATTCGGTCCAGACAGGCCATGGCTCTTCGGAACCCATTTCACGCGCAGAGACACCGCACATTTGGCAACCAGAATCTTCCGGTTCGGCTCCATGGCCTGCCACTTTGTTCCATTTTTCAGATTCTCTGCTGCGATGAACTGTACCGCGGCCTCCCTTATCTCAAACAATCCATGTATGTCACCGCGTGTCCTATCCTCGTCAAGCGTGCTGGCAAACGCCGATGAGGCACCCGCAACAAGAAAAAAAGAGCTAGCAATGGTGGTGCACACGCGTTTATTCAATCGTAACGGTAGCAACATATTTATAATCCTTGCCAAGTTTGTTTTTTATCAGATAAGTTTCAGCGTGCCTGCTGCGTGACCTGGCCGCCTCGGTCTTGATGAGCGTTAAATGCGGGCATGCATCTTGTCGATGGCGCGACTGGAGCCTCATGACGCGCCAGCCCCTGCCCGCAAGACAGAACCGCTTATTGCGCCATTATCTGGCAGAAGCGGTTTCCCATGCGCGATCTCCTTACACTCATGAACCAATGAAAAACATCACTGTCGAATATCGTCATAACTTTCCGCTTGATCCGGTGGACGTCGTTCGCGTGTTCGATCACTCCGGCATCAAGCGGCCCACCGGCGAGCTCCCGAGAATCGCGCGCATGTTTGCCGCGCCTTGCCTGTTGCTGTCGGCATGGGTGGATGGCGAGCTTGTGGGACTGGCCCGGTCGCTGACCGACCATGCGTATTGCTGCTATCTCTCGGACCTGGCCGTCGACAAGCACTACCAGGGCCTGGGTATCGGCAAGGAGCTGGTCAAGCGTACCCAGGCCATCATCGGCGATGAAGTGTCCCTGATATTGCTCTCCGCTCCCGATGCCATGTCCTACTATCCCACGCTCGGTTTTGAACTCGCCGGCAATGCATACGTCATTCGGCGCAAACATTGAGTGAGCGCTTACAATAACTCTTGCACCCTTATGATACCTGTCTACACCCTCACCGAAGCCCTGGCACAAGACCCCGCTCGCGTCACCAGGACGCAATCGCTCACCCTCGACAGCGCCAAGCCCCTCATGGGACTGAAAGGCAGGCACGGCCTGTTTGCCTCGGACGCATGGTGGGACAGCATCAAAGCCGGCCGCATCCAGACGCAAACGGTGACGGGCAGCATCGAACGCACGTATTTCGCGGGCCAGGACAGCCGCCGTGGCGATCAGGTCAACAGCTTTACCCTGCGCCTGGCTGACGGTTCGACAGTCGACGAAAGCATCTATACGCACCGCAAGCAGGACCTCGCGCTGTTCGTGCCCGGCGCCACGGTGACGATGGTGTATGCGCTGGATGAACTGAAGGAACAGCCGGCCGCGGATGGCCGTGTCAATGTCGCGCGTATCGTGCTGGAAATGTCCATTTCTACGCGATAAAGCGATTAAATGCAGTTGATACCGCTCCCCCATACCTCTTGTCTCGTGTCAAAACCATTCCCGCTAGCATGCATTAAATTGAGGATATATCATGACGGGGGCGCGATGGACGACGAACTCAGTGGTAAATGCGATCGCTGCAACATATGGGGTAAAGAAATACAGCGGACCTGGAAGCGACCGGCCACATTGGTCGAATAATGGCTATTAAAGGAAAATCATGCGATTTGTTTTTATGATGGCAGCTGTTTACTTTGTTTTTCCTTTGGCCTTTTCAGCCGAGCTACTCCCCAAGGATGTCAACAGGTTTATTTATAACGCAGAAGCATGTGAGCACTTGGCGGGAGAGTTTGATGGGGAGCTACCTAAACGGCAGCAGGATGAAATTCTCAAGAACATACATAAATACTGCAAGGCGGCGAAAAATCAGCTGAGAATTCTTGAGATGAAATACCAAGGCAACACCAAGATGATGAAGGTCATCAAGAGTAATGCTAATGATGCGGTGACCAGTTATGAGAGGCAATGACATTCGCTGGTCTCCTGGGTGAAGGTAGGGCTGCAAGCTGTCGCGACAGCAATCTTCGCAAACTTGACTTAAGCAAATTCCCCACCGAAATTCGTTTGACCGCCCCCCGCGCCAGGTCTAGAGTCGTCGAAGAGACCTCAACCGACTGCATCCCCACGCCATGGCCAAGCCTTTTCCCTTGAACCCCAAGAATCCCGAACGCATCTGCTGGGGGTGCGACAAGTATTGCCCGCCGGACGCCATGCGTTGCGGCAATGGTTCCGAGCGCACGCAGCATCCCATCGAGCTGTTTGGCGAAGGCTGGAATGACTGGGGGCTGGCGGCCGCTGACAAGAAAGAGGACGAACGCAAGCCTTAAGGCAAGCGCACCACGCGGCGCGCCGCTACAATTGCCCATCGCACACGCGCCCGCGCTGAGAACATCACCATGCAAGAAATCCTGTCCCGCTGGCTGGCAAGCAGTGCCGGTGACTCCACCTTGGTCGAACACCCGGCCGTGCACACCATCGATGAAGCACTGAACCACGTGCCGGCCATGTCCGGCCTGATGGTGAAAAACCTGTTCGTGCGCGACGAGAAGGGCCGGCGGCATTTTCTCGTCATCGTGCCGTTCGACAAACGCATCGACCTGGCTGCACTGGGGCGCTTGCTGACGGCCAGCAAGTTGAGCATGGCCTCGCCCGAGCGCTTGCTGCAGCACTTGGGCATCACCCCAGGCTCCGTCAGCCTGTTTGCGCTGATCCACGACGGCGCGCACGCGGTGGAACTGGTGCTGGACCAGGCCGTATGGGAAGCTGATTCTATGCAAGCCCATCCGCTGCGCAACACGGCCACCGTGGCGCTGTCGCATGCCACCTTGGCCAGTTTCCTGGTGCATACGGGGCACGTGCCGCGCATCGTGACGGTGCCGGCGGCTGATTAAACGGTCGCCTCAGTGCCCGGCCACGGGCGCACTGCCGCTGCGTCGGCCGGGCCGGAAACCATGTGCGCTGGCCGACCAGGCGACCGTGAAAGCCAGCACCAGCAACGCCACCATGGCCCAGGGAAAGGCGCCCGCGCCCCAGGTTTCCAGCAGGGCGCCACCCACCACGCCCGCGGCTGCAATCGCCCCATTCCACGCCACCACATTCATCGACAAGGCCACGTCGGCGCCGCTGCCGGCCGTGTCGGCCAGCGCTGTCTGTAACAGCGTTGCCGCGCCGCCGAAGGACAAGCCCCAGACGGCCATGCCCAGGTAGACGACGGCAGGGAGGTGCGAGGCGATGCCCAGCACCAGGGCCGTCGCGGCAAACACGGCCAGGCTGGCCAGCACGCTGGCGCGCAGGTGGCGCTCGACCAGCTTGCCCGTGATCCAGATGCCGGCCATGGCGGCGGCGCCGAAGACGAGCAGGACCAGGTCGATGCGTCCCGTCAATCCGGCAGGGGCCACAAACGGGGCGATGTAGGTGTAGAGAATATTGTGCGCCAGCATCCAGGCGATGACGACGGCCAGCACGGGCCGCACGCCCGGCGTCGTGAAGACGCGGCGCAGGGGCAGGCGTTCATGGACGGACTGCCCCGGGTAATCCGGCACCTTCGCCAGCACCCAGGCGATCAGGACTAATGTCAGGGCGGAAATGATCCAGAACGCGGCGCGCCAGCCGACCAATGAACCGAGCAGGGTGCCCAGCGGTACGCCCAGCGACAGGGCGACGGGCGCGCCCACCATGGCCAGCGCCAGGGCGCGGCCTTGCTGCTGCGGCGCCACCATGCGCCGCGCGTAGCCGGCCAGCAAGCTCCACGCCAGTCCGGCCGCCATGCCGGCAAAGAAGCGGGCCGCCAGGGTCAGCCCGTAGTGCGACGACAGGGCCGTGACGGTATTGAACACGAGAAAGCCGATGATGGTCAGCAGCAGCACGTTGCGGCGGCGCCAGCCGCGCGTGGCGATGGTGAGTGGAATGGCTGCCAGCAGGGAACCGAGCGCATAGGCCGTGACCATTTGCCCGGCCAGCGCGGCGCTGATGCCCAGGCCCGCGCTGATCTGCGGCAGCAAGCCGGCGGGCAGGGTTTCCGTGACGATGCAGATAAAACCCGTCATGGCCAGGGCCAGCAGGCCGGCGACGGGGAGGCGGTCGGCCAGCGCAGCGCTGGTTCCGGTAGTGAGTGTGGCGTGATTCACGGCAAACATCCTTGTAAAGAGATCAGGCGCAGGAGTGCCCTGACCGTCGTGGCGATACATATATATCAATCGGTACAAATATAGGCGATGGCGCGCTCCGTTGTCAATGACTTCTGTATCGAGTAGTATGTAAGTCGTGGTGAGTAGATGAGAAGGAGCAAGCAATGGCGCAAATGGGACGGCCGCGCACGTTCGACCGGCAGGCAGCGGTCGAGCAGGCCATGTTTTTATTCTGGCAGCAGGGATATGAATCGACGTCCTTGAGCCAGCTCAAGGCGAGCCTGGGCGGCGGCATTTCCGCGCCCAGCTTTTATGCGGCGTTCGGCTCGAAGGAAGCGCTGTTCCGCGAGGCCGCACAATGCTATCTGGACACCTTTGCGCGCGTGACGGCGTGTTTGTGGGACGATGGCCTGGCGCCGCGCGCCGCTGTCGAGCAGGCCTTGCGCCAGTCGGCGGCGATGCAGTCCGAGCCGGGGCATCCGCCGGGCTGCATGGTGGCGCTCGGCTGCATGAGCGCGCCGACGGCCGAGCATGCGGCCGTGGCCGCACCCCTCACCGCTTCGCGCGCGCGCACGCGCGCCGGCTTCGTGCATTGCGTCGAGCGGGGGATGGCCAGCGGAGAGTTGTCCGCGCAGACGGATGGGCTAGCGCTGGCGGCCGTGTTTGACAGTTTTTTATCGGGCGTGGCGATCCAGGCCCGCGATGGCGTGGGCTACGCCGTGTTTGACCCTGCCATCACGCAGGTGATGCGCGTGTGGGATGCCAGCCGCGTGCCGGGCTAGGCCGGGCTAGGCGCTAGGCCGTCAGGCGAAACTCCAGTACATCGTCGCCATACTTGTCGGTCTCTCCCGTCGCGGTCCAGCCCAGGTAGCGGTAAAAGCCGTAGGAGCGCGAAGCGGGATCGCTGGAGCAGCCGAGGAACAGCCGCTGATGGCCCTGCGCGCGCAGTTCCGTCATCACCAATTCCAGCAAGGTCTTGCCGATGCCCAGTCCTTCGAATGCCGGCAGCAGTGCCAGGACGATGATTTCGCCCGTGTCGCGCGCGCCAAAGCAGTAGCCGGCCAGCTGGCCGTCGTGGTGGCAGACCTGGCCGGGCAGGCTGCCTGAGCGCATCATCTCGGCCCAGGACTCGGCCGTGATGCCCACTTCTGCCAGACGCTCCGCGGACACGGCATTTTGCCGCGTCTTGCCGCGCAATGCGATGAAGGCCGGGGTGTCGTCCGCCCTGGCGGCATGGAAGGTGATCGATGCTGGATGTGTCGTCATGTCTGCGTTCATTGTTCGATGGTGGTGAAGGATTGGCTCCCAGGATTTACTCCCAGGATTTGCGCATGATGTGCGCATGGCGCTGCCAGTCATAGGCTTTGCTATTCTCGATGGCCTGCTGGCCGGGATTGCCGCTATCGATGATTTCATCCTTGACGAGTATCAAGTCGTTCTTATCACTCAAGCGGTATTCCCGATAGCGCTCGCAATCCTGTTCGCGCCGGGCGATGGTAATTAATTTGCTGGCTTGCCACGCATAGCTGTCTTCATAAAAGCACTGCGCCGCGCAGCCGCAATTGGCGATGCCGCCTGCGATTGCTTGATCGGCCATGCTGATTTCCAGATTCGGAATCGCCGACAAGGGTGCGTTGAAACTGTATTGCCGCGCTGGCGCATCCCACAGCCACACATCGGAACAGCGGACGCGTCCCTGGCTATCCATGTAACCGGTCACCCACAGGTCGGCATGGCCGTCGAAATTCATGTCCAGCAGCAGCGCATGCAAATTGCCCGTGCCGCCGCTGCTGCAGCTGCCAGCGACCCACTGCTTGCCGATTTTCAGCTGGTAAGTCTGCTTTTCATCGTGATTGACATAGCGGATATTGGCCGCTTGCCGCACTTTGCCTGTCGCGGCTTTGTCCAGGTGCAGCGTGGCGCCATCAGCCGAGGTGGAAAGCAGGGATAAAAGCAAAACAATCAGTTTCATGGAGATATTCTTGGGCTGGCACTTGTCGTTTTGCCGCAATGCAATCGTGCGGTGAACGATCATAACGCAGGATTTGGGCAATGCGCCACACCGTTTCCACACCGTTCCTATCGTGCATTCTGCGCGGAACAGTGCTGCTTACAGTGCCCAAAATCCCCGGACAAGGAATCTTCATGAGCGTATCGACAGCATCTTTGAATGAAGCGGGCATTCTCGCTTATAACGACGGCCATTACGCCGAGGCCTTTAAACAATTCGACGCGGCTGCGCGCACCGGCGATCCGGCCGGCCAGCATTTATTGGCCAGCCTGTCACCAGGGCCATGGCGTGACGCAAGATGTGCCGAAAGCGGTGGAACTGTTCACGGCGGCGGCGCAAGCGGGCTTCCCGCCGTCGCTGGCCAACCTGGCCCTGATGTATGCGAGTGGCGATGGCGTCGCGCAAGACATGGCGCAATCGCTCGCCTATGGGCGCCAGGCGGCCGAGGCGGACGATGGCCAGTCGCAATTCAACCTGGCGCAGGCTTACCGCAAGGGCGATGGCGTACCGCAAGACTCTGGTACAAGCAGGCGGCCGAAGCCGGTTCCCTGTCGGCGCAGAACGAATACGGCTTGCTGTACGCGCAAGGGCAGGGTGTCGGGCTCGATTATGTGCAGGCGTATGCATGGATTGCCATGCCGGACGAGGCGGGCAGCGCGCAATCGATCAAGAACCGCGACCAGTTGCTGGAAATCCTCACGCCGTCACAGCAGCAGGCGGCGCGCCTGCTGGCGGCCGAGTATGCGGCGCAGTATGGCACCGATCCACATTAATTCATATTGTGGCCGTGGCATTATTCTACTTTCCGCAAGTTCATTGATTATTCAATAAATATTTCCACTGGGAAATTTTTACATTTACAATATAGCGATGGCGTGCCCGGCAGGGGTAGGCCGGCAAGGCGAATTCGCGTATGCGGGCCGATCACTATATAAAAGATGGATAATATGACTGTGCTGAAAGAGGGTGGTGGTTTCCGGTTCTCGATACTGATGCTGCTGCTGATTCCCTATATTCTGCTGTATTGCGCGGCGGGCAAGGAAGACCGGCTGCCATTGGCCGCCGTTACGGCTGCCGCGACCTGCCTGCTATCGCTGGTGGCACATTTGTACCGCAATCGTATCGCCATCCTGGAAGGCATTGCGGGATCGTTGCTGCTGATCGGGATATTGATGCTGTGCGCCTTCATTCCCGTCGTCGGCTGGATCGCCGATGTCCTGTTGATACTGTATGCCTTGGCCAGCGTCCTGGCGGCATTGCAGGTATTGCTTCCGATCGCTTTCAAGGGAGCCTTGATACTTGTCGTGTTTATCGCCGCGCTGGCGCCGGAAATCCACCATCCCTTGTTTAGCCCGCTCGCGTATGGCCTGTTCTGTCTTTTCCTGACGGCGTGGCTATCACGCAAAAGCGATCCATTCAGCGAATTGCTGCTGTTATTCGCCTCGCTGCCCTTGCTGGCCATCGTGATCGCATCGCTGGGCAAGATGTTCAGATCGGGTTTTTCGGTGACAAGGAATGTGAAAGTCGGCCAGCATGTGAGCGGCTATACCACGCAAGCGGGCGTGAATGTGGCCGACTACACGCGCATGGTGACAAAGAGCGTGACCACCGCCACGACATCCGTGAATGCCACGGCGGTGGCTGTCAATACGGCGGCAGGGAAAGCGGCCGAACGGACGGACGCAGAATAGCGTCCGCGGCTGGGCTACGCGCCGCTCATTTGCTGCGCGGCGTCTCAAGTTTGCTCAGCACGCCCGCCGCATCGAGTTCATAGCTGTCGAAATCGCGCGCCAGGAACAATTCACCCGAGTAATGCAGCCGCGCTTCCGCTTCCAGTTCGGCCATGCCGTCCGCGTTGTGATAGCGGGCGCTGAAGTGCGTCAAAATCAGATTGGGCAGGCGGACCGCTTCGGCAAACTGCGCCACGCGCTGCACGGAACTGTGCGTGGGGCCGGGACCCACTTTTTGCAGCATGGCTTCCGTGTAGGTGGCTTCATGCACGAGCAGTTGCGCACCGGCACAGGCGTCCGCCAGCAACGCCGGCGTGTCGTTGTCGCCGCCGATCACCACCGTGGCGCGCTGCGTTTCCGTCTGGCGGAAAGCGGCGGCGCGCAAGACTGTGCCATCGTCGAGGATCGCATCCTGGCCCGCCTGCAACAGTCCCCAGGCCGGGCCGGGTGGCGCGCCCGCTGCCTGCAGGGCGGCCTTGTCCAGCTTCCATCTGCTCGTTTCCAGCGCGAAACGATAACCGACGCTCGCTGCACGGTGCGACAGCGCATGGCGCGAGATGGTCAAGCCCGCTTCCTGGTGGACGATGGGATCGCTGTCCACGTCGATGTGGATCAGCGGATACGTCAAAAACAGTTCCGTGTGCAGCAGGGTGGCGTCGATCCAGGCCTTGATGGCGGCCGGGGCGATCAGCAGCAGGGGTTTCTTGCGGCCCGTCATGGAGGCGCTGGCGAGCAAGCCCGGCAGCCCATAGCTGTGGTCGCCATGCACGTGGGTGATGCAGATGCCCACCAGGTCGTGCACGGACAAGGGCAGGCGCTGCAGCCGGTGCTGCGTGGCTTCGCCGCAATCGATCATCCACCAGTCGCGGTTGTGCGTGGTTTGCAGGGCCAGCGAGGTGACGTTGCGGTGGCGTGTAGGCACGCCGGAAGACGTGCCGAGAAAAGTCAGTTTGAACATGCCCGCATTATGCGGCAGGCGTGCCCGCTTGCCAATGTTCAGCCCACCGGTGGCACCTCGTCCGCCGTGTCGTCGACAAAACCGTCGCGGCGGCAAAAACTGAGCAGTTGCATGCCGCCCTGGCGCGCGTCATGTTTGTCGGTTTCTGCCGCGATATCACGGTGACCATGGGCATGCTGCGGCAAATGTATGGCGTAGGCTATGATGGCGTCAGCAAGACGGACAGGCTGCTGGATTTTTCCACGCCGCTGTCGTCGGCGATCTATTTCGTGCCCAGCATCGATGCCTTGCTGGCCGTGGGTATTTCGCCGGCCGATCCCGGCTAAGGGCCGCCCCGGCGGCTCCCTGTCCTGTCCCTATTTTTTACTTCACAAGGAGTTTTCCATGCGTATTCGTCCCGCCACATTGCTGTCCGCCCTGATCTTCGGCAGCGTCGTCTTCAGCGCTTCCGCTTCCGCCGTCGGCCTGGGTTTCCTGGCCGATACGCCGATGGCTTACCTGAACAAGAATGACAAGCCCGTCTTCGTGAAAGCCGTCGCCGACGTACTCAATGACAAGAAGGACGGCGAAACCGTGCAATGGAGCAATGAAGGCTTGCGCAATTCCGTGCGCATCGCCGCCGAGATCACGGCCAGCGACACGCAAAAGACGGACGCGCAAACCTGCCGCAAGGTACAGGTGGGCTTGAGCGCCAAGGGCCAGGAACAGACCCTCAAGCTGAAAGTCTGCAAGGCCGGCACGGCCGCGTGGAAAGTGGCGAAGAGCTGATTTCCCGCGCATGGCCCTTGCCGGTTCTGCGCCGGCAAGGTGCGACTTTCGTCTAAGTAGGTCGTGGGAAATGATTGTGAAGTTATGACGAACAGAACCGGATGCTCTGCAAGGCGCCCGCTGCGACGCAGTGCGAGCACTGCTAGCAGCGGGCAACACCGCAGAGCGTCGGTTATGGAAGTCAGAAATCACAATAATTTATTGCGACCTACTTAGGTAAGTCTGGCAGCGGTTAGAATCACGCTTTACCCTTACTTTTCTTACCTGCATGCAGCAAAGTCGCCTCCTGTTCTTCCGCCTGGCCGGCCAGTTTCGCCGCTATGGCGCCATCGTTGCCGCCACTTTGCTGGCCGTGGGCGTGGCGTCCGCCACCGATGTATTGTTAATCCGCCAGTTGCAAAACGTCGTCGACGCCATGCGCACGACGGCCAGCGAGCAGGTCGCGCCCGTGTCCGGCGTGATGGGCATGCTGCAGGGCTGGGTCGACCGTTTCCTGCCGGCACAGGCTGGGCAGGTCGATTTGTGGGTGATTCCCGCCACCATCCTCGGGCTGGCCGTGCTGCGCATGGTGTCGAGCTTTGCCGGCGATTACGGTTCCGTATGGCTATCGAGCCGGGTGCAGGCCGATTTGCGCGAAAAAATGTTCGCCACCATCATGCGCCTGCCCAGCCGCTTCTTCGATACCACCACCACCAGTTTGACGCAGTCGCGCGTGGCCTTCGACGCCAGCCAGGTGTCGCAGGCGGGCTTGAACGTGCTCAATGTGATGGTGCGCGACTCCGTCGCCACCATTGGCTATCTGATTTTGCTGTTCAGCATCGACGTGAAACTGGCCCTGTTCTGCATGGCCTCGATGCCCATCGTGGCCATCGTCGTGACCCTGGCGGGACGCCGCATGCGCCACCTGAGCAAGAGTTCGCAGCAAGCCGTGGGCGAGCTGACATCCGTGCTGGACGAAAGCATCGCCGGCCAGCGCGTGGTGAAAATCTTCGGCGGGCAAGACTATGAACAGGCGCGCTTCGTCGACGTGGTCAAGCGCAACCGCCAGCTGGCCGTCAAACATGCCGCCACCTCGGCCATGAATTCCGGCTTCATCATGATGCTCGTCGGCATTACCCTGTCTTCCGTGATTTACTTTGCCATGCTGCGCGCGCAAAGCGGCGCCATCACGCCGGGCGCCTTCGTCGCCTTTATGGGTGCGCTGATGGCGATGCAGTCGCCAATCAAGAATTTAACCAAAATCAATGAGCCACTGCAGCGGGGCCTGGCGGCGGCCGAATCCGTCTTCGGCCTGATCGACACGCCGCTGGAACCGGACCCGGGGACAGTGGCCCCGGCGGCCGTGCAGGGCAATCTGTCGCTGCAAAACGTCCACTTCCGCTACAACAGCGATGATCCCGATGCGCCCACGGCCTTGAGCGATATCACGCTCGACATCCGCGCCGGCGAAACGGTGGCCCTGGTGGGCGGCTCGGGCGGCGGCAAGACGACCTTGCTGGGTTTGCTGCCGCGCTTCTACGACGTCAGCGGCGGCCAGATCCTGCTCGACGGCGTCGACCTGCGCGACTACGCGCTGCTGGCCCTGCGGCGCCAGTTCGCCCTCGTCAGCCAGGATGTGATTTTGTTCAACGACACCATGGCGGCGAATATCGCGTATGGCGACCCGGCCCCGAACCAGGACAGAGTCGAAGCGTCGGCGCGCGCCGCTTACGCGCACGACTTCATCATGCAGTTGCCGCAAGGTTACGCGACGCAGGCGGGGCAGAACGGTTCGCGCCTGTCGGGCGGGCAACGTCAGCGCCTGGCCATCGCGCGCGCCCTGTACAAGGACGCGCCGATTCTGTTGCTCGACGAAGCGACCAGCGCGCTGGACACGGAGTCGGAGCGGCAGGTGCAGGCGGCGCTGGAAGTGCTGATGCGCAACCGCACCACCATCGTCATCGCGCACCGTTTGTCGACCATCGAAAGCGCCGACCGCATCGTCGTCATGCAGGGCGGGCGCCTGGTGGAGTCGGGCAGCCATGCCGCCTTGCTGCAGCAGGGCGGCGCGTATGCGCGGCTGCATGCGAGCCAGTTGTCTCCCGTCAAGAATGGCGTGGTCTGAAGCCTGACACCTGGCGCCTGGCGCGCCAGCGCATCCGCCAGGCCGGAGCCGGACCAGCAGGTCCGTCCCGGCCTTTTTTCATGGGGCGGCAATCGTGCCCATGGCGAACGGCGCTTGCCTTTATGATGGTGGCCGCAAAGCAACATGATCATTGGGGCAACATGAAGAATCAACAAACGCTGCGCTGGCTGCTGGCCGCCGCGCTGGGTGCGGCCTTGCCGCTGGCGGCACAGGAACTGGCAGCGGCGCCAACGCCAACCGTACAGGAGGAACAGCAGACCATGTATCTGGATGAAAATTTCATGCCCAGCAACGAGCGCCGCGCCGTGTATGCGCTGCGCACGCCGCCCGTGCGCGACGAGGCGCTGGGCGCCTGGCATGTGCGGCTCGAATTTCCCGACACGCCAGGCGTGCTGGCCTTTGAAACCTACACCACCGACCTTGACTTGAGCCAGGTCAGGTTCGTGCGTTTTCGCAAGTACTACCACGAGAATGGCCAACTGCTGCGCGAAACCTACTTCAATGCCCAGGGCGAGGAGCTGCTCGGCGGCAGCGTGTACTTCGAGAATGGCCAGGTCCAGCAGCGGGTGACCGCCTTGCCGAACGGGCGCGACAGCATCTCGGAAACGTATCACGAGAATGGCCAGCTGGCGCACAAGACGCTGTATCACGGCGACGAGATGGCCGATGGCGAGCAAGTGTCGTATGCCGCGAATGGCGCCGTCAGCAGCCGTTCGTATCGACGCCATGGCCAGATGCATGGCGTGCAGGAATCGTTTTATGCCGATGGCAAGCTGTTCCAGCGGGGGCAGTTCGTCGATGGCAAGCGCGAGGGCGAGTTTGTCACGGTTGCCCAGGATGGCAGCGTGCTGGCCAGGACCATGTGGGTGCACGACCAGCCCGACGGCTGGTCGTTTGAAAGCCATGGCAATGGCGTCGTGTCGAACAAGACGCTGTACCAGAAAGGTGCCGTGCTCAGCTTGCAAACGTGGGCCCCGAATGGCCGGCCCGTGTTTGCGTGGCAAAAAGACGCGCAGGGGCGCGACCATGGCGACACGACGGACTGGCATGCCAACGGCGTGCGCGCCAGCGTGACGCCGTTTGTCGAAGGCCAGCGCCACGGCTTGCTGCAGACCTGGTACAGCGATGGCAGCCTGCGGCAGATCGTGCCGTACGAACACGGCAAGAAGCACGGCATCGAGCGCCAGTGGGACCAGGCCGGCAAGCTGGTGCTGGAACAGGCGTGGCGCGATGGACAGCCTGTAACAGGCAGTTAGTCGAGTGCTTCCTTTGCAGGTATCATGCAGGGATTCCGGCCCGCCAGCGGGCGCGCAGCCGGGTCTGATAACTGGAGGCAATGGTGGTGGAAGCGGAAGGTTCGGCGGTGGCCCGGGCACAGGGCCTGGCCTTGCAAAACATGCGCGTCGTCATGCGCGCGGCGCAGCGGCACTCGGCGCAGATCGAAAAGCAATGTGGCGTATCGGGCGCGCAATTGTGGGTGATGCAGGAATTGCTGGAGCGCCCAGGCCTGCGCATGGGCGAACTGGCAAGCAAGATGTCTATCCACCAGACGACGGCCAGCAACCTGGTCGACGCGCTGGTAAAGAAAACCTATGTACGCAAGGCGCGCGACCAGCCCGACCAGCGCGTGGTCACGCTCACCCTGACGGCGGAGGGCCAGGCCGTGATCGCCGGCGCGCCGCAGCCGGCGCGCGGCTTGCTGCCCAGTGCGCTGGCCCAGCTGGACCCCGACAACCTGGCGCACCTGAACCAGGGTTTGAGCGCCTTGCTGGCCGTGGTCGCCCCAGACGACCGCCAGGCGGGCATGCAGCCGTTTCCTTTCACCATGTAATCCCAAGGCAAGCGTGTGGCTGGAGCGCCCCGCTTGCCATTATCATCGGCGCTGTCGCAGCGTTGATGAAAGCATGCATTGAAGATAATCAATTCCGTTTTGCTGGCCGCCGTCCTGGCCGGTTCTTCCGCCATTTGCATGGCCACCCCGGCCTTGCCTTCCGAACAGTCGCCGGCTTCCGAGTTTTTCGACGCGGATTACCAGCCCGCCGCGCCCGCTGCAGCCATGTACGAGCAGCGCGCGCCGCTGCGCCACGATGCGGTCCGCCAGGCCTGGCATTGGCAGCTGCATTTCGCGCAGCCGCCAGGCAAGCTGCACATGGATGCGTGGTTGCTGAGTGCCGACGTGGCGTCGCCGCGCTACGCCTATCAGCGCAGCGTGTATTTCGCCGATGGCCAACTGGGCCTGCTGGAAGAGCGCAACGGGGAGGGCGATTTCGACGGCGTGAACGTCGCCTACCATGCGGATGGCACGGTGAAAAGCCGCAAGGCTTACCGCGACGGCGAGTACGAAGGCTTGCATAGCCACTACCATCCGAATGGCCAGCTCAGTCATGCATTGCGCTACCAGGCGGGCCAGCCCGCCGATGGCGAGTACCTGAGCTTTGACGCGCAGGGACAGATCAGCAACCGCGCGCATTTCGCCGATGGCGTGCTGGTGGGTGAAGTGACGGCGTTTCATCCGAACGGCAGGCTGGCCGAGCGGGGAGCGTATCTGGATGGCCAGCGCGATGGCCTGTACGAGGCCTGGTGGCCGGATGGCCGTGAAAAGTCGCGCTTCCATTACCTGCACGGACAAAAACACGGCCTGGAACACAGCTGGGCCGAGGATGGCACGCGCACCGTCTGCGCATGGCAGGATGGCAGCTTGCTGCGCCCCTGCAGCCATTTCTAGTTGGGCGGCGCCGGCAGCCGTTGCAGCTGCAGTTGCGCCAGCGCCCCGTACAGCGGTTCGCTGAGCACGCGCGAGACGGTGCTGGCCACCACGGCGCAGGCCATCAGGCTCAGCACCATGCCGTGGCCGTCGACCATTTCCATGACAATGATAAACGCCGTCAGCGGCGCCTGCGTGGCGGCGGCCAGGAAACCCACCATGCCCAGCGCGATCAGGGCGGGCGCGTGCGGGTAGTGCAGCAGCACGGCGATATCGTGGCCGATGCCGGCGCCGATGGCCAGCGACGGTGCGAAGATGCCGGCCGGCACGCCCGACCAGACGGTCAGCCACGTGGCCACATATTTGAAGGCGACAAAGGCGGGCGAGGCGTCGCTGGAACCTTCCAGCATGGCGCGCGTGGCCACGGTGCCGCTGCCGAACGTGGCGCCATGGCTGGCGATGCCGATGGCCGCCACCAGCACACCGCAGACGGCGGCGAACAGCACGGGCCGGCCCTTTCTCCACGCGGACAATTTCCCCAGCGGGTTGCCGCGGGCGGAGGCCAGCAGCAGCCGGGCGAACAGGCCGCCAGCCACACCCGCGACCAGGGTCACGAGCAATCCCGGCAAGGCCAGCGCCAGGCCGATGGGGCCAGGATGGATGATGCCGAAATGCGTGGCGTTGCCGTGGATCGAGACGGCCATCATGCCGGCCAGCACGATGCCAGCGACGATCAGGCCGCTGTTGCGCTGCTCGGGCGAACGCGACAATTCTTCGATGGCAAACATGACGCCCGCCAGCGGCGTGTTGAAAGCGGCCGCGATGCCGGCCGCGCCACCGGCCACCAGCAGGGAATGGGCGCTCACCTGCGAATGACGCGGCAGCAGGCGGCGCGCGGCCAGCATCACGCCGGCGGCGATTTGCACGGACGGCCCTTCGCGCCCCAGCGAGAGTCCCCCCAGCAAGCCGCCCGCCGTCAGGACGATTTTCGCGGCACTCAGTTTCAGGGACACGAACAGCGAACGCTGCTCGGGCGCCACGGCCGGGTCCAGGGTGGCCATCACTTGCGGGATGCCGGAACCGGCCGCACCGATGGCGTAGCGGCGCGTCAGCCAGACCAGCAGGGCGGCGCAGGCCGGTGTCCACAGCAGAGCGAACCACCAGGCTTTGCCGTTAAAAAACAGGAACAGCTCCAGCGCTTCGTCCGCCAGCCAGGTAAAGCCCACGACGACGAGCCCCGCGATGGCGGCCATGCCGACGACGACGGCGCGCGACCACCACAGGCGCGGGTTGGCAAATTCATGCTTGAAGGCAGAGGGGATGTCGTGCAAGTGCTTCATTGCGGCAAGTCCAGGAAGGGGCGCGCAGGGCGTCGGGAAGACTTGCCATTATATAGATGTATTTGTTCAAATGTATTTGCGGGGTTTTAATTGTGACCTTCAGTTGTGGAACTGCTACACGAACAGCTCGTGCCGCGCGCTCTGGCTGATGGCGATGGTGGCGGGGTGGCTCAGGCGCCGTTCCGTGGTGATCGCATACACTTGCTCGACCAGGCTGTCGACCCGGCCCAGCGCCACCACGGCATGCTGTTCGCACACCTGGGGTGCGATCACGGTGGGGGCAAAGAACAGGCCCGCGCCGGACTGGCCGAAGGCCTGCATCATGGCGCTGTCGTCGAACTCGCCCACGATGCGCGGGTGCAGGTGCTTGTCGCCGAGCCACTGCAGCAAGCGCCCGTAGATGGCGAAGTCTTCGCCCGGCAGCAGCAGCGGCGCGCCATCGAGGCATAGCGGGAAGCCGCCGCTCAGGGTGGCGGCCAGTTCCGGCGTGCCGAACAGGGTCATGCCGCTTTCGCCCAGCAAATGGTTGTAGCCGCGCACACTCAAATGGGACGGCATGGGGCGGTCGGCGATGATCAGGTCCAGGCGGTGCACGGCCAGGTCCGCCAGCAGGCTGGCCAGCCGGCCTTCGCGGCAAATGATGCGCAGCGGTTCGGCCAGGCTGAGCGCCGGTTCGACCAGGCGGCAGGCGATCAGTTTCGAGACGGAATCGGCGCAACCCACGCGAAACGTCGTTGTCGTGGTGCGCGACTGGTCGCGCACGATTTCCAGCAATTCATCGCCCGTGCTGAAAATGCTTTCGGCATGGCTGAGGATGCGCCGGCCCGTGTCCGTCAATTCCAGCTGGCGCCCGCTGCGGCGGAACAGTTCCACGCCCAGGGTGTCGGCAAATTCGCTGAGCTGTCCGGAAATCGATTGCGGCGTCAGGTGCAGCTGCTCGGCCGCGCGCGCGATGCTGCCCGTCTTGGCCACCATCCAGAAATAGCGCAAGTGCTTGAAGTTGAGTGTCGACATGTTTTTCCCTAAAGCTAATGCATCGAGTTTTTCGATGTATTTGTCAATTATATTCGATTTGTTCGATGTTTATATTCAGACTATGATGGCTGCTCAATTCATGCAAGGAGAGTGCCATGGGCATCAGGATAGAAACAGACAGTTGCGGAGGCCAGCGATGAACGGCCTGGAGAGTATTGCAACGGCACCCATGTGGGCCGGCTTCATCGCCTTTGTTCTGGTGATGCTGGCGCTGGACTTGTTCGTCTTCGGCGGCAACAAGGCGCACAAGGTCAGCGTCAAGGAAGCGGCGACGTGGTCGCTGGTGTGGGTCAGCCTGGCCCTGCTGTTCAACGGCGGCCTGTGGTGGTATCTGAACGGCACGGCCGGACCCGAGATCGCCAATCAGAAGGCGCTGGAATTTTTCTCCGGCTACCTGATCGAGAAAGCGCTGTCGGTCGATAACGTGTTCGTCTTCCTGCTGATCTTCAGCGCCTTCCAGGTGCCGATCCAGTACCAGCGCCGCGTGTTGATTTATGGCGTGCTGGGCGCGATCGTCATGCGTGCCGTGATGATCATGGCCGGCGCCTGGGTGGTAAGCGAGTTCAGCTGGGTGCTGTACCTGTTTGGCGCGTTCCTGTTGATTACCGGCATGCGCATGCTGGTGGCGGCCGATGCGGAACCGGACGTGGCGAACAACCCGGTGCTGCGCTTTGCCCGCCGCCACTTGCGGGTGGCCGATGGCGACCATGGCGAGCGTTTCTTCGTGGCAAAGGGCGGTTTGCGTTATGTCACGCCGCTGTTCCTGGTGCTGATCCTGATCGAGGTGACGGACCTGGTGTTCGCGGTCGATTCGATCCCGGCGATTTTCGCCATCACGACGGACCCGTTCATCGTCTTCACGTCGAACCTGTTCGCCATCATGGGCTTGCGTGCCCTGTACTTCCTGCTGGTGGATGTGGCTGACCGCTTCCACATGCTCAAGTATGGCCTGGCGATGGTGCTGGTGTTCATCGGCGCCAAGATGCTGATCATGCCGTGGTACCACGTGCCGGTGGAAGCGTCGTTGCTGGTGGTGGCAGTGCTGATCGTATCGAGCTGTGTGGCGAGCGTGTTCATCACCCGCAGCGAGAAGAAATAAACAGCAGTACGGCGCGCCCCGCAGGGCGGTGGCGCGCCTTTTAATTAATTAACTGAGAAAGTAAAAAATCATGCGTACCTATGAAGCGAACAGTCCCCAGGCAGCGGGACGTATTTTGGCCCTGATGATGGTGGTCGACGGCAACCTGGCCAGTGCCGAGCTGCAAGCGATGCACCGCAGCAAGATCCTCGAGCATATCGACCTGGCGCCGGCCGCTTTTCAGCAGTTGCTGCAAGACCTGTGCGACGACATGCTGACCTCGACCGTGCATGGCGCGGTGCAACTGGCCAATGGCGTGATCGACAGCCTGCTCGATGAAATTGATGATCCCGACTTGCGCCGCAAGCTGCTGCAAGCCATGTGGAAGATTGCCGATGCGGACGACTGGCTGGCCGATGGCGAAGCCGTGTTGCTGGCCCGCGCCAGCGCGGCGTGGTCGGCGGAAACGAACTTCCGCGCGCATGGTGCCTGAGGCATATCAAGCCGTCTTGTGCCCCATGGCAATGACGGCGGCGCCGGCCAGGGCCAGGCCCACGCCAGCGATGTCGGTCCAGGCGGGCGTGATGCCGTCCACCAGCCACAGCCAACCCAGCGCCGTGGCGATATAGATGGCGCCATACGTGGCATACACCCTGCCGCTGGCAGCCGGATGCAAGGTCAGCAGCCACACGAAGATCAAGAGGCTAATGGCGGCCGGCAACAGCAGCCAGGCGCTGCCCTTGTTGCTCAGCCACAGCATGGGCAGGTAGCAGCCCAGCAGTTCGGCCACGGCCGTGACGGTAAACAGCCCGAAAGTGCGGGCCAGACTGGTCCATTCGATGGCGTCGCTCATTGCATTCCTGTTCGTGATCAAGCCGCCATTGTAGCCTCCGGGCGGCGCCGTCCCTGCTATGATCGGGTTCGGATACCGGAGGAAACACCATGACGACCACCCCAGCGCCGCGTGCCTTGCTGCAAGCCATGTTCCAGGCCGCCATCGAAGCGGCCCAGCCGTCGCACTGCATACCGCCCCATCTGCCGCCCGCGCCCAAGGGACGGCTGATCGTCATCGGCGCCGGCAAGGCGTCGGCCGCCATGGCGCAAGCCGTGGAACAGCACTGGCCGGGGCCGTTGTCTGGCCTCGTGGTGACGCGCTACGGCTATGCCGTGCCGTGCGAACGCATCGAAATCGTGGAAGCGTCGCACCCTGTGCCGGACGCGGCCGGCATGGCGGCCGCGCAGCGCATGCTCGACCTGGTGGGTAATTTGCAGGCGGACGATACGGTGCTGTGCCTGATCTCGGGCGGCGGCTCGTCGCTGCTGGCCTTGCCGCTGGACGGCATCAGCCTGGAAGACAAGCAAGCCTTGAACCGCGCGCTGCTGGCCTCGGGCGCCACCATCGGCGAAATGAATTGCGTGCGCCGCCATTTGTCCGCCATCAAGGGCGGCCGGCTGGCGGCCGCCTGCCATCCGGCGCAAGTCATCACTTTGGCCATTTCCGACGTGCCCGGCGACAAGCTGGGCGATATCGCTTCCGGCCCCACGGTAAGCGACGCCACCACCTGCGACGATGCGCTGGCTATCGTGCGCCGCTACGGCATGGACTTGCCGGACAGCATACGAGCAACCCTGGAAAGCGGGCGCGGCGAATCCGTGAAACCCGGTGACCCGCGCCTGGCGCGCACGCGCACGACCTTGATCGCCACGCCGCAGATGGCGCTGGAAGCGGCGGCAGCCGTGGCGCGCGCGGCCGGCGTCACGCCATATATATTAGGCGACAGCCTGGAAGGCGAGGCGAGGGATGTGGGCAAGGTGATGGCCGGCATCGCGCTGCAAACGGTGCAGCGGGGCCAGCCGTTTCCCGCCCCGTGCGTGCTGCTGTCGGGCGGCGAAACGACGGTCACCGTGCGTGGCAACGGGCGCGGCGGACGCAACGTGGAATTCCTGCTGGCGCTGGGCATCGCGCTCGATGGCCACGCGGGCATCGACGCGCTGGCCGGCGACACGGATGGCGTCGACGGCCAGGAAGACATCGCCGGCGCGCTTCTGGCGCCCGATACCCTGCGGCGCGCCTGGGCGCTGGGCATCAAGCCGCGCGACAGCCTCGACAACAACGATGGCCACGGCTTTTTCCAGGCGCTGGGAGACTCCGTGGTCACTGGCCCGACCTTGACCAACGTCAATGATTTCCGGGCCATCCTGATTACCTGATTAGTTAAAGTTTTCCAGCACGATTTTCCCTTTTGCTGTGTTGCTTTCCAGCAGGGCATGCGCGCGCTTCAAATTCGCCGCATTGATCGTGCCGAAGCGCTCGGCCAGGGTGGTCTTGATGACGCCGGCATCCACCAGCTGCGCCAGTTCTTCCAGCAGTTCATGCTGTTTGATCATGTCGGCCGTCTGGAACAGCGATCGGGTAAACATCAGCTCCCAGTGCAGCGACACGCTCTTGCCCTTGAACTTGCGCACGTCGATGTGCTCGGGGTCGTCGATCAGGGCGAACTTGCCTTGCGGCGCGATCAGTTCGACGATCTGCTCGAAATGCTTGTCAGTCTGGTTCAGGCTGATCACATAGTCGACGGGCGGTAAACCCAGGCGCGTGATTTCCTGCGCCAGCGGCAGGCTGTGGTCGATCACGTGGTGGGCGCCCAGTTCCTTCACCCAGTCGGCCGTTTCCGCGCGCGAGGCCGTGCCGATGATGGTGACACCCGTCAATTGCCGCGCCAGCTGCACCAGCACGGAGCCGACGCCGCCGGCCGCGCCGATCACGAGAAGCGACTTGCCCGTCAGACGCTTGTCGCGGCTGAGCTGCAGGCGGTCGAACAGCAATTCCCAGGCCGTAATCGCTGTGAGGGGCAGGGCGGCGGCCGGCGCAAAGTCCAGGCTGGCGGGCATGTGGCCGACGATGCGCTCGTCGACTAATTGAAATTCGCTGTTGCTGCCGGGGCGGTTGATGGCGCCCGCGTACCAGACTTTATCTCCCACCTGGAACAGGGTCACGTCGGGGCCGACGGCCGTGACGACGCCGGCCGCATCCCAGCCCAGCACTTCCGGCTGGCCCTCTTTCGGCGCGCGGTTCTTGCGCACCTTGGCATCGACGGGGTTGACGGAGATGGCGTGCACGGCGACGAGCAGGTCGCGCCCCGTGGCGACGGGCGTGGGCAGTTCGATGTCGAGCAGGGCGTCGGTATCCGTGATGGGCAGGCTGTGGTGGTAGGCGATGGCTTTCATATTCTTCCTTTGGTAAAACAGTGATGGAGTTGGGTAGGTCGGATTAGCGCGGCTGTACCGCGCGTAATCCGACACCACCATCGGCCACGCCAACAATGTTGTCGGATTACGGTCCTTCGGACCTAATCCGACCTACGCCATACAGGCTTGATGACGTATCATGGCCATTTTCTCGCCAGGGAAAAAGAGGGCGTGTGCCGAAACACTTTCAAAGGAATGCTGAAAATTGCTGCGACTCGATGACTTGCAGGTGTTTGTCCGCACGGCCGACCGGGGCAGCCTGTCGGCGGCCGCGCGCGAGATCGGCATTTCGCCCGCGCTGGCCAGCGCCGCCGTCAAGCGCCTGGAAGGGGAGCTGGGCTTGCGCCTGCTGACCCGCACGACGCGTTCACTGAGCCTGACGCCGGAAGGCACGCAATACCTGGAACATGCGCGCGAAGCCTTGCGCCTGCTGCGCGCGGGCCACGACGCGCTGCTGGCCGGCAAGGACAGTTTCGGCGGTACCTTGAAAATTGCCATGCCGTCCGACCTGGGTCGCAACCTGATGCTGGGCTGGCTGGACGAATTCCAGTTGCGCCATCCCAAGTTGCAGTACCAGCTCAGCGTCAGCGACCGGGTCGCCGACATGGTGCGCCAGCAAGTCGATATTGCCCTGCGTTACGGGCAGCAAGACGATTCGAGCATGGTCGCCATGCCCATCGCGCCTGCCAACGACCGCGTGCTGGTGGCTTCGCCCGCTTACCTGCGCGAGCACGGCCCCCTGCTGGCGCTGGAAGACTTGTCGCAGCGCAATTGCCTGCGCTTCGCGCTGGAAGATGGCATGCACGACCGCTGGACCTTTTATCGCCTGCCGCAGCGCGAGCAAGTCACCGTGCAAGTGAGCGGCAACCGCAGCGCCGACGATGCCGAGCTGGTGCGGCGCTGGGCCGTGGCGGGCCTGGGCATCGCCTATAAATCGCGGCTCGACGTTGCCGGCGACGTGGCGGCCGGCCGCCTGCAGGTGCTGCTGCCCGAGGTGGCGGGCGAGGCCACGCCCCTGCAACTGCTGTGCATGCACCGGGCCCAGGTGACGCCGCTGGTGCTGCAGCTGCGCGATTTCCTGCGCGACAAATGTGCGCAATGATGAGAATGACAGCATTGATTACAACTCGTTGCAAATCGCAATCATGCGCGGGTCAACCTGGGCGTACCCTCAGGCATTGTGCATGAAACCGCTTGAAGGATGGCCATGAACCCGAACCGACTGTTGCCGACGACCTTGATGTGCCTGCTGTTGCTGGCCGGCTGCGCTGCGACGGCGCCGCCGGCCGCGCAGCATGCCGCCGCCGCACCCGACAATGCCGCGCAAGGCATCGCCATGCTGGAACGGGTCAGCTGGGGCGTGAATGGCGGCAGCGTGCGCCAGCTGCAAAAGGAAGGCTGGAGCGCTTACCTGCGGGCGCAGTTACACCCAGGCAAAACCAGCCTGCCGCCCGCCGTGCAGGCGCAGATCGACGCCATGACGATCAGCCAGGTGCCGCTCGATCAATTGGTGATGTCGATGGAGCAAAAGCGCAAGGAGTCGGCCGCCGTCATGGACGACATGGCCAAGCAGCAGGCGCAAAAGGATTACCAGCAGGAACTCAACCGCCTGGCGCGCGAGGCGGCCACGCGTTCGCTGCTGCTGGATGTGTATTCGACGAACCAGTTGCAGCAGCAGTTGAGCTGGTTTTGGCTCAACCATTTCAGCGTGCATCAGGGCAAGCACAACTTGCGCGCCATGGTCGGCGATTACGAGGCGAACGCCATCGCGCCGCATGCCCTGGGCAAATTTCGCGACTTGCTGGGCGCGACCGTCCACCATCCGGCCATGTTGCGCTACCTGGATAATGAAGCCAACGCCGTCAAGCGTATCAATGAAAACTATGCGCGCGAACTGATGGAGCTGCACACCCTGGGCGTCAACGGCGGCTACAGCCAGGCGGACGTGCAGGAACTGGCGCGCATCCTGACCGGCGTGGGCGTCAACCTGGGGCCGGACGCGCCGAAAGTGAAACCGGCCTTGCAATCGCAATACGTGCGCCGGGGCTTGTTCGAATTCAATCCGAACCGCCACGATTACGGCGACAAGCAATTCCTCGGGCAAACGGTGAAGGGCAGGGGGCTGGCCGAACTCGACGAAGCGCTGGACCGCCTCAGCCGCAGTCCCGCCACCGCGCATTTCATCAGCGGCAAGCTGGCCCGGTATTTCGTCAGCGACAATCCGCCAGAGCCGCTGGTGGCGCGCATGGCCGCCACCTTCCAGAAAAGCGACGGCATGATCGCCGACGTGCTGCAGACCATGTTCAACAGTCCCGAATTCAGGCAATCGCTGGGCAAGAAATTCAAGGACCCCATGCATTATGTGGTGTCGGCCGTGCGCCTCAGCTATGACGATAAGCCCATCCTCAACGCGGGCCCCATGCTGAACTGGCTGTCGCGCATGGGCCAGCCTCTGTACGGGCGCCAGACGCCCGATGGCTATCCCATGACGGATGCGTCCTGGGCCAGCCCCGGCCAGATGACCACGCGTTTCGATATCGCCCGCACCATCGGTTCGGGCAGCGCCGGCCTGTTCAAGACGGAGGGCCCGCAGCCGCAGGAAAAAGTCGCGTTTCCCCAGCTGGCCAGCGCCCTGTATTTCCAGTCGCTGCAGCCGACCTTGAGTCCGGCCACGCGCCAGGCCCTGGAACAGGCCGCTTCACCGCAGGAATGGAACACCTTCTTGCTCTCATCACCAGAAATGATGCACCGCTAAGTTGACATTGAAGGAATCGCCATGCACCGTCGTGACCTCTTGAAAGCCCTGGCCGCCGCGCCCCTGCTGTCGCATGCGGGCAGCCTGCTGGCCGCACCGGCCACGAATGCCCGGCTGTTGTTCGTCTTTTTGCGCGGCGGCTATGACGCGAACAACCTGCTGGTGCCGGTCGGCAGCGATTTTTACTATGCGGCGCGGCCGAATATCGCCATCGCGAAACCCGGTGCGGACAACGGCGCGCTGGCTTTGACCGCCGACTGGGCCTTGCATCCAGCCTTGCGCGAGACCATCTACCCCATGTTCAACGGCGGCGAGGCGGCCTTCATTCCGTTTGCGGGCACGACGGATTTGACGCGCAGCCATTTCGATACGCAGGACAGCATCGAACTGGGGCAGGAGATCGGCGGGCGGCGCGACTTCCGCTCGGGCTTCCTGAACCGGCTGGCGCAAAGCCTGAATGCCAATCAGGGCATGCACGCCATTTCCTTCACCGACCAGCTGCCCCTGATCTTCCAGGGCGGCGTGCAAGTGCCGAACATGGGGCTGCGCTCGGTGGGCAAGTCGGGCATCGATGCGCGTCAAAGCCAGCTCATCGCCGCCATGTACAAGGGCACGCCCTTGCAGCAACCGGTCAGCGCGGGCTTTGCCGTGCGCGACGATGTGACCAAGGAATTGACGGGAGAGATGCAGGCGGCCAACCGCAACGCCATCAGTACCAAGGGTTTTGAACTGGAAGCGCAGCGCATCGCCCGCTTGATGAAGGACAAATACAATATCGGTTTCGTCGACGTGGGCGGCTGGGATACGCATGTGGGGCAGGGTGGCGCCAATGGCTACCTGGCGGGGCGCTTCGACGAGCTGGGGCGGGGCCTGGCCGCGTTTTCGCAGGAAATGGGCAGCGCCTGGCGCAATACCGTGGTGGTGGTGGTCAGCGAATTTGGCCGCACCTTCCGCGAAAACGGCAACCGCGGCACGGACCACGGCCACGGCAGCGTGTTCTGGGTGCTGGGCGGCGCGATCAAGGGCAAGCAGGTGGCGGGCGAGCAGGTGGCGATGTCGCAGGCGAATTTGTTCCAGAACCGCGACATGCCCGTGCTCAATGAATACCGCGCCGTACTGGGCGGCTTGCTGCGCCGCACCTTCGGTTTGACGCCGGTGCAACTCGAGCACGTGTTTGCCGGCGTCAAACCGGTGGAGCTGGGACTCGTGTAAATCGGCGAACCTCCGTGTTACGCTACGCCTGCGCAACTGGCGCGTAACCAAGCCCCCGTCCCTGTCCCCGGTGCGAGGCACGAATGGAGTGGCATGAACGATACCCAGCGCGACATCGTCAGCGCAGGCTTTTCCCTGGCCCTGATCGCCGTGACGGCCTTCGTCATGCAGCGTTTCTTTTTGCCGCTCGTGTGGGCCGGCATCCTGTGCGTGGCCACCTGGCCCTTGTACCTGCGCGTGCGCGCGGCGCTGGGGCAGCGCACCATCATCGCGGCAGCCGTGCTGACCCTGGCGTTCGCCTGCATCTTCATCATTCCCGTGCTGTTTGGCGTGGCGCAGGCGGCGCGCGAAGTGCCCGTGCTGGCCAATTTCGTCGTCCATGCGAATACCGAGGGCTTGCCCGTGCCGGACTGGGTGGCGCATATTCCGCTGGCGGGCAGCGCCATCGGTGACTGGTGGCTGGCCACCCTGAGCCAGCCCCATGGTCTGGGTCACTTCTTTGCGGGCAGCGCCGTGGGCGGCTTTCATTCCGCGCGCGACATCCTGAAAATCCTCGGCGCGGACGTATTCCACCGCCTGGTCGACTTCGGCCTGGCCTTCTTGTGCCTGTTTTTCTTTTACAAGGATGGCGAAGCGCTGACGCGCCAGATCACGGCCGTCGGCAGTCATTTTTTGCGTCCTGAACGCTGGGGCCGCTATGCGCAAAAAATCCCGACCGCTATCCGCGCCACCGTCAACGGCCTGGTGCTGGTGGGCCTGGCCGAAGGCGTGCTGATCGGCATCGCCTATGCGATCGCCAGCTTGCCGTCGCCGGCCCTGTGGGCGTTCGCCACCGGCATCCTGGCCATCATCCCGTTTGGCGCGCCGCTCGCTTACCTGTGCGCCGCGGCCTTGCTGGTCGTCCAGGGCAATGTCGGCGCCGCCATCGGCGTGGCCGTCTGGGGCACCGTGGTGCTGTTCGTGGCCGACCACTTCGTGCGTCCCGGCATGATCGGCAACGCCACCCGCTTGCCCTTCCTGGCCGTGTTGTTCGGCATTCTGGGCGGCGTGGAGACCCTGGGCCTCGTGGGCCTGTTCATCGGTCCCGTCGTGATGGTGCTGTTCGTGACCTTGTGGTACGAAGCGAATGTGTCTGACAAGGTGCTGCCAGTGCCAACACCTGCCAGCCCGGCCGCACCGGAACGCACACAGTAATGAGGGGTCGGCCAGCGTGTCGCTGGCCGGTACTGAGGCGCTCCCGGCGTGGCCGGGCGAGCTGACTTTAAAACAGGGTGCGAGCACCATGTTTTAAAGTCATTCTTAATGCGCCTTGGATAGAATAAGCAACCAACGGCGCATCAGCAGCACTTCAACATAGCCCGGCTCGATGCCCGTACCGCACTCGATCAGGGGATTGACGGTGTAGTAGCGCTTGCGGAAGTCGCGGCAGACGAGGATTTCGCGCTTGCCCATGCGGACGAGGAAAGAGCTTGGGGCGTATTCCAGGCCGAACCGTGAGCCAAAACCGCTATTCAATGTTGCCATGACAATTCCTTTGAGGGAGATGTGTTGAACGAGTCATCAGAATAGCATAACTACTGTATGAAAACACAGCTACTGTATGAATAGACAGTATTTTTTTATGGGTGTGGTTTTTTTGATCATCCCGCTTGATTTGAGGAGTAAGTAGTTTGCAAGAGAAGAATGACATGGGCATGACCACGGGCTGGACCATCAAACTGCGCCGCTTCGTCGAGGCGCGCCTGTCGCCCGAAGGCGAGCTGGGCCTGCACATGACGGTGGGGGTGGCGCTGATGCTGGTGGCCATCGTGGTGTTCCACGAGATCGCCGAAGCGGTCATGGGCATGGCCCAGATCACGGTGATCGACCTGCAGGTGGCGCAGTGGTTCAACCAGCATGCCGTGCCGTGGGTCACCAGCGTCCTGCTGGTCGTCACGCATACGCATGGCGTGCTCGGCGCCATCACCCTGGCGACCCTGCTGGGCTGGTATCTGCACCGCAAGGGTGCCGATTACTGGCTGTTTACCCTGGTCATCACCATGCCGGGCGTCATGTTTTTGAACCTGCTGCTAAAGTACATTTTTGTCCGCGCGCGGCCCAGCTTTGACGAGCCGCTCCTGCAGACGGCCCTGAGCACGTACAGCTTTCCGAGTGGCCATACGGCCACCTCGACAGCCCTGTACGGCTTGCTGGCCGCCTACCTGATTTGCCAGACGGCGCCGGGCGCCTGGGGCAAGCGCATCGCCATCGCGCTGGGCGCCTTCCTGATGGCGGCACTCGTGGGTTTCAGCCGCATCTACCTGGGCGCGCATTACCTGAGCGATGTGCTGGCAGCCATGGCGGAAAGCTATGGCTGGCTGGCCATCTGCATCGCCGGCGTGTCGACCCTGCGCCGCCGCCGGCATATCCGGCAAACCAAATAAGGGGAAACTGTTCTGACCAAAATTGCAGTCATCATCAACGGGGGCGCCGGCTGTGGCTATGCGCCCGACTGGGCGCAGCAGCTCGAAGCGCAATTTGCTGCCGTGGGCCTCGACGCCGCCATCACCCTGGCGCAAAGCGGCGCCGACATGATCTCCACGGCCGAGCAAGCCCTGCGTGATGGCGCGCCCATCATCGTGGCCGGCGGCGGCGACGGCACCATCAATGCCGTCGCCTCTGTCGTCGTCGGCAGCGGCACGCCGTTTGGCGTCTTGCCGCTGGGCACCCTGAACCATTTCGCCAAGGATTTGAATATCCCGCTCGACCTCGGTGCGGCCATCGCCAATGTGGCGCGCGGCGTGCGGCACCAGGTCGACGTGGGCGAAGTCAATGGCCGCATTTTCCTGAACAATTCCAGCCTGGGCTTGTATCCCGATATCGTGCGCGACCGCGAAAAGCAGCAGCGCCGGCTGGGACGGGGCAAGTGGCTGGCCTTCAGCTGGGCCCTGCTGGCGGCCTTGCGCCGCTATCCCTTCCTCAGCGTGCAATTGAAACTCAATGACGCCGTGCATGCGCGCCGCACGCCTTTCGTCTTCATCGGCAATAATGAATACCTGATGGAAGGCTTGAATATCGGCGAGCGCGAGCGGCTCAATGGCGGCCAGCTGAGCTTGTACGTGGCGCAGCGCCCGGGCCGTTTGGGCTTGCTGAAACTGGCCTTGCACGCGCTGTTCGGCAAACTGTCGCAAGCCAAGGATTTCGATATGCTGACGGCCAATGATCTGGAAATTGCCACGAAACACCGCCGCCTGCGCGTGGCCACCGATGGCGAAGTGACCATCATGAATACGCCGCTGCGCTACCGCATCCGTCCGGCAGCGCTGGAGGTGATCGTGCCCGCGCCGGCGCCCGCCCAGGAGTAGGCCATGCGTACCCTCGTGCATTTATCCGATTTGCATTTTGGCAGGGTCGATGCGGCCCTGCTGGCGCCCCTGCGCGCGCTGGTCGAACGCCTGGAGCCGGACGTGGTGGTGGTCTCGGGCGACCTGACGCAGCGCGCCCGCAGCGTGCAATTCCAGCAGGCGCGGGCTTTTCTCGACAGCTTGCCGGGGCCGCAGGTCGTGGTCCCGGGCAACCATGACGTGCCCCTGTATAACGTCTTTTCCCGCTTTCTGACGCCACTGGTGAAATACCGGCGCCACGTGACGGACGATTTGTCGCCCGAATACGTGGACGAGGAAATCGCCGTGCTGGGCATCAACACGGCCCGCTCGCTGACGTTCAAGGATGGCCGCATCAGCCACGAGCAGATCGATGTCCTGCGTGAACGCCTGGGGCGTTTGCCGCCCGGTTTGACGCGCATCATCGTCACGCATCATCCGTTTGACTTGCCCGAGCACTTCGACAAGGATGACCTGGTCGACCGCGCGCCGCTGGCGCTGCAAATGTTTTCCGAATGCGGCGTGGACCTGTTGCTGGCCGGCCATTTTCACGCCAGCCATGCGGGCGACACCTCGGCGCGCTACAAGATCGACGGCTACGCTGCCCTGATGGTGCAGGCGGGCACGGCCACGTCAACGCGGGGCAGGGGCGAGTCGAACTCGTTCAATGTCGTCCGCATCGAAGACAGCGGCATCAGAGTCGAGCGCTACAGCTGGAATGAAGACAGCGCCGCCTTTGAAAAGGTCAGCACGGAAGCGTTTGCACGCCAGGGCGGCGTGTGGGCCAGTTTGCTGCCGCTGTAGGTCCGATTAGCGGGGCGAAGCCGCGCGTAATCCGACGCTATTGTTGGCGGTGGTGGTGGTTTTCGTGATGGTGTCGGCTTACGCTGATGTCGGCTTACGCTGCGCTAAGCCGACCTACGCCGACCTGCAGCGGTAGCAGGAGTGGCCGGCAAAATGGCCAGGGCTAGGCGCGTTGCCGAAGACAGTACGAATAGTACGGCGAGGCAATGCAACAACGCCCTGGGCTTTTTGACGGCGACTCCCTTACAGCCAGTAGTTCATGAAGCGCGCCGCCCACTCCTTCATGCGGTCCGAGATGGGCCGCGTTTCCCATTTCGCCCTGGTGATCTCTTCCGAGTCGCGCAAGTCTTCCTGGAAGGCGTTTTCCATTTCACGGCCGAAGCTGTCGCCTAGCACGATCACGTTCAGTTCGCTGTTATGCAGGAAGCTGCGCATGTCGATGTTGGTCGAACCCACGGTCGACCAGGCGCCGTCGATGACGGCCGTCTTGGCGTGCAGCACGGCCAGTTTCAAGTGGAAGATGCGGATGCCGCCGGCCAGCAATTGATCGTACTGCGCGTGTCCCGCATGGAATACCAGGCCGCTGTCGGACACGCCGGGCAGCACCACGGTGACGTCCACGCCACGTTTCGCGGCCGCCACCAGCGCATCGACCGTCTGCTGGTCGGGCACGAAATAGGCGGACGTGATGTGGATGGATTTCTTGGCTTCCTGGATGGCTAAAATATACGCCTTGTAGATTTCGAAGCCGCCGTCCGGTTCGCTGGCGACCACGCGCACCAGCTTGTCGCCCACTTCGGACAGCACGGGGAAATAATTGGCGTCCGGCAAGTCAGCCTGGTCTTGCTGGGCCCAGGTGCGGATGAACAGCCACTGGAAGGCGGCCACGGCCGGGCCTTCCACTTTCACGTGGGTATCGCGCCAGCCCACGTCCTTCTTGTCGGTGGGTTTCGATTTCGAGCGGAACAGCGAGCTTTTCGCATAGGTATCGCTGATATTGACGCCGCCCGTAAACGCCGTCTTGCCATCGACGATCAGCACCTTGCGGTGGTCGCGGTTGTTGATTTTCCAGTCTTCGCCCTTGAGCTTGGCGGGATTGACGGGGTTGAAGGCTACCAGGTGCACGCCGGCCGCGCGCATGCGTTCGAAAAACGCCTGTGGCACGCCGAGGGTGCCCACGCTGTCGTAGATGACGTTGACCGTCACGCCGGCCTGCTGCTTTTCGATGAGCATGTCGGCAAACTTCAGGCCCAGCGGATCCTGGTCGAAGATATACGTTTCCAGGTTGATGCTGTTTTTCGCTTCGCTGATGGCCCGGAACATGGCGGCCATGGTTTGCGGGCCGTCAAACAGCAGGGTGACCTTGTTGCCCTTGATCAAAGGCACGCCCGTGGCCGCCTCTTCCAGCGCGGCCTGGGCCTTCAAGTCCATGCCGGATTTGGCCCAGCGCTTGTTGAGCAGGGCGGCGCGGCTATTGACGTTCAGCAAGGCGCCCTTGCCTGTGATCACATTGGGCCTGGCCACCGGTTCGAGGGTGGTGTTGAGGTTCTTGACATCGGGCAGCGAGGCGCATGCAGCCAGGGTCCAGCACAGCAGTAGGGCGGTGAGGCAGGATTGCATGCGCCTGGTGATCATTTTTGAGCCTTGTTTGTCAGTGACAGGTTTGCCGAGTCATCGGCCAGTGCCAGGGGCGGCGGGTTTTTCGAGCCGAAGAAGAAGACGATGGGCGAGCGCAGGAAGCGCTTGCCCAGAATCTTCAACAATTGCATGCCGTGCTTGAAGCGCACCTGGCGCGAACGCAGCGCCACCCACAGGGCCAGGCCGAAGCTGACGAGCAAATTGGCCGTGCCGATGGCGAAGATGCCCGACAGTGACTTGACGGCCAGCTGCCAGCTCATGTTGTGGTCCAGGCCCACCAGCGCCGTGGCAAAGTTGGCGGCCGAGAAGGTAATGTGGCGGATATCGATCGGCAAGCCGATCAGGAAGCCCAGGGTGCCGATGGAGCCGAGCAGGATACCGAAATAGAAGTTACCCATCAGGCCGCCCAGGTTGTTTTCCAGGTACAAGCCCAGCCGCTGCAAGCGATCCTGGCCGATCACGCGGCCCAGGCCGCGCAATTGCGCGATGCGCTGCGCCCAGCGCGTGTACAGCGCCTGATTGTCATAGTAGCCGGAAATCAGGCCGGCCACGAACAGGCACACGCCGGCGATCATGGCGTAAAAAATGGCGGGGCTGCCGATGGGGTCGATATCGTGCAGCAAGTGCATGGCTTTTTCCGGTGATACCAGGTGGTGGCCCGTGATCGCCTTGTAGCCGAGCGCGATCAGCCAGGCCGTGGGGATGGCGGTGGCCAGGTTGCCCAGCACGGCCATGTTTTGCGTGCGGAAAACCTTGTTGATCAGTTCCGCCATGCTGTCGAGGTCGATATTCCGGCCATCCTTGCTGTGCAGGCCGGCGGCGATGCGCGAGGCCGTCATGGCCGGCTGCTTGGTGGCCACCGTGAAATGCAGCAAGTGGATGAACATGAAGCCGATCGAGTAATTCATGCTGAACATGAACGCTTCGACCAGCGGCGCCGAGCGCAGGTAGGACATCAATATCTTGAACAGCGCCATGAAGCCGATGATCACGCCCGCGCCGGCGGACGAGAGGAACATGGCGCCCATCTCGCGGCGGTTTTCCGCGATGTAATGTTCGCCCGTGCGGCTGGCGTTTTCCGTCACATTGCGCGCCAGCAAGTTGATATTGTCGGAGAACAGGTCGCTGACCTTGTACTTGTGGTTATGCGCGCGTATCAGCTCCAGCGCCAGCCCCACGGCGCCCGCGCGGCGGCGGCTGACCGGTTGCGGGTGCAGCAAGTCTTGCGTGGCATCCACCGTGATGGCGGCGATATCCACGTTGGCGGAGCTGGGTAGCTCGCCGCTCGTGTCGACCAGGAACAGCAGCTTGCGCAGGCGGTCGATGCTTTGCGCCAGCGCCACCAATAAATACGTCAGGGGAATGCTGGTGCCCTGGTACAGCGCCTTCTTGCGGATCTTGGCGATGACGGCATCGCACTGGTCGAGCATCACCAGCAGGTGACGCGCGTCCTCAATGTGCTCGATATTGCCTTGCAGCAAATTCGTGTAGGCATCCAGGTAGGCGTTCACTTCCGTGTTCTGCACCATGAACGGCGACTGGAACACTTCGATTTCATTGTGGAAACGCGTCAGTTCCGGTTCCAGTCCCATGGCGCAGACGCGGTAGGACAGGGTGCGGATGGCGTCGAGTATGCCGGGCAGCATGATATTGCCGTCGCCGACGGCCAGTTCGATGTCGTCGCTGGTGAGCACGTCGAACAGTTCCAGCCAGTCCGTGGCGGGCACGTTGCTGATCCACAAATAATCGGTCTTCAGGTACAGCACCTGGTCGAGCGCGTCGTTCAGGTACTCATCGCCCAGGGCGGGTGGCAGCATGCGGTAGGCGATGCGGCGTTTCAATTCGGTGAAAAAACCGCTGTTCGACAGCACGCCGATGTCCGTGTACAGGCTGGCGTGGCGGCGCGCGGCCAGCACGCGCAGCACGTATTCGTGCAGGGCGCGCGCTTGCGCGGGGTTACCTTTGAGAAGCTGGCGCAGGGTGCGCACGTTGGCGATCGCGGTAGCGCTGTCGTGCGGGCGCTTGGGACGCAGTGAGTTGAATAATTCCACCAGCAAGTCGATATTGCTGGAGTTGGGGTCAATGCGTTCGAGGATAGCTAGCATGCAAAAAAAACGGGCGAGCCGCTGTCGGTAAAACCAGTAGTGTACCGCCTGCGTCAAATCGCGCAACGTTCGCCACCGAACATTGCTTTGCGGCAGGGCCTGCTTTTAACGCCATTTTGCCGCAGATTGCCACAATCACGGTCAAACTTGCGTGTTGTCAGAGCGCGACGTGTTTCCCGGGACTAAGCTGAAGTTTCTGTTGCGCAACGCACGGATGACTGGACAAAAAGCGAGGATAAGGTAACACTGAGATCAGACACACAGCGCATGTCCTGATCAATACCGGGAAGTTTCACCCACGTCACCGAGATATTTATCATGAAGACCTCGTATGTTGCGCTTGCTGTGATAGGGATGGGGCCTTTCGTGCTGGGCGCGACGGCCCAGGCCGCCGATGGCGCGGGCAGTGCCGCAGCGAGTCACGTTGCCGTGTACGGCGTGCTTGACGCGGGCATCGTTGCCGAGCGGGGCTGTGCCGCCAATTGCGCCAGCAGCAAGGTGTCCGGCGGCGTCGCGTCCGGCTCGCGCCTGGGGCTGCAGGGCCGCGAAGCGCTGGGCAATGACGTGTCCGCCATATTTACCCTGGAAGCGGGCGTGCAGAACGACACGGGCCAGTCGGAAGACGGCCGGCTGTTCGGCCGCCAGGCCTACGTGGGCCTCGACAGCCGCCTGGGCGCGCTGACCCTGGGCCGCCAGTACAACCTGCAATACCTGACCCTCACCGATGTGGCCGACCCGTTCAAGGGCGGCATGGCCGGCAGCGCCAGCAACCTGGCCGGCTACAGCGTGAAACGCTACGACAATACCGTCAAATACGTGTCGCCCGCCTTGCGCGGCGTGTCCGCCAGCGCCATCTACAGTTTTGGCGAGTCGCCGTACAGCAACGCCAACAACCGCGCGTATGGCGCCACGCTCGGCTATTCGGCCGGCGCCGTGAATGTCAGCGTGTCGCACCAGCGCAAGAACAACTTCATCCTCGCCTCCGGCACCTTGCCCGCCATCGACATGTCGGCCCGCAACACCCTGATCGCGGCCAATATCGACCTGAAAGTGGCCACCGCCTTTGCCGCCGTGGGCGTGAACAAGGGCTATGGCAGTTCACCGTGGGACCCGAACAACGCCTACAGCTCGCTGGCCCTGTCGATGTCGTCCTCGGACAGCCGCGACACCTTGCTGGGCGTGTCCGTGCCGGTGGGCGGCTTCAAGCTGCTGGCGTCCTGGGTGCGCAAGGATGACCGCGACCTGGCCAACCGCGACGCCACGCAGGTCGCCGTTGGCCTCACGTATTCGCTGTCAAAACGCAGCGATTTCTACGCGTCCTACGCGAAGATCCACAACAGGAACGGCGCCCGCTACACGGTGGGCAATGCCAGCGATGCAGGCCGCGGCGACGCCGCTTTTAATCTGGGTTTCCGTCACGGCTTCTGAGCTGCTGTCGTCGCCGGGGCCGGGCAGCTGGCGCCCAGCCACTTGCCATTGCTCGTCACATTCACCTGTTCCGGCGTGCCGCGTGCGCTGGTCGTCACGGCCAGCTGCATGTTGAACGCCTGGTCGCCGGTGAACATGACCTTGCCTTCGCCGCTCGATTTCGGGTTGGCGCAAGTGAACGATACATGCATGCCGCCCGCGATGTCTCTGTTGTTCGATTTGCAATCGCCGGGCTGGCCCGTGGGAATCTGCCTGCGCGCGGCCATGTCCGGCGTCACGCACGCCGTCACGCGCACGGCGCCGTCGGCGCCCACGGTGGGCATGGCCATGCCGCGGCTGGCGGCCATGCTTTCCAGCTGCTTGCGTTGATCGGGCGGGAGGTTGCCCAGCTGCTGCAGCACCATCGACATGGCGTTGTCGGTGGCGGCGTCCGGCGAGGCCATCTTGCTGTCGACTTGCCACAGGCCCGGCTTGATGGCGGCGGCTTGCGAGGCGGCCATGACATTGGCTTGGGCGCCCAAGGCGGCGCAGGCCAGCAGGGTCAGGCGTAGCAAAGAGTGTTTCATGTTGGTGTCTCCAAAAAAGGCAGACCCCAGCATACGGCATGGCAAGCTGGGCACGCTTGCCATTGTGTTACAAACTGTGATCGGGCTCGATGCGGCGCACGTCCACGCAGGCGATGCGGCGCTCGTCCGCTTCGATGATTTCATAACGCAGATCATCGAGCTCCAGCACTTCGCCCACGGCCGGCATATTTTCAAAATGCGCCAGCAGGAAGCCGGCCAGCGAGTTGTAGTCGCCGTCTTCGCTGACCAGGGTTTCCTTCTCGAACACCTGCTCCAGGTAGTGCAGGTCGGTGGCGCCATCGATGCGCCAGTGGCTGGGGCCCAGCACTTCCACGTCGGGCTGCTCGTCCTCGTCGGGGAATTCGCCGGCGATGGCTTCGAGGATGTCGATCGGCGTCAGTACGCCTTGCACGGTGCCGAACTCGTCGACCACCAGCACCAGCTGGCCGCGCGAGCGCTTCAGGGTTTCCATGGCTTTCAGCACGCCGGCCGCTTCCGGCACGACGACGGCTTCGCGCATGCTGGCCGGGTCGATCTTGCCGCGCGATACCAGGTCCTCGATCAGGTCCTTGCTGCGCGCGATGCCGACCACGTTGTCGAGGTCGTCATTACAGACGGGAATCATGCTGTGCGGCGTGTCGCGCAGCAATTGCAGCATCTTCTCGCTGCTGTCGTTCAGGTTGACCCACGAAACGTCGCCGCGCGGCGTCATCACGGAGCGGATCGAGCGTTCGGCCAGGGTCAGCACGCCGCTGACCATGTTGCGCTCTTCCACGCCGAAGGCGGAGGCATCGGGCACTTCCTTGACTTCGTGCTCTTCGACGGCTTCGCGGCCCTTGCGCCCGCCCAGCAGGCTCAGGACGGCTTGCGCCGTGCGGTCGCGCAGCGGCGCGTTCGACTGCAGCTTGAGGAAGTTGCGGCGCGCCAGTTGATTGAAGAACTCGATGATGATCGAGAAACCGATGGCCGCGTACAGATAGCCCTTCGGAATGTGGAAGCCCAGGCCCTCGGCCACCAGGGAGAGGCCGATCATCAGCAAGAAGCTCAGGCACAGCACCACGACGGTGGGGTGGGCGTTGACGAAGCGCGTCAGCACCTTCGAGGCGAGCATCATGACGACGATGGAAATGACGACGGCCGCCATCATCACGTACAGATTGTCGACCATGCCGACGGCCGTGATGACGGCGTCGAGCGAGAAGACGGCGTCGAGCACGACGATCTGCGCCACCACCAGGCCGAAGCCGGCGTAGACTTTCGGGCCCGTCTGGGCATGCGTGATGCCTTCGAGGCGCTCATGCAGCTCGCTGGTCGCCTTGAACAGCAGGAACAGGCCACCGAAGAGCAGGATCAGGTCGCGCCCGGAAAACGAGAATGTCCATAGGGAAAACAGTGGCGTGGTCAGGGTGACCAGCCAGGAAATCAGCGAAAGCAGGCCCAGTCGCATGACGAGGGCCAGGGTCAGGCCCAGCACGCGTGCCTTGTCGCGCTGGTGCGGCGGCAGTTTCTCGGCCAGGATGGCGATGAAAATCAGGTTGTCGATACCCAGTACGATTTCCAGTACGACCAGCGTCAGCAGGCCGACCCAGATTGTCGGGTCAAATAACCATTCCATGTGTGTAACCTTGTAAAGTCAGTAAGTATCAAGCTTGCCTGGCGGCTAATGCCCCGGGCGCGTGGGTGCTGCATGCATGTGTTCAGAGGCGGACGCGCGGCGGCCGGGTGGCCTGCCGCGCGTCCGCTTCGGCAAGTGCGCCCGGTCCCGCCTGCCAAATGATGGCGCAAAACGGCGCGCCCTGGCGCGAGCTCGGGTACAGCGTGATGGGGTCGTTGTCGCATTCGTCGGCGTCGCAGTTGTCGACGGGCAAGCCGGCGTGGACGCTGGCGTCGGGACAATCGATGCCGAAGGCGGGCGTGACGGTAGCGCCGGCCGCGATTGCATGCTGGAATGGGGAAGGGCTGGCGTAAGCCATGCTGGCGAACGCCTGGGGCAAGGCGATGAAAACAAAAAGGCAGAGTAGGACGAGAGCTCGTCTCATATACAGGCAGATAGTTCTGGAAGCGCGAGTATAACACGGGCACATAACAGCTTGATGACAGGGACTTGCGTAACTGATAAGTATGCCGTAAATTGTGAGAGCAATCATTTCCCTGGGCAGCGAAGACGCAGCGCGGGCCCATGGCAATCCTTGCGTTTGTATCGCATTGCGCTTGCGCATCTTTCGCATCTTTATATCGTAGTGTTACCGGGACTCTGACTTGAAACCAATTACCGCTCTCCTGCTTGCCGCCGGCATCCTGTCGCCGTCGTTCATCCTGGCCGCCACCCCGGTGGAAGCCGCACCGACCCAGAAAGCCGGCAAGGCCGCACCCAACCGCGGCGCCGCCGTCAAGGTCACGTCCGTCGAAGGCATCACCGAATACCGGCTGGCCAATGGCTTGCGCGTGCTGTTGTTCCCCGATGCCAGCAAGCCGACCCTGACCACCAACATCGTCTACCTGGTCGGTTCGCGGCATGAAAACTATGGCGAAACGGGCATGGCCCACTTGCTGGAACACCTGCTGTTCAAGCCCAGCGCCAACTTCGGCATCAAGAAGGGCACGAAAACCCCCGTCGAGATCCTGAACTCGACGGGCGCGCAGTTCAACGGCACCACCTGGTACGACCGCACCAATTACTACGCCACCTTCCCCGCCAACGACGACAATCTGCGCCAGATGCTGGCCATGGAAGCGGACCGCATGGTCAACGCGGCCATCGACCAGAACGATCTGTGGAACCCGAAGACGCAAAAAGGGGAAATGACGGTCGTGCGCAACGAGTTCGAAATGGGCGAGAGCGATCCGATCGGTGTGACGAGCGAACGCATCCAGGCCATCGCCTACGACTGGCACAACTATGGCAAGTCGACCATCGGCGCCCGTTCCGATATCGAGCAAGTCAACATTCCCCGCTTGCGCGCGTTCTATCATAAATATTATCAACCAGACAATGCCGTGCTGATGGTGGCGGGCCGCTTCGATGAAGCCAAGGTCTTGCAACAGATCCATGACCTGTTTGGCAAGATCCCGAAACCCACGCGCGTGATCGAACCGACCTACACGGCCGAACCGGTGCAGGATGGCGAGCGCGCCGTGACGGTGCGCCGCAGCGGCGGCACGCAATTCGTCGGCGCCGGCTACCACGTGGCGCCGTCCGGCAACCCGGACGCCGTCGCCATCGAGGTGCTCGGCCACGTGCTGACGGACGCGCCGGCCGGCCGCCTGCACAAGGCGCTGGTGGAAACCAAGCTGGCCAGCAAGATCGAATACAACTCGGTGAGCAACCTGGAGCCGGGCTACAACCTGTTCGGCGCGCTGGTGCCCGTCGATGGCAACCTCGATGCGGCGCAGGCGGCCATGCTGAAAGTGCTGGAAGAGCTGAAGTCGCAGCCGATCACGGATGCGGAAGTGGCGCGCGTCAAGCAGCAATTGAACAAGCAGATCGAACTGGCCACCTCGAACACGGCGCGCCTGACGATTGCCTTGACGGAATCGCTGGCGGCCGGCGACTGGCGTTTGTTCTTCCTGCAGCGCGACCAGCTCGACAAGCTGACGACGGCGCAGGTGCAGGCGGCGGCCGAGAAATACCTGAAGAGCTCGAACCGCACCCTGGGCCGTTTCATCCCCACCGATGCACCGGACCGCACCGTCGTGCCGGCCTACGCCGACGTGGCGCCGCAACTGGCCGGCTACACGGGCCGCGCCGTGGTGGCGCAGGGCGAAGCGTTCGACCCGAGCCCCGACAATATCGAGGCGCGCACCACGCGCTTCACCTTGCCGAACGGCTTGAAGGGCGCCTTGCTGCCGAAGAAAACCAAGGGCAGCACCGTCAGCGTCGTGCTGAAACTGCAACTCGGCAGCGAAGAGAGCTTGCGCGGCAAGGGACAAGTGGGCAGCTACACGGCGAATCTGTTGTCGCGCGGCACGGATAAACTGTCGCGCCAGGAAGTGAAGGACAAGTTCGACCAGCTGGGTACGCAAGTGGCGATCACGGGCGGCGCCGAGGGCGTGACCGCGATGCTGATGGGCAAACGCGAGAATTTGCCGGCCGCCATGGACCTGCTGGCGCAAGTGTTGCAAAAGCCGGCCCTGAACGCAACGGAATTCCTGGAATTGCAGCGCGAAAGAGTCGGCCGCGCGGAGCAGGAATTGCCTGAACCGCAGCCGCTGGCCGTGAACGCCTTCCGTCGCTTGCTCGACGCCACGCCGGAAGGCCATGTGCGCCACGTGGCCACTCTTCCGGCTGAACTGGCACAATGGAAAGCCATCAAGGTGACCGATGTGCAAGCCTTCCATGGCGCTTACTATGGCGCGTCGAACGCCACCTTTGCCGCCGTGGGCGACTTTGACCCGGCCGCGCTGAAGGCGCAAGTGGCCAGCCTGTACGGCAGCTGGAAGGCGCAGCAGCCGTATGTGCGCATTCCCGACGCCGTCAAGCCCGTCAGCGGCGAAAAAGTCACCCTGGAAACGCCGGACAAGGCGAATAGCGTGCTGTTCGCCATCCAGCCGATTCCCCTCAAGGATGACGCCGCCAGCTATCCGGCCTTGCTGATGGCCAATCACATGCTCGGTGGCGGCGCCTTGCGCAGCCGCCTGGCCGACCGCATCCGCCAGAAGGAAGGCCTGTCGTACGGCGTCGGTTCGCAAGTGAGCATCCCGTCGCGCGAGCCGGCCGGCTACTGGATGGCGTACGCCATCAGCGCGCCGCAAAACACGGTCAAGGTGGAAGCGGCCCTGCGCGAAGAAATCGCCAAGGTGCTGGCCGACGGCTTCACGGAAGCGGAACTGGCCGAGGCGAAGAAGGGCTGGCTGCAATCGCAGGAAGTGGGCCGCACGCAGGATAGCGGCCTGGCGCGCGAACTGGCCGGCTACCTGGCGCAGGACCGCACCATGGCTTACGACAAGGATCTGGAAACGAAAGTGGCCGCCTTGACCCTGGCGCAAGTGAACCAGGGCTTGCGCGAGTACCTGAAGCCATCGGCCGTGTCGATCGTGACGGCGGGCGATTTTGCCAAGGTGGCGAAAGAAGGCGACAGCGGCGCCAAGGCAACGACGGCGAAATAAGCTGTTTTAGATGAAAAAAACCCGCCGGCAAGTCACCTTGCCGGCGGGTTTTTTATTGATGCGTGTCGACTTAGCGTGGTGCCATTTCGGCTACGTAGATTTCCACGCGGCGGTTGCGTGCGCGTCCCGAGGCGTCCGCATTCGAGGCGATCGGCTCGCGGGCGCCGCGGCCTTCCGTGACGATGCGCGTTGGCGACACGCCGCGCATGGCCAGGTAGTCGCGCGTGTGGGCCGCGCGTTCCACCGACAGCGGTTCGTTGATCGAAGCGCTGCCCGTGCTGTCCGTATGGCCGATGATGCTGACCGTGGTGTTCGGATTTTCATTCAGGGTGGCGGCAAAGCGGTCGAGGATGGGGCGGAAGTTGCCCTTGATGTCGGCGCGATTGGTGTCGAAGGAAATATCGCTGGGGATTTCCATTTTCAGGCGGTTATCGGCCGTCTGCGACACTTGCACTCCGGTACCCTGTGTCGCTTGTTCCATCGCGCGCTTCTGGTTTTCCATGCGGTTCGACCAGATATTGCCGACCACGGCGCCCGCTGCCGCGCCGAGCAGGGCGCCGCCGGCCGTACGGCCGCCGCTGCCGCCACCGGTGGTGCCGCCGATCAAGGCGCCCAGACCCGCGCCGATGCCGGCGCCCGTGGCCGTGCCACGCTGCGTCGAGGACATATCCGCGCAGCCGCTGGCGGCCAATGCGATCACCAGCATGCCGATCAGGGATTTGGCGCCAGGGCCTTTTTTGAATGTTTCTTTCATGGATTTTCTCCTTGTTTTGTTATTGGGACATACCCAGGACTACCCGTACACGTTACTGCAAAATACAGCTGCTTGCCAGTGCGTGCCCACTGTCGCTAAAGGCGGTAAAAGAGCGGCGCCCGTTTGCACGCGCGCCGCTCTTGTCAGGCCAGGCTAACGGCCTGGGCTATAAACCGCGCCCGCTGATCAGGCGCAGCAGCACCATGATCACGGCGACCACCAGCAGGATGTGGATGAAGCCGCCAATGGTAAAGGAAGTTACCAGGCCCAGCAGCCAAAGAATAATGAGTACGACGGCGATTGTATACAGCATGATATGTCCTCCGAGAGTAATGTGTGGATGACGGCGACTGCCATGGCCTTGCAGCGCTGGCGCGTGGCGCCGTCATCGGTTTTTTGTCATTGCGCGGCGATTGGGTCGCTGAACGCTGATGCCATGACTAAGTGTCTACTTTGTTTCGCTTGAGTTCTGTACGCTGTCGTACACAAGGATCAACTATCGGGACCGGTCAGCGTGGTCATCTGCCATGCCCGGTATCCAGGCCAGCATGCCGGCCATGCCGACGGCGCCTGCCAGGCAGCTAACCATGCCGCCGGTCAGCAGCAGCATCACGCCGAACACGGGCGCGCTCGCCTGCAATGGCGCCAGGTCCAGCGCGCAGAAACCCAGCGCGGTGGCCAGGATGCCGGCTCCGATAAAGCCGAGCCAGATCCGCTTGTTGCCTGCCTTGTCATTTTCCATCGCAGCTCCTTGAAGATACTCGTTGAACTTTCCTGAGTGCATCATCTCGCGGGATGGAAAACTCATCTGTACGCCAACGAACATGATCAAAAAGAAAACGCCCGGACAGGCCGGGCGTGTATTGGATTTGTCACGCTGGCGAGCGGCCTACTTGCCGCCAGCCGCCAGCCGCCAGCCGCTTAGCCGATGGCGCGCAAGGCGCCGTTGACGACGCGCACGCGGTCGCCCTGGCGCCAGTTCGGCGCGGCGCTCTGGTGCACGGTGCGCGTCTTGCCGTTATCGAGGCGCACGACGATGTTGTAGCTGCGCGTGGCGCGCACGCTGCCCTCGATCTGGTTGCCGGCCACGGCACCGCCAACGGCGCCCAGCACGGTGGCCAGCTGCTTGCCGTGGCCGCCGCCCACCTGGTTGCCCAGCAAGCCGCCGACGACGGCGCCGCCGGCCGCGCCCACGCCGCTGCCTTCGGCGCGCGTATTGACTTCATGGATGGCTTCGATCACGCCGCAATTGCCGCACACCTGCGGCGCAGGGGCGGCTGCCGCGTATTGCTGCTGTGGTTGCTGTTGCGGCTGGCGCACGGGTTGCTGCTGCTGTTGCTGCGGCGGCAGGGCCGCCAGCGCTTGCGCGCTGGCAGGCTGCAAGTTCGCTTGCGGCTGGTTCGCCTGCAGGCTGGCCAGCTGTTCGGCCGAGGTGCTGGCCGCCAGTGGCTGGGCATCGCGCTGGGACGAGGGCAGCCAGCCCATTAGGGCCGCCGTGCCCACGCCGCAAAACAGCAGGACGGCGACAGCGGCGGCAAGCACCAGCGGATGGAGGGATTTGGTCGTGGTAGTCATGGAGAGCTCCTTGGTTTTTTTGAAATAATGAAATGGGTAGTGCGTGTTATCCGTGCATGCAGCCAGTGTGCTGTGCCGCGTGCCCCGCTTCCGTGCGTCACCGTACATACAGGCACGGTACTGCACCGTAGGCTAAGTAAAAATTATGTCGAGTTGTAACGACACCAAGGAAAAGCAATGCCACCAACGAACGCCAGCATGACCCTGTCCCGCGATGCAGGCCGATTCGGCCTGGGCACGCCTGCGGGCGCGCTCGCTGCCGGTAACCGTTTGCTGGCCAGCCTGCCCGAGCACGACTTGCGGCACCTGACGGCGCTGTTCGAGAGCGTCACGGTCGAGGTGGGCGAGGTGCTGTATGAGCCGGGCCAGCCTATCGGCTACATCTATTTCCCCGGCGATTGCCTGATCTCGCTGCTGGCCGTGGCGGAAGGGCGCATGACACTGGAAGTGGGCTCCGTCGGCCGCGAAGGTGTGCTGGGCGCTTCCGTCGCGCTGGGCCATGACCTGGCGCAAGTGCGTGCCGTGGTGCAACGTTCCGGTACGGCCAGCCGCATTGGGCGGGCCGAGTTCTGCGCCGAGTTCGCCCAGCTCGATTCCCTGCAGCGTTTGCTGTACCGCTACACGGACACCTTGCTGGCGCAAGCCATCCAGATTGCCGTGTGCAGCCGCTTTCACGTGCTCGAGGCACGCCTGGCCCGTTCGCTGCTGATCACGCGCGACCGCCTGCAGTCGGAAAAATTTCACCTGACGCATGAATTCCTTGCCCACACCCTGGGCGTACGGCGGGTCGGCGTGACCAAGGCGGCCAGCGCGCTGCAGCAGCAAAAACTCATCACCTACAGCCGCGGCAATATCGAAATCCTCGATTCGGCCGGCCTGGAAGCCGTCTCCTGCCGCTGCTACGCGCTGGTCAAGGACAGCGGCCCCATCGGCATGGCCAACGTCTTCGTCTGATCTTCCGCATCCTTGTGCCGCGGACGCAAAAAAGCGGGGCGGGCGCCTGAGCACCCACCCCGCTTTTTTGCGCGCCAATTACTTCGGCTTGACCTGGTTGCCGATCACGCCGCCGACGGCGGCGCCGCCGACCGCGCCGACGGCGCTGCCGCCGGTCAGCACGGAACCGGCCACTGCGCCGATGCCGGCGCCGATGGCCGTGTTTTTATCCTGGCCCGACATGTTGGCGCAAGCGGTCAAGCTCAGCAGCAGAGCGGCAACGGAAGTGGTAGCGGCGATTTTTTTAATGATTTGCATGATAGTTCTCCTATGAATTCGGACCTCGTGGCGCCGGCATAATATGGGCCGGTGGGACTTCGTGTCGCCACGTGTTTCAGGCACGATCACAGAATAGAATTGCGGCAAGGCAGGGTCTGTTCGGCAACGCACATAGGGGTGTAACAATTGTAAAAGCACACACGCCACGCTTAGCGTGCCTTGCGCACGGGCTTGCCCGGCTTGGGCGCCACCGGTTTGACGCGCGCCTGGGCCAGCAGGGCTGCGCATTCGCTGTCCTCGCCGGGACCGGTATTGACCAGTGGCAGCAGGGCGGCCACGGGCGCCACCACGGCCAGCGCCAGGGCGCCGCCGGCGCGCAGGGCCAGCACGCCCTTGTCTACGCTGACGTCGGGCTTGCTGAAAGTGCCCTGCACATACAGGGGCGAGCGCAGCGAAAAGATGCGCAAGCCCTTGCTGTCCGGCTGCAATGTCAGGTCCAGCTGCTCGTTGGCCAGGTTTACCGTGCCGTCGATATGCAGCACCGCATCGTCCGTGTCGACGAGGAACTGGCGCGTGCGCATCAAGCCCTTGGTGACGACGAAATCGGCGGCCATGCAGTTCAGCCTGACCTGCTTGTCGCCCACCAGTTTGGTCAGCACGATACTGCCGATATTCAAGCCCATTTCTTCCAGCAGCAGCTTGCTGATGCTGCCCCGGTTGATCAGTGCGCGCACTTCGCCGTTTGAACTGCCCAGCAGGCTGGCGACGGAATTGCCCGTGGCCGACAGCGACGCGTCGCCATTGATTTCGCCCACGCTCGCTTGCAGGGCGGGCAGGCGGGGAAACAGTTGCTGGATGTGCAGATGGCGGGCGCTGGCCTTGAGTTCAGCCGCGATGCCGTTGGCGATGACCTTGCCGCTGCCGTCGAGCCTGATCTGCGACGTCAGGGTGCCGCCCGCCACGTTGAAGTTGAGCGGCGTCAGGGACAGCACGCCATCCGTCAGCACCACATGCGTGTCGAGCTTGCTGATTGGCAACTCGGCATCGCGCGTGATTTTATCGGCTGTGTAGCGCACGTCGGCGTCCAGGCTGGTCCAGCGCTCCGTCTTGAAGGTTTCCACCGGCAGCACGCGGCCGGCCGGCTGCGTCGACGGCACGCCCCGTTCCTTCTTGCTGGCGCTGGAATCGGCGCCCACCAGCGGACCGAGGTCGGAAAATTGCAGCAGGCGCGAGTGGACTTCACCCGTCAGGCGCTTGCGCGGCGTGCTGGCGGAAAACGCCAGCTTGCCACTGATGTCGCTGGAACCGACCTTGCCGCTGAACTGGTCGTAGACCCACTCGCCGCCACGCGGCGCCAGGGTGCCCGTCAAATGGCCTTCCGTGCTGAAATGCGGCGTTTCCGGCAGCAGCACGCCCGTCAAGGGATACAGGCGCGCCATGCTGGGCCCGGACAGTTTCAGGCGCACGTCGAGCGCGGCCAGGTCCGCCGGGCGCGTCAGCGTGCCTTCGATGGCCACGCTGCTGCCGCTTGCGCGCATGTCGGCCTGGATGGGGAAGGGCGTGCCTTGCTGCTGCAGCGACAGCACGCCGCCCGCCTTGCCGCCGCCCTGGATGCTTTCGCCGCGGTATTTGCCCGACAGCTTCCAGGCGATGCCGTAGCGCGCATCGTCCGCGATGGTGTCGACGTCGGCGCGCATCGCCGTGTGCGTGACGGCATCGTCCAGGGTCACGCTGCCCTTGCTGAAGACCACGCTTTGCAGTTCCAGCTGCCACGGCGACGGCTGCTCCTGCTTGTCGAAAGTCCAGTTGTTCTTGCCATCCTGGTTGCGCAGCAAGCGCACCTGCGGCATGTCGAAGCGCAATTGCGGGATGACGATTTTTTTGTCCAGCAGGGCCAGGGGGTTGAGCGAAAACGCCAGCTGGCTGACAGTGGCCAGCTGCGCCGGCTCATCCGTTCCTGCCATGGCGCTCGGGTTGCCCAGGCGCACGTCCTTGGCCTGCAAGTGCGGCCACGGCAGGTAGGCGCGCCAGGTTTTTTGCCCCGCGCTCGTAGCTGGCTGCTGCCACGTCAGCGCCAGGTCGCCCTCGATGGCGAATGGCCGCCCCAGCGCTTCGCTGGCGCGCGCATTGAGCCAGGGTTTGGCGCGGTTCCAGTCCATATTGAGCAGGGCGACGGCGGCGACGACGGGTAAGGCAATGAGTACGGTGGCACTGGCGAGGGTGATTTTCTGGCGGCGGGAGAGCGGCATAAGCTGATTCTTTCTGGACAAGTAGACACGATGCTACAGGAATCGCCACAAAACCGGTCCCGTTTCAGGTTTTGCAGGCGTGCACGTGCGCTGGCGCACGTTGCCCCTGCAAGTATTGTCGATTTCTTACTCTATGTGCGGCACCGAACGGATATGTGGCGAGCCGGAGCCTATAACGTCATACATCAAACGCAGTTCCTGATTCCAGATGTACCGACGTTGATACCTACCGCTTAACATTCTCCAGGAGAAAAAAAATGACAAACCGAGATTCCATCAAAACCCCCTTGACCGTTCTGGCCGCCTGCCTCACCGCCGTTGTGCTGATGACGGGTTGCTCCAGCCTGAAAACGCCTGCGACGGCCGATGTCGCCGTGTCGCGCGCCGCCGTCGATAACGCCGCCAGCGCCGGCGCCGCCGAACTGGCACCCGATGAAATGCGTTCGGCCCGCGAAAAAATGCGCATGGCTAACCAGGCCTTGAAAGACCGCGACTACAAACTGGCGCGCGAGCTGGCCGACCAGGCGCAAGCCGATGCCAAGCTGGCGCAAAGCAAGGCCAACTCGGCCAAGGCCACCAGCGCCGCCGATGAGATCAACGAGAACATCCGCGTCATGCGCGAAGAACTCGACCGTGCCAATCAGCAAGCGCCAAAACAATAAGCAACAACAACAATAACTAATAACAGGATTCCATCATGAAAAAAGCTACTTACACCACCATTCCCGGCCTGCTGGCCATGGCCGCTTTAGTTGCCGCCTGCAGCTCCGCACCGACCACCACCAGCCTGCTCGACCAGACGCGCGGCGACTACATGGCGGCGCAATCGAACCCGCTCGTGTCGACCTATGCGCCACGCGAATTCCGCGAAGCGAGCGCTGCGCTGGAAGCGGCGAACGCGGCCGCCACGCGCCAGGATGATAGCGAAAAGGTCGACAAGCTGGCCTATCTGGCCAAGCAAAAGATAGCCACGGCGCAAGAAGTCGCCAAGCAGAAGGCAGCGGAAGCCGATATCGCCAACGCCGGCAAGCAGCGCGACCAGTTGCGCCTCGATGCACGCACGCAGCAGGCTGACCAGGCCACGGCCCGCGCTCAGTCGGCGCAAGCGGATGCGGAAGCGGCCAAGGCCCAGGCGCAAGCGGCTCAAGCGTCGGCCCGCGATGCGCAAGCCCGCGCCGCCGGACTCGAAGCGCAGCTGGCCGACCTGGCCGCCAAGAAAACCGAACGCGGCATGGTCATCACCCTGGGTGACGTGCTGTTTGGCACGGACAAGGCAAACCTGACGGCCGATGGCACGAATACGGCGCGCAAGCTGGCCGACGTACTGAAAAACAACCCGCAGCGCACCGTGCTGATCGAAGGCTTTACGGATAGCACGGGCGGCTCCGCGCATAACCTGCAACTGTCGCAACGCCGCGCCGAATCGGTGCGCAATGCATTGCTGGAGCAAGGCATCAGCCGCGACCGCATCGCCACGAAAGGCTACGGCGCCGCCTATCCGGCCGCCGGCAACGATACGGCGTCGAATCGCCAGCTGAATCGCCGGGTGGAAATCGTCCTGTCCGAAGATAACACGGCCATTCCCGCCCGCCGTTAAGCCGCGGCAGTAGAAAGGCAGCACCGGCCGCCACTTGGCCGGTGGATACCCATGCAAGACTTGAAAGGAAACATCATGACCCAAACATCTGTTGAGATTCCAGCTGGCATCGACACGGCGGCCATCCGCGCGGCCGCCAGCAACCTGGACGACGGCGCCGTGACGGCCGGTTACCAGGCCGATCGCCAGGAGTTGATCACCCTGCTGAATGGGGCGCTGGCCACCGAACTGGTGTGTATTGCGCGCTATAAACGCCATTACTACACCGTGAGCGGACGCGACAACGGCGGCATCAAGGCCGAGTTCCTGGAGCATGCGCAGCAGGAGCAGGAACACGCCGACTGGCTGGCCGAACGCATCGTGCAATTGAATGGCAAGCCAGATTTTAATCCGGCAACATTGCTAGCGCGTAGCCATGCCGAGTATGATGACTCCGAAGACGTGCAAAGCATGGTGCGTGCGAATCTGATCGCGGAACGCGTGGCGATCGAGTCGTATCGCCAGATGATCGTGAAAATTGGCGACAAAGACCCGACCACACGCCATTTGTTGATCAAGATCATGGCTGTCGAGGAAGAGCACGCCGATGATATGCGCGATCTAATGGAATAGTGTTTTTGAGTAAAGTAGGTATAGTAACTACATTCATCCACAGCTAAGGAGCTAAACCATGTTGGAAAACAATATCACCACCGTTAATAACGATGTCAAAACCCTGGTCAAGGATGCGCAAGCCCTGTTCAGCGCCGCTGCCGCCCTGACCGGCGAAAAAGCCGATGAAGTGCGCGTCAAGGGCATGAAAACCCTGGACGCCGCGCTGGCCAAGGCGCACGAAGCGCAAGCATCGGCCATCGTTGCTACCAAGCAACTCGCCTCCCAGGCGGATGGTTATGTCAAGGAAAACCCATGGCGCACGGTGGCCGTCGCCGCTGGCGTCGGCGTGCTGGTCGGCTTCATCCTGGGCCGCAAGTAATCCACTGTCAGGAGCGATATGGACAAGTCTGCTTCGTCTCACCAGGGGCCGGGATTGATCGGCTCGGTCGCCGGCCTGGCCAAGAACGCCGTCGGACTGATGTTGTCGCGGCTGGAACTGGCCACCATCGAACTGTCGGAAGTGCGCAATCACATGCTGCAGCTGGTGGTCATTTTCGCGCTGGCGACGGTGGCGGGCTTGTTCGCCATCGCTTACGGCAGCGTGCTGGTCGTCTTCCTGGCCTGGGATAGCCTGGGCTGGAAGATCCTGGCGATCATGACGGTCGTGTTCGTACTGCTGGCCATCGCGCTGGTCATGTATGCGCGCGCCATGCTGCGTCAAGGAAAGTTGTCCATGCCCGCCACCATGGCGGAATTGAAGGCCGACCGCGACATGCTGATGTAAGCTGCTGGCGGGAACCATCCGGACTGGTGCCGGCACGGGGCCCGCCATGTCCAGCCTGCCTTACGAGGAGAATTCATGTCGGAAAACGACAAACTGGTGGCGCAAGCCGCCCGCAAGCGCCTGCTGATCGCCCAGGGCGAAATGTACCGCGTCGGCATCGTGCATGCGCGCGCCAACGTGGGTTATGCCTTGCGTCCCGAATCGCTGTTGCAGGGTGTGGTCGAGACGGCGGTCGGCTTTGCCGGCCACCGCGTCGAGTCCTTGCTGGCGCCGGGCGGCATGCGTTTGCAAGGCGCCATGCCCTACGTGCTGACGGCGCTATCGTTCATCGGACGCAAGAAGCTGGTCAAGCCGGCCCTGGTCCTCCTGGCCGTGGCCGCCGTTGCCGCCAGCTGGCTGCGCCGCAAGCGCTGAACGCCAGCCGTGTTGCATGCAAACGCCGTCATCGACGGCGTTTTTTTTGCCCGTACCCAAGGTCCGACGCGCACTGAAGCAATCCCTTACAATGATACCCGCCGCATGCCGCGCGGTGCACAGGGGGCCATCTTGATGACGAATGCGAAGACACCGATCAATCAGTTAAATCCCTCGCGCCTGCGCATCGTGCTGGTACTGCAGGGCGGCGGTGCGCTGGGCGCCTACCAGGCCGGCGTCTACCATGCGCTGCACGAACATGGCCTGGCGCCCGACTGGGTGGTGGGTACCTCGATCGGCGCCATCAATGCCGCCATATTGGCCGGCAACAAGCACGAGGACAGGCTGGTGCGCCTGAAACAGTTCTGGCAGCGCGTCGCGCACCGCGACAGCATCGACATGAACCTGGTGTCCGACCAGCAGCGCCGCTCGAACATCTGGCTGGCCACGCTCGATACGGTGCTGCGCGGCGTGCCCGGCTTCTTCAAGCCGCGTGCCTTCAGCCTGTTCCCGGCAGGAATCGCCGTCAAGCCGGAAGAGGCGAGTTTTTATGACACCAGCGAGCTGGCCAGCACCCTCGATGAACTGGTCGATTTCGATCACCTGAACCAGCCGGGCGGCATGCGCCTGACGGTCAACGCGCTGCGCGTCAAATGCGGCAGCCTCACCAGTTTCGACAGCCAGCATCAGCCGCTGACGGCCGAGCATATCCGCGCCAGCGGCGCCTTGCCGCCGGGCTTTGCCGGCGTGCGCGTCGACGGTGATTTGTATTGGGATGGCGGCCTGTATTCGAACACGCCGCTGGAAACCGTGCTCGACGACACGCCCCACGTCGACACGCTGGTCTTCATGGTCGACCTGTGGAGCTCGGAAGGGCCGGAGCCGACCACCCTGGACGAAGTGCAGACGCGGCAGAAGGACGTCACCTTCGCGTCGCGCTCGAAGCGGCATATCGCCGACTATGTCAATACGCACACCTTGCAGCGCAAATTGCGCGAACTGTATGCCAAGCTGCCCGATACGGCGCACAACCGCCAGCAGACCGAAGAGCTGGTGGCGCTGGGCTGCGACAGCACCATGCACATCGTGCGCCTGCCGTACGCGGGGCGCGACTGGCACATGGCGGCCAAGGATATCAATTTCTCCAAGGGCTCCATCGAGTGGCGCTGGGAGCAGGGCTACCAGGACGGCTTGCGCGCGATCAAGGCGGCCGGCTGGCTCGCCTTTGTCACGGAAGACACGCCGCTCGTGGTGCACGAACTGCCGCCCTACGAGCGCGACGCGGCCTGATCCGGCCGCGTCGACATCACATGCGCATCACTGCGGATGGGCTGCCTCGCGCAGTTTTTCCGCGTTCGCCATGTCTTGTCGGTAAGTATCTTGCGCATCCTTCAGGCAGCTGGCGCGCGCGGCGGACGGTTCCGAACGGCAGGCTTTTTTGGCCTCGGCCAGGGCGGCGGCGATTTCCTTGCGCAAGGTGCGCAGCTGGGCTTGCGCCGTGCTGTCTTCCTGGTACCAGCGTTGCGGGTCGCCCGGCTGCGGCGCGGCCGTCTGGGCCAGTGCCAGTGGCGCCAGACTGCAGGCGAACAGGGTGGCCAACAGTGTGTTGTGGATAGTCATGATATTTCCTCCTTGAAATAAGAAAGGCGCCGAAGCGCCTTTTTTTACAACCTGCCTGTCAGTAATAGCAGGATCAGTATCACGACGACCAGGCCGGCGATGCCGCTGGGGCCGTAACCCCAGTTGCGGCTATGCGGCCAGGTAGGCAGGACGCCGACCAGGGCGAGGATCAAGATGATCAGAATGATGGTGCCCATGGCAACTCCTTGTTATGGTACGACGGATGCGGGATGGCGGACGCTTGCTGGCAAGCTCCGCCGAAAATTAATAGCGGTAGACGCGGCCGTCAACGACGCGCACGCGGTTGCCCGGACGCAAGTCATTCGCGTTGTCCTGCACCACGGTGCGGTATTCGCCGTTGTCGAGGCGCACGCTGATCTGGTAAGCCTGCGCTTGCTGCCTGCGGCCTTCCACCTGGTTGCCGACCACGCCGCCGGCGACGGCGCCCGCCACGGTGGCGGCCGTGCGTCCGCCGCCCGAACCGATGGTATTGCCCAGCAGGGCGCCGGCGATGCCGCCGACCACGGCGCCGGCGCCGCTGGTTTGGCCGCCGCCCTGCACGATCTGGATGGAGTCGACGGTGCCGTACATGGCGGACTCAGGCTGGTTGGCCGGGTAATATTGTTGTGACTGGGAAGGGCCGGTGGCGCAACCGCTCAGTACGGCGGTGGCGGCGAGCATCAGTGCAGCCAAGGTGGCGTTGGTTTTCATTTTATTCTCCTGACGAGGTGAAGGTGTAGTGCCATCTTAGTCAGGCCCCTGTCCCCGGTCTGTACGCTGCCGCACGCACTTATTTGCGGTCGAACTGGCATTGTGGCTTGGAGCGATCCAGTAAAACGTTGTTATTTCTCCCTGTTTGCCTTCTGCTTTCAAAATAAATTACTTGTGTACGGCAGCGTACAGAAGAGTGGCGACTATCCACGTAAAACGGTAGTCATGCCAAGCAGACATGCTTGGTGCCACCAGGGAGAAATACAACATGAACAAGAATAAGCTCTTCACCGCCATCGTCGTCAGCCTGGCATGCGCCGCCTGGGGCGGCCAGGCAGTGGCCGCCACGCCGGAAGCGAAAGCTGCCTACAAGGCAGCCAATGAGCAGGCGGGCCTGAATTACAAGCTGGCGCATGCCGAGTGCGAAAAAATCACGGGCAACCCGAAGGATGTCTGCATCGCCGAAGCGAAGGCCGTGCGTGCCTACGATGAAGCGGTGGCCCAGGCGCAATATACGAATACCCTGCGTGCCTATACCAAGGCGCGCATCAAGATTGCCGATGCCAACTACGACGTCGACCTGGCGCGCTGCAATGCGCTGACAGGCAACGACAAGGATGTCTGCGTCAAGCTGGCCAAGTCCACCAAGGTGGCGGCCCTGGCCGACGCCAAGGCGGACAAGAAGGTCATCGAAGCGCGCAGCGATGCGCGTGAAGCAAAAAGAAAAGCCGAGTACAAGGTCGCGACAGAAAAATGCGATGCATTGGCCGGCGCAGCCAAGGATGACTGTATCAAGGCTGCAAAAACCCAGTTTGGCTACTGAACGCCATCCGGCGCGCAGTCACCACACTGGTATAAGAAGCTCATTGTGAGCACATTGATTGACCACTCCTAAGGAAAAAACCATGAAATTCACTAAATCTATCGCTACTGGCCTGTTCATCGCTTCCCTGTTCGCCGTTGCAGGTTGCGCTTCGACCCCAACCAAAGAAGGCACGGGCGAGTACATCGACGACGCGGCCATCACCACCAAAGTGAAAGCCAGCATCTTCAATGAGCCTACCCTGAAATCGACGGAAATCAACGTTGAAACCTTCAAGGGCGTGGTTCAGCTGAGCGGCTTCGTTGCCCAGCCAGCCGATGCCGCCAAAGCGGGCGAAATCGCCCGTGGCGTGAAGGGCGTGAAGTCGGTGAAAAACGACATCCGCGTCAAGTAATAGCCTGACCTGCCGCAGCGGCCAGCCCCACGGCTGGTTCTGTGGCCCTCCACCGACCGTCGCGGGAATCGCATGCATATCCAGCCTACAGATACCCCGCCCGAGCCGGTGGCGGCTGCCTCCACCGAGCCTGCCGGGCCACCTCCCGGCATGCCCGGGGAGCACCTGGACGCATCCTTGCGTCTGCCGCTGCATGTCAATGCGCGCGGCCTTGCCCTGGGCATCATCGCCACCGTCAGCTTCATCTATGCGCTGCAGTGGGCACAGAAATTCCTCATTCCTGTCCTTTTCGGCATTTTCATTGCCTATACCCTCAATCCCGTTGTCGCCTGGCTGGAAAAGCTGCGCCTGCCGCGCGCCATCGCCGCCACGGCTGTCACGGCCCTGATCCTGTTCGGCTCCTTCGTCGTGATCGAGCGCGTGCAGGGCGAATTTGAATCCATCGTGGAAGAGTTGCCGGCCGCCACACAGAAAATGTCGCGGCTGATCGCCGAGAACACGGGTGGCAAGAACAGCACCTTCCAGAAGATGCAAGCCGTGGCCAATGCCATCGAGCAAGTGGCCGCTGGCGCCGAGGCGCGCCGCAACGTCCGCCGCGCCGTCACCGCGCCGGACGCGCCCAACTTCAAGATCATGGACTGGGTCTGGGCCGGCTCGCTGGGCCTGGTCGGTTTCCTCAGCCAGGCCGCCATGGTCATCTTCCTCGTGTTTTTCCTGCTGCTGTCGGGCAATACCTTCAAGCGCAAGCTCGTCAAGCTGACCGGACCGTCGCTGAGCCGCAAGAAGGTCACCGTGCACATCCTGGAAGACATCAATACCTCGATCCAGAACTATATGTTCATGCTGCTCGTCACGAATGGCTTGCTGGCCGTCATGATGTGGATCGCCCTGCGCGTGATTGGCCTGGAAAACGCGGGCGCCTGGGCCATCGTGGCCGGCTTGCTGCACATCATGCCGTATTTCGGCCCCTTGCTCATCACCATCGCCACGGGGCTGGTGGCCTTTTTGCAGTTCGAATCACTGGAAATGGTCTTGCTGGTGACGGGCACGTCGATGGCCATCGCCACCCTGGTGGGTACCTTTGTCACCACCTGGATGACGGGGCGCATCGCCCGCATGAATCCTACGGCCGTGTTCATCAGCCTGCTGTTCTGGGGCTGGCTGTGGGGCGTCTGGGGCTTGCTGCTGGGCGTGCCCATCATCGTCATCGTGAAGGTGGTGGCCGAGCGCGTGCAAGGCATGGAAGCGGTGGCCGAGCTGCTGGGCGAATAGTTTGCGGTAACTCAAGAAAAACGGCGCCCGCGGGCGCCGTTGTTGCGTGTGCTGCGGAGAATCAGGACTGGTGACGTTTCAATATCTTGACTTGCACGTCGCCGTCTTCCGTCTTCGGCATATCGCGCATGCTGCCCAGCTGCAGGGCGAACTGGCGCGTGAACTCGGCGCCCAGGAAGAAGATTTGCGCGGAGTAATACACCCACAGCAGCAGCGCCACCAGCGAACCGGCCGCGCCATAGCTGCTGGCCACGCCGCTATTGCCGATATACACGCCAATCGCATATTTTCCCAGGGAAAACATGAAGGCCGTGCCGATGGCGCCGATCAGCACGTCGCGCCAGGACAGGCGCACGCGCGGCAGCATTTTATAGATGACGGCGAACAGGCTAGCGATGACGGCAAAGCCGATCAGGTTCGACAAAATGGTAAACAGCACGGCCGTGTCTTTCCACACGCCTTCCCAGAAGTTGGCCAGAATGGCCATGGCGGCGTTGACCACCAGCGACACCATCAGCAGGAAGGCCAGTACCAGCACCAGGCCGAAGGACAGCAAACGCGTGCGCAGCATGTCCCAGGCGCCCGCTTCCTTCAGTGGTGGTACTTGCCAGATTTCATCGAGACTGGCTTTCAGTTCGGCAAATACGCTGGTGGCGCCAAACAGCAGCAGGGCGCTGGCAATGAGGGTGGCGATGCGCCCCTGATCGTGGTTCTTCGCGCCGGCCAGCACCAGCTGGATGGCTTCGGCGCCTTGCGTGCCCAGCAAACCTTGCAGTTGCCCCATCAGTTCACCGCGCGCGGCGGCCGGACCATAGAAAAAGCCGGCGATGGCAATCACCAGCACGAGGATGGGGGCGATGGAAAACAGGGTGTAGTAGGCGAGGGCGGCACCCTTGCTTGAGGCGCGGTGTTCCAGCCATTCGGTGACGGAACAGACGATGACACTGCGCATCTGCTTGCCGAACGGCGCCAGGCCGGCCAGTCTGGGATAACGGGTAGAAAAATTCATGCTGGCTTTCAATGCAAAAAAGGGGCGCGAGCCCCTTTTTTTATTCACAAGTGGCGTACCACTGTTAGCTTACTGCACGCGGCGTTCGATGGTGATCTGTTCCACTTCAACGCGGCGGTTAGGTTCCAGGCACTTGATCAGGTCGGCACGTTTCTTGTTGTTGCACTCCACGACCGGATTGGTTGAACCCTTGCCTTCAGCCGTCAGACGGTTGGCGGCGACACCGTGGGCGACCAGGTATTCCTTGACTGCATCAGCGCGCTGCTGCGACAGTTTCAGGTTGTACTTGGGCGAGCCGATGCGGTCGGCATAACCGCTGATGACGACGTTGTTGACGTCTGGCGCCGCGTTCAGCACGCGGGCGATTTCGTCGAGCTTGGTCTGTGTCGGGCCCAGCTTGGCGCTGTCGAACGCGAACAGTTCCGTTGCCGCCATCGTCACTTTTTCAAAGCGTGGCGGCGGTGGCGGTGGTGGTGGCGGCACGACCACGATGACTTCTTCGCGCACTGGCGGCGGCGGTGGCGGTGGTGGCGGCGGTGCAGGTGGTTTGTCGAACGCGAAGTTCAGGCCCACAGTGACGTAGTAGTTGTTCGACTTGCTGCTTGGGTCGAAGGTATTGCCGCGCAGGAAACCGTGCACATTGCGTACGTCAGCCTGGAGGGACAATTGATCGGTGATGCTGGACTGGAAGCCCAGGCCCACGCTGGCGTACGGCGAACTCTTCGTGCGTTCACCGAAGGCGAAGCTGGTGTCCTTGTCGCGCTGCATGCCGGCACCGACCAGCAGGAAGGGACGGAAGGCTTTACGCGAGAACATGTACAGGCCGTCTACGCCCAGCGTATTTTGCTGGTAGCGCTGACCGCCATCCTTGGAGCGGGCGTACGTGGTGCCCAGCTGGATATCCCAGTCCGGGGAAACAGGTTTGCCGAAACGCAAGCCTGCGCCATAGCCGGTTTTATCCGTGGAAAAATCGGAATCTGGCTTGAGTGCGTTGATGCTAGGTTGAATGTACCAGGAGGGATTGATTTCCTGGGCCTGTGCGCCGAGGGCGGAGCACAGTACTGCGGCGGCAACGGCGATTTTTTTTAGATTATTCACAAGTAACTCCCAACGTTGATAAGAGATTTTCTCTGCTGCATCAATGCGACAACTGCCAGACATGCTATTGCTAGAGATAGACAACCATTCCAGGTGCGCTATCTTGCGATAAATGCACTGCTGTTGGAGTAGAGAATACGATGGCAGGTTCGCAACGTCCGTGCGTTAGCGCACAAAGCATTGTGGTATATCAATGGTGTTGCAGATTCACGACAAATACTTTGCTGTTGAAAAAAACTAATTCGCCTCGGGAAAGTTTTGCAATCACGGCCACTTCCGGGCGCCGCGACACGAGGCAATCGTACGACTTGTTACTGGCATGCCACTGTATATTAGCAACAATGATGAGCTTGATAACTAATATTACATTGATGTTGTATTCCTGCCGCGTTCGCTTGCCTTGTGTTGCTTCCTCAAGGCAACTTTTGCGCGCCGCAGCCAGCTCCGCCACTTTTCATCAAGGAGTCACCCGTGCCTGACCTGTCCCGTGTTGTTTCTTCCCCGCTGTCTGGCAAGCTGGGCCGGCTATGTCTGTCGCTGTCGCTGGGCCTGGCTATGCCGGCCTGGGCCGATAGCGGCGTGTCCCTGTTTTCACCGAGCGGCACGGTCAAGGCCGTGCGCCAGGTGCGGGCCCAGTTCGCCACCCCGATGGTGCCGTTCGGCGACATGGGCTTGCCCGCGCCGTTCGCCATCGATTGCGGCAAGGCCGAGCCTGCCGTGGTGGCGGGCGCGGGGCGCTGGGCCGACGAGCGCAACTGGAATTATGATTTCGAGCGCGACTTGCCGGCCGGCGTGGCCTGCAGTTTTAGCTTGAAGCCGGGGCTGAAGGATCTGGCCGGCAAGCCTTTGCAGGGGACGGCGTCGTACCGCTTTTCCACGGGCGGCCCGGCCATCGTCGAGGCCGTGCCGTATGACGGCCAGCCCTATATCGATGAAAACCAGATCTTCGTGCTGGGCCTGGACGCTGCGCCGAACGAGGCCAGCGTGGCCGCGAACGCGTATTGCCGCGCCGATGGCATCAATGAAAAGATTCCCGTACGTCTGCTCAAAGGCAAGGAACTGGAGCAGGTATTAACTTTGCGCAAGAGCTTCCTCGACCGCTACCTGACTGTCTACTTCAAGAAGCGGGGTACGGTCTGGAAAGTGGGCATGCCCGTCGCCAGCAAGGGCGCGCCGCCGCTGCCCGTCACCGTGCTGCAATGCAAACGCAGCTTCCCCGCCAACGCCAAGGTGTCGCTCGTGTGGGGCGAGGGCATCGCCAGCGCCAGCGGCATCGCCACGGACAAGGCGCAAACCCTGCAGTTCAAGACGCGGCCCGATTTCACGGCCAAATTCAGCTGCGAGCGCAGCAACCCGAAGGAGCAGTGCATCCCCTTCCTGCCCATGCGCGTGCAGTTTTCCGCGCCCGTGAGCGCGGCGCAGGTGCGCGCCATGACCCTGAAGGGTGGCGGCAAGACGTATGCGCCGACGATTTCAAAAGACGAAGAAAAGGCGGAATTCCTGTATGGCGCCACCTTCAACGGTCCCTTTCCCGTGCAAGCCAGTTTCGTGCTGAACCTGCCGCCGAAGCTGACCGACGACGCGGGCCGCGCCTTGCTCAACCACGCGCGCTTTCCCATGACGGTGCGCACGGGTGAACAGCCGCCGCTGCTGAAGTTCCCGGCCCCGTTCGGCATCATCGAAGCGAAGGGCGACGGCTTGCTGCCCGTGACGGTGCGCAATATCGAGCCTGTGCTGTCGGGCAAGGAAGTTGCTCAGCCATCGGCTGCCGCCACGGGCGCCACCTTGCGCGTGCCCGACAATGACGACAAGTTCATCATCGAGTGGATGCAGCGCCTGGCCGGCAATGGCGACGGCGGCGAATACTGGCAACCGTACGCCCAGTATGCGGGCAACATGAGCAAATCCGTGCTGGCCGATGCATCCGGTACGCGTCCCATCAGCCTGCCCCGTCCCGATGGCAAAAAAACCTTTGAAGTGATCGGTATTCCTTTGCAAAAACCGGGCTTTTATGTGGTCGAGCTGGCCAGCCCCATCCTCGGCAAGGTGCTGCTGGGCAAACCGAGCACGGCCTACATCCGCACGGCCGCGCTGGTGACGAATCTGGCGGCCCACTTCAAGCATGGCGCGCAATCGTCGCTCGTGTGGGTGACGACCCTGGACAAGGGCGCGCCAGTTGCGAAAGCGCAAGTGGCTGTGCGCGACTGCGCCGGCAAGCTGCTGTGGCAAGGCGCCACGGGCGCGGACGGCGTGGCGCACATCCCGGGCGAGCTGGCTGCATCCAGTTGCAAGAACAATGGCGGCTACTTTATCAGTGCGCGCAGCGGCGGCGACATGACGTTTACCCTGTCGGACTGGGTGGGCGGCATCGAAGCCTGGCGTTTCAATTTACCTACGGACGACACGCGCGCCGACAACACCTTGCTGGCCACGGTATTCGACCGCACCCTGCTGCGTGCCGGCGAAACCGTGCACATGAAGCATTTTATTCGCAAGCACACGGCCGAGGGCATGAGCCTGGTCGACAAGAACAACGGCCCCGGCAGCGCCACCTCCGTCGTCATCACGCACCAGGGCAGCGACCAGAACTATCAGCTGCCCCTGCGCTGGTCGGCCGGCGGCACGGCGGAAAGCGACTGGGTCATCCCCGCCGACGCCAAGCAGGGCGAGTACAGCGTGACGATGGCGGGCCGCCCGTCCGGCAGTTTCCGCGTGGAAGCGTTCCGCGTGCCGACCATGAAAGCCGTGCTGCAGGGGCCAAAGGCGCCCGCCGTGCAGGCGAAGCAGCTGGCCCTCGATGCGCAGATCACCTACCTGGCCGGCGGCGCCGCCACCAACGCGCCCGTCAAGCTGCGCACGGTGCTGCAAGACAAGAGCGTCACGTTTGCCGACTATCCCGACTATAGCTTCAGCAATGGCGACGTGAAGGAAGGCCTGGTGAAACAGGGCACGGGCTACGACGACGATGAGGGCGAATGGCAGGACGAAGGCCATGGCGGACGTGTCGGCGCCGGCGCAGCTGCCGCGCGCACGCAAAGCTTGACCCTCGACAAGGCGGGCGGCGCACGCATCGTCATCGACCAGTTGCCGCAGCTGTCCACGCCGCGCGACCTGGTGGCGGAAATGGCGTTCCAGGATGCAAATGGCGAGACGGCCTCGGTGGCCACGCGCGTGCCGCTGTGGCCCTCCAACTATGTGATCGGCATCAAGCCCGACGCCTGGGCCTTGAGCAAGGATGCCTTCAAGTTTACGGTGGCCGTGCTCGGTACCAATGGCAAGCCCGTGGCGAACGCCCCGGTTGCCGTCGATTTCTTCCAGCGCAACAGCTATTCGCACCGCCGCCGCCTGATCGGCGGCTTCTATGCGTATGAAAACAGCAGCGAAGTCGTCAAGCTGGGGCAGGCGTGTTCGGGCAAGACGGACAACAAGGGCCTGTTGATGTGCGACGTGAAGGCGCCCGCCAGCGGCAATCTGATCCTGCGCGCGCGCACGCAGGATGCAGCTGGCAACGCGGCCGTCGCCAACCGCGACACCTGGGTGGCCGGCAGCGGCGACTGGTGGTTCAACGCCAGCGACAACGACCGCATCGACGTGCTGCCGGAAAAGAAACGCTATGAACCGGGCCAGGAAGCAAGCTTGCAGGTGCGCATGCCGTTCCGCTCGGGCACGGCCCTGATCACGGTCGAGCGCGAAGGCATCCTCGACACCTATGTGCGCGAGCTCAATGGCCGGGAACCGGTGGTCAATATCCCTGTCAAAGCGAGTTACGCGCCGAATGTGTATGTGTCCGTGTTTGTCGTGCGCGGGCGTGTCGATGGCGTGCAGCCGACGGCCCTGGTCGACCTGGGCAAGCCGGCCTACAAGATGGGTATCGCACCGCTGAACGTGGGGTGGCAGGCGCATGAGCTGAACGTCATGGTGGTGTCCGACAAGGAAGTGTATAAAACGCGCGACAAGGCGGAGGTATCGGTGCGCGTGCGCCGCGCCGATGGCAAGCCGCTGCCGGCGGGCGCCGAAGTGGCGCTGGCGGCCGTCGACACGGGGCTGCTGGAACTGATGCCCAACGATAGCTGGAAGCTGCTCGACACCATGATGGCGCAGCGCAGCCTGCAGGTGGAAACGGCGACGGCGCAGATGCAGGTGATCGGCAAGCGCCACTTCGGCCGCAAGGCCTTCCCGGCCGGCGGTGGCGGCGGCAAGGGCGCCAGCCGCGAACTGTTCGACACCTTGCTGTTCTGGAAGGGCACCGTCAAGCTCGACGCCAAGGGCGAGGCCACGGTGCAAGTGCCGCTCAACGATTCCTTGACGGCGTTTCGCATCGTTGCGATTGCCAGCGCGGGCAAGCAATTGTTCGGCACGGGCAGCACGGACATCCGCAGCTCGCAAGACTTGATCTTGCTGTCGGGCTTGCCGACCCTGGTGCGCGAAGGCGACCAGCTGCGCGCCGGATTTACGGTGCGCAACACGTCGGCAGCATCCTTGAACGTGGACCTCAACGCCAGCGCGGCCGGCAAGGCCTTGCCGCGCCAGAGTTTGACGTTGGCGGCAGGCGAAGCGCGCGAAGTGGGCTGGGATTACCAGGTGCCGCTCGGTGCCCAACAGATTGTGTGGGAGATCAGCGCGAAGGCGGGGAATCACACGGATAAATTGAAAATCACGCAAAAGGTGGGCCAGGCCACGCCCGTGCGCACGTATCAGGCTACCTTGCTGCAGATCGACAAGCCCGTCAATATGTCGGTGCAGATGCCGTCCGGCGCCTTGCCGGGCCGGGGCGGCATCCAGACCAGCTTTGTCGCCAGGCTCGGCGGCGAGCTGCCCGGCGTGCGCGAGTACATGGCGGCGTATCCGTACACCTGCTTCGAGCAAAACACCTCGAAGGCCATCGCCCTGCAAGACCAGGAGGCGTGGAACAAGCTGGCCGCCAGCTTGCCCGCTTATCTGGATAGCGATGGCCTGCTGAAATACTTCCCCATCATGGAGCAGGGCAGCGACAGCCTGACGGCGTACGTGTTGTCGGCCACGAAAGAGGCGGGCTACGCGATTCCCGAACAGACGAAAAACCGCATGGAAGCAGCCTTGACGGCCTTCGTGCAGGGCAAGATCGTGCGCCATTCCGCGCTGGCCACGACCGACCTGGCCGTGCGTAAACTCGCTGCGCTGGAAGCGCTGTCGCGTTCCGGCAAGGTGCCGCCCGACGCACTGGAAAGCATCAGCATCAGTCCGAACCTGTGGCCCACGTCCGCCGTCATCGACTGGAGCTTGTTGCTGCAACGCACGCCAAGCCTGGCGCGCCGCGATGCGCTGCAGGCCGAGGCGCAGCAGATCCTGCGCAGCCGTTTGAATTTCCAGGGCACGACCATGGGCTTTTCCACCGAGCGCAAGGATAACTGGTGGTGGCTGATGGTGTCCGGCGACGTCAACGCCAACCGATTGCTGCTGGCCGTGATGGACGACCCGGCGTGGAAGGACGACATTGGCCGCCTGGTGCGCGGCAGCATGGGCCGCCAGAAGAAGGGCCGCTGGGATACCACGGTGGCCAACGCCTGGGGCACCTTGGCCATCAGTAAATTCTCGGCCAAGTTCGAGTCCACGCCAGTGACGGGCGCCAGCGCCGTCAAGCTGGGCGGCGATACGCAAGCGCTCGTGTGGAATGGCGCGGCGAAAGTCGGACCCGTGCTGCAGGCGTGGCCGAAGGGCACGGACACGCTGGGCCTGGCGCACAGCGGCACCGGTAAACCGTGGGCCACCGTGCAAAGCCTGGCGGCCATCCCGCTCACGGCGCCCGTCTCCAGCGGCTACACGATCAAGAAAACCATTACACCAGTGGAACAGAAAACCACTGGCCACTGGTCGCGCGGCGATGTCTACCGCGTGCGCCTGGATTTGTCGGCGCAGGCGGACATGAGCTGGGTGGTGGTCGACGATCCGATCCCCGCCAGCGCCACGGTGCTGGGCAATGGCCTGGGCCGCGATTCGCAGCTGCTGACGGCCGGTGAAAAATCCACGGGCTGGGTCTGGCCCACGTTCGAGGAGCGGGCTTTCGACGCCTTCCGCGCCTACTACGCCTTTGTGCCGAAGGGTAACTGGAGCGTGGAATACACGGTGCGCCTGAACAATGCCGGGGATTTCAGCCTGCCGGCCACGCGCATCGAAGCCATGTATTCGCCCGAAATGTTTGGCGAGTCGCCGAACGCGAATGTGAAGGTGGGGCAGTGAGACGTCTGGCATTGATGATGGGCTGCCTGCTGGCTGGCCCGGCCGTCGCTGAAGCGATATTGACGCCGGGCCAGGTGCAGGCCGCCTACCGCAGTTCGGAAGCGCAATTGCTGGACCGCAGCGGCGCGCCGCTGCAATCGTTACGCGTGGACATGAAGGTGCGGCGCTTGCCGTGGGTGCCGCTGGTCGATATTTCTCCCGCCGTGCAGCAAGCCGTGCTGCTGGCGGAAGACCAGCGCTTCATGCGCCATGGCGGCGTGGATGTGTCCGCGCTGGCCACGGCCGCCTGGGACAATCTGTTTTCGAAAAAGCCCCGGGGCGCCTCGACCATCACCATGCAGCTGGCGGGCCAGCTCGATGCGGACTTGCAGGCTCAAGCGGGTGGACGCAGCCTGCGCCAGAAATGGGACCAGATGCGTGCCGCCCAGGCCATCGAGGATAGCTGGAGCAAGGCGCAGATTTTTGAAGCGTACTTGAACCTCGTGTCGTTCCGCGGCGAGCTGCAAGGCATCGCCTCCGCCTCGCACAGCCTGTTCGGCAAGGCGCCGTCCGGCCTGAACCAGACCGATGGCATCATTTTGGCCAGCCTGGTGCGCGCGCCAAATGCGCCGCCGGCCACCGTCACGCGCCGCGCCTGCGCGCTGGCGAAGGAATGGCGCATGGACAGCAGTTGCCAGCTGATCGGCCAGCGCGTGCAGACGGCCCTGCAGCGCACGGCCCTGTACGCCGACCTCGCGCCGGCGCCGCAGGTGGCGCAGCAGCTGCTCAAGCAATCGGGCGCCGCCGTGCGTAGCACACTCGATGGTCCCCTGCAGCGTTTCGCGCAGGAAAATCTGCGCCAGCAACTGGCCTCCTTGCGCGAACGCAATGTCAACGATGGCTCCATCATCGTGCTCGACAACCGCAGCGGAGAAGTCCTTGCCTACGTCGGCAACGCGGGCGGTAGCCACGTCGATGGCGTGGCGGCCCTGCGCCAGGCCGGTTCCACCCTGAAACCGTTTTTATATGAACTGGCCATCGAGCGCCGGCTGATGACGGCCGCCTCCGTCATGGACGACTCGCCGCTCGACGTCGCCACGGCGTCGGGCATGTATGCGCCGCAAAACTACGACCGCAATTTCAAGGGCTACGTCAGCGCCCGCACCAGCCTGGCCAGCTCGCTCAACATTCCCGCCGTGCGCACGGTGCTGCTGACGGGGCAGGACGGCTTTTACAACCGCCTGAAGGACGTGGGCCTGTCGAGCCTGACGGAACCGGCCGAATACTACGGCCCCTCGCTGGCGCTGGGCTCGTCCGAAGTGACCCTGCTGGAACTGGCCAACGCCTACCGCGCGCTGGCCAATGACGGGCTCTACAGCACCGCCAGCCTGCAGCCGGGGCAGGCGGGCAAGGACAGGCGCCGCGTGATGGAAGCGGGCGCCGCCTTCATCGTTGGCGACATCCTGGCCGACCGCGCCGCGCGCAGCATGACCTTTGGTTTGCGCAACGAGCTGGGGACGAATTTCTGGAGCGCTGTCAAGACGGGCACGAGCAAGGACATGCGCGACAACTGGTGCATGGGCTATTCGGCGCGCTACACGGTAGGCGTGTGGGTGGGCAATTTCGACGGCAAGCCCATGTGGGACGTGTCGGGCGTGACGGGCGCCGCGCCCGTGTGGCGCGACGTCATGGATTATCTGCACAAGAACGTGCCCAGCCACGCGCCGAAAGCGCCACCGGGCGTGCTGCAGCAGATGGTGGCGTACCAGCCCGCGCTGGAAGCGCCGCGCCGCGAATGGTTTATCGCAGGCACGGAAAGCCCCGTCATCGCCGTGCTGGGCGACACCGTGAAGCCGCCCGCCATCGTGTATCCGGCCGAGGACAGCATCCTCGCCATCGACCCCGACATCCCGCCCGCCCTGCAGCGCGTGTTCTTCCAGGCGCAGGGTAGCCACGGCTTGCGCTGGGTGCTCGACGGCAAGGATATGGGCGGCGCAGCGGAGAGCATCAGCTGGCGCCCCGTGCCGGGGAAGCACGCGCTGGCGCTCGTCGATGCTGCCGGCAAGACGGTGGCAAGGGTGGCGTTCCAGGTGCGGGGGAATGCGCTGGCGCAGCTTGCCGTACAGGGAAAATAATCAGTTCGATGGATAGTTCGCCGGGTCGATGGCCGGCGTGGCGTAATGCCGCAGCACATCGCCGCCGTGCGGGTGTTTTTGCGTACGGCGTTTTTCGTCCGATGGCGGACTCACCAGCACGATAGTCGCTTCCTCCGGATTGCGCAGATTCACCACCGCGCTGACGCCGCCATCGCGGTAACTGCCCATCACGCCGATGGCCATCTGCACGAACAGGGTGGCCGCGCCCGTGTTGCCCAGGCGCTGGTCCGTGTCTATCCACTGCGCCGTGTTGCCGCTGTCGAGTTCCGTGCCGCCATCTTCCGCATGGCTCAGCAAGGTCTTGTGCAGCGCAATCAGCTGGGCCTGATTGCCACCGGTGGCGGCGACCAGGCGCGCCGGCGCGGCGGGACGCTCGGCTTCCGGCAAGCTGCGCAAGGCTTGCTGCCAGCCCGCCTGCAAGGCGTGTTCGCGCTGGTCGCGCCGCGTGAGCAGTTTGCCATCCTTGTCGACCATCCTGACGAATGTGGGCCGGTGGATGAAGCCGAAGGTCGGCAGGCGGTCCAGCTGGGCCAGCTGCTCCTTGTTGAAGGGCAGGGGAAACCAGGGCGTGGGTTGCCAGTCTTTCGGTGGCTGATAAGTCTTGTGCTTGAGCCTGTCGACCATGCTGAACGTGCCCGTGCCGCGGATATCGGAGCGCTGGGCGAATTGCGCGGCGATTGGGAGCCATTCGGCAACTAAAGGTGGGCGCTGCGTAATGGCTGACGGATCGCTTTCCAGGCGTGCCTGCGGCACGGTTCCTTTCAGATGATCGTATGCCAGATACAGCCGCCGCGCCACGCCGTAGGTATTCAAATCATCGACGCTGTCTTCGGGTGGCGCATCGTCATAGGCGAACTTGCGCACGGCGTCGATGCGCTCGCGCCGCGCCAGCACGAACAGGGCGGAGGCGTCGGGCATTTCGGGGATGTAGCGGCCGTCCTTGACCAGTGATGGCGAATCAATGGGCCGGTACAGATCGCGCGTGGGCGTGCTGTCTTCGGAATTGAGCACGATGTACGGTACGTCGGGGTTGGCGTCAAAAAAGGCGAACACGTCTTCCAGGATACGGTCCGGATGCTCGCTGAAGCGGCGCGGGCCGGCAATGAACAGATGCCAGTGCAGACCGGAGGGGGCGGCGCCAGCGGCCAAACCTATTACCGGCGCATCGGGGCGGTCCAGCATGCGTGAATTAAAGATAGGTGGTTCTGCGTTAAACACGGGCACACCAAAATACATGGGGATGTACTTTGCGCCATTTTCCAGCGCATCACCACTGCGCCCCCCCGACATCCCGGATCTTTCCATGGCATCCCATGGATATTTTTCCTTGTCCTGTTCGCGGATGCTGGCATAGGCGTTTCCCTTCTGCAGGGCTTCCCACAGCTTGCCCTGACGATACATGTCCAGGGTGACGCCGAGACCGATGACTTCCAGCACATATTCCCGCTTGTCCTGTTCGCTGGGCGCCGCTTGTTGCACTTGCGGCTGTGCGATGGGCAGAGGCTTGGACGAATGCAGCCAGCGTGCGCCAAGCAATGCGGCCGCCACGATGGGTGGGATCAGCAAGAGCCATTGCAAGTGCTTCCATATTTTGCTGCTCATCGTTGCCTCCAGCAAGAAAGGTGAGTGATTGCTCAGTGCAGCCCAAAGCAGTAGCAGTGCCAGTGCACCAAGGCCAGCACCGAGCGGATACGTCAAGCGCGGAAGCAAGTTTTTCATTTTGGGATGTCATCGCTGGCTTTGTGGACGACTGGCGTGATGACCGATTCGGTGCGTCTGCCCGTTACGGTTTCACACACGACGGTGGAGGGCAAGCCAGCTTGCAGGGCAGGTAACCAGGCCGGTAGCACTCCCGAACTGTAGTATTGGGCATTACCTTCGACAATTTGTCTGCGTTGCGTGGATTCAGATGCCCAATAGATACCAAATTGCGTCAGGAACTCTTCCCATCTGCGAATAGACGGCCGGTGAGGTATCAGTGCATCTCGTTGCATTCGCCAATCCGCCACCGCACACAAATACCGGTAAAACTTCGGATCGCTGGAGGCCTTGCCGCCACCGATGGCCACGTCATACGCCGTTACGTTGCGGTGGTTTTCCGCGTTGCCGATGATGGCGCCGTGGAAGGATTTGGGGCTGACCTCGTTCTGCCAGCGTTTGCGCGCCTGGTTTGGGGTTTCCAGTGGATCGATGTACAGCAGGTCGCCGCCGCGCGGGTAGCGGGCCACGCGTTCCAGCTTGCGCCAGTCTCCCGGTTCTTTGCCCAGATTGAGCGCTTGCTCCACCTGTTTGAGTGCGGACGGACTGAAGGGGCCATAGTTGTACTCCGATTTCCGGTCGTGCAGGGGGCGTGGGTCATCGACAACTTCCCTCGGGAGTTTTCGCACGCCTTTTTTACTGGTAATGGCGATGGCCGCATCGATCGGGTCGACCTCTTCGCACGGTCCTTGCTGGTCGCGCGGCAGCTTGGCCTGGGCGGAATCCTTGGGGAATTGCCCAGGGCGGATCTCGCCGCCGTCCAGCACGGCCGCCCTGGGCGCGCGCAGCGCTTCGCCATTGATCGTGCGTAAGCCTTCACGCCGACCTGATTCCGTTGAAAAGATATTCCATTTGCCGGGTTTGACGGGCGGCCACGGCGTCTCGTCGTGCATGCCGCGGTGGCCGCGGTTGGCGGCGGCCACGTGGGCATGGTCGTCCTCGCCTTCCAGGCGCAGGGCAAAGTCGTGCGGCGGCTGGCCCACCAGCACCGGCCCTCTGTTCTTGCCAGCCGCGTCAAGGCGCTGTTTGTTGGTGAATACGCGCTGGTAAAATCCCTTGCCCAGCTCCGCCAGCGGCTGGTGGCGCTGGAGTTCCTTTTCCCAGTAGGTGGGGCCGTCACCCCAGATGCTTTTGTCCGTCTTGCCCTTGGTCTTGGACAGGCCATGACCGTCGATGTGGTCGGGTATGCCCTGCCAGCCGATGCCCTGCATATTGTCCAGCGCTACCGTCATGTCTTCGGGGCAAAAGTACAGGTAGACCTTGCCCCGGTTGTCGCGGTCCGCTTCCGCGCGCCATGCCGCGCCGGCCATGCCGTGACAGATGGCGTGATCCTTGATCTGCGCAAAGGTGGGCGTGGCGTGCTTTTTTGCCACCACGCCCTGCACGATCTGCACCAGGGTTTGCAGGCGCGCATGCAGGGTCTGGCGGTTGTCGATGGCGTCGTACTGGTCTTCCATCACCGCATCCCGGCCGCCGCCGAAGATGCGGCTCTTTTCCGCCGCGCCGAAAAACATGGTCGTGTCTTCCACCAGGCTGTAGGGTGGATGCGTGAGGATCAAGGTGTCGGCGGGGCGCTTGCCCTCGTCGAGCAAGAAGGCCTGCGCCAGCAGCGAGATCAGACAGCCCTGGCTGTGCGCCACGATGGAGACCACGTCGTCGCTGTCGTAATCGCGGATCATGGCGATGAGCGCGGCCAGGCGCTTGGCGGCCAGCACCATGTACATGCGGCCAGGCGCCGTCATCAGGGGCCGCACGGGGTCGCCGCCCACGTCGTAGGGCGAGAACAGCCCCTTGTTCCACATGTCCGGCAGGGTGTTGGTGGCATTGCCGAACGGGCCGCCGTTCTTCGACATGTCCTTGTCGAGGCGATTGCCGTAGCGGTCCGTGTTCTGGCCGTTGACCACTTTGCTGGCGTTGGCTTGTTCACGATAGCCCCAGTAAAACGGGATCACGGGGCTGTATGTCGTGTCATCAGGCTGGCGCTTGAAAAAGATGGCGTCCGGATCGGCGATCACTTCACGCTTGTCGGATTCCTGCGGCATACGGTACGCGGCTGGGGTGAACACGTGGCCGCCGCCGTACATGCGCGCGTCGAGTCCCTGGCATAAACCCTTTTCCACGGCGCCGAAACTGGTGCCCACGTCATTGACGCCATGGATGACGATGACGTTGCCCGGCAGCTCAGGGCGGATGCGCACGATGGCGTCCTGCATGCGGTCGCAGTGCAGCAGGGCGCTGCTCTTGCCGCTGACATACGGAAGTTTGGGATACGCCATCGCCGCTCCATGCTGACCAGACAGGACAGTGTAGAGGGGCGCGACGGCGGATTAGTTGTGCTTGCGCAAACTTTGCGAGGAAGCAGGCTGCGATGCGCGGCGGATGGTCCTATCGCTGGGCCAGTTTTTTGTCTGCCAGGCCAGGTGCCAGCCACAGCAGCAATATCCAGAGAAGAAAAGAAAGGCAACGCTGCAGCGGCACGCAGCACAGGCTGAAAATAGTGACCCAGGCCAAAGAAAGCGTGCGTGGTACTTGCGCGCAATCGAGCAGCCACAGCGTGGCGCCCATGGCGAGAAACATCACAGGCATGGCAAACCACCATTTGCGTTCGATCTGCGACATGATTTCCTGATAAGAAGTGTTTATCCCCGATTCTAACGTAAAAGTTGTCAAAAATTACGGCGCACTGAGGATGTTCGTCAGTGCGATACGATACGCCGGCTGCACCTCGCCATCCTGGTCCAGCTTGTCCGTCATGATCACGCCGAAGCCTTGCGCGTACCACACGTATTCGCCGCTTTTGCCACGGCTCTTGCCACCGACGTCGCGCAGTTCGAACTTGCAGGCGTCGGGGAAGCGGCGCCCGCCCAGTTCCAAGCGTTCCCAGCCCAGGAAAGTGATCGAGAAATCGCGTTTATCGGTGCGCGTGGAGGTGGTGATCTTGTCGGACAGGCCCGCCAGCGGGTAGTGGGTGCTCGTTTGCGTGTCCGTGAACTGCACGCGCACTTCCTGGCCGGGGCGCATGGCGGCGGGGATGGCGGACTGCGGCGCGTAGACGTTCTTGCTGCGCACCGTGCCGTCTTCGTTGTAATGGATCGTGCCCGTCAGGAAGACCTGGCCGTCGCGGATGTCCTGGTAGGACGTGGCCAGCAGGACGCCGCCGTCGAGGATCAGCTGCGTACCCTTGAGTTTCTTGCCCTCGAAGATTTCCTCGACGTTGACTTGCGCGTCGCCATTGTTCTTGCTGAACTTGATGCCCGTCGTCAGTTCCATGCATTCGCCCACCGTGGGCGCCGCCTGTGCACCGGCGGCGGCCAGTACGCCTGCCGCCACCATCGTTTGCCATGCTGCTTTCATTGCCATCCTTGTTATTTTTTAATGATGCGATGATAGCGTGCGGCTACTGTTCACTTGTGCACGATTGCCTTATGCTCGAGCTGCAGGCGGCATCAGGACCACCTGCGACTGGCATCAGCGGGCCGCGCGTTTCGCGGCATGGATCGTTGCAGGAGTTAGCCCATGACATTACGATTATCGATATTGCTGTCCCTGCTGTGCGGCGCGCTCGCGCTGCCAGCCGCGCAGGCGGAAGATGCGCCGTATGCCATGCGCGCCGCTTCGGCGCCTGTGCCAGGCGCGCTGGATCTGGGCTTCATGAATGAGGCGCCCAACCGGAAATTCAAGCGGCGCGTGGACTTGTCCGCCATCACCCGTGCCGACGACCTGGCGGTCGTCAAGGCGGCCATCAATCCGATCGTGCAATTTTTCCAGGTGACAGGGCAGGTACGCCAGCCTGCGCATGCGATACGGATGGTGACGACCCGCAACGGCGAACTGGCCTTGATCAAGCCGCCGCGTATCGATGACTACAATTATCTTCTTGCGCGCCGCTTATGGAACTGGACCGTGCATGACGCACAGACCATCAGCTTGACGGTCGAGTTCGTGGGACTCAGTCATACTCAGCCCCACTATTCCAACACCTATGTCTTTGCCGAACGCTATGGCACCTGGCTGTTCGACCGCCACGTGCTGTAGTTCAGCGCGGCGTCGCTGGTGGCGAGGTGGCCGGACCGCTGGCGGCCGGGGTGTCCGGCGTGGCCACGGGCTTGCCGCGTCGGCTGCGCTTGTCCGTGCGCGCCTTGGCGGGCTTGGTGTCGTGCACCAGCTTGCCTTTGTTGTCGAGTTTGTCGGACTGGTCCGATTTCTGTCCCGGATCATTCGGGTTATTGGTGTGGTTGCCCGTCTGGTTGACATTGGTCGTCGACTGGGCTTGCACCCAGGCGCCGCCCACGGTCATCAGGGTGGCGGCCAGCAAGAGAGCGGCGGTTTTCATGGCAGTGTCCTGTGCAGAAGTTGAGCCTGCATTCTCACACAGGATGCCGTCGGCACGGGTAGGACGCCGCCTCATGGCTGTGTCGGCTACTTGCTACTGATCAACGGAATTGTTCCGTCGAGATATCGAAGCGCTTGAGCTTGTCGTACAGGGTTTTCTTCGGGATATTCAAAGCAGCCGCCGCATCGATGACGTTGCCGTTGTGGCGGCGCAAGGCCTCCTCGATGATGGAAATCTCGAAGGTGTCGACTTGCTCGGCCAGCGACGCTTCGCGGCAGCCGGCCGGGCTCAGGGTGTCGTCGAGCAAGCCCAGCACGAAGCGGTCGGCCACGTTGTGCAGTTCGCGCACGTTACCGGCCCAGCGCTGCGCCATCAGGGAGGCGATCAGTTCGCCGCTGACGAGGGCGGCCGGCTGGCCGTAGCGCAGCGCTGCCTGCAGCACGAAAAATTCGAACAGCAGCGGGATATCCTCGCGCCGGTTGCGCAGGGCGGGCAGGGTGAGGCTGGCCACGTTCAGGCGGTAATACAGGTCGGGCCGGAATTTTCCCTGTTCGGCCAGCACGCTCAAGTCTTCCTTGGCGGCGGCGATCACGCGGAAATTCACGGATATCAATTTGTTCGAGCCCAGGCGTTCGACTTGCCTTTCCTGCAGTACGCGCAGCAGTTTGACTTGCAGGGCCAGCGGCATGCTTTCGATTTCATCGAGGAACAGGGTGCCGCCATTCGCGTATTCGATCTTGCCGATGCGCTGGCGCTGCGCGCCCGTGAATGCGCCTTCCTCGTGGCCGAACAGTTCCGATTCAAAGATCGATTCGGGCAGGGCGCCGCAATTGATGGCCACGAAAGGGTGGTCGCGCCGTTCGCTGAAGTCGTGCAGGCAGCGCGCGATCAGTTCCTTGCCGGTGCCCGTTTCACCGAGGATGATGATGTCGGCCGACTTCGGCGCCAGGTTCAGCACCAGCTGGCGCACCTTGGCCATGGCCGCGCTGCGGCCCACGATGCGCGCCTCGATGCCGACCCGCTGCTCGAGCTGGCGGCGCAAATTCATGTTTTCCAGCACCAGATGGCGTTTATCCAGGGCGCGGCGACATACTTCCACCAGCAAGTCGGCGGAAAACGGTTTTTCGATGAAGTCGTAGGCGCCGCGGCGCATGGCGCCCACGGCCATCGACACGTCGCCGTGGCCCGTGACGAGGATGACGGGCAGGCTGGCATCCTGCGCCACGGCGATATCGAGCAATTTCAAGCCATCCATGCCGGGCAGCTTGATATCGCTCAATAAAATGCCGGCAAATTCGGGCACCAGCCAGGGCAGCGCTTCCTCGGCCGTGGCGACGGCCGTCACTTGCAGCCCTGCCAGTTCCAGCGATTGCCGGGCGCCCTTGCGCACGACGGCGTCGTCTTCCACCAGCAGCACTTGCATGCCTTCAAAATTATTCTCGTGCATCAGATGTTTCCTTCGTCTCTCTCCCCCGGGTCGCAGCTCAGGGTGATGGTAAATTGTGCGCCGCCCCCTTCCTGCGCGCTGCGGTTGCGCACGGCCAGTGCGCTGCCGGCCGCGCGCAGTATGCCTGCGCTGATCGATAATCCCAAGCCCAGTCCGTGTTCCTTGGTGGTATAGAAGGGATCGAAGATCTTGTCGAGCGAGGCCAGCGGGATGCCGGGGCCATTATCGGTGATATGCAGCACAGCAAGGCTACCTTCGCGGCGCACCTGGAACCATATCTGCACGGGCTCGCTTTCCGGCACGGCATCCATGGCGTTGGTGATCAGATTGGTAAACACCTGTTCCAGGCCGATGGCGTTGCACAGCACGATGATGTCGTCCTCCAGCCAGCTTTCATGCAGGGTCAGGCGTTGCGAATGCTTGCGCGTGCGGATTTGCAGCATGGTTTGCGCAAACGCCTGGCGCACGCTGACGGGTTTGCGCGCATCGTCGCTGCGCCGCGCAAAGCCTTTCAATTGCGAGGTGACATAGCCGAGGCGCTTGACGAGGTCGGAAATGGTCGACAGGTTGTCGAGCGCATCGTCGATGCGCCCGCGTGCCAGGAACACCTTGGCATTGTCGGAAAAGGTCTGCAGGGCGGCCAGCGGCTGGTTCAGCTCGTGCGTGACGCCGGCCGCCATCTGGCCGATGGCCGCCAGCTTGCCGCTTTGCACCAGTTCCGCCTGGGCATAGCGCAAGGTTTGCTCGGCCCGCTCGCGCTCGGCCACTTCCGCCTGCAGCCGGCCATTCGCGTGCACCAGGTCGGCTGTGCGCTGCTCGACCTTGATTTCCAGCTGTTCATAGGCGCGCGCCAGGGTTTGTTGCGCATTGAGTTTGTCGGCGATGCGGCGCCGGCGCTGGCGCGCATACATCAGGGCCAGCAGCAGCAAGGCCCAGCCCAGCGCGGCGGCCATGGCCGCGTTGCGCGCCGCCTCGTTCACCTGGTCGAGTTCGGCCAGCACGGTGATTTGCCATTGCAGCGGACCGAGCGCGCGGTTCACGGCCAGATAGTCCACCTTCTCGGCGCTGCCGGACAGGGCCGGCGTGTCGCCCGACTGCTGGCGCTCCAGGGTCATGACGCTGGCGCCGTCGGCGAACTGGCGCAGCACCTTGTGCGGCAGGATGGGCAGGTTTTCCTGCAGGAACTGTCGCTGTGCGCTGATATCGTTCTTCGCGGCCGGCGACAAAGGCGCCAGGGTCTTGAACTTGAAGGCGGGTGTGGTGGCCAGGATGATCACGCCATTCGCATCCTTGACCCAGATCTGTTCGCCCGCACCGGGCGTGCGCCACGATTGCTCGATCCAGTCCAGGTTGACCTTGGCGGCGACGATGCCGAGGATGCGCCCGTCGCGCTGCACGGGCTGGGAAATGAAATAGCCGGCCTCGAAGGTGGAAAAGCCGATGCCGTAGAAGCGGCCGATGCCGCCTGCAATCGCGTTCTTGAAATAGGGGCGGAAGCCGTAGTTGACGCCCACGTAGGAGCTGCGGTCTTGCCAGTTGCTCGACGCCAGGGTCGTGCCCTTGTCATCGAGCACGTAGACGGCAAAGGCGCCTGCGCGGCGGTTCATGTCGACCAGGTAGGCGTTGATCTGCGTGACGCTGTCGGCGCTGGGCTGCTCCAGCAGTTGCGCCACGGCATCGCTCTGGGCCACGGCCAGGGGCAGGAATTCGTATTTGTTGAGGGCGCCGCCGATGGACGCCGCATACAGTTCCGCGCGCGAATCGAGCGTGCGGTGCAATTCATCGAGCTGGCGCTGCTTGACCCAGGCATACGACGCCCACGTCAGCAGGACCAGCGAGCCCACGGCCAGCAGGGGGGCGAATAGCTTTGGGGTCTGACCCGGCGGGTCAGACCCCAAATAAGTTTGCAGTCGCTTAATCAAGCTCCCTCAATCGGCCGTACTGGCCATCGTCTCGGCATTGTGATGACGCTGCTGCTCTTCCATCACCATCTCGCCCAGCATGCGCTTGAGGCGGTTGAACTCGGGGTCGCTCGGGTCGCGCGGGCGGGGCAGGTCGATGGCCACGTCGCGCTTGATGGTGCCGGGACGGTAGGTCATGACGATGGTGCGGTCGGCCAGGTAGATCGATTCCTCGATCGAGTGCGTCACAAAAACGATGGTGGTGCCGAAGACTTTCCAGATTTTCAGCAATTCATCTTGCAGGTTGCGCCGCGTCAAGGCATCCAGCGCGCCGAACGGTTCGTCCATCAGCATGATGGGCGAATCGAGGGCCAGCACGCGGGCAATCGCTACGCGCTGGCGCATGCCGCCGGACAAGTCTTTCGGGTAGCGGGCACGGAATTCCGTCAAGCCGAGCATGCTCAGCAGCATGTCGACGCGTTCGCGGATCTCGGCCGGCGTCTTGCCGGCGATTTCCAGGCCGAAGGCGATATTGCTCTCGATGCTCATCCATGGGAACAGCGCGTATTCCTGGAACACCATGCCGCGGTCGGGGCCGGGCTCGGTGATCAGCTTGCCGCCAGCCAGGATCTGGCCGGACGTCGGCTGCGAGAAGCCGGCAATGGCGTTCAAGAGGGTCGACTTGCCGCAGCCGGACGGCCCCAGCAGGCAGATGAACTCGCCGCTGGCGATTTCCAGGTTGATGTCTTTCAGGGCGATGACGTCGGCGCCGCCCGTGGTGAAGATTTTATTGACTGCATTGATATTGATCGTGGTCATGGCCGTTCCTCTCAGTGTTCCAGGCCGCGGTGCCACTGCAGCAAATGATTATTCAGGGCATTCATGGCCATATCGATGGCCAGGCCGAACAGGCCGATGGTAAACATGCCGGCGATAATTTTGTCAGACCAGAAGTACTCGCGTGCTTCCAGGATGCGGAAACCCAGGCCGCTGTTGACGGCGATCATTTCGGCCACGATCACGACGATGAAGGCCGTGCCCATGCCGATGCGCGCGCCGGCCAGAATATATGGCGTGGCCGCCGGCAGGATCACGCGGCGGAACATCGTCATCTGGCTGGCGCCCAGGTTGCGCGCGGCGCGAATATAAATGCCGTCGACCTGGCGCACGCCGGCGATGGTATTCATCAGCACGGGGAAGAAAGAACCGATGCTGATCAGGAAGAAGGCGGGCGGGTTGCCCAGGCCGAACCACAAAATCGCCAGCGGGATGTAGGCGATCGGCGGAATCGGGCGCAGCACCTGCACCAGCGGGTCGAACAGTTTATAGATGGTCTTGTTGGTGCCCATCAGCAAGCCCAGCGGCAAGGCCAGGCCGGCGCCGATGGCGAAGCCGCCCAGCACGCGCGACAGGCTGGCCCAGGCGTCGTGCGGCAGTTCGCCGGAGAACATCCACACCAGGTAATTGCCCGCTTCGGGCGTGTACGCTTGCATGGGGATCAGGTATTCATACCATTTCACGACCACGGCCACGGGCGAGGGCAGGATTTGCGGGTTGATCCAGCCGAACGTGGACAGTGCTTGCCAGAACAGCAGCACGACCACGGGCACGATGGCACCGTGCGCGAAGCGTTTCATCATTTGAATATTCATCGTGACACTTTCAGATTAGCGTGGAGCGTAGGTTTTCTTGGCTTTTTCCAGCAGGTCGAGCTTGACCCAGTCCTGGGCGGCAGGCGGCTTGGCCATGCGGCCAACGCCGAATTTCACCATGTAGTCGGTGGTCAGCTGCACGTGGCTCTGCGTGATGTCTTCCGTGAAGATGGCGTTGTCGATGGCATCGCGGTAATCGTCGGACGTGATCTGGTTCTTGAACATCGATTCGCGCACGTATTTTTCCGCCAGTTTCGGGTCGGCCAAAAATGCCCGGGTGGCGGCGACGAAGCAATCCATGAAGCGCTGGGCCACGGCCGGCTTTTCCTTGTACATCTTTTCCGTCATGACGAGGGCGCGCACGGGCTCGCCCAGCGGCGTGTCATACGGCTTGAGGATGGCCGCGCCGTATTTCTTGTGGATCGCCTGCGTGGAGTAGGGCTCGGACTGGCTCATGACGTCGATGTCTTTCGTCAAGAGAGCCTGGTTCAGGTCCGGGTAGCCCATATACAGGATCTGCACGTCCTTGCCCGGCTTGTCGGACCAGGTCAGCTTGGCCTTGGACAGTTCGGCAAACAGCAGGATTTCCTGCGGGCCGCCGCGCGTGACGCCGACTTTCTTGCCTTTCAGGTCGGCAATGCCCTTGATGTTCAGGTCGGGACGCCCGACGATTTGCACGCCGCCCTTGGCGAAGCCGCCCACCAGGTACACGGGCAAGCCCGTGGCGCGGCCCGTGATGGCCGCTTCCAGCGCGCTGGCGGAGACGTCGATTTCGCCGGCGATCATGGCCGGCACGATGTCGAGGCCCTTGGCGAAGATGCGTTCCTCGATTTTCAGGTCGTATTTGGGTGCGATTTCCTTCATGTAGGCGACGGCGCCGTAATGGGCGAATTTCAGGTTGCCCAGGCGGACCAGGTCGGCCGCATGGACGGCCAGCGGGAATTGCGCGGCCAGTGCGACGGCCACGGCCAGTGCCTTGGTGTTAAGGAAGGACGAGATGCGGAAGGTGCGTGCCATGCTGTTGTCTCCAAAAGGTAGATGGTTTTATATAGTGGGTCAGGCTGCCGCTCTGATGGCGGTTATGAAAATATAAAAGCATCTTCCGTGCCAGTGGAGCGCATTTTGGCGTTTATTGCAAGTGATTGTTTATAAAGGTTTAATTTGATTCTATTGAAAATGGAAAATAGCGATATTCCGTCTTTCCGCACGGCGAGGGGAAAGGGTGTGCGGATTGCCGCGTTCCGGGCGCGGCGCATGCCGGTGAACCTTCACGGCGTGGCCGACTCCAATCGTAAAAAAACGCGTTGCAAACAGGCTGGCAACGCGTAACTCCCCCGTGGAGTAGGGGCGGCGCCGCGCGGGCGCCTGATCGATCGCCAGTTGGCGGGCTTATTTCGGCGCCGTGGCGGGCGGCAGTGCCGGCGCGGTGGCTGGGTCGGTCAGCGGCGCGGGCGGCGTCACGCGGCCGGGGCCGGCTTCCGGCATGGCCGGTGTGACGGGGGCGGGCATCACCTGCGGGACGGAAGCGGGGGTCGGTGCCATTTCGGGCAGGGGCGCATCTGCCGGTTTTTTACAGGCGGACACAGTGACGAGCAAGGCGGCGGCCAACAGGGCAGGTATTTTCATGATGATTCCTTTGCAAGAGTCGAGGTATCACGATGCGGGCAGCGGGCGCCGCGCGTGAAGCTTGAATTTATGGCAAGAATACCGATGCTTCTGTTCGCCACTTCACCTTGAACGCAGAAATGTCACTGCATGTAGTAGATGCTTTTTAGAAATAATTCAGTGGGGAAATATTTTTCACTTTCTTGTTCCTAATGTTCGTTAACGCACAGACCAAGGAAGAGCAGGGTGGCATTCTATGTCCAGACGCTCAGGATTCGTAGTGTTCTGGTATAAAAATTGCCAAGAACTTAACAATCCGGGCTACCGGCAATCGTTTAAAAGGAGTATTCAAATGCATGCAATGACTCAGTCTCACGTGAAGAGCGAATTAAAGGCAGCGCACCAGGAACTTCGTAGCCCCGAAAAAGGCTCGCAAATGGTAGAGCGCGCAGCACCCATCCCCCCGGAGCGCCTGAATCCCATTTCCATGGCACCGATCGAGCGCGTGCGTTCGACGTCGGCCACCCTGCGCCGCATCGAAAACATGCAAAAGCTGATCGGCGAATTGTCGCTGCACGAGATGCTGGCCGATGAAATCGCCTGGTTCCTCAAGTTTTCGCCATCGGGCGCCCGCAAATACATCCGCGACTTGCGCGAAGCGGGCGTGATCGAACTGGCCCGCTACATCGAAGGTACCGCCACCTACCTGGGCAAGGCAGTGTACCAGCTGACGCCAGACCCTGAGCGCGTGCGCGCCTTCCTGGCCGCCATCGTCCAGCCGAAACGTGAAGGCGCGCCACCGCGCAAGGATCGTCCCGGCCTGCGCGAGCAAAGCATGGCAGGCAGCGGCCGCCATTTCCACATCCTGGCCGATGACACGCATTACGCCATCCGCGTCAATCGCGGTCCCGTGACGCGCGATCCGCTCGTCGCTGCCCTGTTCGGTGCCCCACAGCAAAAATCTGCCGAGTAACACCTGACCAAACCTACTGCGCGTCGGGATAGGCGGCCTGCGATGCTCACCGTACCTTCGTACGGTTGCGCTTCTTAGCCACCTCTCCCTTCCGCTCGCTACGGTTTTGTCAGGCGTTGTGACGTAATAGAAGCCGGGTTGCAACCCGGCTTTTGGCGTTCAGGCAGGCCGTTTCACGTAGTCTGATTGAAAAGACTGCAAGCATCCCCATGTGGGCTGGACTACCCGCCCGTTCCGTTGCGGGTTCATTCGAAGGAGCTGTCCTTGTCTGCCTACACCGTCTCGCTTGGCCTCATTGCCATCGCTGTCCTGAAGCGGGCCGCCGCATGAATCCGCTGCTATGGATCGCCCTCGTCACGGCCGCCATCGTCTTGTCGCTGTGGTTTCCCCGCTGGCGCTTGAAGCGGGCCCTGTCCAGGCCCTTGCCGCCTGAAGGACTGGCCGTGCTGGAAAAGAATATTCCCGTGTATCCCCGCATGCCGGCGCCGCTGCAGGAACAGTTGCGCCGGCTCGTCGTGCAATTCCTGTACCAGAAGAAATTCGTCGGCTGCGGCGGGCTGGAGATCACGGACGAGATGCGCTACACCATCGCCGGCCAGGCCTGTCTGCTGCTGCTGAATCGCCAGACCCAGGTGTATCCGGAGCTCGACACCATCCTCGTGTATCCCACGGAATTCATCGTCACGCGCAATGAAGTGGGGCCGGGCGGCGTGGTCACGCCATCGGCCAACGGTTTATTGGGCGAATCCTGGGGCGATGGCCGCGTGGTGCTGGCCTGGGACCATGTACAGCGCGGCGCGGCCGACTGGACCGATGGCCACAATGTGGTGCTGCATGAATTCGCCCATCAGCTCGACAGCGAATCGGGCGCCGCAAATGGCGCGCCCTACCTGCCCAGCGTGTCGAGCTACCGCAGCTGGGCCACGGTGCTGTCGCGCGACTTCGACAACCTGCGCCATGACGCCATGGTCCAGCAGCACAGCGTGATGGACCATTACGGCGCCACGAATCCCGCCGAATTCTTTGCCGTGGCTACGGAAACCTTCTTTGAGAAGCCGTACCAGATGGCCGAGCACCACGAAGAGCTGTACGCGCAATTCTTGCAGTACTACAAGGTCGACCCGCGCGACTGGATGGCGCCGCCTGTCGAGCCCGAGCACATGGCTTCGCCATTTCCCAACTTTGCCCAGCACTGGTAGCCAGGCGACGCTCTTAGATGATTCGCTTATAAGCAAGGGTGAAAAGATTCCTTTTTGGAAATAAGAGCGCCGCGGTCTAATGGCGGCATTCGTTATCCACCAGAGGAATCCCATGCAGACCCGTCTTCACTTCGCCGCGCTTCTTTTCACCTCCATCGCCTTCACCCAGGTGGCGCAAGCGGACCAGCTGGCCGCCATCAAGGCGAAAGGCGAGCTGGTCTGCGGCACCCTGGGCACGGACGAACCGAACAGTTTTATCGACGCCAGGTCGCGCCAGCTGGTCGGCTATGAAGTGGACCTGTGCCGCGCCATTGCCCAGGGCCTCGGCGTCAAAGCGGTCGTGAAACAGCTGGCCGTGGCGGCCCGCATTCCCGAATTGCAGCAGGGGCGCATCGACATCCTGACGGCGTCCCTGACGCACAACAAGGAACGCGAAGCGCTGATCGATTTTTCCCTGTCGACGTTTTATACGGGCCAGCGCGTGCTGGTCAAAAAAAGCAGCAATATCACGACGGTGTCGGGCCTGGCCGGCAAGAAAGTGCTGACCGTCAAGGGTGGTACGCAGGAACCAAATATCCGCAAGGCCGTGCCCGGCGTGGAGGTGGTGACGTTCGAGACGGCGGGCCAGGCCTATCTCGGCTTGCAGCAAGGCAAGGGCGTCGGCTATGTCGACGATGAAGTTTCCTTGCTCAATAACTACGCCAAGCTGGGCAGTGCGCAAAAAGACTACATTGTGCTGCCGCAAAACATCAGCCAGGAAGTGTTTGCCTTCGGCATACGCAAGGGTGAGAAGGGCGTGAAAACGGCCGTCGACCAGCTGCTGCGCGGGCTGGAAAAATCGGGCGAGGCGGAAAAACTGTTTTTCAAATGGTATGGCCCGACGAGCAATGTGAAATTTGAAAAACGCACATTCAGAATTGAATCGGACAAGATCGACGCCTGAACCTTGCCTGACGCTTGCGCATGTTTGATCTGAACTTTTTGCTGGCGGGCGACTACCGCGATTGGCTGCTGTCCGGCTTGCTGCTGTCTTTGCAGCTGATGGGCATTACCTTGCTGTTTGCCCTGCCGCTGGCGTGCGGCGTGGCCATGCTGCGCCTCGCCCCGTCGCGCCTGCTTAATGGCCTGGGCGCCGCGTATGTCGAGCTGATCCGCAACGTGCCCTTGCTGGCGCACTTCCTGTTCTGGTATTTCGGCGCGCCCGAATTGCTGCCCAACACGTGGAAGGAGCGCTTGTATGCCGGCAATATCGAAGCAGCCAGCGCCATCACGGCGCTGACGCTATACACGGCTGCCTACATGGCGGAAGACCTCCGCAGCGGCATCCGCGCCATTCCTGTCCAGCAATTCGAAGCGGGCCGGGCGTTGGGCTTCAGCTTTCTCGCCACCATGCGCCTGTGCATCGTGCCGCAGGCGCTGCGGCTGGCCGCGCCGCCGCTGCTGTCGCAAACCCTGAACCTGTGGCAAAACACCAGCATCGCCACCGTCATCGGCGTGGCCGAGCTGATGTACCAGACGCAGCGCGTGGAAGCGGCCTCGTTCCGCAGCGTGGAGGCGTTCGTTGTCGCCAGCGCGGCCTATCTGGCCGTTTCGCTGCTGATCGCGGGCCTGGCGGCCTTGCTGCAAAGGAAGGTGTCCTGATGCTGGAACTCATCCACGATTACTGGCTGTATTTCCTCGTGGGACGCTATCCCGAGGGGCCGCTGGGCGGCCTGGCGCTGACGGTATTGCTGGCCAGCCTGGCGCTGGTGCTCAGCTTGCCGCTCGGCTTGCTGCTGGGGCTGGCGCGCCTGAGCCCCTGGCGCCTGCTGCGCTGGCCCATCGCCGCGCTGATCCACGTGGTGCGGGGCATCCCCTTGCTGCTCGTCATCTTCTGGGCGTATTTCTTCCTGCCCAGCATCACGGGCCACGAAAGCGGGCAATTCGGCACCATGCTGGCGGCCCTCGTCATCTTCGACGGCATTTACCTGGCGGAAATTGTGCGCGCCGGCGTGCAAGCCGTGCCCAAGGGGCAGGGGGAGGCGGCCCGTTCGCTGGGTTTGAATTACCTGGACAGCATGCGCACGGTGGTGCTGCCGCAGGCGCTGCGCCACATGCTGCCGTCCTTGGTGAACCAGTTCGTCTCGACCATCAAGGAAACCTCGCTCGGCACCATCATCGGCCTGGCGGAGGTGTCGTTCATCGCCTCGCAAGTCAATGGCCTGGTGCTGACCAAGCCCGTGCAAGTGTATTTTTTGCTGGGCATGACGTACTTTGTTTTATGTTTCAGCCTGTCGCGCGCCGCCTTCTGGCTCGAGCGGCGCCAGGCGCGTCTTTTGAAAGCGGCAGCATGATCACCTTTGACAACGTCAACAAGTACTATGGCGACTATCACGCCTTGAGCGATATCAATGAACACGTCGCCAGGGGCGAGGTGCTGGTCGTGTGCGGGCCGTCCGGCTCTGGCAAGTCGACCCTGATCCGCACCATCAACCGCCTGGAGGCGATCGCTTCGGGCCGCATCACGGTGGCCGGCCAGGACATCCACGCGCCGGGGCTGGACGTCAACGCCTTCCGCTCGCACATCGGTTTCGTCTTCCAGCAATTCAACCTGTTTCCCCATTTATCGGTGCTGGACAATTGCGCGCTGGCGCCGCAGCGCTTGCGCGGCCTGACCCGGCGCGAAGCCGAGGAGCGGGCGCTGGCCCTGCTGGAACGGGTGGGGCTGGCGCACAAGGCGCGCGCCATGCCGGCGGCCCTGTCGGGCGGGCAGCAGCAGCGCGTGGCGATTGCCCGCGCGCTGGCCATGCAGCCGCCGCTGATGCTGTTCGACGAACCGACCAGCGCGCTGGACCCGGAAATGGTGGGCGAGGTGCTGCAAGTGATGCGCGACCTGGCGCAGGGCGGCATGACCATGGTGTGCGTGACGCACGAGATGGGTTTCGCGCGCGAGGTGGCGGACCGCGTCTGGTTCATGGACCATGGGCACGTGCTGGAGCGCGCCACGCCCGAGGACTTCTTTGCGCGGCCACAACATGCGCGCGCACAACAATTCCTCTCCGATATACGCAGCCCCTTCGGTGTGTCGGCATGATTGGGCACAGGAGTGAGCGGCTGTGTGCGTAAGCGAACGGTAGTTCGCGGTGGTCAGGCGCACGCTGGAACGGTGGCGCACGGTGCGCCCGCAGCCGACCAGGAGGGCCGTATCATGTCACGCATCATCGCAGGTCATTTTCAGTTGCAGGAACAGATAGACGCCGCGCGCGCCGCCCTGAACCAGGCGGGTTTTTCCGATAGCCGCATCAGCGCCTTCTTTGTCAACCAGCCGGGGCAGCACGATTTGCACGCGCTCGGCGGCGACCGCGACATGTCGCCCGGCGCCAAAGAGACGCCGGAAGGCGTAGTGGAAGGCGTGGCCGTGGGCGCCGTGGTGGGCGCGGGCATCGGTGCCGCCGCCACCCTGGCGACAGGGCCGCTCGGTCCGGTCGTCGGCGCGCTGGTGGGCGCCCACGTGGGTTCGCTCTACAGTTTCAACAAGATGAAGGAGGCGGGCGAGTCCGAAAAACATGGCGAAAACAACGGTGAAAACCGCCGCCAGCCGCGCCACCCTGGCATGCTGATCGCCGTCGCGCTGGGCGGCCTCGACGAGCGCGAACGGGCGCTCGAGGCGCTGCACCGGCTGGGCGCCGAGCATATCGAGGAAGCGGAAGGCACGATCGCCAATGGCGACTGGCTCGATTTTGACCCGCTCAGCATTCCCGTGCTGGTGGCGTGAACCGGCGCCCTTGTGGCGCAAGATGCATAAATGCCGCGCTGCATGCAATTTTAGGTATGATACTTGTTAGTATTGGTAATTATTGGTAAACAATGCCGACAGGGATAGTTTCCGCGCGCCCGTAGTGACACTGGACCAAGGTGACTGCCTGTAGTACTTGCCTCGCATGCTAACGAGTATGGATAGGAGGGCGCGTCATGACACAGGCATGGTTCATTCTGACACGGGCCGATGGGCGCGACATTTGCGCGCCCTCGCCGGCACAGCTGGCCGATGCGCTGGCCGAGGTCTACCGCGGCGCCACGCCGGACGGCAGCCCGGCCGCCGTCTTGTTGCGCTTTGGCTACGACGATGGCTTGATGTATCAGGTCGAGGTCGCTAGCGGAGGCGAAGTCACTTTCGAGGAATGGTCGGACCGCGATTGCGAAATCGCCCTGGCCAGTCCGCGCCACATGTCGGCCCTGCCGCAGGGCGACGCGCTGCAGCTGTGGCAGTGGCTGGCGCAGCGCCAGGTGGCGAAGATCCGCAGCCAGCCCTGGCAGGGCGGCTAGCCCCGCCATCAGCCTGCGGCCTAGTGCGCCATCAGCACGGGGATCGTCATGCTCTGCAAAATCGTGCGCGTGACGCCGCCGAGGATGGTTTCGCGCAGGCGCGAATGGCCATACGCTCCCATCACCAGCAAGTCGGCCGACAGGTCGGCCGCCTGCGACAGCAGCGCCTCGCCGATATCGCCGCGCCGCACGCCGCCGCCATCGAGCAGATGCAGCCGCGCTTCCACGCCGTGGCGTGCCAGGTAGTGCGTCAGCTCGGCGCCCGGCTGTTCGCCGTGTTCGGCCGCATGCACCTGGGCATCGAAAATGGCGACGTGGACTTGTCCGGCACGCTGCAGCAGGGGCAGGGCGGCGCTCACGGCGCGGCTCGCTTCCTTGCTGGCGTTCCAGGAAATGAGCACATTGCGCGCGGCCGCCGGCGGCGCCAGCAGGGGCAGCGGCGGCGCATACGGCACGATCAGCACGGGGCGGCCAGAATGCAGCAGCACATAGGCGGGAAAGTCGCGCATCACGGACGGCGATTTATCCTTGGCATTGTATTGGCTGATGACGACCAGGTCCGCATAGCGGGCCAGCAGGCTGATGCCGCCCGCCGCCTCGTCGTCGAGCACGCGCTGTTCGAACGAGGCGACGCCCGCCGCGCGCACCTGTTGCTCGAAACCGTCGAGGGCGCGCGTCGCGCGTTCGCGCAGGAAGTTCAAATGCAAGCTCAGGTTCGGGTCGGCGTCGAGGTCGGGCTGGTTCTGGTACAGCAGCCGCGACACGCCCGTCAGCGCCACGCCCGTCAGGTGGCCGCCGCACGCCTGGGCGATGCTGGCTGCCGCGTCGATGCGGGCGGCGCGCCCGGCGCTGTCGTCGATGTGGAGCAATACGGTCTTGTACGTCATGGCCTGTCCTCTCGCTGTGCGGTAGGGGGCCATTCTGGCACAGTCCGGGGCGCCGGCCGCGCACGACTGCGGCCGGCGCTTGCCGCCTCAACTCATGGCGATGATGATGATGTCGGCGTCGCAGTTGCGGTAGTGAATCACGATGACGATGATGCGGCGCAATTGCGCCGCCTTTTGCGCCACGTCCAGCATGCTGCGGCTGGCGCGGTTCTTCATCGTCACCTGCACTTGCGAGGCATCGCTGACGGGGATGCCCATGGCCTTCAAGGCCGCCTTCGGATTGGCCATCAGGGCCAGCGCATGCTGTGGATCGAGCTCCGCCTGATGCACCGATTCCACGTCGCTCATGCCGGGATTGATGTCGTTGAACAAGTCCCTCAATGCTTCTGTGTCGTCCTGGATTTCCATCGCGTTCTCCATGTGAGTCTTACCGTCAAGCAAAGTCCGCAGGACTTGCCTGTCGAGGTGCCATCACCTCTTGGGTGAGTATAATTTTGACAATTTCCCTTGCATGGATACAGCGCAGACGGACACCGCAATATGCAGGCTCAGCTTTTGATCTGGCGCAATGTCGCCTTCAAAAGCGCCACCTACACTTGATCCCACGCAGAACAACCATAACGAGCGGGGAGAGACAGCAATGAAGGAACAAAAGGTAGCGCTGGTCACGGGCGGCATGGGCGGCCTGGGCACGGCCTTGTGCCGCCGCCTGCATGCGGCGGGCTTTGCCGTTGTGGCGGCACATACGCCGGGCAATGCGCGCGTGGCAAGCTGGCTCGACGAGCAACAGGCGCAGCAGTATTATTTTCACCCGCTGGCCATCGACGTGGGCGATTTCGCTGCCTGCAGCGAAGCTGTGTCCAGCGTGCTGGCGCGGTTCGGCCGCATCGACGTGCTGGTCAATAACGCCGGCATCACGCGCGACCAGAGCATGCGCAAGATGGAATTGTCGCACTGGGCCGAGGTCATGCGCACCAATCTCGACAGCCTGTTTAACATGAGCAAGCAGGTGCTCGAACCCATGCTGGAAAAAAAATGGGGCCGCATCATCAATATCTCGTCCGTGAATGGCCAGAAAGGCGCGTTCGGCCAGTGTAACTACGCGGCCGCCAAGGCGGGCGTGCATGGTTTCAGCAAGGCGCTGGCGCTGGAAGTGGCGCGCCACGGCATCACAGTCAACACGGTCTCGCCCGGCTACCTGCGCACGCAGATGGTGACGGCCGTGCCGGCCGATATCCTGGAAACGAAGATCCTGCCGCAAATCCCCCTGGGCCGCCTGGGCGAGCCGGACGAGGTGGCGGCCCTGGTGGCTTACCTGGCGTCCGACGAGGCGGCGTTCGTCACGGGCGCGAACATCGCCATCAATGGCGGGCAGCACATGAGTTAAGCAAGCTCAGTCAAGCAAGCTGAATCAAGCAAGCATATTGCTTGCAGTAGGGCAATGGCAGTAGAGGAGACCCGTCCACCCAGCCGGCACGCACGATGCTGGCGGAGGATGGCAGGCAGCATGGTAGTCACGCTGGAAAACAGGGGGCAGGGCAGCGATGCCTTGCCCTTTGTCGCGTGGCGTCGTTGCAAGGCGCATTCAGCGCTGGTTTTTTTCCAGCCGCGTCTGGCAATCGATGCACAGGCGCGCTTCCGGGCGCGCGTTAAGGCGCGACAGGCCGATGGCTTCGCCGCAGTTGTCGCACAGGCCGTAGCTGCCATCGGCGAACTTGGCCAGCGCGTGCCGGATGATGGCCAGCTGCGCCAGGTTGTGCTCGGCCGCCTCGCTGACGAGGGCGTTCAAGGTGCGCACGCTGGCGTTGTCGGCCGGCGAGGCTTCGATTTCATTGAGCAGCGAGGCGCGCGCATCGGCTTCGGCCGTCTCGTTCTCGATCTGTTCCAGCAACGCCAGCTTGCGTTGCTCCAGCACGCCTTGCAGGCGTTGCAACTGGTCTTGCGGCAATCCATTCATGGTTGTCACCCGGTAGAGGTTACTTCCATCATGGTAGTCCAAGATCGGCCACTCTGCTTGCGCTATTACCCGCGCCGCGTTTGACGCGGCGCAGGCAGGCATGGGCTGTTCTATGCTGGCTCCTTCAGGCAGTTGACCATCCAGGCGACGCCGAACTGGTCTTTCAGCATGCCGAAGCGCTTGGCCCAGAACGTTTCCTCCAGCGGCATCTGGACCTTGCCGTCACGCGCCAGCGCGTCGAAGGCCCGTTCGGCTTCCTCCGGCGTGTCGAGGGTCAGGCAGACCGAGCAGCCACTCATGCCCTTGGCGCCATCCTCGGAGCAGCCGCCGTCCGAGCCCATCAGCATGGTGGGGCCCAGCTGCACGGAGCCGTGCATGATCTTGTCGTACCAGTCTTCCTTGACCTGCTCCTGGCCCGGCGAGCCGCGAAACGGCATCAGGCACAGGTCTGTGCCATGCAGGTGCTGGCGGTAATATTCCAGCGCTTGCGCGCAATTTCCATTGAATTGCAAATACGGTTCGATACGCATATTGGCCTCCTCTGGTGGTCCTGCGGGCACGATTGCCAGGCAGGGACGTCCCAGTATAGGCGCTGGCCGGCCAAATTCAATCAGTCCGGCGCCATCTCTTGCAGCCGCTCACGCACCTTGCCCAGGGTGCCGAGGATGCGCTCGGGATTGCGGGCGAGGACGGCGCTGCCCAGGTGCAACAAGCTCGTCGCCAGGCTGATCCAGTGCCGCACGTCGTCGTTGCGGGCGATGCGCAGGCGCACCGTGTCGAGCAGGCCGCTGAGCTGGCGCTGCGCCGTTTCCAGTCCCATGACGGTGTGCCCGGCGGCATCGGCATACAGCTGGTTGGCTTGCTGGCGCAAGGCTACTTCCAGGGCGAAGACGGCTTGCGCCTGACTGTGGCTGATGCCATTTTCTCCCTGGCTGGCGCGCTTGCGGATGGCGCGCATGACGGCGCCATGCAGGGTGACGGCCGCCTGCGACAGGCTGTCGGCCAGTTGCTCGACGCGCATTGCGCTGCTCAGAGCCGCTTCGCGGCGTTCGCTGCCTACCGATCCGTCCATCTTGCCTCCGTGGTGGTGAGGGCGGTGGCGAGCTGGGCGTGTTCGCGCGCCAGTGCCGCCAGTTGCCGGCGCGCCAGGGTATGGCGCAAGCCAAGCAGGCGATATTCCTCGGTTTTGCTTTGTTGCATGTTTTTCGCCAGCACGGCCAGCAGGCGCTGCTGCGGCGTGTCGGCATACGCGATTTCCACGTCCAGCAAGCCGAGTACCATGTCGCGTTCGTTGTCGCCGCTCTTGTCGTACAGCACCAGCAAGCTGTCGAGCGCGGCCAGCAGGGCTTGCAGCGGCGCATCGCCGTCGTGCAGTACCTGCGCCAGGTGCGCCTGCTGGCTGGTCGCGCCGGCCAGGCGCGCGAGTTGCTGCAGCAGCAAGGTGTAGGCGCTGACATGGCGGTCATCGATGCCGCTGCCCGGCCAGGCGCGGATGGCGGCGCCGGCACTGGTCAGTTCGGGTTGCACGTCATACGCGTCGTCCTGCGCCAGCCGGCCCAGCGCCTGCAGGTACAGGCGCACGGCTTGCGCCAGGCGCGCGACATCGGCTTGTGCGGCGCGGCGCTGGACATCGAGCAGGCGTTCGCGCGCGTCTTCGGTGGGTGACAGGTAGGGGCGGGCGCGCCGGTAAGTGTCGACGTGGCGCTGCGACAGTTCGCTGAAGGCGGTCAAGGCATCGGTGCCGGCGGCCAGGGCGCGCACCTGCGCCAGCTCGGGGCGTGAAGTGGCGCAGCCGCACAGCAGTAGCATCAGTAGCAGCGGCAGGCCGGCGCAGGCGATCAGGCGCTTCATGGTGGACCTGTATTGAGGTGGAGTGGGGAATTGTCGCCTCTTCCCCGTGGATTAGGTTTGCGTTTAAGCAATATGTGTGGCATCTTGCCTGCCGTTCGTCGCCGCGCAGGGGGCGTTCGTCGCGCCGCTGGCGGGCTTCGTCCAAAGCCGGCTGCGGCTTGGCCGGCGCGGGGCCAGAATGGTGTCCATGCAGCCGGGAACGACTAGTTGCACGGCGTAACCCAACCGACCGACATGATGCGCAGGCATCCTCACATAAGGAAACAAACCATGAAAAAAACACTCTTCGCCGTCCTGACCTTGCTGGCCGTGCTTCCTGCGGCACAGGCCGCGTGTACTTTCAGCAGCCAAGCGAATGGCGAGGTTAATGCAATCATCAAGGCCCATGGTAATTGGCCGGTCAGCGATGCGCAGTGCGCCGCCCTCAATGCGAAGAAACTGACCTTGGTGGTCAATGGACAAGCTACCGTACTCGATGGCGTCTCCGTGGCCTGGGCCAATGTGACAGTGTTGGACACGGCCTTGCATATCAAGGCCGACTCGGTGCAATGGGTCACTCGTGTGAATGCCAAACAAGCCAGCATGGATGTAGCTGAGAAGATGCAGTACGACGCCATCGCGGATGCGGTGGACGGATACGATTTCACCGAAGCCGCCAAGCAAATCGATGCCTACCGCGCCAAGGCCGCAGCGAGCGTCAAACAGCCAGCCAAGCGCTGACCCTCAGACGGGACGCGACGCCACCAGCGCCCCATCCGTGCCCGCAAACACGAAGCCGGCCCAGTCCAGTGGCGGACGGCCCAGCCTGATCATCGCCTGTTTGGCGTGATGCAAGGCCGCGCCGGGCGCCATGCCGTTGCCGATGTGGCCGTACATGCTGCGCATCAGTTCAGTGCTTGCCTCGCTGGGCACGCTCCACAAGGACGTGATGGAACTGCGCGCGCCGGCCAGTTCCACGGCCCGGCGCAGGCTGGCCAGGCCTTCGCCCGGCAAGACGGTGCCATTGCCCGTGTTGCAGGCCGACAGCACCACCAGTTGCGTGCCGTGCAGCGGCAGGCGGGCGATATCCTTGGCCAGCATCAGTTCGGCCTGCCCCTTGTTTGACAGCAGCAAGCCGGCGCGCCGGCCTGGCAGCAGCAAGTCCATCGATTCCTGTCCCAGGCCACCCGCGTCCTCGGGCGCGGGACCGGTATCCTGTCCCAGGATGGCATGCGCGGCGACGTGCAGCACGATGGGCGAAACACTGGCCCGCATGGCGGCCATGCTGGCCAGCTCACCTTCGTAGCGCTGCGTGGCGATGCCGAGCCTGCGCAGGCCGGCGCTGGCGGCGTCCGCTTCGCGCAGCGTATCGGGCAGTGGCGCGACGGCGACGATGCGCTGTGCGCCAGCGGCGTGTTCACCCGCCATGGAAAAGCGCGCGGCGGGCGTGGCCGGCTGGGCCAGCCCGGCGCCATACGCGGGGTTGGCGAAAATGCAGGCCGCGCCGGAGGCGGGTGCGGCGCCAGCCGTGCCTGGCAACAATTGCAGCAGCGAGCTGACATGGCGGCACGCGCGCGTCAGCGCCAGCGGCTGGCCCTGGGCATCGGGCAGGGCGTCGAAAGGCAGCAGGTGCAGCGCCGCATCCGGGTCGAGTATCCACTCGGGTGCGGCCAGTGCTTCTGGCGGCAAGTCGTGCAGCAGCAGCCGTGCCAGCGCGTTGCCGCCGGCCTGGCTGGCGGCCATGGTTTTGCCCATCAGGTCGCTCCGATAGCCATGCACGGCTTGTTCCAGCGCGCGCTGCGGACCGAGATCGCGCACGCTGATGGATGCAGCCGTGAGGCAATAGCGCAGATAGCGGGGCGGCGCCGGTGCGAACGACGTGGCCGACGGTGGCGCATACACGAGGAAACCAATGACGGCATCCTTGCCCAGGCCACGTTGCAGTGCTGCCAGGTCGATGCCGCTTCGGCCCGGCAAAGGCAGTGCCTCGATGCGCAGCGCCCCCGACACCTGGCCGACCTGGATGCTGTTCATTGCGGCAAGTTTCATGAAGATGCCGAGGTCGCGCATGGCTTGCGGCAGGGCGGTGATCTGGTCTTCCACTTGCCGCATCTGCGCCTGGTTCTGCTGCAATTGTGCATCGGCGCTGGCATGGAGCTGGCGCTGCATGGCTTCCTGATAGCGTACACCGCCGCCTTTGGCGCCGATCAGGCGGGCCAGCAGGTCCGGGGCGGCGCCGTCGAGCGTACCGCGCTGGCGGGCATGCTCCAGCTGTGCGGAGAGTAGGATGCGGCGCATGACGAATGCCGACCAGACGGCTTCCATGGTGGTGTTGGTCTGTTCCATATAGGAAAATCGCTGACCATTCCTGTCCAGCGCGGCGGCAAAGGCCTCCGCGGCGGCGCCGTGCTGGCCGGCCTGCCACAGTAGCAGGCCGATCTTGAAGTGGCGGTACTCCTGCGTCAGTATGGACGGCAAGTCATCCGTCGCGGCCCGCATGGGCGCGACGTGCTGGCGATAAAAGCGCGCCAGCTCATCAAAGGCGCCATTCGCGTGCAGGGCGCGCGCCGTGGTGAACCACACTTCGGACGTGGCATGGCCAGTATCGTATGGCAGTTCGCCGACGGTGCGCAGCGTATCCGGTGAGCTGATGGCCGACAGCATCTGGCGCCCGTACTCCACCTTTAATAGTTGCAAACCCATCGCCCTGTCCATGCCGGCCAGCTGCATGGCGTAAGGTTGTAGTTGCTCAGCTGCAATGCGATCCTGTGTCTGTACCGCCAGGCGCAAGGCATCGACCGCGCTTTGCGTGCTGCCAAGGCCGAGTGCGGCAAAGCCGTAGGTGGGCAAGACATAGGAGCGCCATGGCCAGCGGCGGGCCGGATCGGCGTCCACCACGACCAGCGCTTCGGACAGTAAGGTGTGGGCCGCCAGGAATTGTTTGTTGCTGAGCAGTCCAGCCGCGGCCCGCACCTTGGCCTGCAGGAGGGGGAACACACTCGCGTCGGGCGTGCTGGGGCGATCGTCTTGCGCGGCGCGCGCCCATGGTGCCGCCAGGCTGGCCAGTGTCGCCTGCATGAGCCGGCGGCGCGCAAGGAAGTGCCCGCTCATACGCGGTCGCGGTTGGCGTAAATGGTCAGCCAGCGCTGCCATGCCTCAGGCGTGAGCGCGGGTTGGCCTGGCGCCGTGATGCAGCTTTTCAGTGCCTCGGTTGTCGTTGCCTGTGTCACGCAGGCGCGCAGGCGATGCCGTTCCGCCTCCATCTGCGTACGTTGCTGCAGCTTTTGCTGCAATGCCTCGCGCCAGCTTGCCGTGGCGCGATACTGGCGACCATCCTCCGGCTGCGCGCACTGTTCGGCGCTCAGGCGTATGCGCTCGGCCACCGGTTGCCAGCGGCTGGGCGGCATGGAGCCGCTGCCTGGCAGTTTCCACGCCGCGCCCAGGCTGTCATCCATGCACAGCACCGTCTCCAACGCCAGCGGCCGGCCCGCTGCCAGTTCCAGTTGCTGCAGCCTGTGCATTTGCAGCAGGGCTTCCGCGTCGAGCGGCGCGCCGGCAGGGGCGGCGTGGGAAGTGCTGCAGAGGGCAATCAGGCAGGCAGCGAGGCGGCAGGAAATCAAGTGTGCAGAAGATGGCATTGCCGGCATGGCCCGCGGATGTTATAAAATAATCATAAGTATAGCAGTTGTAATAGTGTCTCATGGCAATATTGCCTGGCACTCGTCAGCGGGAAGGCGGCGTTGCTCGGACGTTTGCCGTCATTCGTCGCAAGCTGGCTGCATCCCCGCGTCGCACCAGCCAGAATCGGGGCCTCATCCACTCACCGAGGCAAGCCCGCATGACTACCCCTATTTCTTTTCCATTGAGTATTGCCGGCCTGCTGTCCGCCCTGTTGCTCGGCGCCTGTGGCGGCACGGGCGGCAGCGATGGCGAGGCGCGCGGCCCGGCGGCCGAGGCCAGCCTGTTCGTGCCCATGGCCGAGTATTGCGGCATCAAATCGCCGGAAACCAGTTCGGTAGCCGGGGAGGGCTGGGATACGGCACCGACTCCCATGAATGCTTACCGCTATATGGCCAATTCGCTGCGTTCGCTGGCCGGCAGCAGCCAGGCGCTCGCTGGGGGGCAGGCGTTGAGCATCGAGATCAACGACTACCGCGGCATTGCGGCCAACAGCCTGCCCACCTGGGCAGGTGCCAGCGATACGGCCTGGGTCATGGGCGCGCGCATTCCCACCGTGCTGGCGCCACGCTCCATCGCTTGCACCGTGCACTTGTCGAAATTGCGCAATAACTATACGCAGCCGGCAGGATGGTCGACTTACTGGCACGCCAGCTTGCCGATGGCGCAGTTGCCGGGCCATCTGATCGATGGCTTCGAATTTGTCAGCAATTTCACGCCGGCCGACAGCGCCATCTATTTTGTGCTCGACAAGGAACGCTACGGCAATCTGCAAGCGCCGTCGCTGTGCTACCTGGCGCCGCACAAGACGCAGTGGGAGTGCGCGGCTGCCAGCCTGGTCGATGCGGGCAAGCGCTGGCAAGTGCATGCCGCAGGCTTGCGCGCCGGCGCGTATGCGCTGGTGTCGAGCTCGCACCGATAGACGCTGATGCGGCGCTAGCCTATCATTCGTGTCATCTTACTTTTAGGAAAGTATCACATGCGTACCGCCATTCTTGCCGACGATGAACCCCATATGCGCGCCGCCCTGCGCCAGCAACTGCTGCTGCTGTGGCCGGAGCTTTGCGTGCTGGGCGAGGCCGAGGACGGCATCGCGGCGCTGGCCATGATCGAGGCGTTGCGGCCGGAAATCGCCTTCCTCGATATCCGCATGCCTGGCTTGACGGGCTTGCAGGTGGCGCACGCGCTGCCTGCCAGCACGCGGGTGGTGTTCGTGACGGCCTTCGATAACCACGCCTTGCAGGCGTTCGAGGCGAATGCCGTCGACTACGTGCTCAAGCCGCTGGAGACGGCGCGTCTGGCGAAGGTGGTCGCCAAATTGCGCCAGGCTGTTGCGTCGCCGGTGCCCTTGCAGGACTTGGCGGCGGCGCTGGCGCAGCTGGGCATTGCCGTGCCGTCCGCCGCGCCGCCACAGCGCCTGGAATGGCTGCACGTGGCCGTGGGCAAGGAGGTATGCATGCTGCATATCGATGACGTGTATTTTTTTGAAGCCGACAGCAAGTACACGCGCGTGGTGGGCGAGGGCTGCGATGGCTTGATCCGTCATTCCCTGCGCCAGTTGACCGACCAGCTCGATACGGGATTGTATCTGCAGACGCACCGCAGCACCCTGGTCAACCGCCGCTACATCCGCGCCGTGCACCGGCATGGCGAGACCATGGAGATCGAACTCAAGGTGGACTTGCCGCGCCTGAAGGTGTCATTGCCGAACCATCACCTGTTCCGCGCGATGTGATGGCGGCACCTTACTACCGCCGTGCCGTGCCGCTGCTGACGGCCGTACTGGTCTTGTCGGGCCTCGCCCTGATCGAGTGGACGGGCGGCAAGGTGCTCGCCAGCAGTCTGTCGATGCATGGCTTGCTGGCCGGGCTGGCGCTGGGGGCGCTGCCCTTGCCCCTGGCGCTGGCGGCGCGCCGCGCCAGGGGCGAACTGGCCGCCGCCGCGCTGGCCGCGCTGATGGCCGTGGCGGAACTGGCGCTGGGTGCCGCCATCGTTTTTGCCCTGGCCGCCAGCGGCGCCGCCTTGCTGCCGCTGCCGCTGACGCAGTTGTTCATGCAGGGTGACAGGGGCAGCGATTTCATCATCTTTGGTGCCTGCGGGCTGGCGTTGCTGGTAGCGGGGCGGGCTACCTTGCGCCATTTGCGCCAGCAACGCCGCACTGCGGCGGCGCAGCTTGAGGCGGCACAGGCACAGGCCTGCCTGGCCGAGCGGGAGCGGGCGCTGGCGCAGGCGGAAATGGCCGTGCTGCGGGCCCAGATCGAGCCCCATTTTCTATGGAATACCCTGGCGCACGTGCAGTACCTGGCGGGCAGCAAGCCAGCTGATGCCGCCGCCATGACGGGCCACCTGATACGCTATCTGCGTGCGGCCGTGCCTGCCAGCCAGGAGGGGGGCGGGACCATCGGTTCGGAAATCGATTCCGTCCGTGCCTATCTGGAATTGATGAAGATGCGCATGGGCCCGCGCCTTGAGACCAGCTGCGAGCTGGCGCCTGAGCTGTCCGGCGTGCCGCTTGCGCCGCTGCTGCTGCATACTTTGGTGGAAAACGCCATCAAGCACGGCATCGAGCCGAAGTCCGGCCCCGTGCGGCTGTGCGTGTCGGCACGCTGCGACCCGGATGCGCCGGCGATGCTCTTGCTCGAAGTGCGCGATACGGGCGTCGGCCTGCAGGCGGCGCCGGTGACGCGGGGCAGCGGCATGGGCTTGCGCAGCGTGCGTGAACGTCTTGCCCAGCAATATGGCGACCAGGCCCGGCTGAGCGTGGCCGGCATGCCCGGCGGCGGCGTGCTGGCGCGCATCAGCTTGCCCTTCGGCGCGGCGGTGCTGGCCTGAATGCCTCCCCTGCCGCGGCTTGCTACGTCAATTGTTCGCGCCAGCCCAGACCGGCCACGGTATCGCCCGCGGGACGGTATTCGCAGCCGACCCAGCCTGCGTAGCCGACCTGGTCCAGCAGCTTGAACAGATGGCGGTAATTGATTTCGCCCGTGCCCGGTTCGTGGCGGCCCGGCGTGTCGGCGATCTGGATGTGGCGGATCAGGGGCAGCAGGGCGCGGATGGTGTTGCTCAGTTCGCCTTCCATGCGCTGCATGTGATAGATGTCGTACTGCAAGAAGATATTGCTGCGCTGACAGTCGGCGATGATGTCGGCCGCCTGCTGACTATGGTTCAGAAAGTAAGCGGGCATGTCGTAGCGGTTGATCGGCTCGATCAGCACGTGGATGCCATGCGGCTGGCAGGCGTCGGCTGCATATTGCAGGTTGCCGATCAGGCTTTGCCGCGCCCGTTCCAGGCTCATGCCGGGTGGCACGATGCCGGACATGCAGTGCAGCTGTTTTGCGCCCAGCGCCAGCGCGTAGTTGAGCGCCAATTGTACGTTGCTGCGGAATTCCTCGCCCCGGCGCGGATCGCAGGCGATGCCCCGTTCGCCGTTTTCCCAGTCGCCGGGCGGAAAATTGAAGACGGCCAGTTGCAGATGGTGGCGCTCCAGCCGCATGGCGATCTGCCGCGCCTCGACGGCATAGGGAAACAGGAATTCGACGGCATCGAAGCCCGCTTCCCTGGCGGCGGCAAAGCGGTCCAGGAAGGGCAGTTCGGTAAACATCATGCTGAGGTTGGCAGCGAAGTTCGGCATGGCAGTATGCAGGTGAGGATGATGGACACTATCCTAGCCCAAAACGGCAAATGGTGGCGTGCATAAAAAAACCGTTCCAGAAACAAGTCCTGGAACGGTTTTTATTGCTGCGATACCTTACCCGCAGGTATTAGCGGCCGCGGCCGCCGGAGCGGTGATTGGCCGCCGAACGCGGCGCATTGCCGCTGCGGTTGCCGCCGCCACCGCCGCCCGCCGGGCCGGCGCTGCGTGGCTTGGCGCCGCTGCCGCCGGTTTTCACGCGCACCACGGCGCCCGCTGGCGCGCGGCTGTTGTTGCGGTGACCTCCGGTGCCGCTGCGCAATTGCACAGGCTGGGCGCGGGCGTTCAGGTCTGGCTCGAAGCCTGCGATGACTTCGCGCGGCAGGGTTTGCTTGATCAGCTTTTCGATGTCTTTCAACATTTCGTGCTCATCCACGCAGACCAGCGACACGGCTTCGCCCTTGGCGCCGGCACGGCCCGTACGGCCGATACGGTGCACATAGTCTTCCGGGATGTTCGGCAAGTCGTAGTTGACGACGTGCGGCAACTGGTCGATATCGATACCGCGCGCGGCGATGTCGGTGGCGACCAGCACTTGCAGGGTGCCATCCTTGAACTCGGACAGGGCGCGCGTGCGCGCCGACTGGCTCTTGTTGCCGTGGATGGCCAGGGCGCCGATGCCGTCCGCGCCCAGTTGCTCGACCAGTTTATTGGCGCCATGCTTGGTGCGCGTAAATACCAGTACTTGCGTCCAGTTATTCGACTTGATCAGGTAGGATAGCATCGGGTGCTTCTTGTCGCGGTCGACCGGATGGATCTTTTGCTGGATCACTTCCACGGTCGAATTGCGGCGCGCTACTTCGATCATGGCTGGCTTGTTCAGCAAGCCGTCGGCCAGAGCCTTGATCTCTTCCGAGAACGTGGCCGAGAACAGCAGGTTCTGGCGTTTCGGCGGCAGCACGGCCAGCACTTTCTTGATGTCGCGGATGAAACCCATGTCGAGCATGCGGTCGGCTTCGTCCAGGATCAGGATTTCCACTTTCGACAGGTCAACCGTGCCCTGGCCCATGTGGTCCAGCAGGCGGCCCGGCGTGGCGACGAGCACGTCGACGCCGTGTTTGAGCTGCTTGATTTGCGGGTTGATGCCGACGCCGCCGAAGATCACGGTGGAGTTCAGCTTGGTGTATTTGCCGTAGGTGCGCACGCTTTCCTCGACCTGCGCGGCGAGTTCGCGCGTCGGTGCCAGGATCAGGGCGCGGATCGGGCGCGTGGACGTGTTGCTGGTGATGGCCGCGCCATTCGCGTCAGTCGACAGGCGGTGCAGCAAGGGCAGGGTGAAGCCGGCCGTCTTGCCGGTACCGGTTTGTGCGCCGGCCAGCAAATCGCCGCCAGCCAGCACGGCGGGAATCGCCTGCGTCTGGATCGGGGTCGGCACGGTGTAGCCGTGTTCGGTAACGGCACGTACGATAGCGTCGGACAATCCGAGGGAGGAAAAGGACATGGTAACTTTATTGTGAGATCGGCCTGTCGCCATCGGGGGGCGCCAGTCGCAGGCAATCAGATTAGGGGTCGAAAGACAGCGGCAAGGGGACTGGTCATATGTGCCGCACACGCGAAGTATAACAGCATGGCAAAAAAGCGTTCCAACTGTTTCAAGTTTGCAAGGCCAGGAGCGGGCAGGCTGGCCTTGCGACATGTGTCGCAAGTTTTGCTTGCGTGTATGTGACACATGTCGCATAATTGATTTATTCGTCACATGAGGGGATTTCCATGGCCACGCCATCCGTTACCGAATTATCATTATTGAAAGCCTTGTGGAAAGACCACCCGCTGTCCGCGCGCGAACTGCACGCCCGCGTCGAGGAAGAGCTGGGGTGGTCGTTTTCGTCCACGCGCAAGACGGTCGAGCGCATGCTGGACAAGGGCATCCTGCTGCAGCGTAGCGTGCATGGCGTGCTCGTGTATGAGGCGAACGTGGACAAGGTGGCCACCCTGGCCGCGTTTGCCCACGACTTTGGCCGGCGTGTGATGGAAATCGACAGTCCCTTGCCGGTCAGTATGTTTACAGGCAGCAAACTGGTGGACCAGCAGGAACTGGTGGCGCTGGAGCAACTGCTGCAGGACTGGCCGCTCGAGGGAAAGGAATAAGCGATGCTGCTGTTTTCCCTCACGCTGTTGCAGGCCAGCGCCGCCTGTCTCGCGACCGGCCCGCTGCTGTGGGCAATGCTGAGCCTGGCGCAGCGGCGCTGGCCCGCGCTGGCGGCGCAGCGCAGCGTGTGGCTCGGCGCCCAGCTGGTGCTGGCCGCCGTGTTTGTGCTGCCGCTGCTGCCTGACACGCGGCAGCTGAGCGTGGTGCCCGAGGTGAGCGTGCCCGTTTCCCTGGCCAGCGCAGCGCCCGACGTGCCGCTGGCCATGGCTGCGCCAGCGGCCGGGCTGCCACCCGCCGCTTCATGGCTGGCCCTGGTGCCCTGCGCCTGGGGCCTGATCTATCTGCTGGGCGTCGCTTGCGCAGCCTGGCGCTGGCGGCGTGGCCACGCCATGTTGCGCACCTTGCTGCAGCTGGCGCGGCACCGGCGGCTGCATGGCCTGGAGGTGCTGGAAGTCGATGCGCCGATCTCGCCGATGCTGGTGGGCGTGTGGCGGCCACGCTTGCTGTTGCCGGCGCACCTGGCGCAATTTACGCCGGAACAACGGCAGTTGGTGATCGCCCATGAGCTGACCCATGCACGCCGGCGCGACCCCTTGCTCCGGCTGCTGGCCACCATGCTGCAGGCGCTGCTGTGGTTCAATCCGGCCGCGCGCTGGCTGGCCGGCCAGCTGGCTTGGGCGCAAGAGCTCGGTTGTGACCGCCAGGTCCTGGCTGGCCGTGCCCCGCGCCAGCGCCAGCAATATGCGGCGGCCCTGGTCAGGCAGCTGGGGCTGCAGGCGCAGCCGCTGCCGGGGCTGGCCTTTGGCGGCGGCAGTATGGCCGAGCGCCTGCTGCGCATGCGGGACGGGCAGGCTCGCCCGGCTCCCGCCTTGCGGGCGCTGATGGCGCTGTTGCTGTGCGTGATCGGCGCGGCCAGCCTGGCGCTGCAGCCGGCACTGGCGTGGGCCGTGGCAGCCACGCCGGCAGCCAGGCTCACTGCGCCGGCGTCGGCGCCCGCTGTCTGGCGCAATCCCCTGGACAGCATGCGCGTGACCGGCTTCTTTGGCGTGGTACGCCAGATGACGCCACAAGGCCATAGCGGCATCGATCTGGGCGCAAGACGCGGCACGCCCGTGCATGCGGCGGCCGACGGCATCGCCAGCGTCAGCGAGGATGCGCGCCTTGGCAAGGCCGTCCGCATCGACCACGGCGCTGGCATCGAGTCGCTGTATGCCCATCTCGATCGGGTCACGCTCACCAACGGCACGGCCGTCACGGCAGGGCAGGCCATCGGCACGGTGGGCGCCACAGGCCTGGCGACGGGGCCGCATTTGCATTTCCAGGTCACCCGGGACGGGCGCTTGCAGGATCCGCAACAGTGGCTGGCCGATCTCGATGCCAAGGCCACCGCGCGCGCCCTGCGCTTGCGCAAGGAGCAGTTCGGCCGCTAGTGTTATCAGGCCGCAGGTCGGGTGCGCGCGCGCACACCCGACACCACCATCGACCTTTCAGGATTCCCCATGCGATTGAGTATTTTATTGTGCAGCCTTGCGCTGCCGTTGACGGCGCAGGTCCGTGCCGAGGACGTCCTGCCTTCCGTGACGGTCACCGCCGGCAAAGCGGACCAGCGCCGCGACGACACCGTCGCCGCCATCGTCGTCGGCCACGCGGAACTGATACGCCAGGGCGACCGCGTGCTGGCCGATGCCCTGAAGCGCCTGCCCGGCATCAGCATCGGCGCGCCCGCCGGCACGGCTTCGGGCACGACTGGCGGGCAAATCCAGCTGCGCGGGCTGGGCCAGGGTTATACCCTCGTCATGCTCGACGGCGTACCCGTGCCGCCCGGTTTTTCGCTCGACTCCCTGGACCCGGAACTGGTCGAGCGCGTGGAAATCATGCGCGCCGCCACGGCGCAATTCTCCGCCCAGGCGATCGCCGGCTCCATCAACATCGTGCTGAAAAAATCGGGCAAGCGGCGCGAGCGCACCTTCAAGCTGGGAGGCTCCGGCAGCCATGGCATGCCCGCCGGCAGCGCCACCGTGCAGTGGGAGGACCAGGACGGCCGCCTGTCCTACGCGCTGGCCGGCACGCTCGCTCACACGGGGCGCCGGGGCTTGTTCGATGAATGGAACCGCGCATACGATGCGGATGGCAGACCCACGGTGGTGCGCCATACGCCGCTGACGGAACGCGTGACGAGCGATACGTTGGAGCTGGCGCCCCGTTTGCAATGGGCGCTGGCGGGCGAAGACAGCCTGGCCTGGCAAAGCCTGGTCACCTGGCGCCGCCTGGCCAGCCGCCGCCAGGTGCTGGAAACGTCTTACCTGGGCGGCCATACCGACTATCCGGACAATGACGCCGCCTTCAGTCAGGACAGCGGCACCGTGCGCAGCGATCTGCACTGGCTGCACAAGCTCGGACAGGGGGCCAGCCTCGATATGAAACTGGGCCTCGATGCCAATCACCGTGGCAGCGACTATCTGTTCCAGGGTGTCGGCGCCGCGCCCGGGCCGGCGAATGTGCGCCGGGTCGATGCGGGCGTGGACGATGTGGGCATGCAGGCCAGCGGCACCTATCGGCGGACGCTGGGCGAAGGGCACGCGCTGGCGGCGGGCTGGGATGCGGGGAACCGGCGGCGCACGGAGTTCCGACGCGAACGCCAGCTGTCGCCGGGCGGGCCACCCGTGCTGCCGGACGAGGACTATGCGGCCACGGTGCGGCGCCTGGCCCTGTTCGCGCAGGATGAATGGGCAGTCTCCGCGCGCTGGTCGCTGTATCTGGGGCTGCGCTGGGAAAGCTGGCGCACGGCCAGCGCCACCGGTGGCGCCGGCCCCGTCGACGTGCGCGCGCAGGTATGGAGTCCCGTGCTGCAAAGCCTGTGGAAGCTCGCCGGCAAGGATCAGCTGCGCCTTGCCGTCACGCGTACTTACAAGGCGCCGCAGATTTTCCAGCTGATCCCGCGCCCCTACCTCAACGACAACGGCAATAGCCCCGTGAACCCCGACAACCAGGGCAACCCGGCGCTGCGTCCGGAACTGGCGTGGGGCCTGGACGCGGCCTACGAATACTATCCTGCGGAAGGCGCCATGCTGGGCGCCAGCACCTCGCTGCGGCGCATCGGCGACGTGATGCTGGACCGGCTGTACCAGGACAACGGGCGCTGGGTGGCCACGCCCGTCAACCATGGCAGGGCGCAGGTGCGCGGCATCGAACTGGAAGCGAAGCTGCCGCTGTCGGCGCTGTGGGCGGGCGCCCCCGCGCTGGACCTGCGGGCGAACGTGGCGCGCAACTGGTCGACGGTGGACGCCGTCGCCGGTCCGGACAACCGCCTCGATGGCCAGTTGCCGTGGAGCGCCAACCTGGGCGCCGATTACCGGCTGGCCGGCAAGCCGTTGACCCTGGGCGGCAATCTGCATTACCAGGGCGGTGGACCATCGCGCGAGTCAAACCAGCTGCTGGCCTGGCAGGGCGCCCGGCGCGAACTGGATCTGTACGCGTTGTGGAAGTTCAGCGACCAGCTGCGCCTGCGCGTGTCGGGCGCCAATCTGCTGCGCCAGCTTGAGCGCACGCGCAGCCTGTATGCGGATGGCGGCGGCAGCCTGCTGCGCACGGTCGATGCGGGCAGCTACCGCATGCTGCGCATCATGCTCGAAGGCTCCCTGTAGGCTCTTAGTCGTCGATCTCCGCGACGGCGTAATCCACGCCCTGCGCATCGAGCCAGGCGCGCAGGACGGCCAGGCCGTGCCACGGGTCCGGGCGCAGGTGCTGGCAGACATACAGGCCGGCGTCCGTCAGCCTGGCTTCGGTATCGGGCCTGGCGCTGCCGGGCGGGCGCGCCGCCGCCGCCAACTCTGGCAACTGCGCGAGGTGCTGGCGCTGTTCCTGCGTCAGGCTGGCCGTGATCCTGAATTCAAATCCCATGTTTTCTCCTTGATGTGTGGGTTGCTGTTGCGTTTATTTCGTATCATCGAAAAAATTGCATATAGCTTGGCATTCTTTCCGTTTTTGTTTTCAAAATATCTCGTTCATACTGCATGGCACTGGCTCGGCACACACAGCGTGGCGCAAGGGCAGGAGCAGAAGCACCGTACAACGACATCCCTCTTCATATTCAATTATTTTCACTAAGGAAAACATCATGCCTGTCGCCACCGCCCAAGCCGCACAAAAACTGCTGACCCCGAACGATCATACCCTGATCATGATCGACCACCAGTCGCAGATGGCGTTCGCCACCCGTTCCATCGACCTGGCCCTGCTGCGCAACAATGCTGCCCTGGTGGCCAAGGCGGCGGCTGAATTCAAGGTGCCGACGATTCTGACGACGGTGGCCGCCACATCGTTCTCCGGCCCGATCTTCAATGAAATCCAGTCCGTCTTCCCCGAACAGGCGCCGATCGACCGCACCAGCATGAACACCTGGGAAGATGCGCGCATCGCCGACAAGGTGAATGGCTACGGCAAGGGCAAGATCGTGCTGGCCGGCTTGTGGACCTCCGTCTGCATCGTCGGCCCCGCGCTGTCGGCGCTGGAGCAGGGCTTTGACGTCTACGTGATCGCCGACGCCAGCGGCGACGTCTCCGATGAAGCCCATGCGATGGCGATGCAGCGCATGATACAGGCGGGCGTGCAGCCGATGACGTCCGTGCAATACTTGCTGGAACTGCAGCGCGACTGGGCCCGCGGCGAGACCTACGACGAGACGGTGGCGACGGCCGTGGCGCACGGCGGCGGCTACGGCCTGGGCCTGATCTATGCCAAATCCATGTTCAACGCCAGCGAAGGCCATTGATTTTTCATTGATCCGGTTCCGCCGCCCGTTGGCGGGGCCGGGTTCTCACCTGATTCGGGAGTTCCCATGCACGCACACACGATCTTGCTCAATGGCCGTTTCCACACGGTCGACCGGACGCAGCCGCTGGCGTCCGCCGTTGCCATCGCCGATGGCAGATTCCTCGCCGTGGGCGACGTCGAAGACGTGATGCGCCATCGCGGCCCCGACACGCAGCTGATCGACCTGGCTGGTCGCACGGTGATTCCCGGTCTGAACGACTCGCACCTGCACCTGATTCGCGGCGGCTTGAACTACAACCTGGAATTGCGCTGGGAAGGCGTGCCTTCGCTGGCCGACGCCTTGCGCATGCTCAAGGAACAAGCCTTGCGCACGCCGAACCCGCAATGGGTGCGCGTGGTGGGCGGCTGGACCGAATTCCAGTTCGCGGAAAAACGCATGCCGACCCTCGACGAAATCAACGCGGCCGCGCCCGATACCCCCGTCTTCATCCTGCACCTGTACGACCGCGCCCTGCTCAACCGCGCCGCCCTGCGCGCCGTCGGCTACGATAAAAATACGCCGAACCCGCCCGGCGGCGAAATCGTGCGCGACGCGGCCGGCAACCCGACCGGCTTGCTGATCGCCCGGCCGAACGCCATGCTCTTGTATGCGACCCTGGCGCAAGGCCCGAAGCTGCCTCTCGACTTGCAAGTCAATTCCACGCGCCAGTTCATGCGCGAATTGAACCGGCTCGGCATCACCAGCGCCATCGACGCGGGCGGCGGCTTCCAGAATTATCCCGAAGATTACGCCGTCGTCGATGAGCTGGCGCAAAAGGAGCAGCTGACCATCCGCATCGCCTACAACCTGTTCACGCAAAACAAGGGCGCGGAACTGCAGGACTTCCAGAAGTGGACCGGCATGGTCAAACCGGGCGACGGCACGGATTACTATCGCCATAACGGCGCTGGCGAAATGCTGGTGTTTTCCGCCGCCGACTTCGAGGATTTCCTCGAACCGCGTCCCGAGCTGGCGGCCGGCATGGAGGATGAACTGGAAAAGGCCGTGCGCCACCTGGTCGAGCAGCGCTGGCCTTTCCGCCTGCACGCCACCTATGACGAATCGATCAGCCGCATGCTCGACGTGTTCGAAAAGGTCAACCGCGACACACCGTTCGCCGGCTTGCACTGGCTCTTCGACCACGCGGAAACCATCAGTCCGCGCAATATCGACCGGGTCAGGGTGCTGGGCGGCGGCATCGCCATCCAGCACCGCATGGCTTTCCAGGGCGAGTACTTTGTCGAGCGTTACGGCGCTGAAGCGGCCAAGGCCACGCCGCCCGTGCAGCGCATGCTGGACGCGGGCGTACCGGTCGGCGGCGGCACGGATGCCACGCGGGTCGCCAGCTACAACCCGTGGACGGCGCTGTACTGGCTGGTGTCGGGACGCACCGTGGGTGGCCTGGCCCTGACGGATGCGGCGGGCAGATTGTCGCGCGACACGGCGCTGGAGCTGTGGACGGCGGGCAGCGCCTGGTTTTCCAGCGAGCAAGGCAAGAAGGGCCGCATCCGCGCGGGCATGCTGGCCGACCTTGCCGTGCTGTCGGCCGATTATTTCGCCGTGCCGGAAGAGGCGATCAAGTCCATCGACTCTGTGCTGACCATGGTGGGCGGCAAGATCGTCCACGCTCAGGCGGAATTTGCGACCCTGGCGCCGCCACCGATTCCCGTGCTGCCCGAATGGTCGCCCGTGCGCGCGGTGCCGGGCCATTACCGTCCCGCAGCCAGGCCGGCGCAAACGGCCTTGCCGCACCAGTGCGCGGGCGCCTGCGGCGTGCATGCGCATGCCCACGACCGGGCGCGCAAGTCGGCCGTGCCGATTTCCGACTTTTCCGGCTTCTGGGGTACCTTGGGCTGCAGCTGCTTTGCCTTCTAGCCGATGGCCATGCCTTATTTGGAAATGCGCAGGATGGCCGAGGCGAGCCGCGTGAAACAGGGGCTCAGGTCGCTCTCGGTGGCCGCATAGCAGTACAGGCCCATGGGTTCGGCCGGCTTGCGGCAGCGCACTGGCGCATCGGCCGTATTGGCCATGCAGCGCAGCAAGTCTTCGCCCACCTCGTTGTCCGGGCCTTCCTTGGCCTTCAGTCCCGCGCCCATGCCCAGGGTAAATATGTAGGTGTTTTCCAGGCGCGACTTGCTTGCCATCGCTTCGGGCAAGTTGCGCGCTGCACGGTGCACATTGTTGTATTGGAGCGTGCGTGTGGAAATGTCTGCAGTCACCTTGCGCGGCGTATTGGTCAAGATGGGAAAATCCCCTGGCGCCGCGGCATCGGCCTGGGCCTTGGTTTGGTGGGCGTTATACCAGGCAGGCAGCTTGTTGATCAGGCTAGCCGCGCACGAGTTGGTGGGGGTGAGACTTTGCGAGGCAGCATCAATGCGATACAGCCCGCTCGTTGCCCTGCCGCTGGAGGGCAGCGTGGCGGAGACGGCCAGCGCCCCGGCCTCCGTGCAGTTGCCGCTGGTGGCGGGGAAAAAATACGAGGACAAGGCAGTGGGCGCACCATCGGAAAAGAAGACGATGACGCGCAGGCTGGAGCGGTCGGACTTGCTGATGCCATTGAGTTCGTCGCGTGCCCGCCACATGCCTTCCGAGTAATTCGTGTTGCCGCTAAAACCGTAGTTATCGATCGCAGTGCTTGCTTGCGTGCGGTTGAAGCCCCGGTCGAGCTTTTTGATCGGCAGGTCGATGACGGTGCCGCTGGAAAAATGCAGCAAGCCGATCCGGTCCACGGTGGAATTGAATTTATTCAGGAATGACTTGCCGGCGGCCCGCACGGCGGCCGCATTGCTGGACAGCGACCCCGACGTATCCATCACCAGCACCATGTCCAGGTCCTTGCGGATGGTTTGCGCGCTGGCGGCCACGTTCAGGGTCTTGAAGCCGAGTATGCCCATCAGCGAGACGGGCAGGGAGGCGGTGGCCGAGACGTCGATGGTGACGGTGCCCCTGTCGAAAACCACGCCGACGGGATTGAGTACGGGCGTGGAGAGCAGGAATTTGTCGGGATAGTTGATGTTAAAAAATTCCTTGGCCGATTGGCGCGCGTTGGCCGCCTGCGCTGCCTGTGTGTCGCCCAGGGTCACGCCGCGCGCCGCCGCCAGGCTGGCCGAGTCGACGGCCGCATTGAGTTTGGCCTTGACGAAGTAGCCGAGCGCCGAATCGATGGCCAGGCCCGCCGAGGCGATCAGGACGACGGCCGACAGCGCCACCATGATCAGTACTTGGCCGCTTTGCCGCTTGTGTGGAATGCGCATCAGAATACCGTCATTGAATTAAGGTTGGGACCGAGGACAGGCGTCGTGCTGTTGCCAATTTTCAATGTACCGAACAGCATGTCGAAATTGTAGAAAGTCTCCACGGCGTAGATCAGTTCGCCATCGGACAGCTGGCCCGACATCAGTGACACTGCGGGGGCACTGTCGGCCTTGGCGATATTGGTGCACGTGCCATTGCTCCAGCTGCCGCAGCGCCACACCTGGCTGGCGGGCAGGTAGCCGCTGGCCTTCGCGCCGGCGTCCCAGCGGTACTGTTCCAGCACGATATTGCGCAAGCCGCTCTTCGCCGTGTAGCCCATGATCTTGGTGATATAGATCATGCCGCGCTTGTTCATGTCCAGCGGCGGCGTGCTGGCGGCCAGCGCATCCATGATGCTCTGGCTCGAGCCGCTCAGGTCGGTGGTCGAGCGCGAGGCCAGGTTGGCGCCCTCGCGGCTGATGTTGAGCAGGATGATCTTGGCCTGGATGGCGCGCGACAGGTCGACCACCATGAACAGCAGCACGGCCAGCAGTGGCAGCACGATGGCAAATTCCACGGCGGCGATGCCGCGCGCGGCACGCCGCGGCAGAGGGAGCGAGCGGCGGCGCATCATAAGCCGCCAAAGCTTTCATTGCGCATGGTGGCGGCGACGACGTTGGACGATTTGCCGTCCTTGTAGAAAGCGGCCATCATCGGCGTGGCGAATTTCCAGTTGTATGCGACGGAGATGACGACGATATCGCCGCTGTTGCCGAACATGCCGGCACTGGTGCCGCTGGTGCCGTTCACCGTGATGACGGGATTGACTTTGTCGTAGATGCCCATCGAACTATCCTTCATTTTTTGAATGACGGCCTGGTAGCGCTGCTGGTTGCTGCTGGCGGGATCGAGATCCTTGTTGCCCGTCACGGCATAGCGCGCGCCTTCGCGCACCGCATGCTGCATGGTGAGATTGGCGAAATACGCCATGCTCAGTTCGATGATGCCTATCATGAACAGCAGGAAGACCGGTGCGATGATGGCGAACTCGACGATGGCGGAGCCGCATTGCCTGAATCTGCCTTGCGGGGGCCGCAGGGATTTGGCCTGGTTGAGCATCATGTCTGGTATCCGTATCAAGGCTCGCGCCGGCATCGGTGTGATGGTGGGCCTGCCGCCCATGGGGCGCTCTTCATTGTAGCTCGCTTCGAGTGCGCAAGGTTGGCACTAAAGTGCATATAAATCAAGTTTCTTATAATAAATGTAGTTAATTGAATACGCCATACCCCTGAGTAAGGTTCCTGAGAGTAAGATGCGGAGGCTTAAGAAATTAAAAAATAATCAACCATTGTCCTGTCGACCCAGCCGATGGTGTTTTTGAAAAGTGAATAAATAAGCATGCTGCAACAGCAACAACTGCACGAGGAACCACATGCCGATACGGCATTGCCATTGGTCGATCAGGCAGATTTGGTCATGATCTCCGGCATGCGCCTGCTGCTGTCGGTGACGGCGTTATTAACGTTGATCATCAACCCCGGCAAACTGGGTGTGCCGAATCAGCTGGCCTGGCTGATTCTGTGTGCGTATGTGCTGCATAGCGCAGTATTGTTTGTTTTTCTTTATTTCAAGCATCCGGTAGTGCATGGCAAGGTGATATGCTGGCTCGACGTGCTGTGGTGCGGGCTGATCGTGTATGGCACCGGGGGCGCCGAAAGCTATTTTTTCCCTTTCTTTTTCTTCGTCATCCTGGCGGCGGCGTTTCAGCGCGGACTCGATGAAGGCGCGCGCATCACGCTTGCCTCCTGTGTTCTGCTGGTGCTGGCATCGGTGGCATCGACCCCTGAGCTGATCATTTCGCACCTGTTGCTGCGCACGACCTTTGTCATGGCGCTCGGCTACATGATTGCGTACTGGGGCGGCCTGGGGCTGTTGCAGAAGCGCCGCCTGGCGTTGTTGCGCGAGGTCAGCCAGCAATCGAATCCCCGCTTTGGCGTCGACCACACGGTGGCGTCGGTCTTGCAGAAAGCGCGAGTTTTTTTTGACGCCAGCAGCTGTATCCTGGTCATGCGCGAGGGCGATGCGGCGCAGTGGCAGTTGCGTACCGCGCTCGAAGACAGAGGCGGACACGCGGGGCGTGTCAGCCAGCTGAGCGAAGCCGCGGTGGCGCCGCTGATGGTGTTCAATGCCAGCCAGAGCGTGCTGTACGCGCCGTCGTTGCGCGCGCGCCTGGGGCTGGCGAGCGTGCTCACGGGAGTAGAACGCGGCAGTGTGAAATGGCAGCGGCTCGATGCGGATGGGCCGCAGGGCACGGCGCTGGCCGAACTGCTCGATGCGCGCTCCTTCATCAGCGTGCCCCTTCCTTTGCATAAGGGACTGGGTCGCATCTACGTGATCTCCGCGAAGAACCGGCTGACCCGGGCCGACGCCAGGTTCCTGCTGCATATCGTGGCGCAAGTGTTCCCCCTGATTGAAAACATCGCCATTCTCGACAAGCTGGCCTCCGGCGCGGCGTACCGTGAGCGGCAAAAAATTGCGCGCGACTTGCACGATTCGACCATCCAGCCGTATATCGGCCTGCGCCATGGCTTGAGCGCCTTGCGCGCCAAGGTGGCCGCCGACAGCCCCTTGCTGGCCGATCTTGACAAGCTGATCGACATGAGTGGCCAGGTGATTGGCGACCTGCGCCGGATGGCGCAGACGGTGCGCGGCGGCGCGGAGCGGGAGCAGGTGACCTTGCTGGTGGCGTTGCGGCGCCAGGCGGAACAGCTGAAGAAGTTTTTTGGCATCACGATCGAGATCGTCTCGGACAGTGCGTTTGATCTCAGTGACCGGCTGGCAGCCGAAGTATTCCAGATCGTCAATGAAGGCATGAGCAATATCCGCAAGCACACCACCGCCCGCGAGGGCCGCGTGACACTCGTCTGCGATGCGCATGCCTTGTCGATCTCGATAGAGAATGCGGGCGAAACGTCGTCCCGCGTCGAGTTCATGCCTGCCTCCATTGCTGAACGCGCCATGGCGCTGGGCGGTCGGGTGCAGGTCAGCCATGGCGCTGATGGCGCCACCGCCGTGCATATTGAAATTCCAGTCTGACGGCAAGAGCGTCACGGCTGACCCGTTAAAGGCCATCGTATGTCAAGTTTGCATCCCATCCGCGTCATGCTGGTTGATGATCATAAAACCATGTTGTGGGGACTGGAAAAACTGCTGGAAGAGGCGCAGCCAGCGATGCAGGTGGTCGCCAGCACCAGCACGATAGGCGGCGCGCTGGAGCTTGCCGAGAGCTTGCGCCCCGATATTGTCGTGCTGGACGTCGACCTCGCCGGCGTGTGTTCCGTCGATTTCATCCCCGCGCTGTTGGCCAATGGCGTCACGCGGGCGGTGATGTTCAGCGGCACGCGCGACCAGGAGGTGCTGGGCCGCGCCGTGCGCAGCGGCGCGCGCGGCGTGATCGGCAAGGAGGCGGCGGCGGAGCAGGTGATCGATACCATTGCCAGGGTACATCGGGGCGAATTGTGCCTGGACCAGGCCTTGCTGGGCAGTCTGCTGGGAGCGCTGATCAAGCCGGCGCCCATGCCGGCGCCGCCCGATCCCGAAATGGCGCGCATTGCCCTGCTGACCCTCAAGGAACGCAAGATTGTCGCCATGATGGTCGAAGGCAATGGGGCACTCAACAAGACCATCGCGCAGCGCGCTTTCATTTCCGAGCAAACCTTGCGCAATCACTTGACATCGATTTACAGCAAGCTGGACGTTGCCAACCGCCTGGAATTGTATGTCTACGCGGTGAAGAACGGGTTGGCGGCGCCCCAGGAATGCTGATGCCAGTACAAATGTACTGGTGCCGTGTAGGAAAATAGGCTCTTTTGTACCAGCAACAAAATGACTTTTGTCTGATTGGTATCAATGTGTATTTCCATGCAATACCTTTATCAGCAATCGGTGATCGTCGCTGAGTTAGTCAGATTGAAAATGCGAACGGTGACAGGAGCTGGAAATGCGCTTGAACGATGGTGGGACGGGTGAGCTTGCATATTTCTTGCAAGATCAAAGTGGTAACTCATTTTTCGAACATGCTTTGCTGCTGTCGCTGATGGCCGTGGTGTTCCTGCTTGCGTTGCTGGCCATCTGCAAGGGTTCATAAGTGAGCAATTTACTGCTTGTATCAGCAGTCCCATATGACGTTGTTAACACTTACTCCGAATGGATTAATCATGAATTTCATCAAAAACTTTATCGCTGAAGAAGATGGCGTGACCGCAATTGAATACGGCCTGATCGCTGCGCTGATCGCTGTTGCAATCGTTGGCGTCGTAACTACCGTGGGCACCGATCTGGGTGCGGTGTTTACCAAAATATCGACCAGTCTGAAGTAAGCGGCCTCGTAATCGCCACACGTGCAATGGCGTCGCCCCCCCTTTCGGGTGCGCGCCGATGATGGCCCGGATCATCTTGCATGGCGCCGGGCCATTGTTGTTTGTACCGAGTCCTTGTCCTTCCTGTGCCGGATAATCCATGTACACCGATCTTTTCCTGAGCTGGTCGCCGGCAGTCCTGCTGGCCGTTCTGCTGCTGCTGGCCGTGTACCACGACGTGCGCAGCCGCCGCATTCCGAACCGCCTGGTGTTGGCCGGTGCGCTGGCCGGACTCCTGCTCAATACGCTGTTGCCGCCCGGTGCAGGCCTGTTGACGGCCGCGCCCGGCGCGCTCGGCTTCTGGCCAGCCTTGGGTGGCCTGGCCCTGGGCCTGGCGCTGCTGATGCCGATGTACGCGATCAAGGCACTGGGCGCCGGCGACGTGAAACTGATGGCGATGGTGGGGGCCTTTGTCGGCCCGCAGACCGTCTTCTTTTGCCTGCTGAGCAGCCTGCTTGCTGGCGGCGTGCTGGCGCTGGCCGTCGCGGCGTTCCACGGCACCTTGCGCCAGGTTGCGAGCAACAGCTATCAGCTGGTGTTGAATAGCCTGATGCGCGCCATCGCTTCGCAACGGCCCGATATCGATGCGCTTGCCAAGCCCAGCGGCCAGTTGCCCTATGCCATCGCCATTGCCAGCGGTACCTTGTTGTATCTGCTGCTGGCTGCCAGCGGTCAGCTGGGAAAGTTCGCATGATCCATGGCGTATTCCACACCTGTGCCCATGGCTGCTGATCTGCTTGCCGCGCCGGCGGCCCAGCGTGCCCCGCGCACCGTCGACGAGACGGGCTTGCCCTTCTTTTTCCTGGTCGAATTGCTGGTGAAGGTGCTGTTCCAGCGGGGGCAGTTGCACCTGCCCGAGCTGGCCAGCTACGTCAAGCTGGGCCTGGGCGTGATCGATCCCGTCATGGTCTTCATGCGGCAGGAAAAAATGTGCGAAGTCATGCGCCGCGGCGCCAGCGGCACGGATGCCGACATCCATTACCAGTTGACGGACAGCGGCCGCCAGCGCGCCCTCGAGTGCCTGGCGCGCAATGCCTATGCGGGCCCATGTCCCGTGCCACTGGCCGCCTACAACGCGCAGGTGGCGGCGCAAAGCGTGGCCAACATGCATGTCACGCGCCCGCAGGTACATGCCAGCTTCGACGGCGTGGTGGTCAACCAGGGCGTGCTCGACCAGCTGGGCGCGGCCATGAATTCCGGGCGCGCCATTTTCATTTACGGCGCCGCCGGCAGCGGCAAGACGTATCTGGCCGAACGCCTGCAAGACTTGCTGCAAGGGGCCATTGCCCTGCCTTACGCCATCATGGTCGATGGTGAAGTCGTGCCCTTCTATGACCCGGTGCTGCATTTGCCGGCGGCGCAGCAGCCGGAAGCGCCGGCCGGCATCGAGCGCGCCGTGCAGCTCGACGCGCGCTGGGTGCGCGGCGTGCGCCGCCCGGCCGTGCTCACCGGCGGCGAGCTGACCCTGGAAATGCTGGACCTGCGCTTCGACAGCGTGACGCGTCTGTACCGGGCGCCGCCGCACCTGAAGGCCAACAACGGCATTTTCATCATCGACGACCTGGGTCGCCAGCGCTGTTCGCCGCTGGAGCTGATGAACCGCTGGATCGTGCCGATGGACCGCGCCATCGATTACCTGTCGCTGCACAACGGCCACACCTTCCAGGTGCCGTTCGACGTGGTGGTGGTGTTTTCCTCGAATTTCCTGCCCGAGCGCCTGTCGGATGCGGCCTTCCTGCGCCGCCTGGGCTACAAGATCGAAGTGCCGGCGCTCAGCGCAGCGCATTACGAAACCGTATTTCGCCAGACCTGCGCCGCCTACGGCGTGCCGTTCGACGCGGCCGCCTTTGCCTTCCTGCTGCAGCGCCATGCGCGCGGCGCGATGCCCTTGCTGGCCTGTTATCCGCGCGATCTGCTGCGCCAGGTGCGCGACCTGGCGCGCTACGAGGGCACGGCGGCGCAATTGAACGAGCAGGTGCTGGACTGGGCCTGGAACAATTATTTTGCCGGCGCGAATCAGCGCCATGGCGCGGACGACATGGCCGTGCAAGAGCGGCGTGAACCGAAATCAAGCTGAAGTCAGAGGAAAAACGATGCGAAATACCCGTGCTTTACTCATGTTGCTGCTGGCCCTGGTGCTGGCCGGTGCCGCCGTGCTGACGGCGGCGATCTGGATGGGCGGCCAGAGTACGCCGTCGAGCAAGAAGATCGTCGTGGCCCTGGTCGATATCGGCGTGGGGACGAAGATCACTCCGCTCATGTTGCGCAGCATGGACTGGCCCGCCGGCGCGCAGCCACCCGGCGCCTTTGCCGACAGCAAGGCGCTCGACGGGCGCATCACGCGCAAGGCCATCAGCCTCGGTGAACCGGTGCTGGAAAGCAAACTTGCGCCGCCAGGCACGAGTGGTGGCCTGTCGTCCATCGTGGCAGACGGCAAGCGCGCCATGACCGTACGCGTCAACGATGTGGTCGGGGTGGCGGGCTTTGCCTTGCCTGGCAACTTTGTCGACATCCTCGTCAATACCCAGGACGACCGCGCCAAGGCCAGCGGTGGCGCCGAACTGGCCATTTCCAAGATCGTGCTTGAGCGCATCCTGGTGCTGGCCGTGGCGCAGGAATCGAACCGCGACGACAACAAGCCCAAGGTGGTCAATGCCGTGACCCTGGAATTGACGCCGGACCAGGTGGAAAAGCTCGACCTGGCGCGCAGCGTGGGCACCTTGTCGCTGGTGCTGCGCAACCAGATCGATCCGGCGCCCGTCAACACGGGCGGCGCCACCAAGGAATCGCTGCTGGGACTCAAGCCGTTGGTGCCGGTCGCCGCGCCGCGTGCGGATGCGCCAGCGCCAGCGCGGCAGGCGCCGCGTGCTCCCGCACCACCGGCCGAGAGCGTCAAAGTGATCACGGGCATGGACACGCGTGTCCAGCAATTTTAAAAATTTCAGAACCAGGGATAGTTGATGACCTCATTTCGTACCCGTATCGTCAGGCCCCGCTTGACCTTGGCCCTGGCCCTGAGTGGCTTGACGGCGAGCTTGCTGTGGCAGCCCGGCGCCAGCGCCGCGCCCGCCTTGCGCAAGGTGGACGCCGTCAGCCAGGCGGCCCCGCTGTCGCTGGGGGCCGATATCGCCCGGCTGGGTCCGCCGATCCGCTTGTCCGTTGGCAAGTCGACCTTGCGCAGCCTGACGCGTGCCGTCTCGCAGATTGCCGTGAATGATCCGAAGGTGGCGGGCGCCAGGCTGCTGGGCAGTTCCAGCGAGCTGTATATCTGGGGCCTGGCACCGGGCAGTACCAATCTGATTCTGTGGGACAAGGATCACCGTCCCGTGATCGTCGATATCGAAGTCGGTGTCGATGCCGACGGCTTGCAGGCGCAGCTGGCGCTTGTGTTCCCGCGTGAAACAGATCTCAAGGCCAGCTCGGCCGGCGGCGCGATCGTGCTGACGGGCATGGTCTCGGATGCCGTCAAGGCCAGCCAGATCATGGCCATGGCCACGGCGTTCGCCCAGCGCGGCGCCAGCGATGCGGCGGCGCCTGTTGCCTCAGCGGGTGTGATGCCAGCGCCCGCTGCCGCCGGTGCCGCCGGTGCTGGCACCGCCGGCGTGAGCGTGATCAATATGCTCACCATCGCCGCGCCGCAGCAGGTGATGCTGGAAGTGAAGATTGCCGAGGTGTCGAAAACCCTCGTCGACCAGCTGGGCGCGAGCATCGGCGCGCGCGCCAGCAGCGGCAACTGGACCTACAGTTTCCTGTCGAACTTGTTGAGTGGGAACCCCAGCATGATCGATGGTTTCAACGGCAAAAACGGCAATTTCCTCACGCTCGATGCGCAAAAGCGCGACGGCCTCGTGAAAGTGCTGGCCGAACCGAACATCATGGCCATCAGCGGCCAGGAAGCCAGCTTCCTGGCCGGCGGCAAGATCTACATACCCGTCTCGCAAGACAGCGCCACCAACAAGATCACCCTGGAAGAAAAGGAATTTGGTATCGCCGTCAAATTCACGCCCACCGTGCTCGATGGCGGGCGCATCAACCTGAAGGTGGCGCCGGAAGTGTCGGAACTGAACAAGGACGGCATCGGCATCAGCACGGGCGGCACGGCCGGCAGCGCCATCCTGCCGGCGTTTACCACGCGGCGCGCCACCACCACGGTGCAATTGTTCGATGGCCAGAGCTTTGCCATCGGCGGCTTGATCAAGAACAATGTGACCACGAATATCAAGGCGCTGCCGATGCTGGGCGAGATTCCCGTGCTGGGCGCCTTGTTCCGCAGCAGCGATTTCCAGACCGACCGCACCGAACTGGTGTTCATCATCACGCCGCACCTGGTCAAGCCGCTGGCCGGCGACTACGTGCTGCCGACGGATGCCTATGTGGCGCCCAGCCGCGCGCAGTTTTTCCTGCAAGGAAAGATGGAGGGCGACGCCAGGCAGCCGCAGCCTGCGGCCGACAAACAACCGGGCGCCGCAGCGGCGACCGGCTTCGACCTTCAATAGGAGAGTGAGCATGCAGCGTCCTCCATTCCATTCCCTGCTGTGCGTGCTGCTGGCGTCGTTTGCCGTCAGCGGCTGCGCCACCACGCCGCACTTCGACCGCAACTTTGGCCGCAGCGTCGGTTTGCTGCGCGCCCAGCAAGTGATCAACCCGCAGGCGGGACTGAACAGCGACCCGGTGACCGGCCTCGATGGCAAGGCGGCGGTGGCGGGCTACAACGCGTACCAGAAGTCGTTCAGCGCGCCGGTGCCGCAATCGGGCGGCATGACGATCAGCCTCGGACGCCAATGAACATGTCGCCGTTACCACAGAACAGGCAAGGTATATCGTGAAAATCGCCATCATATCCCGGGATGAAAAAGTATTGGCCGAGCTGGGCCGCCTGGTCGGCAACCGCAATCCGGCGGACGACGTCGATGCGCACAGCGGACCGCTGGAGCAACTGTATTCGGCGCAAGAGCTGCCCGATGTGCTGATGTTCGACCGGCCCGGCAACGATGGCGCCGACCTGGCCGCCATCGAGCGCCTGAGCAATCAGTTTCCGCGCCTGGCCGTCATCCTGCTGTGTCCGCAGCATTCGCCCGACTTCCTGCTGCAGGCCATGCGTGCCGGCGTGCGCGAAGTGTTGCCGTCGCCGGCCGCAGTTGCCAGCATCTACCCGGCGCTCGAGCGCATCGAGGAAAAACTCGAGCGGCGCGACAATGGCAATGGCAAGGTGCTGGCCTTCATTTCCTGCAAGGGCGGCAGTGGCGCCACCTTCATCGCCACCAACCTCGGCTATGCCCTGGCAGCCAGCGGCCACAAGCGTGTTGCCCTGCTGGACCTGAACCTGCACTTCGGCGATGCCTCGCTGTTTGTCTCCGAGAGCAAGCCGCTGGCCACCCTGGCCGACGTGACGCGTGACATCCACCGCCTCGATCCGTCGTTCCTCGCCTCGAGCATGCTCAATGTGCTGCCCAATTTCAGTGTCCTGGCGGCACCGGAAGACCCGGCCCACGCCAGCGAAGTGCTGCCCGAACATATCGACGCCATCATCAAGCTGGCGCGGCGCCAGTATGATTTCGTGGTGCTCGACGTGGGACGCAACCTCGATGCGGTCAGCGTGCGCGCGCTCGACCACGCGGACCTGATTTTCCCCATCCTGCAAACGACCTTGCCGTACATCCGCGATGGCAAGCGCCTGCTGGGCATGTTCCGTTCGCTGGAATACGACAAGGACAAGGTGCGCCTGATCGTCAACCGGCACGACAAGGGCGGCGAAATCCGCCTGCAGGACCTGGAGGCGGCGTATGGCACCACGATCGACCGCACGGTGCCGAATCATTATGCGTCGGCCGCCGCATCGGTCAACCAGGGCATGCCGATCTTGCAGCTGGATAAGAACAGCCCCATCACGCGCTCGCTGCAGGAGTTTGCCGCCAGCCTGACGGGCGTCAGCGCCGAAGCCGTGCCGCAGGGCTGGCTGAGCCGCGTGCTGCGGCGCGCCTAACACCACTCGAACAGGAATTCTCATGGCAACTTCTCCCGCCCCCAGTCTGTCGATCCGCGAGCGTCTCGGTAATGGCAAGATCGCTACCCTGACGCCGCAGCGCGCGCCGTCCATCGACAACCGCAGCTACCGGGAGCTGAAACAGCGCATCCATTCGCTGCTGCTCGAGCGCGTTGACCTGGAAAGCATGCAGCGGTTGACGCAGGAACAGATCCGCGACGAATTGCGCAGCCTGGTCGAGCGCCTGCTCGACGAAGAAGCCGTGGTCATCAATGATGTCGAGCGCAAGAACCTGACGCGCGACATCCGCAACGAGATGCTTGGTTTTGGCCCGCTGGAAACCTTGTTGTCGGACCCGACCGTGTCGGACATCCTCGTCAATGGTCACAAGCAAGTGTATGTCGAGCGGCGCGGCAAGCTGGAATTGACCGATGTCGTGTTCAATGACGATGCCCATCTGATGAAGATCATCGACAAGATCGTCTCCCGCGTGGGCCGCCGCATCGACGAATCGAGCCCCATGGTCGATGCGCGCCTGCCCGATGGGTCGCGCGTCAACGCCATCATCCCGCCGCTGGCCATCGACGGGCCCGTGATGTCGATCCGGCGTTTTTCCGTCGATCCCCTGCGCCTGGCTGACCTGGTCGCCTATACCAGCATGACGGCCGAGATGGCCGAGGTGCTGCAGGGCCTGGGCAAGGCGAAAATGAATATCCTCATTTCCGGCGGCACGGGCAGCGGCAAGACCACCATGCTGAACGTGATTTCCGGCTTTATCGGCCATACCGAACGCATCGTCACGGTGGAAGACGCGGCCGAGCTGCAATTGCAGCAGCCGCACGTGGTCCGCCTGGAAACGCGCCCGCCGAATATCGAAGGCAAGGGGGAAGTGTCGCAGCGCGCGCTGGTGCGCAATGCCTTGCGGATGCGTCCCGACCGCATCATCCTGGGCGAGGTGCGCGGCGCCGAAGCGCTCGACATGCTCGGCGCGATGAACACGGGCCATGAAGGCTCGATGGCCACCATCCACGCCAACACCCCGCGCGACGCCATTACGCGACTGGAAAACATGATCAGCATGGCGGCCGCCAACCTGCCCAGCAAGGCCATCCGCCAGCAGATCAGCTCGGCCATATCGGTGGTGGTGCAAGTGTCGCGCCTGATCGACGGCAAGCGCAAGGTCACGTCGATCCAGGAAATCACGGGCATGGAGGGCGATGTCATCACGATGCAGGAAATCTTCAGCTTCAAGCAGACGGGGGTGGGGGAGAGCGGCGCGGTCGTCGGGTATTTCTCGGCCAGCGGCATCCGTCCCCATTTCCTGGAACGCCTGAAGAGTTTTGGCATCGGCATTTCCAGCGCGGTCTTCGAGCCGACCGGCAGCGGGCGCTGACGCGGCATGGGCTATCTTTCGTATCTGGTATATCTGTTGATCTTCCTGGCGGTCATGCTGCTGGTCGGCGCCGTTTACTTCAACCTGCAGTCGCGCGGCGCTGGCGCCGGACGCGTGGCGCGCCGCTTGCGGGCGATGAATACGGCCAGCGACGACGCGCAGAAAACCGTGTCGATCACCAAGGATCGGCTGCTCAGCTCGCATGCGGGCGTACAGGGCTTGCTGGAGGCACTGCCCGGGGTGCAATGGCTGGACCGCTTGCTGTTGCAGTCGGGTAAAAACTGGAACGTGGGCAAGCTGCTCGGCTATTGCCTGCTGGGTTGGCTATTCGGGCTGCTGCTGGGCAGCCTCAGCCCCTTGCCCTGGTATCTGCGTCTGCTTCTGAGCCTTGCCTGTGCAGCGCTGCCGTTCCTGCTCGTGGCCCGCGCCAAGACCAGCCGGCTGGTGCGCATCGAGCAGCAGTTACCCGACACCCTGGACATGATGAGCCGCGCCATGCGTGCCGGCCACGCCTTTCCCACGGCCCTGAAAATGGTCGGCGACGAGATGACGGGTCCCCTGGCCGATGAATTCCGCGCCGTGTTTGATGAAGTCAATTTTGGTGTGGCGATGTCCGATGCCCTGTCGGGCCTGGCGGCGCGCGTGCCCAGTACGGACCTGCGCTATTTCGTCATCGCCGTGCTGATCCAGCGTGAAACGGGCGGCAACCTGACGGAGTTGCTGAACAGTATCAGCGCCATCATCCGCGACCGCCTTAAATTGATGGGCCAGGTGCGCGTGCTGTCGGCCGAAGGGCGCATGTCGGCCTGGATACTCGGTTCGCTGCCCTTCGCCGCCGCGCTGATGATGCAGGTGACAAACCCCGAGTTCCTCGCCGTGTTGTATACGGACAGCGGCGGCCGCAAGATGGTGGCGATGGCCTTGGGCATGCTGGTGATTGGCATCCTTTTCATCCGCAAGATTGTCCGGATTCGCGTGTGAGGCCATGAAATGATGCAATTGACTATACGGAAGGTGGCACGATGAGCGGCTTGCAGATTGGCCTGTTGGTGGTGCTGTTCCTGATCGTGTTCGGCATCGTTCTGGTGCTGGCGCGCTTGTTTGCGGGCAACGCGGTGCAAGTGCGCCTCGATACGCTTGACGGCAAGAAGGTCGATACCGAAAAGGGACGCCGCACCAGTCAGCGCTGGATGGCGCGTGTCGTCAGCCTGACTCGTCCGCTGGCCAAGTTATCCTTGCCTGAAGATGGCTGGGAAGAGTCGCCCATCCGCATCCGCTTCATCAATGCGGGCTGGCGCAAGAGCTCCGCGCCGGCGCTGTTTTATGCGGCCAAGACGGGGCTGACCCTGCTGTTTCCGCTGCTGGCGTATCTGCTGCTGCGCCATGGCGAGCACAAGCTGTTCCTGTGGCTGGTGCTGGCCGCAGCCCTGGGCTATTACCTGCCCGACTTATGGCTCAAGCATTGCCTGAAAGAGCGGCAGCGCGAAATCTTCGAAACCTTTCCCGATGCGCTGGACTTGATGACCGTCTGCGTCGAAGCGGGCCTGGCGATGGATGCGGCGCTGGCACGCGTGGCGCAGGAAATTGGCATGAAAAGTGAGATCCTGGCCGAGGAGTTGCAACTGGTGACGCTGGAGCTGCGCGCCGGCAGCGCCAAGGACAAGGCCTTGCGCAACCTGGCCCTGCGCACGGGCGTGGAAGATGTCGATGCGCTGGTGACCCTGCTGATACAGGCGGAGCGTTTCGGCACCAGCATCGCCGCCTCCTTGCGCGTGCAGTCGGACGAGCTGCGCACCAAACGGCGCCAGAGGGCCGAGGAAACGGCGGCGAAGATCGCGCTCAAGCTGCTGTTCCCGCTGATTTTCTTCATTTTCCCGTCCTTGCTGGTGGTGCTCATGGGGCCTGCCCTGCTGCAGATCCGCCGCGCCCTGCTGCCAGCGATGGGGGCGGTATGAGGCCGCTATTGAGCAGGTTCGGGATGTCAGGCTTGTATATGCTTGCATTCCTGCTGTTGTCGGGCTGCACAGCCAGCCATGCTCCGCCGCAGTGGCAGATCCAGGGCGTACAGCGCACCAGCCATTCCGCCGGCCAGAATGCCGTCACGTATTTTGAACTGGGCAAGTTTTACCAGGAGCGGGGCCAGCTGGTGCTTGCCGCCGAAGCCTTTGCCGCCTCGATCGCCCTTGATCCGCAGCAACTGGCGGCGCGCAATGTGCTGGCCGTGCTCGACGCGCGCCAGGGCCGGCTGGAACAGGCTGCCATGGCGCTGCTGGCGCTGGTGCGCGACTTTCCTGAGGCTGCCCAGCCCCTGAATAATCTCGGCTATGTGTATTACCTGCAAGGGGAGCTGGCGCAAGCGTCCAGCATGCTCGAGCAGGCCATGGCGTGCGATGGCGGCACGGCACTGGCGCGTAATAACTTGCAACTGGTGCAGGCGGCGCAGCTGGCGTTGGTGCCGGCCGCGCCGGTCGCGCCAGCCGTGGCCGTCGCGCCGGAGGCGCTGGCCGAGATCGAAATCATCAATGGCAATGGCATACGCGGCATGGCGGCGCAGATGCGCTTGCGCGTGCAGGCGCGGGGCATGGCGGTCAGCCGGCTGCGCAACCAGCCCGGTTTTCGCCAGGAACGCAGCCAGATCCTCTACGCGCCCGGCCACGCACGCCAGGCCGATGCCTTGCGGCAAGCCCTGGCGCAGCGGGGGGAGGCCGTGCAACTGGTGGCCGTCACCAGCGTGGGGCGCGGCGCCGGCATCCGCCTGATTCTGGGACGCGACCAGGCTTGAACAAGATAGCAGTAATACATGATCAGCAGCAAAATAACAGGGAGAAGTACATGTCTGGATTGAAGAGTAGCGGTGTGCCGGCGCGCTGGGCGCTGTGTCTGGCTGCCGGCACGGCAGTGACGTTGCTGGCCGGCTGTGGTGGGGGCGGTTCCGGCAGCAGCGATTGCAGCACCTTGGACCCGAGCCGCAATCCGAACCTGCCCGGCTGCGTGGTGCCACCCGTCACGCCGGTGGTTCCCGTGACGCCTGTCGTGCCGGTGCCGGCGACCCTGGCGCTGAGCCTGAAAGACGGGGCCGGCAACGCGACCACCTCGGTCAGTCCCGGCAACAGCGCCACCGTGCAAGCCGTCGTGAAGGATGGCAAGGGTGCGGTGCTGTCGGGCGTCTTGCTGACCTTGAACAGCAGCGACAAGAGCGCCAGCTTCACCCCGGGTGCGGCCAGCGCCCTGACGGACGCGAACGGCGTGGCCAGCATCGTCATCGCAGCCGGCAGCCAGAGCGGCGCTTTTGCGCTGACGGCCAGCGCCACGGTGAACGGCAGCGTGTTGACGTCGAATATCAATTACACGGTGGTCTTCCCGACCCTGACCCTGGGCGGCGTGGGCGTCGTGCCGGCGACCCTGTCGGCGGGCGGCACGGCTGGCCTGAGCGTGACGGTGATGAATGGCGCGGCCGTGTATGCGCCGGTACAGTCTGTCGTCTTCAGCTCGCCTTGCGCCGCAGCCGGCAAGGCGGCCATCAGCAGTCCTGTGAATACGGTCAATGGCGTGGCCAGCACGTCCTACATCGACAAGGGCTGCGGCGCGCCCGACGTGATCACGGCCAGCACCGTCTTCAATGCCACCACCTTGAGCCAGACGGGCACCCTGACGGTGCAGACGGCCGCTGCCGGCCAGATCGGCTTTGTCTCGGCGCTGCCGCAAAACATCGCCCTGAAAGGCACGGGCGGTGCGGGCCGGCAAGAGTCATCCATCGTCACTTTCAAGGTGCTCGACAGGAATGGCAATCCCGTCAGCGGCAAAGCGGTCAATTTCTCGCTCAACACCACGGCCGGCGGCCTGAGCCTCAATCCGGCGCAATCGACCAGCGGCGCCGATGGCAGCGTCAGCACCACGGTAGCTTCCGGCACGGTGAACACGCCGATCCGCGTCACGGCCACCCTGCAAGGCACCAGCCTGTCGACGGTCTCGGACCAGCTGGTGGTGTCCACCGGCGTACCCGAGCAGGACAGCTTTACCTTGAGCACGTCGATGTTCAATACGGAAGGCGGCGATTTTGCCGGCTGCACCGCGCCGACGGGGGCCACCATCACGGCGCGCCTGGGCGACCACTTCCACAATCCCGTGCCCGACGGCACGGCCGTCAGCTTCACGGCCGAAGGCGGCACCGTCGATGCATCCTGCCTGACGGGCCTGGTCAACACGACCTTGACGGATGGTACGGTGATCACGCAGAAGGGCATAGCGGGTTCGTGCAGCGTGCGTTTCTGCCCCGGCAACCCCCGTCCGCTTGACGGCCGCGTGACCATCCTGGCGGTTGCGCTGGGCGAGGAGAGCTTTGTCGATGCGAATGGCAACAATTTGTATGATACCGGCGAAAGCTATGTCGACCTGGGTGAACCGTTCCGCAATGACCGCGCCATTGTTGGCAGCAATGCCAATTTCAAGGATGACGCCTACAGCACGGGCAATGCCGTGCGTGCCAATAACGAAATGCCAATTGACTCGAATGGCAACGGCATCTGGGACCAGGCCGGTGATGGGCAATACAATGGCGTCCGACGCGCTGCCTCCAGCGCCAATACGACGGCCGCCAACACCGTGCATATACGCCAGGCACTGGTGCAGGTGCTGTCCGGCAGCACGGCGCGTTTCACGCCGCTGGGCGCTGCCACCATTGATCTGGACAAGTGTGTCGATGGCACCGTGTTCGAAAACCGGGTACGGACCTTCCCGCTCGCCATCCGCGATAGCAATGACACCGTGTTTGCCATGAATCGTGCCGCTGTTACGGGGCAGGCGATGGACTTGCCCGGCAATCCGCTGCCGGCCGGCACGACGATCAGCTTCTCGGCGAGCAATGGCAGCATCGTCAGCGGCACCAGCTTTGTCGTGCCGAGCATGGACAGCGCCAGTTCCGCGAACTGGATCTATCCCGTGCAGATGATCAGCGACGTGACCCAGATCGGCACCGCGTGCCAGCCGAACAGCGTGCGCAACGGCCTGTTGACGGTGACGGTACGCACGCCGAATGGCATCCTGACGTCGACGTCGTATGCGGTCAGCGACTGATCGCCATACATTTGGGCGATAAAAAAGCTGCCGGAGTTTCCTCCGGCAGCTTTTTTGACATCAGTGACCCATCCTGGAATAAGTTGACACTTTTTCGATGCAGAGAAGGAGTGTCAAATGGAACAAGGGTTTAGGCGCAGCCAGCGCGATTACAGTCTGGCTTTTAAATTGAGCGTTGTC
>NZ_JAFCWK010000015.1:0-126668 GCF_049897525.1 Janthinobacterium sp. PSRC1-1
CTCGACAACGCTCAATTTAAAAGCCAGACTGTAATCGCGCTGGCTGCGCCTAAACCCTTGTTCCATTTGACACTCCTTCTCTGCATCGAAAAAGTGTCAACTTATTCCAGGATGGGTCAGGGACGTAAAAAAAGCCACTAATCCCTTGGGTTTAATGGCTTTTTTGATGTTTCTGAATTTTGTGCGCTGGTGCCCGGAGCCGGAATCGAACCGGCACGCCCTTACAGGCGGGAGATTTTAAGTCTCCAGTGTCTACCAGTTTCACCATCCGGGCAGCGCGGCGAGATTCTAGCACAGGTGATGTGCATCACGCCATCTTGTGCCTGAGCGTGCTGTCCGGTTTGCGCCGGACAGCCTGGTTTTATCTACCTGCCATCAAAACGTCGCCTTGAACTGCACCCCATACGTGCGCGGCTCGTTGACGATGCCGGTCAGGTTGTTGAATTCGATGGCACCCAGTGCCTGGACCTGGTTGGTGATGTTGCGGCCGTACGCGGAGAGTTCGTAGCGGTCCCATTTGTAGCCGACGCGCAAGCCGCCTTCGAGCAATTCCTTGGCCTTGTATTCCTTCGCCTCATACAGGAAGAAGTTGTAGCTGGTGCGGTAGGCCCAGTCCGTGTAGGCGTAGAACTCGCCATTGGCGAGGGGGATGCTGTATTTCAAGGTGAAGTTGGTTTGCCATTCGGGTGCGCGCGGCAGCGGGTTGCCGTCGATGTAGGCCGTGCCCACGAAGGGGCCGACGGGGTCGGTGACGGTGCAGCCGCTGGCCGGGGTGTTCTGGGCGTTGCCGCAGCTTTGCACGTACAGCTTCTTGTCCTGGATTTCCGTGTGGTTGTAGCTGCCGCCCAGGGTCATGCTGAGCGAGTCGCTCAGATTCGCCTGGAAGTCCAGCTCCACGCCCTGGCCGGTGGCCTTCTCGGCATTGAGCAGGCGGTTCATGTTGACCACGCCGCTGCCGGCTGTCAGTTGCTTGTCTTTCACGCGGTACTGGAATACGGCCAGGCTCAGGCGGGCACGCTTGTCGAACAGGTCTTGCTTGATGCCCGCTTCCACCGACAGCACTTTTTCGGCGCCGGCCTGCGAGGGGCGGTCGGCCAGGCCGTTCAGGCGGCCCTGCATCGATGGCGCGCGGTAGCCGGTGGCGATGCGCGCGTAGGCGTTCGTTTCCGGCGTCAGCACATAGGTGCCGCTCAGGTCCCAGCTGACGTTGTGCGAGGTGTCATGCAGGTTGAACGGGCCGGCCGTGGTCGCTTCCACGCGCTTGGCCGAGAAATCCTTCTTGTCGCTCGTGTAGCGCAGGCCGGCGCGCAGTTTCAGCGCGTCCGAGACCGTGTAGTTGAGCGAGCCGAAGGCCGCGTACGACTTCGAGCTCTGGTTTTGCGTGGCGTAGGCGCTGTTTTGCGGATTGCCGGGCGCCAGGCTGTCAAAGCTGATGCTGTCGATCTGGATGTCTTCCTTGAAGTAGAACAGGCCGCCTATCCATTGCAGCGGGCCCTTTGCGCTCGATTCGGCGCGGAATTCCTGTGAAATCTGCTTGTGGTTCGGGATCACGTCGGCCGTTTCCACGACGAAAGGAATGAAGCCGGGGCCCATTGGCGGCGCGTACACGGCGCCATAGCCGCCGTCGACGTCGGCGCGGCTGAAGAAATCGAGTTTTTCGTAGCCGGTGATCGAATGCAGGGTGACGCCAGGCAAGTCCCATTTCAGGCGCATGCTGCCACCCTTGGTTTTCAGGTGCTGGCGGTTGATGCCATCGGTAGGGTAGGAGCCATAATCGAAATTGTCGACCAGGTCGTTGGTGCCCTGTTTCAGGATGTTGGCGCGAAACAGCGTCGCCGTGCCATCGAGGTTGCGCGCGTGCACGTTGAACAGGGCCGTGAAGTCGCGCGTGGGCTTGACCAGCACTTGCAGGCGGGCGGCGCTGTCTTCATAGCCTTCGAAGTCGCGCGTGCCGGTGGGGCGCGGGTTGTGTACGCGGTCGTCGCGGCGCTGCGTCTGGCCGGAAAAGCGCAGGGCCACGGTGTCGCTGACGGGCACGTTGAAGGCGCCTTCCAGGTTTTTCATGCCATCCTTGCCGAAGCCGCCGCTCAGGTAGCCTTCCGTCTTGAAGACGGGCTTGGCGGAATCGAACTTGATCACGCCGGCCGGCGAGTTACGGCCGAACAAGGTGCCTTGCGGGCCGCGCAGCACCTCGACCTGGTCCACGTCAAACACGGGAAAGCCCTTGAGCATGGCGTTTTCCTGCACCACGTCATCCATCACCAGGCCCACTGGCTGCGAGGCGTTCAGGTCGAAGTCGGTGTTGCCCAGGCCGCGAATGTAGAAGCGGGGAAAGGTGCGGCCGTAATCCGACTCGACCGAGACGCTGGGCGAGCGGCTGTTGAGGAAGCGGATGTCGGCGCCGCCGGCCGTCAGGGTGTCGAGCTTGTCGCCTTTCAGGGTGGCGATGGACATGGGCACGTCCTTGATGTTTTCCGCGCGCCGCTGGGCCGTCACGATCACCGTTTCCAGCTGGCCAGGGCCGGCCTGTGCCGCTGGTGCGGCCGGCGCCGGGACGCTGTCCTGCGCCATCGCCTGCAGGGGAAAGGCGGCAGTGATTGCCAGGGCAATCAGGCTGTGGCGGATGGTGCTGGCGTGTGTGCTGGCATGCGGTGTCATCATGAAACGGCTCCTGTCGGTCAAGGTTGTTCGTAAGGTCCAGGCAGGCGCAAGTCCGCTAGACGAAAAATCATGCTAGCACGTAAAGTTTTGGTATTCATGCCATTTTCCAGGCAAGACTATTTATATGTATTTCCACTCAATACGTGAATAAAATCGTATTTGTCGTCAATATCTGGCGGGTGCATAGTGGGGTGCCGACAGGCTTGTGCCAGCGCAAAGGACGGCTTGGCCACCGAATTTTTTCCCTGCGCCCGCGCAAACTTGTCGGCGCCCTGGCGTGTAAACGGTCAGTGTGCAGTGCGGAAAATACGACAGTTCCGTTTTTTCTTTCTGCCATGCGATGTTGTTGTCTTGCCACATCATGGGATGGCATCTTGCCTGCCAGTTGCTGGGCGCGGCGCATGCATGGACAAGGATGTTGCCACAAGATATCTACAGGCAAAATCTCGCGTAGAATATAGTTTATTGCAAATTAGAAACTTATATTTCTACCATGTTAATCTTGTCCGCAAGTGCGCCGTCCGTTGACGGCATCCGGCTTTCCGAACTGATCGCTGCCCTGAGCCAGGCCTTGGACATCACGGAGGGACAGCCGGAAGGCCATTGCATCCGCTGTTGCTGGATCGGCATGCACGTGGGACGCGAACTGGGCATGGCGGATGAAGACCTGTGGAATCTGTATTACACCCTGCTGCTCAAGGATCTGGGCTGCAGCAGCAATGCGGCGCGCATCTGCGAGCTCTACCTGACGGATGATCTGTCTTTCAAACAAGGCTTCAAGACGGTGGGCGACAGCCTGCCGCAAGTGCTCAAATTCGTCCTCAAGCACACGGGCCTGAAGGCCGGCCTGGCCGAGCGCTTCCGCGCCGTGATGACGATCTTGCGCGACGGCGCGCACATCGCGCAGGAGCTGATCGCCACGCGCTGCCAGCGCGGCGCCGACATCGCGCGCCTGCTGCGCTTTCCGGAATCCGTGGCACAGGGCATCTACAGCCTCGACGAACACCACAATGGCCAGGGCAAGCCGGACAAACTGGCAGGGCAGGCGATTCCCTTGTTTTCGCGCATTGCCCTGCTGGCACAGGTGATCGACGTGTTTCATACGGCCGATGGCGCGCGCGCCGCTCAGGCCGAGGTGCGCCAGCGCGCGGGCAGCTGGTTTGACCCGCAACTGGTGCAGGCGTTCGAGCGGGTGGCGCAGTCGGCCGCCTTCTGGTCCATGTTGCGGTCGCAGGACCTGACGGCCGCCGTGGCGGCGCTGGAGCCGGCCAGCCATTCCGTGCCCATGGATGAGGACTATCTCGACGACATCGCCGCCGCGTTCGGTCAGGTGGTCGATTCGAAAAGCCCGTACACGAGCGGGCACAGCGCGCGGGTAGCCTTGTATGCGGACATGATCGCCGAAACCTTGGGCGTGACGCCGGAGCGGCGTCGCTGGCTCAAGCGGGGTGCCTTGCTGCATGACGTCGGCAAACTTGGCGTCAGCAATAGCGTGCTGGACAAGGCCGGCAAACTCGATGCGGATGAGTGGCTGGCCGTGCAGCAGCACGCGCGCTATACGGAAACGATTTTGTCACGCATTGATGCGTTTGCCGAACTGGCTGTCGTGGCAGCGGCGCACCATGAGCGGCTCGATGGCAAGGGCTATCCGCGCGGCTTGAGCGCCGACGACATCAGCCTGGAAACGCGCATCATCACCACGGCCGATATCTTCGACGCCATCACGGCCGACCGGCCATATCGGGGGCCAATTCCCATTCCGAAAGCGCTCGAAATCATGGCCGAGACCGTGGGCACCGCCATCGACGCGCAGTGTTTCGCCGCCTTGAAAGTGGCGCTGGCCGGCTTGCCCGAGCTCGCGTAGCCTGACGGCATAAGCCAGGGCTGGCGCGCGCTTGCTTAGATGGGAAACGCGCCCGCGCCCGATACATTCAGGCAGGCGACCTTGTCGCTGGAAAAGTACTTGATTTGTCCCAGGCCGATGGCGTAGCAGCCGTCGCTGAGCGGGGAAATGGGGCCGGTGAGTTTTTCGCCGCTGACCAGGGTCACCACCCAGGGCGTGGTGGCCGGTTTGCCCGCGTGGGCCAGTGCGTGTTGTACCAGGTCTGACATGCTGCCTCCGATGGAAATCAAAACCCGATGATAGCAGTGTAAGGTGTCGGATAGCCGCTGGATTGACGACACGAAGGGCAGGCGCTTTACGCGTCGGCCAGCAGATTCTTGGGCAGCGCCACCGACACCAGTTTCCAGCGCCACAGGCCGTCGCGCGTCAGGGTCAGCTCGCCGATATGGCTCTTGCTATGGGCGCGCTGCACCACGACCTTATCCCAGGAGGTGTAGCGCAGCTTGTAGTCGGGCTTGGCATTGCGCTTGCGGCCGCTGATGTCGCTGACCTTGGCGATCGGCTTTTCGTAGCGGTCATTGAGCTTCATCAAGGCGACGATGCCTTCAGGCATCAGCATGGTATCGAGCAAGGGGGCGATGACGTCGGGGCTGATGTCGTCGGCCACTTCCGGCGCCGAGAACAGGGCATGCAGTTGCTGCCCCAGGCTGCCGCGCAGCTGCGCCAGGTCGATTTGCGCCGCCAGGGCCTGGGTATCCTCGTCCATGGTTGCCGCGCGGATCTTGTTCATGGTGAAATACGGGCTGCCATAGAAGGCGCCGGCCAGCGCGACCAGTGCCACTAGAGCGAGAAGCAACATTCTTTTCATCGTGCAATCTCTCGGATGCCTGGCGACCCGGTGCGCCTGAAGTCTAAGTAGGTCGCAATAAATTATTGTGATTTCTGACTTCCATAACCGGCGCTCTGCGGTGTTGCCCGCTGCTAGCAGTGCTCGCACTGCGTCGCAGCAGGCGCCTTGCAGAGCATCCGGTTCTGTTCGTCATAACTTCACAATAATTTCCCACGACCTACTTAGCATTCTACATAATATTTCCCAAAATCAATATGGCGGTTTAGGTAAGTGTTGTTTTAGATCAAGTTTCGTCAGAGTAATTCCGGCGGCAAGGTAATATCCGTCAATTTCCAGTCCCAGATGCCATGCCGGCGCAGCAAAAACTGGCTGGCGGCGGGGCCGGCGCCGCTGCGCCGCAGCACCACTTCGTTCCACGAGCGGTACGCCATGCCGAAGTCGTGGCGCTTGCCATCCGCCCCTTGCTTGCCGTGCAGGATCAATACCGTGATGCCGGGCGGCGAGACGATGGTGTCGAGCATTTCCTTGAAATCCTCGTCATTGGCCGTTTCGCCGGCCGCCCGCAACTGGCGCGCCACGCTGGCGCGCACGGCGGGCAGGTCGGCCTGCTGCGCCAGGTTTTCCAGGCGCACGGATTTCGCCGCGATGCTGATGCGGTACATGGCGATATAGGGGCTGACCCAGGTGAAGCCGATGGCGGCGACGCTAAAAATGATCGCGGTGGCGTACTTTCTTTTCATGGTCCGTGTTTTTGTATGAGCTGTGCCGCCGTGATTTTACCCGGCCAGGGGCGGTGGATGGTGTAGCATTCGTGCCGGCGCGGACCATCGCGCCGCACTATTGAGGACAACCATGAATATCACTATCAATCAGGTGCTGCAGTCGTATATCGACCCGCTCACCGCCAGCGAATACGCGGCGCTCGAACGCAGCCTGCTGGCCGAAGGCTGCCGCGACGCGCTGGTGCTGTGGAACGACGTGCTGATCGACGGGCATAACCGCTACGCCATCTGCCGCCAGCACGGCATCGCATTCAAGACCATCCAGAACACCAGCTTTACCTCGCTCGACGACGTCATGCTGTGGATGATCGACAATCACCTGGCGCGCCGCAGCGTGTCGGACTTCCAGCGCGGCGTGCTGGCCTTGCGCAAGAAGGAAATCGTCGCCGCACGCAGCCCGGCGCCCGTCAGCGCCCAGGATGCGCTCGAAGGTGAAAACGCGCCGAAGCCACCCATGAGCACGCGCGAAGAGGTGGCCAAGGCGGCGCGCTTGAGCAGCAACCAGATCAGTCAGATCGAGAAGATCCAGAAGGCGGCCGCGCCGGAACTGGTGGAAGCCGTCCGCTCGGGCACGATCTCCATCAACGCGGCGGCCACCGTGGCGTCGCTGCCGCCGGAAGAGCAGGTGGCGGCCGTCGCCGGCGGCAAAAAACTGCTGCGCCAGGCGGCCAAGGAAATCCGCGAACAGCGCGCCGCCACGCGCACGCCGCGCGAGCCGAAGGCGCCCCACGTGTCGCAGGATACGCCGGAAACGGGCAACGAGCCGTGGGCCGAGAATGCAGCCCAGGCGCCGTCCGAAGCGGAACGCCTGCGCGGCGAGATCGCCAGTTTGAAACAGCGGGTGGCGCAGCTGCAGGCGGAAAATGTGGAACTCAACCAGCGCATCGCCACGCTGATCGACGCATCCTGATCTGGAGTTTTTGCATGTTACATCGCAGTGCTTTGTTCGCCGCCATCGCCTGCGGAGTCGTCGCCGTCCCTCCCGTGCTGGCCGCATCCACCCCTGACATGGCCCGCTGGCAGGCGCAGGCCGCCAACGTCAGCATCGCGCGCGACACCTGGGGCATTCCCCATGTGACGGGCAAGAGCGATGCGGACGCCGTCTTCGGCTTGATGTATGCGCAGGCGGAAGACGATTTCCCCCGCGTGGAACTCAATTACATCAATGCCATGGGACGGCTGGCGGAAGTGGAGGGCGAACGGGAACTGTACCGCGACCTGCGCATGAAGCTCTTCATCGACCCGCTTGAGCTGCAGGCGCAGTACCGCGCCAGCCCGGCGTGGCTGCGCAAGTTGATGGATGCGTTTGCCGATGGCCTCAATTTTTACCTGGCCACGCATCCGCAGGTGAAACCAAAGCTGATCGCGCATTTCGAGCCGTGGATGGCCTTGAGTTTCAGCGAGGGCAGCATCGGCGGCGATATCGAATCGATCAACCTGGCGCAGCTCGAAGCGTTTTACGGCCAGCAAGCCAGGCCTGCCGCCGTGGCGCTGGCCGGCATCGAGACGGGCTTGGACCCCGAGCCGAGCGGTTCGAACGGCTTCGCCATCGCGCCCGCCATCACGAAAAACGGCCATGCGCTGTTGATGATCAACCCGCACACCTCGTTCTACTTCCGCCCCGAAGTGCAGATGACCAGCGGCGAAGGATTGAACGCATACGGCGCCGTCACCTGGGGCCAGTTCTTCGTCTACCAGGGTTTCAACGAGCGCCTGGGCTGGATGCATACCTCGGGCGGCGGCGACGTCATCGACGAATACCTGGAAAGCATCGTCGAGCACGATGGCGCCTGGTTCTACCGCTACGACGGCGGCCTGCGGCCCTTGAAAGCCGTGCCGATGACCGTGCCATACAAGCTGGCGAGTGGCGCCATGGGCGCCAAAACCATCACCGTCTACTACAGCCACCATGGTCCCATCGTGCGCGCGCAGGACGGGCGCTGGGTGGCCGTAAGCCTGATGCATGAGCCGTTGAAAGCGTTGACACAATCGTACACGCGCACCAAGGCGCGCGATTACGCGGCCTTTTACAAGACGATGGAACTGCGCACGAATTCCTCGAACAACACGGTATATGCAGATGCGGATGGCAATATCGCCTATTTTCACGGCAATTTCATCCCCGTGCGCGATCCGCGCTTCAACTGGAAGCAGCCCGTCGACGGCAGCGACCCGGCCACGGAATGGCAAGGGCTGCACACGGTGGCGCAAACCATCACCCTGTTCAATCCGAAGAATGGCTGGATACAGAATACGAACAACTGGCCGTATTCGGCGGCGGGCGCCAACAGCCCGCGCCAGCAGGACTATCCCGCGTATATGTCCGTGTATGGCGAAAATGCGCGCGGCCTGCATGCCGTCAAGGTCTTCCAGAATCAGAAGGATTTTACGCTGGACAGCCTGATCGCCGCGTCCTACGACAGCGAACTGACGGCCTTCGAAGCGCTGCTGCCGCCGCTGTTCGCCGCATACGATGCGCTGCCGGCGGGCGACGCGCACAAGCTGGCGCTGGCCGACAAGATCGCGCTGCTGCGGGCCTGGGACTGGCGCTATGCGCTGACGTCGACGGCCACGTCATTGGCCGTGTTCTGGGGCCAGGAACTGGCCGAACTGGCTGGAAAACAGGCACGCGAGCAGGGTGTGCCCGTGGTCGATTTTCTGGCGACGGAGAAGGTCACGGCGCAGCAGCGCCTGGCTGCGCTGGCGACGGCGGCGGACAAATTACAGCGCGATTTCGGCCGCTGGCAAACGCCGTGGGGCGAGATCAACCGCTACCAGCGCCTGACGGGAGATATCGTGCAGCCGTTCGACGATGCGCAAGCCAGCTTGCCCGTGCCTTACGCTTCGGGCAACTGGGGCGCGCTGGCCGCGTATGGCCAGAGCAGCAAGAGCACCACGAAACGCATCTATGGCGAGCGTGGCAACAGCTTCGTGGCGGCCGTGGAATTCGGCCCGCGCATCAGGGCGAAAAGCATCCTCGCCGGTGGTCAGAGCGGCGACCCGCAGTCGCCGCACTTCCGGGACCAGGCGGCCATGTATGCGCGTGGTCAATTCAAGGAGGTGCTGTTTTATCCCGAGGACGTGGCCAGGCACCTGGAGCGCAGGTATCGGCCGGGGGAGTGAGGTTTGTGGTGTGTCGGATTACGCCCTCGCGGGCTAATCCGACCTACCGCCCTCGGCATACCGTAGGTCGGATTAGCGGAGCGTAATCCGACAAATCACCCCCTCAAATCGCGTCCAGCGCCGTGCGCAGGTCATGGCGCAAATCCTCGATATCCTCGATCCCCACCGACAGGCGGATCAAGCCGTCGCCGATGCCCAGCTTGGCCCGCTGTTCGGGCGGGATGCTGGCATGCGTCATCAGGGCAGGGTGCTCGATCAGGCTTTCCACGCCGCCCAGGCTTTCGGCCAGGGCGAACACCTCGCAGCGTTCGAGGAAGCGGCGCGCGCCCGCCAGGTCGGTATCGAGGTCGATCGAGATGATGCCGCCGAAACCGTCCATCTGGCGCTGCGCCAGCGCGTGCTGCGGGTGCGATGGCAAGCCCGGATAAAACACTTTCTTTACTTCCTTCTGCTGTTCCAGCCACTGCGCCAGCGCCAGCGCGCTTTCGCAATGGCGCTGCATGCGGATGGCCAGGGTTTTTACGCCGCGCAGGGCCAGGAAGCTGTCGAACGGGCCGGCAATCGCGCCCACCGAGTTTTGCAAAAAGCCCAGCTGCTCGCGCCATTCGGCCTGGCGTTCTTCCGCGCCGACGATGGCGATGCCGCCGATGATGTCCGAGTGGCCGTTCAGATACTTGGTGGTCGAATGGACGACGATGTCGAAACCGTGTTCGAGCGGGCGCTGCACCAGCGGGCTGGCAAACGTGTTGTCGGCCACGGCGATGATGCCGCGCGCGCGGCAGATATCGGCGATCGCGCGCAGGTCGGCCAGTTTCAGCATCGGGTTGGTGGGCGTTTCCACCCATACCATCTTCGTTTCCGGGCGCAGCGCGGCCAGCAGGTTTTCCGGATTGGTCAAATCCACATACGTGAATGCGTGGCCGGCCGAGCGCCGGCGCACGCGCTCAAATAAACGGTAGGTGCCGCCGTACATATCGTCGCCGGCGACGATATGGCTGCCCGCGTCCAGCAATTCCAGCACGGAGGAGATGGCGGCCAGGCCCGAGGCGAACGCGAAGGCCGCGCTGCCGCCTTCCAGGTCGGCCACGCAGCGTTCGAGCGCCCAGCGCGTGGGATTGTGCGAGCGACCGTAATCGAGGCCCTTGTGCACGCCGGGACTCTCTTGCACGAAGGTGGAGGTGGCGTAAATGGGCGGCATGATGGCGCCCGTCGACGGGTCGGGCGACTGGCCGGCGTGGATGACGCGCGTGGCGAGGCGGCTCTTGCGGGTGGTTTCCTGGCTCAAGATAGTGTCCTGCGTAAGTGGTTGAGAAGGTCGAAGCGGGTGATCAGGCCATAGAAGGCGGTATCGTCGGCGACGACGGCCGTCAAGCCACGGTCCAGGGTGGCGCGCAGGGCAGGCAGGCCGCTGGATGGCGCCAGCGTTTCGAGCTGCGTCGTCATGGTGGCGCCCACCAGACCGGCGAAATGGGCGGCGTCGCTGGATACATGCAGCAGCAAGTCCGATTCGTCGAGAATGCCGACCAGCTGGCCGTTATCGATGACGGGCAGCTGCGCCAGGTCGCTGGCACGCATGCGGTTGAAGGCGGTGAGCAGGGTGTCGCCCGGCGCCACGCTGACGACGTCGCCCTCGTCGTAGCGGCGCCCGATCAGGTCGCGCAAGTCGCCCGAGAGTGTCCGCTGCAGCAGGCCCTGGTCGCGCATCCAGCCGTCGTTGTAGACCTTGGATAGATAGCGCGTGCCCGTATCGCAGACAAACGTGACGACGCGCTTCGGGCTGGTCTGTTCGCGGCAGTATTTGAGGGCGGCGGCCAGCAGGGTGCCGGTCGACGAGCCGCCTAAAATGCCTTCGGCAAGCAGCAGGGCGCGCGCGGAATCAAAGCTTTCCTGGTCCGTGATGGTGTAGGCCCGCGTGACGCTGTCCATGTCGGCAATCGACGGTATGAAATCTTCGCCGATGCCTTCCACGGCCCACGAGCCGCTGGTGTCCGACACCTTGCCCGTGTCGATGTATTCGGTGAGGATGGAGCCTTGCGGGTCGGCCAGCACGAATTCGAGTTTCGGCTGCACCTTGCGGAAGTAGCGCGTCAGGCCCGTCAGGGTGCCGGACGAACCGACGCCGACGACGATGGCGTCCACGTCATGCCCGCTCTGCTCCCAGATTTCGGGCGCCGTCGTCGTTTCGTGGGCGAGCGGATTGGCCGGATTGTTGAACTGGTCGGCAAAGAAGGCGCCCGGCAGGTCGCGCGCCAGGCGCGCCGCGTAATCCTGGTAGTACTCGGGATGGCCCTTGCCCACGTCCGAGCGCGTGGTGTGCACTTCCGCGCCCAGGGCTTTCAGGTGCAGCACTTTTTCCGTCGACATCTTGTCGGGCACGACGAGAATCACGCGGTAGCCCTTGATGCGGCCCACCAGGGCCAGGCCGATGCCGGTGTTGCCGGCCGTCGCCTCGACGATGGTGCCGCCCGGCTGCAAGCGGCCGTCGGCTTCGGCCGCTTCGATGATGGACAGGCCGATGCGGTCCTTGATGGAACCGCCGGGATTTTGCGATTCCAGTTTCAGGAACAGCTGGCACAGGCCCGTGTCGAGCCTGGTGACTTCGACCAGTGGGGTATTGCCGATCAGCTTGTATAGCGCTGGCGGCTGGGATGGGGATGGCATTCGATCATTCATGGTGGCTCCTGTCAGAGAAACAGCCGCTCAGGATTGTGTCCCGAGCAGCCTTCCGTGCCGCGCAGTGTAGGCGGGTGGACGAGTGCGGCGAACGAATGTTTATATGCTTGCATATGCGCCCTGCGCATATCGGCGGCAAGGTGCGCGATGCGAGTATGCGCCGTTTTTTGTCCGTTTGCCGCGCCAAAGGCAGGACTATTAAGCTGCCGCAAGTCCTCCATTGCGATTTATAATCACGCCTCGAAAAGGTGCTAAACAGTATCCAGAATAATCAGACAGACAGGGCAGGCGGCAGTGGCAAAACTTTATTTCCGGTATTCCGCGATGAACGCGGGCAAGTCGACGGCCTTGTTGCAAGTCGCGCACAACTATGAAGAGCAGGGCCAGCAGGTGCGCCTGTACACGGCCGCCATCGACAGCCGCTACGGCGTGGGACGCGTCACTTCGCGCCTGGGCCCGCAGCGCCAGGTCGATATCTTCCACGCGGACACGAATTTCCTCGACGATATTCCCCAGGTCGCCTGTCTGCTGGTGGACGAGGCGCAATTTCTCAGCACGGCGCAGGTGCAGCAACTGCACCAGTTGGCGCAAGTGAAGGGCGTGCCCGTCATCTGCTACGGCTTGCGCACGGATTTCAAGGGCGAACCGTTCCCCGGCTCGGCCTATCTGCTGGCGCTGGCCGACGATATCGAGGAATTGAAGAATATTTGTACCTGCGGCAAGAAGGCCACGATGAACATCCGCGTGGATGAGCAGGGCCGCCGCATCAAGGAAGGCGAGCAGATCAGTATTGGCGGCAACGAGAGTTACCGCCAGGCGTGCGGGCGCTGTTTTTACTCGTAAACTTACTCCGCGACGGGCATTCCCACGTCGGCATCGTCCGACAAGGCCAGATCGCCCCGCTCGAAGGCGGCCAGGATGTCATTGGCGCGCGCCACGTCGTGCTCGCGCACCATGACGCGGGCGCCGCCGATGGCGGCTGCCAGCAGCATGTCGGCCTGCATGTGCTGGTCGTCCGTCAGCAGCACATCGATGCCGGCGGCGGCCAGGCAGCCGCGGATGACGTGCGCATCCGTGGGGATCATCAGCCGGGCTATTACAACGTAGTCGTCGTGCATCGTGTCTCCTGGCGCAGTGAATATCACCTCATCTTAGCACCCGGATTGCTCTTACAGCTTGAACACGCCCACCACCTGGTTCAGCTCCTGCGCCTGCTCTTGCAGGGCGTCGGCGGCCGCGGCCGCTTCTTCCACCAGGGCCGCGTTCTGCTGGGTCACCTGGTCCATCTGGGCGATGGCCTGGTTGACTTGCTCGATGCCGCTGCGCTGCTCGTCGCTGGCCTGCGCGATCTCGGCCATGATGGTGCTCACTTGCCGCACGCTGGCCACCACGGTATCCATGGTGGCGCTGGCCTGGCTCACTTGCGCGTGGCCCAGGTCCACCGTGCCGGCGGACGCCCGGATCAGATCCTTGATGTCTTTTGCCGCGGCCGTCGAGCGCTGCGCCAGGGTGCGCACCTCGGTGGCGACGACGGCGAAGCCGCGTCCCTGCTCGCCGGCCCGCGCCGCTTCCACGGCCGCGTTCAAGGCCAGGATATTGGTCTGGAAGGCGATGCCGTCGATGACGCCGATGATGTCGGCGATCTTGCTTGACGAGCTGCGGATGGCGTCCATGGTGCTGGCCACTTGCGCCACGGCTGCGCCGCCTTCGGCTGCCAGCGTCGACGAGTCGCGCGCCAGCCGGCTTGCCTGCTGTGCGTGATCGACGTTCTGGCGCACGGTGGAACTGAGTTCTTCCATCGAGGCGGCCGTTTCTTCCAGCGAACTGGCTTGTTGTTCCGTGCGGCTCGACAAATCCAGATTGCCGCTGGCGATTTCACCGGACGCCGTGGCGATTTGCCCGGCGCTGCCGCGCACATTGCCGACCACTTGCGACAGGTTGTCGCTGATGCGGTTCATGGCGCGCAGCAGGCGGCCGATTTCGTCCATGCTGGTCGTATCGAGGTGTACCGTCAGGTCGCCGGCGGCGATTTGCGCGGCGGCCGTTTCGGCGGCGGCCAGCGGGCGCGAGACGAGGGTGCGCACCAGCCAGTACAGCAGCAGGGCGAAGACGAGCAGGGCGATGAAGCCGGAAATGGCCAGCTGCTTGCGCAGCTGGCGCGCCTCCAGGGTGATCTCGTCCGTGAACGTGCCACCCGCGATGATCCATTGCCACTCCTTGAATTGACGGTAATACAGCTGCTTTTCGCGCGCGCTGGCAGCCGTTTCGCCTGGCGCCGTCCACGTATAGCGCATGGCGCCGTCTTTCTGCGCCAGCATGTCCTGGATGAACAGGCGGCCATCGCTGGCCTTGAATTCGAGCGCGCTCTTGCCTTCGCTGTTCGGGTGCAGCACCAGGTGGCCGTAATTGGCGCCGGGGGCCGTGTCGACGATATAGATGTAGCCCGTCTGGCCGATCTTGACCTGGCGAATCTTCTCTTTCAGCATGGCCAGATTCTTGCTGATATCGAGACCGATGAACAGCACGCCCACCACCTTGCCGCCCGCATCGCGCACGGGATCGTACTGGGTGATGTATTGCTTGCCAAACAAGGTGGCCATGCCAACGAAGCGCTGGCCGGCGCGCAGCGGCGCATAGCTGGGGTGATTGTGGTCGAGCAGGGTACCGATGGCGCGTTCGCCATCCTGCTTTTTCAGCGAGGTGCTGATGCGCACGAATTCATCGCCATTGGCGGCAAAGATGGTGGCGATCACGCCCGTCTGCGCCGTGTAGCGGTCGACCACGGCCGTGTCGAGGTTGAGCACCTTGCCGCCGTTGGCCAGGGCCGGCGTGGCTTTGCCGGCCACGGCCACCATGGCGCCCGCGTCGACCGTGAACGGGCCGGGAAACTCGGCCGCGAACAGGCGCGCGAAGCTGGCCGCCTCGTTGACCATGGCGGTATGGAACACTTGCGTGGTCGTCACGACGCTATTGAGCTCGCTGGTGACGGCCGCTTCGGCGCGCTGTTCCAGTACGGTCGAGGTGCGGATGCTGATCAAGGTCGTCAGGCTGGCGAGGATCAGGCTGACGAGCGCAAACGTGAAGACGGTAATCTTGCCGCCGACACTCCAATGGCGGGGGGAGAAGGAAATTGTAGGCATAGTGTGAGTCTGGCAAAGGGTAATCAGCTCGGCCATTCCTGGTCATGACATGACACACGGGGAGGGGATCTGGTGGGGAAGGCGCTTGAAGCGGAGGCGTGCCCGCTTGGGAGCTGCACGCGTGCAAGCAAAATTTCAGGGCGCGATGATAGCATGTTGCTTGCCTTTTGTTACTAAGTGTTTCCCGCAGGAATTACTTTTTCGCGTAAAAACATCATCTGCATCAACGATTGCGAAAACGCCCCATTGACTTTTTTTATTTCAATGGCGCATGTTGATCTGCATCGCTGGCGGGGGATGCGATTTTTGTCACGAATGTTTCACTTTGTAATGAATGAGACGCGGCCTTTAATCCGCGTTTAAGCTTCCAGGAAGAAACTGATCTTCCATGGGAGACTGCCTGGCCGTATCCTGTAGAATAATATGCAGACCAGTCGTGTATTCCCCTTACTGTCTTGCTGGCTGGCGCATGCAAAGCTGCGCCGCCTGGAATTGATTCAACTAATTTTCGGAGAAGCCGATGAAGAAGCAAATGATGCTGGTCACCCTGGTGCTCGCCCTGTCAGCCCACGCTGGCGCAGCCCAGACGGACAAGAGCGCCGCTCCTCCGCTCACCATGAAGCCGCTGGCCCAGCAAACGCAGGCCGCCTTGTGGGCATCGCGCGTCCTGACGCGCGTCCATTACAAGGCCATGCCGCTCGACGACGCCATGTCGGAGAAAATCTTCGACCGCTATTTCAAGTCCCTGGACGCGGAAAAACTGTTTTTCGTGCAGGCCGACATCGACCGTTTCGCCCCGCTGCGCACCCGGCTGGACGACGCCATCATCAATGAAGACTTGACGGCGCCGTTTGCCATTTACAACCTGTACCAGCAGCGTTTCGACGAGCGCATGGCGTATGCGCGTGAATTACTGAAAACCAAGTTCGACTTTGCCGCCGACGAGAGCTACCAGATCGACCGCGAAAAGGCGGCCTGGCCGAAGAACGACGACGAAGTGCGCGACCTGTGGCGCAAGCGTGTCAAGAATGACTGGCTGCGCCTGAAACTGGCGGGCAAGGAAGACAAGGCCATCCGCGAAACGCTGGACAAGCGCTATGAAAGCTACACCACCCGTTCGCGCAAGCTCAACAGCGAAGACGTGTTCCAGATCTTCATGAACGCTTACGCCATGTCGATCGAACCGCATACCAATTACCTGGGCCCGCGCGCCTCGGACAACTTCGACATCGCCATGCGCCTGTCGCTCGAAGGCATCGGCGCCGTGCTGCAGACGCGCGATGAATACACGGTGGTGCGCGAAGTCGTGCCGGGCAGCCCGGCCGGCTTGTCGGGCAAGCTGAAAGTGGGCGACCGCATCGTCGGCGTGGGGCAGGGCGAAAGCGGCCCCATCACCGAAGTGCTGGGCATGCGCATCGACGACGTGGTGCAGCTGATCCGCGGCGCCAAGGATTCCGTGGTGCGCCTCGACATCCTGCCGGCCGACGCCGGCCCGGACGCCAAGCACGTGGTCTTGCCGCTGGTGCGCAAGAAAATCAGCATGGAAGAGCAGGCGGCGAAGAAATCGGTCATCGAAGTGCGTGAAAACGGCGTCAAGCGCCGCATCGGCGTCATTGCGCTGCCGACCTTCTACCAGGATTTCGAGGCGCGCCGCCGTGGCGACAAGGATTTCAAAAGCGCCACGCGCGACGTCAGCCGCTTGCTGGCCGAGCTGAAGAAGGACAAGGTCGACAACGTCCTGATCGACTTGCGCAACAACGGCGGCGGTTCGCTGAACGAAGCCGTCGAACTGACGGGCCTGTTCATCGACAAGGGTCCGGTCGTGATGCAGCGCAATGCCGAAGGCAAGGTCGACGTGGAAAGCGATACGAATGCGGGCCTGGCCTGGGATGGCCCGATGGGCGTGCTGATCAACCGCGGCTCGGCATCGGCCTCCGAAATCTTCGCCGCCGCCGTGCAGGACTATGGCCGTGGCGTCATCATCGGCGAAGGCAGTTTCGGCAAGGGTACCGTACAAACCTTGTTCAACCTCGACCGTTTCGGCGGCAGCGAGAAAGCCCGCTTCGGCGAGCTGAAAATGACCATCGCGCAATTCTTCCGCATCAATGGCGGCACCACGCAGTTGCGCGGCGTCACCCCCGACATCAAGCTGCCAGCCATGTCGGACACGGAAAACTTCGGCGAATCGAGCTATGACAATGCCCTGCCATGGGTGGCCATCAAGCCGGCGCAATACATGCCGACGGGTGACCTGAAAGAGATCGTGCCGCTGCTGGACAAGAAGCATGAAGCGCGCGTGGCCAAGGACAAGGATTTCCAGTACTTGCTCGATGACATAGCTCTGGTCGTCAAGCAGCGCAAGGAAAACCAGATTTCGCTCAATGAAACCGTGCGCCGCAAGGAGCGCGATGCCCAGGAAGCGCGCGCCAAGGCGCGTGAAAAACGCCTGATCGCGCAAATTTCGAATCCTGCCGACGACCTGGTGGTGATTCCCGATCCGAAAGACGTGCTGAAGGGTGCGAAAGCGGCCAGCAAGACGGCCAAGCAGATCGCCGCCGTGAAGGGCGCCTTGCGCACCGACGACGGCTTGCAGGGTGACGAGCGCGCCCTCAGCGCCGAACTGGACGCCGAAACGGCCGCCAAAAGCGCCAAGGACGTGCTGCTGAACGAAGCGGCGCGCATCCTGGCCGACGAAGTGGCGCTGATCAAGGCCGATACCCGCATGGCGTCCAAGGTCTTGCCGTATGGCGCGGACACCAAGGCGACGCCGGTGACGGCAGCGAAGTAAGGCTTGTTGTGAGGTGAAGAGCCGGTTCCGGGAGGAACCGGTTTTTTTTTCGTCCTGATCAGTTATCTGTTTGGCGTATTTCTATTATTCCAACAATCAATTGGATTGATATGCCGCGATGCAGCATAATGCACCTGTCTCCTCTATTCTCCTCCAAGAAAATAGATTCAGCCCGCTCTCGCAGCGGGCTTTTTTTTGCCTCAGATTTTGTGCGTTGGGAGTTGCACGTCGGGCTGGGCGGCCAGCAAGGCCGTGAGCCAGCCGGCAAACGCTTGCAGCTTGGGCGTGGCCAGCCGCCCTTGTGGCGTCAGCAGCGACATGGGCATGGGCGTCGGCGGGTGGTCGGCCAGCACGGCGACCAGCGCGCCGCTGTCGAGGTGGGCGCGCACCTGGTACACGGCCGCCTGCGCCAGTCCCAGGCCCTGCAAGGCGCAGGCGACGCTCGCGTCGGCATCGTTAACGGCGATGGGGCCGGCCATCTGCACGCGCACGATCTCCTTGCCTTGTTGAAAATCCCAGTCGAAAGCGCGTCCCGTGCGGCCCGAATAATGCATGATGCCGCTGTGTGTGGCCAAGTCCGCCAGGGTGTGCGGCGTGCCGTGGCGCGCCAGGTAAGAGGGGGACGCGCAGGTGACGAAGCGCATCAGGCCGACCTGTTTGCCGATGAAGGCGGAATCTTGCAAAGTGCCCACGCGCAAGGCGCAATCGATGCCTTCCTGCGTCAGGTCGACCAGGCGGTCCGTCAGGCTCAGCTGCAGTTGCACGTCCGGCCAGGCGGCGTGGAAGTGCGCGATATGGGGAATGATCAGGCGCCGGCCTACTGTGTTGGGCAGGTTGATGCGCAGCAAGCCGCGCGGTTTTGTCGCATCGGGTCCACGGAAGGCCAGTTCCGCCGTATCGACGGCTTTCAAAATATCGATGCAGTGGCGAAAGTACTCGGCCCCTTCCGGCGTCAGCGACAAGCGGCGCGTGGTTCGCTGCAGCAATTGCGTGCCCAGGTAGGCTTCCAGCTTTTGCAGGGTGGCCGTCAGCGCGGCGCGCGGCAAATTCAAGGTCTCGGCCGCCTTGGAAAAGCTGTTGGCTTCGACGATGCGCACGAAGGTCTGCATGGCCTTGATCTTGTCCATAGGATAGCTTCCATTGTTCATTTTATGTGAAAAGTGTAAGTAGATTATGCGCTAATTATCTTTGCCCCGGTTTTGCCTAGAATGGCAACATCCCTACCGAACCGAGGAAACAACATGAACAAGGCCTCATCTATTGCTCCCCACGACATTGCACCCGGCATGGTGCTGCTGCTGGCCGTCGCTTCCGGCCTGATCGTGGCCAATCTGTATTACGCGCAAACCCTCGTCGGGCCCATCAGCGCCTCGACGGGCCTGTCGGCCAAGGCGGCCGGGCTGATCGTCACGCTGACGCAAGTCGGTTATACCCTGGGCCTGCTGTTTGTCGTGCCTCTGGGCGACTTGCTGGAAAACCGCCGCCTGATCATCACTGCCCTGCTGGTGACGGCCACGGCCCTGGTGGTCGCGGCGATGAGCACGGGCGCCATCGTGTTCCTGGCCGCTGCGCTGGCCATCGGCCTCGGTTCCGTGGCGGCGCAAGTGATCGTGCCGTTTGCCGCCCACCTGTCGCAGGAAGCGACGCGGGGGCAGACGGTGGGCAAGGTGGTCAGCGGCTTGTTGCTGGGCATCATGCTGGCCCGTCCCGTGGCGTCATTGGTGGCCGCGCACGCCAGCTGGCACGTGGTGTTCGGCGGCGCAGCCGTGCTGATGCTGCTGCTGGCGCTGGTGTTGCGCCGCGCCTTGCCCGTGCGCCAGCCCGTGTCGAACATGCGCTATCCGGCCCTGATGGCCTCGCTGTGGCATTTGCTGTTGGGCACGCCCGTGCTGCGTCGCCGCGCCGCCTATCATGCGGGCCTGTTTGGCGCCTTCAGCCTGTTCTGGACCGTCACGCCGCTGGTGCTGGCCAGCCCCGCGTTCGGCCTGTCGCAAACGGGCATCGCCATCTTTGCCCTGGTGGGCATGGCCGGCGCCGTCGCCTCGCCGATCGCCGGCCGCCTGGCCGATGCGGGCCACACCTTGCCGGCCACGGCCGCCGCGCTGGCGCTGGGCATCATCGCGTTTGCCTTGCCGATGTTCGCGCCAACGTCGAAGCACCTGGCGCTGGGCTTGCTGGTGGTGGCCTCCATCGTGCTCGACATGGGCGTGGCGGCGAATCTGGTACTGGGCCAGCGCGCCATCTTCAGCCTGGGCGCGGAAGTGCGGGGCCGCCTGAACGGCCTGTATTTCGCGCTGTTCTTTGCCGGCGGCGCGGCCGGCTCGGCCATCGGTGCCTGGGTGTATGCCAGCTACGGCTGGCCAGCGGCCTTGCTGACCGGCATGGCGTTTCCGGGCCTGGCCCTGCTGGTGTGGCTGGCAGAATTTTTACCGCAAGCCACGCGCCGCCCGGCTTGAAACCCTGATGCCCTCTCATTATCACTGGCAGGAATTTCTATCATCATGAATATAAAGTGGCGTGATATGCCGCGATGCCGCAAGATGCACTTGTCTCCTCTATCTCCTCCAAGGAAATAGATTCAGCCCGCTCCCGCAGCGGGCTTTTTTTTTGTCTTTTCAGATTAAATCACCACCAGATCGAGCGCGCGCATGAAGTTCGCTGCCTGCGCATGCGTGATGACGGCGCCTTTCAGCAGCGCCGCTTCGCTCAATTTGAAACCGTCGATATCGGCGCCGCGCAAGTCGGCGCCCTGGAACTTCGCCAGTTTGATGGTGGCGTTGCGCAAGCTGCCCCCTTCGAAGACGGTGTCGCGGAAGTCGCAGCCGGCCAGGTAGGCATCGGAAAAATCCAGCTGTTTCAAGATGGCCTTGCGGAACGAGAAGCCACGCAGATCGGCGCCCACCAGCAGGCTGTCTTCGAAGGTGAGGCCCAGGTGGGCCACTTCCTCGAACGAGGCGCCCGTCAGCTTGCAGCCCCGGTAGGTGACCGAGGCGAGCTTGGCGCGCCGCCATTTTGTGTTGTTCAGGTCGCAGCCTTCGAACGTTGCGTCGACGGCGTCGACGGATTCGAAATCGGCGCCGCCGGCGCGGCAGCGGCGCCAGGTGCTGCGCGCCAGCTTGCTGGCGAACAAGCTGGTGTCGGCAAAGGTGCAGCGTTCAAACGTGCAGCCCTGCAGGTCGAGGCGCGACAGGTCTTCGCCGTCGAAGGCGCACTCGATGAAGTGGTGCACTGCTTGCGCCAGTTGCTGCTCGATGCCGGCGCGGTCCAGGGTCATGTTGCTTGCTGCGGTGTCGTGTGTTGCCATCCGTCTCATTCCTAACGTAAAAAAGCAGGGGAGGGATGGCGCGGCGGGAAATGCACGAACCAGAACACCTCCCCGGCTGGTGGTACAGCCAAGGGTCGGCGCCGTGGGTCCGCGTGGGCGGGAGCATGCCGGACGGTGCCGGGCACTTACCGGGTTACCAACCGGTGCGCTCATTTTCGATCAGCTTGCATTGTAACGGCTCTGCAGCACCCTTGCCAGTGCTGGATAAACCGGGTTAGTATCGTTGCAGGTGCACCCATTGTACCAACGTCGCTCGGACGGATCCGGGCGCTTACGTATAGAGATATCATGACCGACAGCCAAGCTCCGCGCAGCTTTTCGCGCATCAATCGTCTTCCCCCCTACGTGTTCAATATCACCGCCGAGCTCAAGATGGCCGCCCGCCGCCGTGGCGAGGACATCATCGACATGTCGATGGGCAATCCCGATGGCGCCACGCCGGCCCACATCGTCGACAAGCTGGTCGAAACGGTGAAACGCCCCGACACGCACGGTTATTCCGCGTCAAAAGGCATTCCACGGCTGCGCCGCGCGATTTCCCATTGGTACAAGAAGCGCTACGAGGTCGATATCGACCCGGACAGCGAAGCCATCGTCACCATCGGCTCGAAAGAGGGTCTGGCGCATTTGATGCTGGCGACGCTCGACCGTGGCGACACGGTGCTGGTACCGAATCCCAGCTACCCGATCCACATCTGGGGCGCCGTGATCGCGGGCGCCGACATCCGTTCCGTGCGCATGGGGCCGGGCGTGGATTTCTTTGCCGAACTGGAGCGGGCCATCCGCGAAAGCTACCCGAAACCGAAGATGATGGTGCTGGGTTTTCCGTCCAACCCCACGGCGCAATGCGTGGAACTGGAGTTTTTCGAACGTGTCGTGGCGCTGGCAAAACAGCACAATATTTTGGTGGTGCATGATCTGGCCTACGCCGACATCACCTTCGATGGCTGGAAGGCGCCGTCCATCATGCAGGTGCCCGGCGCGCGCGACGTGGCCGTGGAGTTCTTCACCATGTCGAAAAGCTACAACATGGCGGGCTGGCGCATCGGTTTCATGGTCGGCAACGCGGAACTGGTGTCGGCCCTGGCGCGCATCAAGAGCTATCACGACTACGGCAGTTTTACGCCCGTGCAAGTGGCGGCCATCGCGGCGCTGGAAGGCGATCAAAGCTGCGTGACGGAAATCTGCGCCCAGTACCAGCGCCGCCGCGATGTGCTGGTGAAAGGCTTGCATGAAGCGGGCTGGATGGTGGAAAAGCCGAAGGCGTCGATGTACATCTGGGCGCATATCCCCGAGGCTTACCGTCACCTGGGTTCGCTGGAGTTTGCCAAGCTGCTGCTGCAAAAAGCCAAGGTCAGCGTCTCGCCCGGCATCGGTTTCGGCGAGTACGGCGACGAATACGTGCGCTTCGCCCTGATCGAAAACGAGGCCCGCGTACGGCAGGCGTTGCGGGGCATTAAGAATATGTTGCGTTCCGGCGACGGGAAAACGGAAGCGGCAGCATAGAAGTTGCCGCATGGAATTAACCGTTGCCCCTAATATCACTACAGCGTATTTCTGACATCACGAATATAAAGTGGTTTTATATGCTGCAACGCGGCATCATGCATCTGTCTCCTCTATCTTCCTCCAAGAAAATAGATTCAGCCCGCTCCCGCAGCGGGCTTTTTTTTGCCTGAAAATTCAACATCATCGATCTGAAGGGTATCTTGTGGACGTTGATGGGCAATGCATGTTTCAATGCGCGGCTATCCTCCTATGAAAGTCCGACATGGCACATGAAAATCTCAGCAAAGGACATCAACAAGTTCCTGAGGCGGACACGTTTTTCATCAATAGCGATGCAACGTCAAATAATGAGTTCAGTTTTCATAACGAATGGTTAGTCAGGGGCGTTGCGGTGACAAGTGGCGGCCCCGAGTTTCTGGAAAAGATCAAGCGGCCCAAGCGCGGCGACACCCTGCTGTTATGGGTAAACAAGATCGGTATTGTTGCTGCTGGCACGGTACTCGATGACGCGCCAGTCATTGTGTATCGCGGCGGGGGAGTGGTCAGTCCGAATGAACCAGAAGAGTATCACCGCATGGTGCGCTGGTATGCGGATCTGCGCAGTACGCCTGTTTCCTCGGCCGAAGTCGTCGTTTTTCACGGCACCAATCCCCGACAAGCTTTCGGGGCCTTGAACAAAGGGAAGGAAGCCATCCTCGCATTGATCGCCAGCAGGGTGGAGCAAAATGATATCCATGATTTGCTTTCGAGGGGGAAGGGGCGATCCACGGAGATAGAAATACTGTGCCAGGCCCGGCTCGGCCAAGGCAGGTATCGGGACGAATTGCTCGCACTGTGGGACAGGAAATGTGCTGTAACGGGTTGCGATCTTGAGCCGGTTTTGCGTGCATCGCATGCCTTGTCCTGGCAAGGGGCTACTGATCAGCAGCGGCTTGATCCCCATAACGGCTTGCCGCTGATCGCAACCCTGGATGCCTTGTTCGATCGGGGCTTGATCAGCTTTGCAGACGATGGCGCCATGCTGTGCTCCCCCTCGCTGCTGGGGCGGCATCGTGAACTCATCGGTTTGCCTGCTCCGTTGCGCATCATTTTGAGGGAAGAACAGAAATATTATCTGCGCATGCATCGGCAACGCTTTGCCTTTTGTTCGCCGCCCCAGGATTGAATGGTGGCCGCAATTGCCGTTGATGTCGCTGCCTGTTTCGCAACTTGTACGAGATATGGATAATTCATATCTCCACTATCACAACATGTCATTGGATTGATAGGCTGCAACGCGGCATCATACATCTGTCTCCTCTATCTTCCTCCAAGAAAATAGATTCAGCCCGCTCCCGTAGCGGGCTTTTTTTTGCCCGTCGCCGTCACACAGTGCCGGTAGGCGATGCCGTCGTTCGTTGCAGCGGGGCGGGCGTGACCCGCGCAAGACGGACAGATGCGTTCGAGCATGATTTCACATGAGTGGCATTCATGGATATATAAAATATTATCATTATTTTTAATGGATGGAACCTTTTATGATGTGTGCACACTTCATAAGGAGCACCGTCATGACCGTCACGACACACAATCTGGGCTACCCGCGCATCGGCGCCAAACGCGAACTGAAATTCGCCCTGGAAGATTACTGGAAGGGCCAAAGCAGCCTGGACGCACTGGAAGGCCAGGGCGCGGAGTTGCGCCAGCGCCATTGGCAAGAGCAGAACGCGCTGGACTTCGTGCCCGTGGGCGACTTTTCCTTCTACGACCAGGTGCTGGATCTGAGTTTTACTCTGGGCAATTTGCCGCAGCGCGTGCGCCACCTGACTGGCGCGGCGCTTGACAACTATTTCCGTGTGGCGCGTGGCCGCTCGGCCAGCGACAGCGATTGCAGCTGCGTCCACGCCGGCGAAATGACGAAATGGTTTGACACCAATTATCACTACATCGTGCCGGAATTTGCGGCCGACACGCAATTCAAGCTCGACAGCAGTCGCCTGTTGCAGCAACTGGCGCAAGCGCGCCAGCTCGGTGTGAAAGCCAAGCCCGTACTGATCGGTCCCGTCACCTATTTGTGGCTGGGCAAGACCAAGGATGATTCCGACAAACTGGCGCTGCTGCAAGGCTTGCTGCCCGTCTACGTGCAATTGCTGCAGGAACTGGCCGCGCAAGGCGTGGAATGGGTGCAGATCGATGAACCGATACTCGTCACGGAACTGGGCAGTGAGTGGCGGCAAGCGCTCGTCACGGCCTACGCGGCCTTGAGCAAGGTTCATCACGTCAAACTGCTGCTGGCCACGTATTTCGGCAAGCTGCAAGATAATCTGGAACTGGCGTGCAAGCTGCCGGTGCAAGGCTTGCACCTCGACGCCATCAATGCCCGCGATGAAGTGGGGCAAGTCATCGCGCAATTGCCCGCCACCAGCGTCTTGTCGCTCGGTGTGGTGAATGGCCGCAATATCTGGAAGACGGACTTGAATGAGGTGCTGGCATGGCTGGAACCCGTGCACGCCAGCCTGCAAGCGCGCCTGTGGATCGCGCCGTCGTGCTCGCTGCTGCACGTGCCCGTCGACCTGGCCAGCGAACACAAGCTCGATGCCGATATCCGTTCCTGGCTGGCCTTTGCCCGTCAAAAGCTCGATGAAGTGCACACCATTGCCGGCGCCCTGAACCATGGCCGCGCCTCCGTGCAGGCGGCGCTCGATGCCAATCATGCCGCCGTGCAAGCGCGCCGCCAGTCGAGCCGCGTGCACAATCCGCAGGTGAAAGCGGCTGTGGCGCGCATCGATGCGACGCTGGGCCAGCGCGCCAGCGGCTATGCCGTGCGTGCCGCCAAGCAAGCTGCACTGCTGCAACTGCCACTGTATCCGACGACGACCATCGGCTCCTTCCCGCAGACGGCGGAAATCCGCCAGGCGCGCAGCCAGTTGCGCAGCGGCCAGCTGGACGAAGCCAGCTACAAGCAGCTGATGCAGGCGCAAATCGCCCATTGCGTCAGGGAGCAGGAAGCCCTGGGCCTGGACGTCTTCGTGCACGGCGAAGCGGAACGCAATGACATGGTGGAATATTTCGGCGAGCAGCTCGATGGCTACGCCTTCAGCCAGTTCGGCTGGGTGCAATCGTACGGTTCGCGCTGCGTCAAGCCGCCCATTTTGTTCGGCGACATCAGCCGCCCCCGCGCCATGACGGTTGCGTGGAGCATCTACGCCCAGTCGCTGACCGACAAGCCGATGAAAGGCATGCTGACGGGGCCCGTCACCATCCTGAACTGGTCCTTCGTGCGCGACGACCAGCCCCGCTCCGTGTCGTGCTACCAGCTGGCGCTGGCGATCCGCTCCGAAGTGCTGGACCTGGAGCAGGCCGGCATCCGCGTGATCCAGATCGACGAGGCGGCGCTGCGCGAAGGCTTGCCACTACGCAAGTCGCAATGGGCCGAATACCTGCGCTGGGCCGTGGAATCATTCCGCATCACGGCCAATGGCGTGGCTGACGAGACGCAAATCCACACGCACATGTGCTATTCGGAATTCAACGACATCATCGCGCAGATCGCCGACATGGATGCGGACGTCATCACGATCGAAACCTCGCGTTCCGACATGGAATTGCTCGACGCCTTCGATGATTTTAACTATCCGAACGCAATCGGCCCCGGCGTCTACGACATCCACTCGCCCAACATTCCGAGTCAGGAACAGATGGTCAAACTGATGCGCAAGGCGGCCGAACGCATCCCCGCGCAGCGCCTGTGGGTCAACCCCGATTGCGGCCTCAAAACGCGCGGCTGGAAAGAAGTCATTCCCGCGCTGGCGAACATGGTGGCGGCGGCAAAAACCTTGCGCGGCGATAACGCGGCCTGAGGCTGGCAGGGGGGGAGAGGGCAGATATAGGGAATGGCTATTTCTATCATCACAACATGCAATTGGATAATGATGCTGCGATGCGGCATCATTCACCTGTCTCCTCTATCTCCTCCAAGGAAATAGATTCAGCCCGCTCCCGTAGCGGGCTTTTTTTTGCCCGTTTCCACGGCCGCATCCCTTAATATCAGCTTGTTTAACCATAAACATACAAGGAGACAAGTTGATGATGCCTTTGTTGCGTGCCGCCGTCATGCTCGTGCTGATGGCGCTCGGTGCCTGTTCGGCGGAAAAACACCCGTTCGACCGCCATCTGGCCCAATTGCGGCCGGACACGGTCGCAGCGCTGCCGGATATGGGGTGGCCGGCCGGCACGTTGCTGTGCCCGCTGACGCTGTATCAGAACGAGCTGCCCGGTTCAGCGCCTCCTGCGGACAGGGTCAACGCTTTCCTGAAGCAAAAGCAATTTCTGGGGGATGAAGGCCGTTGGTCGCTCATCGTCGTCAAGCCGCTGCCGCAGGGCGACGCCGGTATCGAGCAGCTGTTTTTCAAGCGTGCAGACTATGACGTGATCAATGATCCGCAACGCATCGCGCGCGATGTGCAGACAGTGCCACCGGGGTTTGCGCCGCAGGATTGCGTAAACGTCGAGCAAGCCCGCGTGCTGCTGACGCGTGAACCAGGATCGCATCGAAAACTCATTATTTTCGGAACGGTCTGACGAGATATTGATAAAGCATATTTCTATCATCACAACATGCAATTGGATAGATATGCTGCGATGCGGCATCATTGCACCTGTCTCCTCTACTTCCTCACAGGAATTAGATTCAGCCCGCTCCCGTAGCGGGCTTTTTTTTGCCCGTTTTTGACCGCATCAACGTGCGCACGCTTGCTTGTCATCATCGCCATCGTGTTGCTTTTGTGCATGCTAAACTGGGCTTTCTCCAGATCAAGGTTGTTTGATGCTTCAATTATTTCGCCACACGCTGGAGTCCACGCCCATCCTCGCCCTGTTTCTCGTCATCGGCGCCGGTTATGCGCTGGGGCGCATCAGCGTGTTCGGCTTTTCGCTGGGCGTGGGTGGCGTGCTGTTCGCCGGGCTGGCGCTGGGCGCCTTCGCTCCCGGGGCCGTGCCGCCGCCGATGGTCGGTTCCATCGGCTTGCTGCTGTTCCTGTATGGCATAGGCGTGCAGTATGGCGTGCAGTTTTTCGCCGGCTTGCGCGGCGCGGGGCAGAAACACAATCTGATCGCCATTGCCGCCGTCATGGGCGGCCTGGCCGTTTCCGTCTGGGGCGGGCAGTGGATCGATATCTCGCTGCGCATGGCCAGCGGCGTGTTTGCCGGCGCCATGACCAGCACGGCGGCCCTGCAGGCGGCGCTGGAAGCGTCGCACGGCAATGGCGACGCGGCCGTCGGCTATGCCGTCGCGTATCCGTTCGGCGTCGTCGGTCCCATGCTGGGCCTGTACCTGGCCGGGCGCATATTGAAACCCGTGCTGACGCCGCCGCCAGCGCCCATCGTCGTATCCGAAATTACCATCGATGAAGCGAAGTTGGCAGGCGCGGCCCTGTCCGAACTGGCCGATGGCCCGCTGGCGGGCGTGCAGGTGATCGGCGTGCGCCAGGGCCACCAGAACCGCTTGCCCGATCCGGGCCTGGTGCTCGGCGTGGGCGACGCGCTGATGGTGTCGGGCACGGTGGCAGGCGTGGAAGCGGCGCGCACGGCGCTGGGCCACCTGGATCCGGGCCGCTTGATGAAGGACCGCAGTGCGTTCGACGGCACGGAAGTGTTCGTGTCGGATGCGGAAATCGTCGGCGTGCCCTTGGGCGAGCTGAACCTGGCAAAAGACTTCCCGCTGCAGATCGCGTTCATCCGCCGTGGCGACGCCATGATTTTGCCGCACCCGTTCCTGACCTTGGAATTCGGCGACAGGGTAATGGCCATTGCGCCAGCGAAACATGCGGCCGATGTGCGCAAGCTGTTCGGCAATTCCATCACGGCCACGGCCGAATTCAGCTATGTCTCGCTGGGCATGGGCATGGTGCTGGGTGTGCTGCTGGGCCTGGTGCCGATCCCCTTGCCGTGGATAGGTTCGTTCAGCCTGGGCCTGGCCGGCGGGCCGCTGGTGATGGCGCTGATACTGGGGCGCCTCGGTAGAGTGGGCAAGATCAGCTGGCGCTTGCCGCTGTCGGCCAACCTGGTCATGCGCAACTATGGCTTGACGATTTTCCTCGCCTCCGTCGGCATGGCGTCCGGTTTGCCGTTCGTGCAGCAGGTGGGTGCCGATGGCTTGCCCATGCTGGTGCTCGGTGCCGTGACGGTGCTGGTGGTGGTGGCTCTCGTGGTGATTTTGGGCAAGATCTTCCTGCGCCTGCCGTTTCCTGAATTGCTCGGCATTGCGGCCGGCGCCACGGGCAACCCGGCCGTGCTGGTATTCGCCAACCGCCTGGCCAAGTCGGATCGCCCGAACCTCGGCTACGCCATGATTTTCCCCAGCATGACCATCGTCAAGATCGTGGCCGTGCAGGTGTTGCTGCATCTGTATGGGTGATGGCGGCCAAGACCTGCTGTTGGCGGTCTTTCTCCGAACCGGCCGTTGGTCTGAACAGTTGCTACAAAGCGGTTCGTTGTCATGAACTCCGAATTCGAAGAATATCTCCGCTAATTCGCGTTGAACATAGGTTGGAAGTCCCATAGCCCCTCGGCCTGCTCCGTGGCACAGGGGGGGGGCGCTTAGCATGGGGCTCACTCAGCAGAAGGCGCAAGTCCTCTACTCACCCGACAAGGGGCTCGTCACTTGCCGCCTTTCTCCCACAGATATTTGTCAAAAACCCGTTCAGCGAACCACTTTTGATTGACCACGTCATAGAATTCATCGCGCCCTGCCGGTGGAATTGTCGTGCAATCGATATGCTGAATCAGTTTTTCAATGGAACGCAAGATTGCCTCTTCAGACTGTTTGAATTCAGATGACCACCGTCCGCAATAGTCAAGATAGGAGCCATTCTTGAAGTCCAGCGCATCGGCCGCGCGCTTATCGAAGATTTTTACGGGACTCTTGCTATGGAACCAAAGAATCTTGGACGCCGCGGACATTAAGTTGCGCGTCTTGACGAGTTCGCTCTGTAGTTGATCCACTGCATGCACATAAGTTGATGCACTGAGCTTTTTCATGCTGAGTAATTTCTTGGCGGTATCATCCCAACCAGTATATCTCCGGCCGTCAGGGATGCCGCGAATGACGCTATACGCCGTGGCGATATCGCCCAAGGTGGCCGCCATCGCCGTCATGTCCTTGTCTTTCATGCGTTTCAGGAACAAGCGGTCCTGTCTCCACCACAAGTTTGCATAGCCGATAGCGGCGTGATTGTATAAATGCTCCATTTTGCCATTTCAATTATGTTTGTAATTATTGCAGCATAGCATTATTTTTCTCGATATTGCCAATAAAGAAAGTTTATCTTGCCGATAGCTGCAGCCCCCATAAAATGAGGCTGCGATGGGCGCCATCTGTGCTGCAAAACCGCTGGCACGACACGGATTCTGTTGTACAATCCTTGAGAACGGTCGTGCTTTTTTGTGCGCTGAGCTTCCTTGCGTGCAGTCATCACGGCAACCGATAAGAACAAGGAGACAGACATGGACCTGCATTACACGGCCGGGGAGACGGCTTTCCGCGACACGGTGCGCGCCTTCCTCGATACCCATTTGCCGGCGGACTTGCAGCGCAAGGTGCGCCAGCATTTGCGCCTGAACCGCGACGATTACGTGCGCTGGCACAAGATAGTCGCGCAGCAAGGTTGGGCCGCGCCGGCCTGGCCCGTCGAACATGGCGGCACGGGCTGGACGGCCGTGCAGCGCCATATCTGGGAAGACGAGTGCGCGCGCGCCGCCACGCCGCCCATCCTGCCTTTCGGCGTCAACATGGTGGCGCCCGTCATCATGGCTTTCGCCAACGCCGAACAAAAAGCATACTATCTGCCGCGCATCCTCAACTGCGATGACTGGTGGTGCCAGGGTTATTCGGAGCCGGGCGCCGGTTCCGACCTCGCCTCGCTGAAAACCACAGCCGAGCGCGACGGCGACCATTACATCGTCAACGGCCAGAAAACCTGGACCACCCTGGGCCAGCACGCCGACATGATCTTTTGCCTGGTGCGCACGGACAGCACGGTGCGCAAGCAGGAAGGCATCAGTTTCCTGCTGATCGACATGAAAACGCCGGGCATCACCGTGCGTCCCATCATCATGCTCGATGAAGAACATGAAGTGAATGAAGTCTTCTTCGACAACGTGCGCGTGCCGGTCAGCAACCTGGTGGGCCAGGAAAACAAGGGCTGGACTTACGCCAAGTACCTGCTGGGGCATGAACGCACGGGCATCGCCGCCGTGGGCCGCTCCAAGCGCGAGCTGACGTTCCTCAAGCAGCTGGCCATGCGGGAAACCAGGCGCGGCGCACCGCTGCTGCACGATCCCGCGTTCGCCGCCAAGGTCGCGACCCTGGAAATCGAATTGATGGCGCTGGAAATGACGGTCTTGCGCGTCATCAGCGACGAAGGCAAGGGACCGGGACCGCAGGCCTCGATGCTGAAAGTGCGCGGTTCCGAGCTGCAGCAGCAACTGACGGAACTGATGGTCGAAGCGATCGGCCCGCAAGCCTTGCCCTTCGATTCGGACTTCCTCGACGGCGGCGCGCCGCACAGCGCGGGCGGCGACGACCTGGCCGCGCCGCTGGCCGCGTATTACTTCAATTACCGCAAGACATCGATCTATGGCGGCTCGAATGAAATCCAGAAAAACATCATCACGCAGATGATCCTGGGCCTGTAAGCCAGAAGGAGACGACATGGACTTCCATTTTAATCAGGAACAGCAGCAATTTGCCGACGCGCTCAGGCGCTGGGTCGACAAGGACTACCCATTTGAAACGCGCAAGCAGATCGTCCACTCGGCCACGGGAACGTCCGATGCCGCCTGGGCTACCCTGGCCGAGCTGGGCATGACGGCCTTGCCGCTGCCGGCCGGCGCGGGCGGCTTCGACGGCACTGCCGTCGACATGCTGCTGGTGATGCAGGAACTGGGCCGTGGCCTGGTGGTCGAACCGTATTTCGCCACCGTGCTGGGCGCGCGTTTCCTCACGTTGGCGGGCGGCCACGATGGCGTGCTGGAACAGGTGGCCAGCGGCAGCCTGAAGCTCGCTTGCGCGCTGGGCGAGCGCCAGTCGCGCCACGACATGCACGACATCGCCACCACGGCCATCGCCAGCGGCGAGGGTTTCGTGCTCGATGGCGAGAAAACCGTCGTCATCCATGGCGCGCAGGCGGGCGCGCTGGTCGTCTCGGCGCGCAGCGGCGGCGGCCAGGCTGACACGGATGGCATTTCGCTGTTCCTCGTGCCTGTTGATGCGCCCGGCGTTTCCGTGCGCGACTACCGCACCATCGACGGCCAGCGCGCCGCCACCGTGACCCTGGTGCAAGTGGTGCTGGGGCATGACGCGCTGATCGGACAAAAGGGGCAGGGCTGGCCCGTGCTCGATGCGGCGCTCGACTATGGCGCCGCGCTGCTGTGCGCGGAAGCCGTGGGCGCCATGGACGCCATCTTTGCCGCCACGCTCGAATATTTAAAAACGCGCCAGCAGTTCGGCGCCCCCATCGGCAAATTCCAGGCCTTGCAGCACCGCATGGCCGATATGTTCATTCATCTGGAGCAGGCCCGTTCGATGGCCATGCTGGCCGCCGCCAAGGTCGATAGCACCGATGTGGCGGAGCGCCGCCGCACGGTGTCCGCCGCCAAGGCGAGAGTCGGGCTGGCCGCCACCTTTGTCGGCCAGCAAGCCGTGCAATTGCATGGCGGCATGGGCGTGACGGACGAATTGCCCGCCGCCCACCATTTCAAGCGCCTCTCCATGATCGCCCTGACCCTGGGCGACGTGGAGCACCATATCGAGCGCTTTATCGCCCAGCCGGGCTTCTTGCCGACGGAGACCGCATGACCGCATTGAACGGAATCAAACCCAAGCATTGGTATTTCGAAGATTTTACGCAAGGCCTGGAAATCGACCTGGGCCAGCGCCACGTGACGGAGGCGGAAATCATCGCCTTTGCCACGGATTTCGACCCGCAGCCGTTTCACGTCGACCATGCGGCCGCCGAAAAAACCATCTTCAAAGGCGTCATCGCCAGCGGCTGGCATACGTGCGGCATGATGATGCGCCTGGTGGTCGACAACTTGCTCAAGCACTCGTCCAGCATGGGCTCGCCCGGCCTGGACAGCATCCGCTGGCTCAAACCCGTGCGCGCCGGCGACACCCTGCACCTGACCTACCAGGTCAAGGAAGTGCGTCCATCGACGTCGAAGCCGGACCGCGGCATCGTCATTTCCGTGTGGAGCGTGCGCAACCAGCATGGCGAAGTCGTCACCACGGTGGAGGGCATGGGCATGTTCGGCCGCCGCCCTGCCGGAGAACACCATGCGTGATATCGCCGGCATCGCCGGTTTCCAGGCCCTGGCGGGGCAGCACGTGGCCGTTTCCGACTGGCTCACCATCACCCAGCAGCGCATCGACACCTTTGCCGACGCGACGGACGACCATCAGTGGATCCATGTGGACGCCGAGCGCTGCGCGCGCGAGTCGCCATACGGCTGCACCGTGGCGCACGGTTTTTTGACCTTGTCGCTGTTGCCCGCCATGCTGCAGGGGGCCTTGCACATGGCCGGTATCCGCATGGCCATCAACTATGGCCTCAATAAAGTGCGCTTTCCCGCGCCCGTGCCCGTCGGCAGCCGCTTGCGCGCGCGGCTCGACATCCTCTCCGTCGACGAATTGCCGGAAGGGGCGCAAGTGAACTGGGCCGTCACCATGGAGAGGGAAGGTGACACGAAACCCGTGTGCGTGGCGGAGTTCCTGATGCGCTGCTATCCCTGATCACTCGCCCTCCGACGCGCAATACCTGTCCCGCCCCGTATGCTTGGCGCGGTACAGCAGGGCGTCGGCGGCGCGGATCAGGGCGCTGGGGTCCATGCCTTCCGTGGGCATGACGCTGGCCATGCCCAGGCTGACGCTGACGTGGGGGCCGACGCTGGACCTGGCGTGGGCAATTTCCAGCGCGCGCACTTCCTCGAGGATGCGCTGGGCTACCACTTGGGCGCCGTCGCGCGTTTCCTGCGGCAGCAGGATGATGAATTCCTCGCCACCGTAGCGCGCCAGCAGGTCGGGCGGGCGCACGGCGCAGCGGCGCAGGGCGGCGCTCACCTGCTGCAGGCACAGGTCGCCCGCTTGGTGGCCATACGTATCGTTGTAGTCCTTGAAGTGGTCGATGTCGGCCATGATCAGGGCCATCGGCACGCCGTCGCGCGCGCAGCGCCGCCATTCGCTGTCCATGGTCTCGTTGAAGCTGCGCCGGTTGGCCACGCCCGTCAGCGAGTCCGTCAGCGACAGTTCGCGCATGGCGTCGGCCTGGCGCTTGATGGTCAGCTGGCTGCGCACGCGGGCGCGCACGACGGCCGCGTTGAACGGCTTGGTGATGAAATCGACGGCGCCCGCTTCCAGCGCCCGCGTCTCGTCTTCGGGCTGGTTCAGGGCCGTGACGAAGATGACGGGAATGGCGCTCAGGAGGGCCGATTCGCGCAGAGCATGGCACACGGCATAGCCATCCATGCCGGGCATGACGGCGTCGAGCAGGATCAGGTCCGGCAGTTGATTCTGCGCAATTTCCAGCGCCTTCGCGCCGCTCAGGGCGAACAGCACCTCGTGTTCCTCGCGCAGCAGCTGGTGCAGGATCTGGATGTTTTCCATGGCGTCATCGACGATGAGGATGCGCCCGTTCATGGCAAGGTTGGTCCAGCTCACTTGTTTTCCTCTCGTTTCAGCTGATCGAGCACGAGTTTTTCCGCGTCGGAAAAATTCAGGGTTTCGATCGCGTTGGCCATCGCCAGCGCCGCTTCCCGGTCTGACTGTTGCAGGGCGGGGTGCAGGGCGTGGAAGTGCGCCAGCGCCTTCAGGTTATTGTTGCGGATCAGGACGAGCAGTTCGGCCAGGCCGGCGTGCAGGTCGAGCGGCGCGCTGCCGGGTGCGTGGGGCGCCGGCTGGCCGCGCCGCAGGGGCGAGGGCAGGGTGCGCGTCGCTTTGATGACTTCGGCCATCGCCAGTTCCAGCTGACCCAGCAAGGCGGCCGTGGCGTGCGATGGCCGCGTTTTCAGCGCCTTTTCCGCCTCGGCGGCCAGGCGGGCGACGTGCGTGGCGCCCAGGTTGGCCGCCACGCCGCAGACGCGGTGCAGCAACTGCGCCGCCTGCTGCGTCTGGCCAGCGGCCAGCAGGCGCCGTGATTCCTCGACGGCGTCGCCTTGCGAATTCTCAAAGCGCTTGAGCAGGGCCAGGAAGGCGCCGTAGTCGCCGCCGAAGCGCTGCAGGGCCGCTGCCAGGTCGATGCCGGGCACCGTGGCCGGCAGGTCCGGCGTGTCCGCGACGGCGTTGCCTGCCTGCGCGGCGTTGTCGCCGCCACCCAGGGGTGCCGGCACCAGCCGCGTCAGGGTCTCGATCATGTCGTCGACATCGATGGGCTTGGCCACGTGCGCATTCATGCCGCTGGCGATGGCGCGCAGGCGGTCCTCGTCCATGGCATTGGCCGTCATGGCGATGATGGGCAAGTCCGGCAAGCCCAGCGCGCGGATGGCCAGCGTGGCGTCATAGCCATTCATGACAGGCATCTGCAAATCCATCAGCACCACGTCCCAGGCGTGCGGTGTGTTGGCGAGCAAGTCGACGGCCAGCTGGCCGTTGGCGGCCACGGCCACGCGCGCGCCCGAGTGCAGCAAGATGTACTGCGCTACCTCCTGGTTGATTTCATTGTCTTCCACCAGCAGCACGCGCATGCCTTCCAGCAAGCCCGACAGGGGCGTGGACACGGGCAGCGCGGACGGGGCGCTACGGCCATTGCGTCCATCCCGCACGGCCGTCACGGCCGCCAGCAGGCGCGCCGGGGTAGCCGGTTTCGACACGACGCCGGCCAGCATCAGGCTGTCGGCCAGGCGTTCGAGGTTTTCGCTGTCCTGGTCGGCCACCAGCATGATCACGGGTGGCAGCGCAAGGTATTCGTCGGCGCGCGCCTCGGTGAGCATGGAAATGCCATCCATGCCGGGCATGGCCGCGTCGAGCAGCACAAGATCTGCCAGCGGCAAGCCGTCCAGGCCGCTGGCGCTGGTGCGCAGCAGCGCCAGGCCGGCCCGTGCCGCTGTCGGCGCTGCGGCTGTGCCAGCCCTGCGCCGCGCACCAGTCTTCCAGCATGGCGCGCACGCTGGCGTTGTCGTCGATGATCAGCAGCGACAGGGCCCTGGGCGTACTCTTGCCGGGCGGCTCGGGCGGTGGCATGACCTTGTCGAAGCGGCAGCGGAAGCGGAAGTCGGAACCTTCGCCCAGCGCGCTGGTGACGCTGAGTTTGCCCCCCATCAATTCCACCATGCGCCGGCAGATGGCCAGCCCCAGGCCCGTGCCGCCGTACTTGCGGCTGGTGCCGCTGTCGCCCTGGGAAAACGCGTCGAAGATGCGTTCCTGTTCGGCCGCGGCGATGCCGATACCGGTATCGCGCACGGAAAACTCCAGCGTGACGCTGGCCGCATCCTCGGCCACCATGCCGATGGACAACACCACTTCGCCATGCGCGGTGAATTTGACGGCGTTGCCCACCAGGTTGAGGAGGATCTGTTCCACGCGCAGGGCGTCGCCGATCAGTTCGTCCGGCACGCCGGGGTCGAGCACGAAGACGGGCTCCACGCCGCGCGCCCAGGCGCTGTTGGCCAGCAGCACGCTGACGCTGCCCAGCATGCGTTCGAGCTGGAAACGGCGCTGCTCCAGCAGCATCTGTCCCGCCTCGATCTTCGAGAAATCGAGCACGTCGTTGACGATGTTGAGCAGCGACTGCGTGGCCATCTGGATCTTGCCGACATAGCTGCGCTCGCGCCGTTCCAGCGGCGACTCTTCCAGCAGGCGCGCCAGGCCGATGATGGCGTTCATCGGCGTGCGGATTTCATGGCTCATGTTGGCGACGAATTCGCTCTTCGCGATACTGGCCGCCTCGGCCTTGTCGCGCGCGCGCACCATTTGCTCGTTGAGTTCATGCAGGCGCAATTCCGTGCGCTTGAGTTCAGAGACGTCCGAGGCCAGCACGAAGAAGCCGCGCACGCCGCCGCCGTCGTCGATATCGGGGATGTAATTGGTCCACGTGTGGCACACCTGGCCCGTGGGATCGAGCAGGTCGCGCTCGAAGCTTTGCGGCCGGCCCGCCAGCACGCCGTCGACATGGTGGGCATACACGTCGAACAGTTCCTGCCCCAGCAATTCGCGCATGTGGATGCCGGCCAGTTCGGCGCTGCTGCGGCCAAACCATTCGTTATAGAATTTATTTGCGAAGCGGCAACGCAGATCGGCGCCCCAGTACGACACCATGCCGGGCAGGTTGTCGGTGACGGTGCGGATGAAGCGCTCGTTCTGTTCCAGGCGCCAGGTGGTGGCGTGCAGCACCTCGGTGGCGCGCCTGCGTTCCGTGATATCGATCGACACTCCCAGCACGTGGCTGGCGCGCCCCGCATCGTCGCGCAAGACCACCTTGCGCGTGGTGAAGTGGCGCGTGGTGCCGTCGGCCGTATTGATCGCTTCCTGTTCGATTTCCACCATCTGCCCCGTGGCCAGCAGCTTGCGGTCGGCGCTGACGAAGGCGGCCGCCTGCTGCGGCGGAAAGAAGTCGTGGTCGGTCTTGCCCAGCAATTGCTCGCGCGAGCGCCCCAGGGTCAGTTCCGCGTGGCGGTTGACCATTTCAAAGCTCAGCTTGTCGGCGCGCTTGACGAAGACCATGGCCGGGATGTTTTCGATGATGGTGCCGAACAGATGTTTCGAGTGGCGAAATTCCGCTTCGCTGCGCTTGCGCTCGCTAACGTCCAGCCACAGGCCCGACACGCCCAGCAACTGCTGTTCCGGGCCGAAGATCGGGTGATACGAGACGATCCAGTAACTCAGCTGTTCGCGCTGCCGGCCGCTGTGGCCGTTCAATTCCATGTCGACGATGGGCATGCCCGTCGCCAGCACCTGGCGCACGCAGCGCTCCACATCCGCGCGCACGGCGTCGTCGCACAGCATGGCGCCCACGGGACGGCCCAGATGCTGCGTCACGCTGGCGCCGTGGATGGCGGCCAGGTAGTGGTTGATCATGACGACGCGCAAGTCCAGGTCCACGAACAGCATGCCGATCGGCGCCGTCGCGTACACCGTTTCCAGCAGGCGCGTGGATTTTTCCAGGGCCAGCGTGCGTTCGGCCACCAGGCTTTCGAGCTGCGTGCGGTGGCGCCGCAGGTCGCGTTCCAGCGCGCCCAGGGCGCTGGCCATGTCGGCCGATTCGCGGTCCGCGTGCTTGTTTGAGAGCAAGGGTTTGCCCTGCGCCAGCGCCTGGATCTGCAAGGTCAGTTCCTGCAGGGTGCGGGCCAGGCGGCTGCCTACGCGCCAGGCCAGGGCAAAGCCGGCACCCAGCAGCAGGGCCAGGATGACGGAACCCGTGACTACCGAGCCCAGCAGCGCTTCTGCCACCGTGCTGGTGCGCATGGTGACAGCCACCGTCCAGCCGTCGTCGGGAGCGCGGCGAAAGCCCGTGTAGACGTCCAGGTCTTCCAGGGTGGCATGGCGCAGCACGCCCTCGGGCGCCAGGCGTATCTGTTCCAGCAGGGGCGCCGCGCTGCGCTGGCCCACGTAGCGCTGCGGCGCCAGGGTGCGCGCCACGTTGATGCCGTCGGCATTGATGATGGCCGCCCCCAGGTAAGGCGGCAGGCGCAGTTCGCGCAGCAGCACGGGCAGGTAGTCGGGCGGGTACAGCGCCGTCAGCACATGGGCAGCACCCTGGGCGCGCGGCAAGGGCAGGCTCAGCGCCAGTCGCGGCACCTCGTCCGGCGCCATGAGCAGGCTGGTCAGTCGCGGCTTGCCGTACTCGCGCGTGCGTTCCATGCTGGCGGCCCATTTTTGCGGCAAGGGGGGCGGTGCCTGGCTGGCGGGCAGGGTCGTATTGATCAGCTGGCGTCCCCTGGCATCGGAGACGATGAAGGCGCTGACGGCCAGGCCTGGTTGCAACAGGCTGTCGGCCAGGGTGCGCAGGGCGCCGATGTCGTCCGTCTGCAGGGCGGGCGAGGCGGCGAGGATGCGCGCGGCCATCTGGGCGCCGTTCAGGTCGCGTTCGACGGCGGCGGCGACTGCCCGCGCCGCCTGCGCCGTTTCGCTGACGACATGCTCGCGTTCGCGCGTGTAGCTTTGCGCCACGAGCAGCAGAAACACGAGTGCCGTCGGCATGACCCAGGCGAGCACCAGCCATGAAATTCTTGAGCGTATCGAAGGCAAATCTTGCACCCGGAAGGCTCCCAGAATGGATGAGTCGACAGGCAGGCTCACGCTGGCGCTGGCTGACCTTGAATGAAAAGATGCTAGACGAAATTGATTGCGCTGACAAGCCTAGTTTCTAGGATGGAAAAAAGCTTGTGCAAGGTAGACAGAAGTGGGGGGGGACCCCTCCCGCCATGGCGGCGGGAGGGCGGCGATGCTTATTGCACCACGGTCAGCACGTCGACATCGATTTCCGGGCTTTCCATGAAGTCTTTTTCCACTTCGCCACGGATTTCCACCTGGGTTTTGGCGTCGATCTTGCGGTTCATGAAGACCTTGTCGTCGATGTCCACGCGGATTTCCGCCGTGCCATCGGAGAAGGTGTATTTTTCCTTGCTCACTTTGCGCAGCAGATGGCCGCGCAGCACGACGGCCTGGTCATCGACGGGATTTTTCAGGATGGCGGCCACGTTGCCGGGCGCGGTGGGGCCGGCCGTCGGCCCCACGTATTGGGCTTGCGCGCTGCCGGCCAGCAAGGCGCTGGCGGCGGCCAGGGAGACGATGAATTTACGGTGTAATGACATGGTATTCCTTTGAGAGTGACTGCCTTATCAGAAAAACACGGCGGTGCGGGCAATGATAGCACCGGCATTGCCACAGGGTACGTTCGCCCGCACGCTGCCCGTGCTCGCCGAAAGGCAGTGCCATGCGCGCGCGCGGGCGGCAAGTGTTTCCTTGCGCAGTGTTGAAATGCGCGAAAATCAAGCCACGGAATGTATTTTCTTTAAGAAATAACAGGTTCTGGAATAAAATACCCCCGCACGCCGCTGGCGTGCATCGTCTGAAGCATCTGTCGAGGAGCAAGCATGGCAAGGCCAGAGAAAGTCCGGCTCGGTGAAATTTTGGTGCAGCAGAAATTGCTGACGGAAGAACAGTTGGGCCAGGCCTTGACGGAACAGAAGCGCTCGGGGCGCAAGCTGGGCCGCGTTTTTGTCGAGCACGGCTTTGTCACGGAAGAGCAAATCTCGGGCGCCCTGGCGCGCCAGCTCGATATTCCCTACATCAACCTGAAGTTTTTCAACATCAATCCCGAACTGGTGCGGCTGTTGCCGGAAACCCAGGCGCGGCGCTTTCGTGCGCTGGTGCTGGAAGACCGCCGCGAGGGCTTGCTGGTCGGCATGTCCGATCCGACCGACCTGTTCGCCTACGATGAAATTTCGCGCCTGGTCAAGCGCCAGATCGAGCTGGCCGTGGTCAATGAAACGGAAGTGCTGGCCGCCATCGACCGCATCTACCGCCGCACGGAAGATATCTCCACCCTGACGCGCGAGCTGGAGCAGGACCTGGGCGACGTGTCCGTCGACTTTGGCGCGCTGGCCGCCAATCCGGGCCTGGAAGAGGCGCCCATCGTCAAGCTGCTGCAATCGGTGTTCGAGGATGCCACGCAGGTGCGCGCCTCGGACATCCACATCGAACCGCAGGAAGGCCGGCTGCAGATCCGTTTCCGCATCGACGGCGTGCTGCACCTGCAGACGGAAGCGGACAGCAAAATCGCCAGTTCGCTGGCGCTGCGGCTAAAACTGATGTCGGACCTCGATATTTCCGAAAAACGCTTGCCGCAGGATGGCCGCTTCGCCATCCGTGTGAAAAACCAGCGCATCGACGTGCGTATTTCCACCATGCCGACGCAATACGGCGAATCGGTGGTGATGCGGCTGTTGAACCAGGGCGGCACGACCTTGCGCCTGGACGCCATCGGCATGCCGCCCAAGCTGGTGGAACGCTTCCGCGCCATCGTCAACCGCCCGAACGGCCTGGTGCTGGTGACGGGGCCGACCGGTAGCGGCAAGACGACGACCTTGTACTGTGCCCTGGCCGAACTCAATTCCGTGGAAAAAAAGCTCATCACGGTGGAAGACCCGGTCGAGTACCGCTTGTCCGGTATTAACCAGGTGCAAGTGAACGAGAAGATCGAGCTGAGCTTTGCCCGCGTGCTGCGCTCGGCCCTGCGGCAAGATCCCGATATCGTGCTCGTCGGCGAGATGCGTGATCAGGAAACGGCGCAAATCGGCCTGCGCGCCGCCATGACGGGTCACCTGGTGTTGTCGACCCTGCATACCAACGACGCCATCAGCACGCCGCTGCGCCTGATGGACATGGGCGTGCCGCGCTACATGGTGGGCAGCTCGCTGCAAGCCGTGCTGGCGCAGCGCCTGGTGCGCGTGATCTGTGAAAGCTGCAGCACGCCCTACGTGCCCACGCCGAACGAGTACGAATGGCTGCGCCTGGAACTGGGCGAGCTGGTCGAGCGCAACCAGTATTTCCATGGCAAGGGCTGTTCGCATTGCAATGGCATGGGTTACCGGGGCCGCACGGGCGTGTACGAATTGCTGGAAATCACGCGCGCCGTGGCCGATGCCGCCAACCATGCCGATCCGTCCCATTTCATGAAGGTGGCGACGGCGCAGATGGCGGGCGACACCCTGCGCCGCCACGCCGTGCAACTGGTGGTACAGGGCCGCACGACGGTGATGGAAGCGATGCGCATCAGCAACCAGAGCGAGGATTGAGGTGCCATTTTTCTCCTACAAGGCACGCAACGCCAGCGGCGAGCTGCTGACCGGCGTGATGGAAGGCGCCGACAGCGGCGCCGTGGCCGACCAGTTGTTTTCCACCGGTGCGACGCCGGTGGAAATCCTGGTGACCAAAAAAAATGCCGCCACCACCGGCGCCGATATCGGCTGGTGGCAAAAACTGACGGAGAAAAAAGTCAGTTCGATGGACGTGCAGCTGTTCAGCCGCCAACTGTACACCCTGCTCAAGGCGGGCGTGCCCATCATGCGCGGCCTGGCCGGCTTGCAGGAATCCGCCATCAGCCCCGCGTTCGGGCGCATCATCAAGGATGTGCGCGAATCGCTCGACGCGGGCCGCGAACTGTCGGCCGCCATGGCGCGCCACCCCACCGTGTTTACGCCGTTTTACCTGTCGATGGTGCGCGTGGGCGAAATGACGGGGCGCCTCGATGAAGTCTTCCTGCGATTGTTCGACCACCTGGAGTTCGACCGCGACATGCGCGCGCGCGTGAAGTCGGCGACGCGCTATCCCACCTTCGTGATCGCGGCGATGATCATCGCCATGGTCATCGTCAATATGTTCGTGATTCCCCAGTTCGTGAAAGTGTTTGCCAGCTTCAATGCCGAACTGCCCTTGATGACGCGCATCCTGATCGGCACCTCGGCTTTCATGGTGGCGTATTGGCCTTTGCTGCTGGTACTGACGATAGCCGCGATCGCCGGATTCAAGGCCTGGCTGCGCACCGTGCCTGGCCGCTACACATGGGACCGCTACAAGTTGCGTTTTCCCATCGCCGGCAAGATCATCCTGAAAGGCACCATGGCGCGCTTCGCGCGCAGCTTCGCCCTGTCCAGCACCAGCGGCGTGCCCATCGTGCAGGCGCTGACGGTGGTGTCGCAGACGGTGGATAACGCCTATCTGTGCGCCCGCGTCGAGCAGATGCGCGACGGCGTCGAGCGCGGCGACAGCATCTTGCGCACTTCGGTGGCGGCAGGCGTCTTCACGCCGGTGGTGCTGCAAATGATCGCCGTCGGTGAAGAGTCCGGTTCGCTCGATGATCTGATGGATGAAATCGCCCAGATGTACGAGCGCGAAGTCGATTACGAATTGAAGACCTTGTCCGCGCAGATCGAACCCATCCTGATCACCTTTCTTGGCGCCATGGTGCTGGTGCTGGCGCTGGGCATCTTCCTGCCCGTGTGGGACCTGGGCAAGGTGGCCCTGCATAAATGAGGCCGCGCATTGCGTCAAAAAACAACATGTTGGCTGGCAAGGCAAGGCAGCGCGGCTTTACCTTGTTTGAACTGGCCGCCGCCGTGTCCGTCATCGCCGTGCTGGCGGTCGTGCTGCTGGGCCGGCTGGAGGTAGTCCAGCAGGAAGCGGAGCGGGTCGCCGTGCAGCAAACGCTGCTGGCGCTGCGCGCCGGGCTGCGCATGCAGGTGCTGGAACTGTATGCGTCCGACCGGCAAAACCAGTTGCCGGCGCTGGCGGGGCAAAACCCCATCGATTGGCTGGCTGAAAAACCGGCCAATTATCTGGGCGCCTATAGCGCGCCGGAAATGGAAAAACTTCCCCAAAGTCATTGGTTTTTTGATAGAAGTAATGCAGAATTGATATATATATTAAATCGAGGCAACAGTTTCGCTGCCAGGCATTCCGAGTTGCTTCGATTCAAGGTAAGCTTGCGGCAAGCGCCCGTTACCCGGCCCCAGCCCTCACGTCCGCTTGATGCGCCCGAGGTGGCGCTGATACAGTTGGGCGAGGCGGGTGGGCTGAAATAGCTTTTTTATTCTGCCGGCAAATTTTGCCAGCATTGTTTTTTTGATTTTTTGGAGATCAGCATGAAACTGCAGTCAATTCGTCGTTTTCAACAAGGTGCTCAAGCGGGCTTTACGCTGATCGAGTTAGTCGTCGTCATCGTCATCCTGGGCATCCTCGCGGCCACCGCGATTCCCCGTTTTAGCAGTTTGTCGTCCGACGCCCGCCTGGCGAAAGTCAACGGCGCGCGCGCCTCGGTGCAGGCCGCCTCTTCCCTGGCCCACGCACAATGGCTGGTCGATGGCTCACCCACCACCGCACCCGTCAAGGTGAAGATGGAAGGCCAGGACATCACCATGACGAACGGCTATCCGGACGCTGCCGGCATCGTAGTGGCGGCTGGTGGTTTGGATGACTACAAATACACGGGAACGGGCCCTGTCTCGATCGCCGCCGATGCCGACCATCTCAAATGCGCGTTTACCTATACGCTCGCCTCGGCCACTGGGCCCGCGGTGGTGGGTCTCGCGCCGACCGCTGCCGCTGCCAAGACAGATTGCTGATGACGTAAGCCCCGCCTGCTGCGGCCATGTGCGCCGCAGGCGATGCGCCTGGCTTGCCAGGCGTTTTTCATTCTTCCGGGCATGTTTCTTCCGGCATGCCGCTCATTGCCACAGGTGTTCACGATGCTGTCTGCAGCAGGTTTGATGTTTGCCGGGCCGGCCAGCCGTGGGCGGCGGCAACGGGGCTTCACCCTGGTCGAGCTGATCGCCGTGCTGGTGGTGGGGGGGCTGCTGGCAGCCGTCGCCATGCCGCGCTTCTTCCGGCAAGACAGTTTTGACGCGCGCAGCTTTGCCGATCAAAACGTGAGCATGCTGCGCTATGCGCAAAAACTGGCGATCGCGCAAAACCGTCCCGTCTTCGTGCAGCTCGACGGCACCCGCATGGCCCTGTGTTTCAATACTGCCTGCGACGTGGCCAACCGCGTCTTGCCGCCTGCGGGCGGCAACAGCGGGCGCAGCGCCACCTTGAGCGCCTGCGCCAATACCACGGCGTGGCTGTGCGAAGCGGCACCCGGCAAGATCAGCTACAGCGCGCCCTTGGACATCGCCACTTTTTATTTCAATGCCCTGGGCCGCCCGTTCAAGGCAGCCGACGTCGAACCCGTATCGACCTTTCCCGCGCGCATCAGCATCGGCATCAAGGACGGCGGCATGACGCGCAACATCATCGTCGAAGGGGAAACGGGCTATGTCCATTACTAAGGGCGTCGCCATGGCGGCGCGCGGGCCGGGGCAGCGCGGCGTGACCCTGATCGAACTGGTCATCTTCATCGTGGTGGTCAGCATCGCCGTGGTGGGACTGCTGCAAATCTTCGCCCGCACCACGGCCAGCAGCGCCGATCCGCAATTGCGCAAGCAGGCGCTGGCGATTGCCGAAGCCATGCTCGATGAAATTGAAGGGGCACGCTTTACGTTTTGCGATCCGCTCGCCGATCCGGCCGCCGATGTGGCGACGAATGCCGCACCGTTCGACAGTGCCACCAATCCCACCGGCTGCAGCACGCCGCAAAATGTCAGCGCGACGGTGCCCGCCGTGGGGCGACCGTATTACAATGTCAGCGACTATGTGCGCGCCTTCAACAGTCCCCTTAGCTACAAGGAAGACGTGGCCGGAAAATTGCTTCCTGACGGCTATGCGGTGAGCGTGGCCATCAGCCACGACGCGGGACTGGGGCCGGCCGACGCCATGCTGCCTTCGGACACCACGCCCGTCAACATGAATGTCTTGCGCATCATGGTCACGGTGACGTATGGCGCGAATCAACAGCTCGTGCTGGCCGGCTACCGCACGCGCTACGCAGGCAATGCCGTGCCATGATGATTTTTTCACGCCCCCGGCAGCGCGGTTTTACCTTGATCGAACTGATCGTGGTGATCATCATCACGGCCATCGTCGCCGGCATGGTGACAGTGTTCATCCGTGCCCCCATACAAAGTTATCTCGATGTCAGCGCCCGCGCCGAACTGGCGGACGCGGCCGATTTGGCATCGCGGCGCATCACGCGCGACGTGCGCCTGGCCTTGCCCAACAGCGTGCGCGTGAAGAGCACTAGCAGCGGCAGTTTTCTGGAGCTGCTGCTGACCAAGACGGGCGGGCGCTATCTGTCGGAAGACGACCCGAACACGATACCGGGCAATGTGCTGGCCTTCGATCCCCTCACGCCGGGCAACCAGGATGTATTTACCATCGTCGGCGCCGCGCCGTCCGGCGTGCAAGCCATCGTTCCCGGCGACTTTATCGTCGTCAACAATCTGGGCGATCAGCCCCCTGTGGACGCCTATGATTGCAGCGGGCAGTGCAACCGCGCCCAGGTCGCTTCCATCAGCGGCACCAATGTCACGCTGGTCAAGAACCCCTTTGTCGCGCAAACACCCTCCATGCCTTCCCTCAGCTATCGTTTCCAGGTGGTCAGTACCGTCGTGACCTATCATTGCGCGCCGAATGCGAATGGCACGGGCACGCTGACGCGTTATGCCGGTTATGTGATCGAGGCGGACCAGCCGGTGAGCACAGCGGCGCTGACCGGCGCGCCGTCCGCGGCGCTGATGGCCAATCAGGTGGCCGCCTGCGCCTTTTTCTTCGATACCCTGCCCAACCTGCAGCGTGGCCTGGTCAGTGTCCGCCTGACCCTGGGCGCGCCCGGCGGCAACGCGGGCCAGATCACGCTGCTGCAACAGGCGCAGGTCAATAATTCGCCATGAGACTATCCCTATCTTCCATGCCGCAGCGGTGCCGGCCATGCCGACCGGCGCGCGGCTTCAGCATCGTCACCGCCATCTTCCTGCTGGTGGTGCTGTCCGCGCTGGGCGTGGCGCTGCTCTCCATTTCCACCCTGCAGCATGCCGAGTCAGCGCTGGACGTGCAGGGCGCGCGCGCCTACCAGGCGGCCCGCGCCGGCATGGAGTGGGGCGTGTACCGGCAGCGCGTCAATGGCAGTTGCGAAGCCAGCCGCGATTTTGCCTTGCCCGCGAATGGCGCGCTGAACGGTTTTAGCGTGACCGTGCGCTGCACGCAGGCGGCCGGCGCGCTGCCCCGTTTCCAGGTGATCGCCACCGCCTGCAACCAGCCGGTGGGCGGCGTGTGCGCCACCGCCAATGCCACCAACCATCCCGATTATGTGCAGCGCGTCGTGCAGGCCGAGTTTTAAATACGCTACTCTCAAGGAATAATATGCAGGCACTCATCGCCGTATGGATAGCCGTTGTGGCCCTGCTTGCTTGCGCGCCGGTCCAGGCGGCAACCTACGCCAACACCAGTTTTGCCTACAGCTGGATCGACGCCAGCAATCATGCCAAGCTCGGCTATAACACCACGCCCTACCGATTCAACGGTGCCGCCGGCTGCGGTACCTCGCCGCCCGTGCTTGACGACACGCTCAGCGACGCCTTGCCCATCGGCTTCAGCTTCATGTATTCGGGCGTGGCCTTCACCACCCTGCGCGTGATGACGAATGGCCGGGTGCAGTTCAATAACAATGTCACCTGCGGCTATGGCAGCCCGGTGCAGACGCTGCCGTATCCGGACAGCAGCTTGAACTACACCATGCGCATCTATGGCAACGACCTCGATCCCACCTCGAAACTGGAAGTGCCCACCTACAGTACCGCGTGCGCCAGCCGCCTGACTTGTTACGTCAGCTACGCCACCATCGGCACGGCGCCGTACCGCAGCTTCGTGGTGACATGGAATAATGTGCCGGAATGGACCACGGGCACCACTACCACTGGCTCTTACAGCCTGCAATTGATCTTGCAGGAAAACGGCGAATTCATCTACCAGTACGGCACGGCAGTGGCGGGACCCTCTGCCAGACTGGGCCAGATCGGCTGGCAGGCGGACAGCAACGATTACGATACGCCGCAGACCGGTTTCCCGGTGACGAACTCGGCGATCAAGTTCTACATTCCCCGCCCGGTGCTCGAGTACCGCATGGAGCAGCCCAGCTGGAACAATACACCCGCGCAAGTAACCGATACCAGCGGTAACGGGCGCGACGGCACGGTGCTGGGCGGCGCGCAGACGATCGCCGCCGGCCGCGTCTGCCGCGCCGCCAGTTTCCCCCTCAATACCAGCACCGCCGCCATCGATGCGGTCGACAGCGGGCTGTCAGTGCCCGCCACCATGGGCGGCGCCGGCACCATCACATTCTGGTACAAGGCCAATACGGCCTGGTCCGGCAGCGGCACGCGCGATGCGCAACTGCTCGACGCCACGCAGATGAACAACGAGTGGTTTTTTCTCGTGCGGCGCAGCACGGGCGCCCTGCGCTTCGTCGTCACGGACAGCCTGGGCAATGTGCGCGTGGTGGAAACGGCTGCCAATAGCGTGCCCGCCGGCACCTGGAAGCACATCGCCGTGAGCTGGAGCTTCAATGCGCTGGCGGCAGCCAATAGCGACCGCCTGCGCATCTACGTCGATGGGGTGCTGCAAAAGGAGTCGGCGTTTACCACCGCGGCGGTGGTCTCGCCGCGCATTGGCAGCCTGTTCATTGGCGACAACCGCAGCGCGGTGACGGGACAGAATGGCAGCGGCAATTCCACCGATGGCGCCATCGACGAATTGCGTGCCTATAATTACGAGGGCGGCCTGGCGCTGGTGCAGCGCGACCAGAACCTGAGCCAGGCCGGCTGCCTGAGCCATTACGCGGTGACGAATACGGGGTCGGGCCTGACGTGCCAGCAAAGCACGGTCACGGTCACGGCGCATGACGTCAATCACAACAATATCGTGATGCCGAACAACACCACGCAAATCCTGCTGACGACCTCGAACGGCATCGGCGACTGGGCCCTGATCGCGGGCTATGGCGTGCTGTCGAATGGCACGCTGAACGACGGCGTGGCGACCTATCTGTTCAACGGCGAGTACCAGGCCGTGTTTGGCCTGAGCAGCGGCACGGCAGCCACCGTCAGCGTGAATGTGACGGATGGGCAGTTCACGGAGCAGGAAGACCAGTCGCTGGTGATCAAGGCGTGCGCCGTGGCGCGCTTCAACGCCTGCGAGGCGACGTCGCCGCGTTGCGTGCCCAGCACCAGCAGCCTGACCTATGCGCGCTTGAATACCAAGCTGGCCGACACGGCCTTCAAGCTCGACCTGGTCAAGCTGAAGACCGATGCCAGCCTGGAAACGACGTTCGCCGGCGCGGCCACGGTGGATTTGCTGGTCAATACCGCCACCGGCGTCACGCTGGGGGCGAATAATTGCCCGCTCACCCAGACGGCGGTCATTCCGCTGGGCCTGGTGGCGTTCACGGGCGGCTATTCGAGCGCCAATGTGAGCATCCCGGCCACCGCCCTCAGCGCCGTGGCGCCCAGGTACAGTGCCTACCGCGATGTGCGCGTGCGCGTCACGTGCACCGCGGCCGTGTGCGGCACGGCCAATGTGGGTTGTTCGACCGATAATTTCGCGGTGCGGCCACAGCAGTTCACGCTCAGTTCCAACATGAGCAATAGCGGCCTGAGCGGCACGCCCAGCCTGGCGGCGGGCGCCCAGTTTACCTTGGCCGCTGCCGCGGCGGCCGGCTATAACGGCACGCCGCTGGTCGACAATTCCGTGGCCGGCCAGAAAATCACCGGCTTCCTCAGTGTCACCGACTACACCGACCGCCTCGCGTCGGCCTCGACTGCCAGCCCGTTTCCGCTGGGCCAGGCGGTGCTGGCCAGCGGTCTGGCCAGTAACAGCGGCGTGACGTACGGCGATGTCGGCACCTTCCGCATGCTGCCCGAGGCGGTGCTCGACAATGCCTACACCAGCGTCGACCAGCCTGGTGACTGCGTGATCGGCAGCAGCAGCAATACGGCCGTGAATGGCAAGTTTGGCTGCAATATCGCCAATCAGGCGCAAAGTCCGGAACCCGTTTTCGGCCGCTTTTTCCCTGACCATTACGCGCTCACGGGTGCGCTGACGGCGGCCTGCGGCGACTTCACCTACCTGGGCCAGCGCGAACTGGGTGTCGTGCTGGGCGCGACGGCATTGAGCAAGGGTAAGCAGATTCTGGCGCGCTACGGCAGCGCCTATCCCGGACGCGCCAGCGTCAGCGTGGGCGCCGGCAATGCCGGCGCGCCACTGTCCATCGGCCGCCTGACGCCAGCGTTGCCCGCCTTTGCCTGGAACCAGGGGCGCAGCGGGCGTTCCTACACGACCGATGGTGGCGCATATGCCGCCGGCAGCACGCAAGTCGTGGTGGCCGGCAGCGGCGGCCTGTCGGCGGGCGAACTGATCAAGTTTGCTGGCGACGCCGCCATCTACACGGTGCAGGCAGGCACTGCCGGCGCGGGCAGCATCACGCTCGCCGCGCCTGGCCTGCAGCAGGCGATTCCCAGCGGCGCGACCGGCATCACGGTACTGCACAGCTTTGATCGGCTGGCCAGCGGCCAGGATGGCCCGTACGACGATTTTTCGCTGGTGGTGGGCATCAACGATAGCGACGGCGCGCTCATTTCCAGCGTGAATGGCCTGGCGGTCGCGCCCGCCGCCAGCGTCGCCATCGGCGATACCCGGCTGCGTCATGGCCGCTTGCGCATCAACAATATGTATGGCTCGGAACAGCGTGCGCTGCTGGTGCCCCTGGTCGCGCAATACTGGAACGGCAGCGCGTATGCCGCCAATACGCTGGACAATTGCACGGCCCTGTTGCGCAAGACTTTCGTCTTGAAGGATTATCTCAACCTGACGGATGTGCAGTTGCCAGCCGCGAGCAGTTTGCCGCTCGACAGTGGCTTGCTGCAGCAGGGCGGCGGCAGCGTGCTGATGGCCAAACCCGCCGTACCCGTAAAGAAAAAAGGTACGCTCACGCTACAGTCGCTGATACCGTACCTGCCGGGACAGGCGCGCGAAACCATCGGCGCACTCAAGAGCGAGCCCGTGTTCTTCATGCGCGAAATATATTGAAGGATGTGTGATTTTTCGGCGCGTCGTGACAATCGTGGTGTTTTCCTGAAAAAATATTGTCAATTATTTCTTTTTTAGCCTGTTCCTACCTGCTATGAATTAAAATTGATTCAATGCATCATTCGGACGGCACCGCTGCCGTCGCATTTCATTATCTGGATCGGTGGCATGGGTTTATTCGCAAAAGCAAAAAAACACGAGGGTTGGCTGGCGACATCATTTTCAGCGGAAGGTGTGTGTGCTGCCGTGGTCGAGCGGCGCGCGGACGACAAGCCGCTGGTGCAGGCGGCGGTGATGTATCCCGGACGCAAGCCGCTGGCGGCGGCGACCCTGGAAAAAATGCATCGCGATCTGCATGCCCAGTCGTATCGCAACACCACTTTGCTTGGCGCGGGCGAGTATCAGATACTGACGCTCGATGCGCCGAACGTGCCGCCGGAAGAGCTCAAGACTGCCGTGCGCTGGCGCCTGAAGGACATGCTCGACTTTCCGGCGGCGGACGCCACCGTCGACGTCATCGATATTCCCGCCGACAAGAACGGGCCGGGACGCGCGCAATCGCTGTTCGCCGTCGCGGCGCGCAACGATGCCGTGGCCCAGCGCCAGGCGCTGTATGGCGGATGCAAGATCAGCCTGTCGGTCATCGATATCCCGGAAATGGCCCAGCGCAATATCGCGGGCTTGATGGAAACGCAGGGCCGCGGCCTGGCCATGCTGTCTTTCGATGGCGAAGGGGGGCTGTTGACCGTGACGTTCGATGGCGAACTGTACCTGGCGCGCCGCATCGACGTGAGCGTGGTGCAGCTGGCCGATACCAGCGACGCCCAGCGGCAGCAGTATTACGACAAGATCACGCTGGAACTGCAGCGTTCCTTTGACCATTTCGACCGTCAATTCCATTTCATTTCCGTTGCCAGGCTGGTCCTGGCACCGACCGGCAGCGACGGCCTGCACGCTTACCTGGCGGACAATTTGTACATGCCGGTCGAGGCGCTGGATCTGACGGCCCTGTTTGATTTTTCCAAAGTGCCGGACCTGTTGGCCGCTGCCGGCCAGGCGCGCTTTTTCCTGGCCCTGGGTGCTGCCCTGCGGCAGGAGGAGAACCCAGCGTGAGCCAGCAAATCAATCTGTTCAACCCGGCGTTTGAAAAACGCAAGCAGGCGCTGTCGGCGCTGGGCTTGCTGCAGGGACTGGGGCTGGTGCTTGCCGCCAGTGCCGCCGTGGTCTGGTTTGGCGCGCGCCAGGTGGCCGCGCTGGAGCGGACGGCGGCCGACGCCAAGGCCGTGCTCGATGCACGCGAGGCGAAGCGGGCGGATGTGTTCGCGCGCTTTCCCGTGCCCGGCAAGGACCCGCTGATCGCGGGCGCGCTGGGCCAGGCCGAGGCTGACCGCGGCGCCTTGCTGGAAGCCGGGCAAATTCTGCAGGGCGGCGAACTGGGCAATACACACGGTTATGCCGATTATTTCCGCGCCTTCGCGCGCGCCAGGGTCAATGGCTTGTGGCTGACGGGGGCGAGCATCGGCGGCGCCGGCAAGGAGATCGAGATCGGCTTGCAGGGGCGCGTCGTGCAAGCGGACTTGCTGCCCCAGTACATCGGCGCCTTGTCCAGGGAATCGGCGTTGCAGGGCAAATCGTTCGCGCGCCTGGACATGGCGACCGCTCAGCTTCCTGCCCAGGCAGCCGTGTCAGCACCGGCGCCGCGCTTCATCGAATTCAGTTTGCAATCGTCGGCGGCACCCGCCAGCGGCGCAGGGGCGGTCAAGCAATGAAACAGCAATGGCAACAATTTGCGCTGAAATTTGATGCGCTCAGCGTGCGGGAACGGATCATGGTCTTTGGCGCCAGCGCCGCGCTGCTGATATTCATGGTTGTGTATCTGTTCGTCAATCCGCAGTTGGACAAGCGCAAGGCGCTGGCCGACACGATTGCCCAGCGGCAGCAGGCCGTCGCGGCCATCGATGCCGAGATGGCGCAACGGATGGCCGCGCATGCGGGCGACCCCAACTTGCAGGACCGCATCCGCCTCGAACGGATCAGGCAGCAAGTCCAGCAGATGCGGCAGGCCCTGCAATCGACGCAAAATGGCCTGGTGGCGCCCGAGCGCATCGTGCCGATGCTGCAGCAATTGCTGAAACAGCAGGCCAACTTGCGCCTGGTGTCGCTGGCCACCTTGCCATCCGGCGCCATGGGGCAGGGCGGCCATGTCGCCAGCAAGGCGGCGGCGTCCGCATCTGCGGCCGCGCCTGCCGGGCAGTCGCCAGCGGACGCCGAGTCGGCGCAGGCGCCGGCCGTGCTGTACCGCCATGGTGTGGAAATCGTCTTGCGTGGAAATTATCTGGATATGGTGAATTATATGGATGCCGTGGAGGCCATGCCGTCCCATGTGTTCTGGGGCAAGCTCAATATGCAGGTCGAGCAGTACCCGAATGCCACGCTGAGCCTGACCTTGTACACGCTCAGCCTGGACGAGAAATGGATCGCGCTGTGATGCGCGCGCCTCGTTGCGTGCTCCTTGCGGGCGCGCTGCTGGCCATGGCGCCGGGGGTGTTTGCCCAGGCGCTGGTCGATCCCACGCGGCCGCCCGATGCGGCGCCTGTCCCGGGTAGTGCGGCCTCTGCCGGTGCGGCGCGGCCGCAGCTGCAATCGGTGCTCATTTCCAATCGGCCTGGCGGGCGGCGCCTGGCCGTGATCGATGGCCACAGCGTGCGCGCGGGTGACAAGGTGGGCGGCGCGGTCGTCGTCAGCATAGGCGAAGCGGGCGTGGTGCTGCGGCGCGGCAAGACCCTGGAAACGCTGCGGCTGACTTCGCAGACGGTCGACGCCAATGATGCAATGCATGTACGAAGGAAACAGGTTCATGTCACCCAATAAACACAAGGCGGGAATGCGGAAGATATTTGAAATCAGCAAGCGGGCAAGCGTCCTGGGACTTGCTGCGGGTTTGTGCGCCTGCAACGTCGCGCCGGTGAAGCGCGACACCTACAATGCGATCAAGGAGCAGGTGGCAGGCGCAGTGGCCACCACCAGCCCGGCGGCGCAGTCGGCAGCGGTGGAAAACGCGCTGCTGCCGCCGGCGTCCGCGCTGGCTGCGCAGTTGCCCAAGGCGCGCGGCGTGCTGGACGAGCGTTTCAATGTCGCGTTCAACAACGTCCCGGCACGCCAGTTCTTTCACTCGCTCGTCAACGGCACGCGCTACAACATGCTCGTGCATCCGGAGGTGCAGGGCAATATTTCCGCCAACCTGAAAGATGTGACGCTGTTCGAGGCGCTCGACGCCGTGCGCGAGATGTATGGCTATGATTACAAGGTCGATGGCACGCGCATTGCGATTCGGCCCCTCACCATGCAAACGCGCATGTTCCAGGTCAATTACCTGACGGGCAACCGCAAGGGCACGTCGAATTTGCGCGTCTCGTCGACATCGGTGGGCAATGCCGGCACCAGCAATAATCAGTCGGGGCAGTCCAGCCAGCAGAGCCCGCAGAACCAGACGCAACAGCCCGGCAGCCAGGTGGCGCTCGATAGTTCCAACCTGAGCACCACGTCGGACAGCAATTTCTGGGCGGAATTGAAAGAATCGCTGGGCGCCATCATCGGCGGCACGGGCGATGGCCGCAAGGTGGTGATCAGTCCGCAATCGGGCGTTGTCGTGGTGCGCGGCATGCCCGATGAATTGCGCGCCGTCGACCTGTACCTGAAGGCGACGCAGCTGTCGGTGGACCGTCAGGTGATTCTGGAAGCGAAGATTCTCGAAGTGGAACTGAACGATAATTTTCAGACCGGCATCAACTGGGCCTCGTTTGCCTCCATCAAGAGCGGCCACACGAACCGCATCTCGACGGGCTTCATCCAGCCGGGCGGCACCCTGGCGCCGCTGCCGTTCAACGGCGGCCAGCCGCCGAACATGACGAATGGCAGCGGCCTGACGGCCAGCAGCGGTTTTGGCTTGAGCTCGGCGGCCACGGCGGCCGGCTCGATGTTCGGCCTGGCCTTCCAGACCGCCAACTTTGCCGCCATGATTACCTTCCTGGAATCGCAAGGCGCCGTGCACGTGCTGTCGAGCCCGCGCATCGCCACCATGAACAACCAGAAGGCCGTGCTGAAGATCGGCACGGACGAATTCTTCGTCACCGGCGTGAGCACCACCGTGACGTCGACCGGCACCACGGGCGGCACCACCTCGAGCCCGAACGTCACCTTGCAGCCCTTCTTTTCCGGTGTGGTGCTGGACGTGACGCCGCAGATCGATGACCAGGGCAATATCATCCTGCACGTGCATCCGTCCGTCAGCCAGGTCACCACCGTCAGCAAGCAAATCGACCTGGGCAGTGCCGGTTCGCTGAAATTGCCGCTGGCCGCCTCCAGCACCTCGGAAATGGACAGCATGGTGCGCAGCCAGGATGGGCGCATCGTCGCCATCGGCGGCCTGATGCGCCAGGCCACCACCTCGGACCGCTCGCAAGTGCCGGGCGCGGGCGACATTCCCGTGCTCGGCGCGCTGTTCCGCAACACGGGACAGGTGATACAGAAGCGCGAACTGGTGGTGCTGATCAAGCCGACCATCGTCGAGGGCGCCAACAGCTGGAACGAGGACTTGCTCGATTCGGGCAAGCGCATCGAGGCGCTCGACCCACGGCGCCCATCGGAGCGGCGCTAAATGTACCAGGCCCATTTCGGCTTGCGCGAGGCGCCGTTCGGCCTCACGCCCGATACCAGTTTCTTCTTCAACGGCCCGCAGTCGCAAAAGGCGCTCAACACCTTGCTGGTGGCGGCGCGCAATGGCGAGGGCTTCATCAAGATCACTGGCGAAGTGGGGACGGGTAAAACCTTTTTGTGCCGCAAGTTCATGCAATCGCTGGGGCCGGATTTCGTCACGGCCTACATCCCGAATCCGAACTTGCCGCCCCGTTCGCTGATCCTGGCGCTGGCGGACGACCTCGATGTGCTGCTGGAGAAAGATGCTGATCAGCATCAGTTGCTCAAGTCGCTCAACTTGCGTTTGCTTAACCTGGCGGCGCAGGGCAGGCGCGTGCTGCTGTGTCTGGATGAAGCGCAGGCGATTCCCGTCGACAGCCTGGAAGCCTTGCGCCTGCTGACGAACCTGGAAACGGAAAAGCGCAAGCTGTTGCAAATCGTGCTGTTCGGCCAGCCCGAGCTGGACGTCAAGCTGGCCCTGCCGGAAATCCGCCAGTTGACGCAGCGCATCACCTTTCACTATCACCTGGGCCCTTTGTCGCGCGACGACGTGGATTTTTATGTGGCGCACCGCCTGCGCGTGGCCGGTTTCGATGGCGCGCGCCTGTTCAGCCGTGGCGGCGTGAGCAAGCTGTACAAGGCTTCCGGCGGCATCCCGCGCCTGATCAACATCATGGCGCACAAGGCGCTGATGGTGGCGTACGGCGAAGGCCGGCAGCAGGTCAGCGGACGCCACGTGGCGCTGGCCGCCAGCGATACCCTGGCCAGCAAGCCGCGCCGCTTCTGGCAACGGCCATGGCCGTGGCTGGCCGGCACCGGCGTGCTGGCCGCCGCCTGCGGCGTGAGCTGGACCTTATTGAACCGATGACGAAGATGAGCCTGTAGATGAGCCTGATTAACAAGATGTTGCAAGACCTCGATGCGCGCGGCACCCCCGATGGGCGCGGCGACGCGGCAGGCATCCGCTCCGTGCCCGAACGCGAGCGGGGCGTGCCGCGCGCGCTGGTCTTCGGCGGCGCGGCCGGCCTGACGGCGGCGGCCATCGCCCTGGGCTGGGTGTACTGGAAACGCCCGCCCGTGCCGCCCGTGCTGGTCAGCGTGGCCAACACGCCGGTGGCGGCACCGCTACCCGTGCCGGCGTCTGTACCTGCTCCTGTGGCTGCACCTGCACCTGCACCCGCGCCGGTCGCCACGGCGCCTGCGCCAGCGCCGGTGGCACCCGCGCCGGTGTTGCAGGCCGGGGAGACGGTCGCGCCAGCCAAGGTACATGCTGCTGAAATGCGCCGCATCACGCAACAACCCGCCAGGCCTGCCGTGGCGCCCGTGGTGAAGACGCCAGCGCCCGCCGCCAGCGAACGCATCCTTGGCGGCAAACAAATCACGCCGCAGCAGCGCGTGGAGAATGACTACCGGCGCGCGCTGGGCCAGTTGCAGGATGGCCGCGTCTCGGAAGCGCTGGCCGGCTTGCAGCAGACCCTGCAGCTGGACCCGCGCCACCAGGGCGCGCGCGAAACCCTGGTGCGCCTGCTGCTCGAAGCGCAGCGTCCCGACGAGGCGGCGCGCCAATTGCAGCTGAGTCTGGCATTGGACCCGAAGCAACCGGCGCAGGCGATGATGCTGGCCCGTTTGCAGCTGGACAAAGCCAACAGCGGCGCGGCGGCCCTCGATACCCTCATGCGCAGCCTGCCGTACGCTGCCGACAACGGCGACTACCGGGCCTTCCTGGCCGGCGTGCTGCAGCGCGAGCAGCGCTACCGCGAAGCGGCCGAGCAGTATCAGCTGGCCCTGCAGACGGCGCCCGACAACAGCGTCTGGTGGATGGGCCTGGGCATCGCCTTGCAGGCGGACAACCACCCGGCCCAGGCGCGCCAGGCGTTCGAGCGGGCCAAGGGCTTGCAAACCCTGTCGCCCCAGCTGCAGGCGTTTGTCGAGCGCAAGCTGGTGCAGCTGACAGCGGCGACGAAGTAATTTTTACCTCGATGAAAGAAACCAGCTTGCAGCCGCGCAGTCTGCTCATCGTCCTTTGCTGTCTTGCCAACAGCGCGCTGGCCGCCCCCGCCAGCTACGTTCTTGAGAATACGGAAGTGCGCGACATCCGCGCGCCAGCCCTCAAACGCGACTACCAGCTGTATGTCGCCTTGCCCGATTCCTATCGGCAGGGAAATAAACGCTATCCGGTGCTGTTCGTCACCGACGCCAATTATGCGTTTCCCATCGTGCGCAATATCGCGCAGCGCCTGAACAAGCATGCCGGGAGGGAAGAGGTCATCGTGGTCGGCTTGTCGTACGCGAATGGCGATGGCGGGGTGTACAGCCGCCGCCGCGACTACACGCCCACCACGCCGCGCAAGCATGACTACCGCTCGGACATGCCGAGACGGCAACCGGCATTCGGCGAAGCGAAGGCGTATGGCCAGTTCATCTCGGGCGAGGTGTTCCCCTTTATCTCCAGTAACTATCGCGTGAACATGCAGCGCAAGGTGTTCATCGGCCACTCGTACGGCAGCCTGCTGGGCCTGCAATTTCTGCTCACCGAACCGCGCACCTTCGAGCACTACATCCTCGGCAGTCCGTCGCTGTGGTACGACGCCGGCATCATGTTCGAGCGCGAGCAGGCGTATGCCGCCAGCCACAAGGACTTGCCCGCGTCCGTGTTCTTCGGCATCGGCGGCCTGGAAAAACTGGCTGCGGGCAAGACGCGTTCGCGCGCGGAAGAAGACGCCGACATGCTGGCCGATTTGCGCGAGTTCGACGGCAAGCTGACATCGCGCAAGTTCCCGAATTTGAAAACGCGTTTGCGCGTGTTCGAGGATGAAGACCACGCGAGCGTGTTTCCGTTTGTGCTCACGCATGGCTTGCGGGCGTATTTGAAAGCATCGCAGTGAGCATCGCGATGCGGCAATGGCGGGCGTGCAATCGAGCCGGCGAAATGGCGTTTCAATCCCCCAATTGAGCAGTTTGTCGCACTGGCATGTGTCAGAAAATGGCAATCGGATAGCATACAGTGGGCTTCCTCATGATGAGTTGGCCGCAAGCGAGTGTCCGATACTGGCGCTGCCGCAGTCATCAACGGATGCTTCTCCATGACCTCGACCAGGATGATACACATGAAATTGACGCTTCCACATGTTTTTTCCACCTGCCTGCTAGGCGCTGTCGGCGTGATCGGCAGCGTGCAGGCGGCTCCCGCCGATGCCGAACTGCTGGCGCTGGTGCAGCGCCATGCGCAGGCGCAGAATAACTTTGATCAAGGTGCCTTGAAAGCCACCACGGCCGAGAATTATGTGGAGATATCGCCGGTCGGCGAGGTGGACGGGCGTGAAAAAATGCTCTCGTTCTATGCGCCGGAGCAGAAGCGGCCGAGCCCTCAACTCCAGGTCGATGAGCCGGTGGTGCGGCTCTTTGGCGATACGGCGCTCATCTCGGCACGGCTGTCCTACCGTCTCAATCAGGACGCGGCCGCCCGCACCTTCGCCCTGCGCGCCGGGTATGTGGCCCGGCTTGTCGACAAGCAATGGCTGCTGGTCAGCGCGCAGTACACCGGCATCCGTCCACCGAAACCGTGAGCTGACGTTTTCCGGGTGCCGGGTCTGGCGCCGGGCGTGATCCAGGCAGCCTACAACCTCGCCTCATCGCCCCACACATTGCGCATGCTGAAATGCACGCCCGCATCGTCTTCATGCAGCGACGAGACGATGGCGAACTGGCTGTCGCCCGTGTCGCGCGGCGTCATCTGCGCCAGCTGGGCGGCGGCCAGCGGCGCGCCCAGCGGGTCGCTGAGCGGATGCACGTGGGCGGCGCCCCGCTGCGTGACGACGCCCAGTTCGCCGCTGCGCAGGCGGACCAGGGTGCCGGGCGGATATTTGCCCAGCAGCTTGACGAACTGTTCGCCCAGCAAGGGGTCGATGGGCACGCCTTGGTCGAGGAAGATGTGCTGCAGTGCCTGGTCGGGCACGATGGAGCGGCGGTAGTTGCGCGCCGAGACGCGGGCGCAGTAGCGGTCGGCCAGGCCGATCAGCTTGGCGTTTTGCAGGATTTCATCGGCCGTGCGCCCCTGCGGGTAGCCGCTGCCGTCGTCGTTTTCGTGGTGCAAGAGCACGCAGCTGAGCCATTCCTCGTCATCGACGCCGGCGCAGCGCAGCAGTTCCGTGCTTTCCTGCGGATGCAGACGCACGATGCGCATTTCGTCGTCATTCAGGGGGCCGCGCCGGTCCTGGAAACTGTCGTGGTGGCGCAGCATGCCCACGTTCATCGTCAGCGCGGCGGCGCCGATCAGCAGCAGTTCATCGTGGCACTTGTGCATGCTGCGGCCCACCAGCATGGCCAGCAAGGCCGTTTCGATGCAGTGGCGCACGGCGTAGCTACCGGCGATCTGGTTGAGCAGGATGCTGGCCAGCGCGATGTCGGCATCATGTTCGAGCGCGCGCAGCAGGTCGCGGGCGATGTCGCGCACGTCGCGCTCGGCATTGCTTTCGCTGCGCAAGTCCAGCAGCAGGCGTTCCAGGCGCTGCGCCGCTTGATTGAGCAAGCGCAAGACGGACGGCGGCTCTGGCGTCCCCGCGTACAGACCCAGTTGCAGCAAGCGACCCAGCTGCGCGCCGTCCGTGATGATCTGCCCCTTGCGCAGTTGCGGGCCGGCACTATGGTCAGCCAGAAACAGATCCCAGGGCAGGGGTTCGCCGGGAACCAGGTCGGCCGGGCCGATGCGACGCTGTACCATGCTGTCATCCTTTGCTCCGCCGTGGCGAAGCCATGCTCAGTACTCGGTTATATGCTGCGCAGGCGCTCCAGCGCCAGGCGCAAGGTGTCGTCCTGCTTGGCAAAGCAGAAACGCACGATGCCCGATTCCTTGCCTTGCGCATAAAACGCGGAGACGGGGATGGCGGCCACCTTGATCTCGGCGGTCAGCCATTCGGCGAACTGCGCTTCGGTCTCTTGTGAAATGGCATCGTAGCGCACGCACTGGAAATACGTGCCGTCGGCCGGCAGCAGGGTAAAGCGGCTGCCCGCCAGACCGTCGCGGAACAGGTCGCGCTTGCGCTGGTAAAACGCGGGCAAGTCCAGGCAGGGCTGCGGATCGGCCATATAGCCGGCGATGCCGTGCTGCATCGGCGTGTTGACGCTAAACACGTTGTACTGGTGCACCTTGCGAAATTCCGCCGTCAGGGCCGCAGGCGCCGCCACATAGCCCACTTTCCAGCCCGTCACATGATACGTCTTGCCGAAGCTGGACACGATGAAGCTGCGCGCCGCCAGTTCCGGGTGGCGCGCGAGCGACTCATGGCGCACGCCGTCGTACACCATGTGCTCGTAGACTTCGTCGGAGAGTATCAATATTTGCGTACCGCGCACGATATCGGCCAGCGCGGCGATATCCGCCGGGCGCAAGATGGTGCCGGTCGGATTGTGCGGCGTATTGATGATGATCAAGCGCGTTTTTGCGCTGACGGCGGCGGCCAGCTTGTCCCACGGCACGCTGTAGCCGGCCTCTCCCACTTGCATGGAGACCAGCACGGGCACGCCGCCGGCCAGCGCGATGGCGGGCAGATAGCTGTCGTAGGCCGGTTCGATGACGATGACTTCGTCGCCAGGGTGCACGCAGCACAAAATGGCCGTGGTGAGGGCCTGCGTGGCGCCGGCCGTGACGGTGATTTCCGTGCCGGCATCGTAGCCGTGGCCGTACAGGCCGGCGATCTTGACGGCAATCGCCTCGCGCAAGGGCGCGGCGCCCGTCATCATCGGGTACTGGTTGTGGCCGGCGCGCATGGCATCGCTGACCAGGTCGACCAGCGCCGGGTCGCAATCGAAATCGGGAAAGCCCTGGCCCAGGTTGACGGCGCCATGCTGCGCCGCCAGGCTGGACATGCGGGTAAACACGGTGGTGCCCACGAGAGGCAGGCGCGAGGTCAGGGTGGGAGTCGTGCAGGGCAGGGACGGGCTGTTCATGAACGGTAGGGTCGCGGTGCGCAAAGTGGAATCGTGTCCCATTCTAGCGCAGCGCGCCCCGTTGCGTGTGGGGCTTTGGCGGCTCAGCCTGGCAATGTCCAGCCTTCCGGCAGCATGATCTTGAACATGCCGGCCTTGGCCGTCTTGCGGGCCAGTTTCAGCAGCGCCTTGTCCTTGGTGATGAGGATGTCGGCGCTGGCGTCGCGCGCCAGTTCGAGGAATTTCTGGTCATCCCTGTCCGTGCAGACGGGCAGGCGCACACCGGACACGGCTGGCGCCACCACCGTGATGTGGGCGTCGAAACGGGCGGCGGCCACCGCGCGGCTGGCTTCATCGAGCGGCAGATGTTTGTAATGCAAGACGACCAGGTATTCCGCGCGGCAATCTTCGCGCGTGATGGCGTGCACGGCGCCGCTTTCCATGGCCGCCAGCAGGCCCGCCCAGCGCGGGTCGTTGAAGACGAACAGGTCGAGGCAGACGTTGGTGTCGAGGACGAGTTTTTGTGGAGCAGGTATCATGTCGGCAATTCTATTTTGTAGTGATAATTTATGTTGATCGTGCTTTCGCCCGCCAAGAGTCTCGACCTGGAGACGCCGCCAACGACCACGTTGCACAGCACCCCCGATTTTCTCGACCATTCCGCCCAGTTAATAGAGCGCATGCGCCAGTTTTCGCCCGCCGAAGTGGGCAGCCTGATGGGTATCTCCGACGCCTTGTCCGCCCTCAACGTGGCCCGCTACGCGTCCTGGACGCCGCAGTTGACCGATGCGCACCAGGCCATCATGGCCTTCAATGGCGACGTGTACACGGGCTTCGGCGCGCGCAGCCTGCAGCCCGAGCAGCTCGACTACGCCCAGTCGCGCGTGCGCATTTTATCCGGGTTGTACGGCTTGCTGCGCCCGCTGGACCTGATCCACCCGCATCGCCTGGAAATGGGCACGCGTTTGTCGACCACGCGCGGCAAGGATCTGTATGCGTTCTGGGGCGATACCATCACCGATCGCCTGAATCGCACGGCACAAGAGCAGGGCGCGAAAGTGCTGGTCAATCTGGCGTCCGAAGAATATTTCAAATCCGTCAAGCCGCGCCAGCTGGACGTGCCCGTCATCGCGCCCGTGTTCGAGGACTGGAAGAACGGCAAATATAAAATCATCTCGTTCTATGCCAAGCGCGCGCGCGGCATGCTGGCCCGCTATGCGGCCGTCAACGCCATCCGCGATCCGCAGCAGCTGAAACAATTCGACGTCGATGGCTACGCGTATGTGCCTGAAGCGTCGAACGATACCAGCTGGGTGTTCCGGCGCAAAGTAGCTGAATAAGTAAAAAAACCGGGCTAGCCCGGTTTTTTATTGCAGCTTACTGCCAGAATTTCCACCACTTGCGTTCCTTGTTCACCCCTTCCGGGCTGAGGAATGCCGTGTTCGGATAGTTCTTGGTCAGCACGCGCAAGGTGTCGTCGCGCAGGTCGGTCAAGCCCAGCTTGTCATACGAGCGGTACATGATGAACAGCGCTTCTTCGATGGCGGGCGAGGCGGCAAAATCGCTGACCGTCGTTTGCGCGCGGTTGGCGGCCGCCAGGTAGGCGCCGCGGCGGTAGTAATACCGCGCCACGTGCACTTCGTATTTCGCCATGGCATCGATCAAATAGTTCATGCGGGCCAGCGAATCGGGCGCATATTTGCTATTTGGGAACTTGTCGACCAGTTGCTTGAAGGCGGCAAACGCTTCGCGCGTCGCTTTTGGATCGCGCTCGGTCGGGTCTTGCTCGTACAGGAAGTTCAGGAAGCTGATCTGATCGTTAAAGCTGATCAGGCCCCGCAGGTAGTACATATAATCTACATTGGCGTGGTTCGGATGCAACTTGATGAAGCGTTCGACGGCGGCCAGTGCCTGCGCCTGGTCTCCCGACTTATAATACGCGTAAGCGATCTCCATCTGCGCTTGCAGAGCATAGTTGCCGAAAGGATAGTTAGCCTCCAGCTTCTGGAACAGACCGATTGCAGCTTCATAGTGCTGCCCGGCCATTTCTTCACGCGCCTCCGAGTATAATTTCGTAACGGACCAGTTTTTGGTCTCATCCACTTTTTCAGGCAACAAGCTGCAAGCGGACATGCCGAGCAGAACGACTGAAGCGACTACCAACGATAATTTTTTTTGCATGACGTTTTGCAAGAAGGTTTTAACCAAGATTTTACAATAGGCTGATTATAGCCGATGGGAATGCTGTGATATTAACTCCGAAGCCTAATTTGGCTGACCCCGCGTTTGACTCCCTTTCTGACCATGCTGCCGAAGAGGCGTTTGACGGCGATTTTGCCGCCGACGACGTCTTCGAGGAAATGGCCCCGATTACATTGGAACTGACGCCGGACGCCTGCGGCCACCGCCTCGATAAAGTCATCGCCCAGCTGGTGCCGCAATACTCGCGCAGCCGCTTGCAATTGTGGCTGGAAGCCGGTTTCGTGACCGTCGATGGAAAAGTTGCCAAACGCAACATGACCGCCTATGGCGACGAGAAGATCGTCATTCTGCCGCAAAGCGCGCCGGAAGACGAGGCTTTTAAGCCGGAAGCGATGGAATTGAACATCGTGCATGAAGATGAGCATATCATCGTGATCAACAAACCGGCCGGACTGGTCGTGCATCCGGGCCCCGGCAACTGGTCGGGAACCCTGCTCAACGGCTTGCTGCACCACTGTCCGCAACTGGCCGGCGTGCCGCGCGCCGGCATCGTGCACCGCCTGGACAAGGATACCAGCGGCTTGATGGTGGTCGGCAAGACTCTCGCTTCGCAAACGGACCTGGTGCGCCAGTTGCAGGCGCGCACCGTCAAGCGTGAATACTTTGCGCTGGTGTGGGGCACGCCGAAAATGGCGGGCACCATCGATGCGTCGATCGCGCGCCACCCGCGCGACCGCGTCAAGATGGCCGTGTCGGAAAACTTTACCGCCAAGCCGGCCATCACGCACTATGAATTGATCGGCAGCGGCGAACTCGACCGCCGTCCCGTGAGCCTGATGCAATGCCGCCTGGAAACAGGCCGCACGCACCAGATCCGCGTGCACATGCAGCATCTGGGCTTTGCGCTGGTCGGTGACCATGTGTACGGCAAGCAGCATCTGGTGACGGTGTTCTCGCGCCAGGCGCTGCAGGCGCGCCGCCTGGGCCTCGTGCATCCGGGCACCCTGGAAGCGTGCGAGTGGATCGTGCCGCTGGCCGATGATTTCGCCCAACTGATCGCCACTGCCGGCATTCCCGAGCCGGAACAGGTCTGATGACGTCGCCGTTGCCTTGTCTTACTCCCGATTGGCCCGGCCTGCCCGCGAACGTGGGCGCGCTGGCGACCGTGCGCGCGGGTGGCGTCAGCCAGGGGCCGTATGGTGACGGGCAGGGCGGCGGTGGCTTGAACCTGGGCACGCACGTGGGCGATGAGCCCGCGCACGTGGCGGCCAACCGCGCGCGGCTGGCGGCCATGCTGCCATCCGCGCCGGCCTGGCTGTCGCAGGTGCATGGCGTGACCGTGATGGATGCAGCCAGCCTGGACGGCTGCGTGCCCGATGCCGACGCCAGCATCGCCACGCAGGCGGGCGCCGTGTGCGTGGTGATGACGGCCGATTGCCTGCCGGTATTGTTTTGTTCGACCGATGGCCTGGTCGTCGGCGCGGCCCATGCGGGCTGGCGCGGCCTGGCCAATGGCGTCTTGCAGCGCACGGTGGACAGCATGCGGGCGCAGGGGGCGGGCGAGATCCTCGCCTGGCTGGGTCCGGCCATCGGTCCGCAGCAATTCGAAGTGGGGCAGGACGTGCTGCAGGCGTTCCGCGACGGCGCGCGCGACGCTGCCGAGCGGCTAGTGTTATCGAATGCATTCGTCGCCATCGCCGGCAAGCCGGGCAAGTACCTGGCCGATATCTATGCGCTGGCGCGCACCATGCTGTTGCGTGATGGCGTGGCGCAAGTGGCGGGTGGCGAGTACTGCACCGTCAGCGACGCGGCGCAGTTTTACTCATACCGGCGCGATGGCGTCACGGGAAGACAGGCCAGCTTGATCTGGCGCAAATAATCTGCACGGCAGACACTTATGTGTCTGCCGTTTTTGTTTTATCGTCTGCTGAGGCAAGGGCGCGCGCCTTCAGTTCAGCGACGCGCTCAGCCTTGCGTTTGCGTCGCCGCGAGCCCGTCAGATAGAATAGGATGGACAGCGGGATGACGCAGTACAGCACGAAGGTCATCACCCCGGCGACGATGGACGGTTCCGTCAGCGCCATGAGGCCGACGACATAGATCCAGGCAACAGCGGTCATGAGCATCATTGGTATTGGCAGTGAGTAAGAGTTTGCATGCAGGTGGCCCGGAAGTGGTTATTTATTAATTCTTGAATGGACTTACATACATCTATGAATATGCCCGATCCTCAAATGATGACCAAGGAATGGATGGCGCAGATCAGCAATCCTGAGCAGTGGAAGACGTGGTTCAACATGGTACCGCAGCCCGCCGGCAATCCGATTGCCGGCATTTTGCAGGATGCGGGCGCCAGCATCAAGCCGGAAGCGATCGAGCAACTGAAAAATGCCTATGTGGCCAAGCTGACGGGCTTGTGGGCTGACTTTATGGCCGGCAAGGCGCCGGAGCTGAAAGACCGCCGCTTCGCCGCGCCCGCCTGGCACGCCAGCCCCCTGTCGGCCTTCAATGCGGCCGCCTATCTGCTGAACGCGGAGTTTCTCAGCGCCATGGCCGACGCCGTGGAAGCGACGCCGCACCAGAAGCAAAAGATTGCCTTTGCGGTGCAGCAAATCGTCGATGCCATGTCGCCTGCCAACTTTCTGGCAACCAACCCTGACGCCCAGCAAACCCTGATCGAGACCAAGGGCGAAAGCCTGGCCAAGGGCTTGAGCAATATGCTGACCGACATGCAGAAGGGCCGCATCTCGCAGTCGGACGAATCGGCCTTCGAAGTGGGCCGCAACGTGGCCACCACGCCGGGCACGGTGGTGTTCGAGAACGCCCTGTTCCAGCTGATCCAGTACACGCCGACGACGGCCACGGTACACCAGCGGCCGCTGCTGATGGTACCGCCATGCATCAATAAATTCTATATCCTTGACTTGCAGCCGGAAAACTCGCTCGTGCGCTATGCGGTAGAGCAGGGCAATACCGTGTTTTTGATGTCCTGGCGCAATCCCGATCTGAGCATGCAGCACCTGACGTGGGACGATTACGTCGAGCAAGGCGTGATCGAAGCCATCCGTGTCGCGCAGGAGATTTCCGGCCAGGACAAGCTCAATATGTTCGGCTTTTGCGTGGGCGGCACCATCGTCTCGACGGCGCTGGCCGTGCTCAAGGCGCGCGGCGAGAATCCGGCCGCCAGCCTGACCCTGTTGACCACCTTCCTCGATTTCTGCGACACGGGCGCGCTCGACGTTTTCATCGACGAGCCGCAAGTGGCGTTGCGCGAGCAGAGCCTGGCCAAGGGTGGCCTGATGACGGGCCGCGACCTGGGCAGCACGTTTTCGAGCCTGCGGCCGAACGACCTCGTGTGGAACTACGTGCAGTCGAATTACCTGAAGGGCAAGGAGCCGCCCGCATTCGACTTGCTGTACTGGAATGGCGACGGCACGGGCTTGCCGGGCCCCATGTTCTGCTGGTATCTGCGCAACACTTACCTGGAGAACAGCCTGAAAGTGCCGGGCAAGCTGACGGTGGCCGGTGAAAAGGTCGACCTGAGCAGCATCGACGCGCCCGCCTTCATCTACGGTTCGCGCGAAGACCATATCGTGCCCTGGGGCGCGGCCTACGCCAGCACGGCCTTGCTGAATCCGAAAAAACCGAAAGCCAACCGCTTTATCCTCGGTGCCTCGGGCCATATCGCCGGCGTGATCAATCCTGCCTCGAAGAAAAAGCGCAGTTACTGGAGCAATGACCAGCCCCGCACGGCGAAGGCCAAGCCCTTGACTGCCGAGCAATGGATGGTAGGCGCGACCGAGCACGCGGGCAGCTGGTGGCCCGAATGGGCGGCCTTCCTGGCCGAACACGGCGGCGCGCAGGTGAAGGCGCCCGGCAAGCCGGGCAACAAGCGGCACGCGGCAATCGAGCCGGCGCCGGGGCGGTATGTTAAAGTCAGGGCGGACTAGTTTACAAAAGCTTCTTGCCTGGCAAGGCTGGCGTAATCACCGGTCTTGTCAGGAATCTACTTTTAGTTGCGTTGCAATAAATGCGGGAATCTACTACCCTGATGTGCAATGGAGCCGTTTTCCACTCTATAATGGAAAACGTAGGCAGGTGCGAAAGCGGACCCACGTTCGCTTTTTTTTCGGATTAACTCAGTATGCGCTGCGGCGCAATAAGTGGAACTTGTGATGAGTAGTGCAAAAAAAAGTATAGACCGCCTGATTAAAAAATATCCCAACCGCCGTCTGTACGACACGCAAACCAGTTCCTACATCACCTTGACGGACGTCAAGCAGTTGGTGTTGGACAATGAGGTGTTTACCGTCGTCGATGCCAAATCCAGCGAAGATCTGACGCGCAGCATCTTGCTGCAAATCATTTTGGAAGAGGAAGCGAACGGCGCGCCCATGTTTTCGAGCAGCGTGTTGTCGCAGATCATCCGCTACTACGGCCACGCGATGCAGGGCATGATGGGGTCCTACCTGGAAAAGAACGTGCAAGCGTTCACCGATATCCAGCACAAATTCACGGGCACGTCGGCCGGCAGTTTCGAAGGCAAGCCATTCAGCCCGGAAATGTGGACCCAGTTCATGAATGTCCAGGGCCCGATGATGCAAGGCATGATGAACAACTACATCGACCAGAGCAAGAGCCTGTTCGTGCAGATGCAGGAACAGATGCAGAGCCAGAGCAAGAATCTGTTCGGCACGTTCCCGTTTGTTCCGCCGGTTCCTCCGACGGACAAAAAATAAGCTGATCCGGTTTTTACGTCGTACAACGGCACAGGAGTTCCTGTGCCGTTGTGCATTCAGGCGCCATATCGCCTCGGTGTGCCAGGTTTTGATCGGAGCATGGTACAACCATTTTTCCTTGATGGGCAGACGCTGTCCGGCAAGGATGACATCGCAGCGTTCGTTTGATATGCAACTGCAGGTCCACGAGGAGTATGTATGGCGCTGCTTGAGCAATTGCAAGCAATGATTGCAGCCGATAATGAGCGTATGCATGTCCTTCGTCTTGTCAGGGAACGTGATCTGCCCGATTGCTGGGTCGCTGCGGGATGTGTGCGATGCTGTGTCTGGGATCATTTGCAGCAACGTTCGCCCTCGCCACTGCCTCACGATATCGACGTCATCTGGTACGACCCAAGCAAGGCGACACAGGCGCATGACGCCATGCTTGAGTCGAGTTTAAGAGCACGGGACGGCACGCTGGGCTGGTCGGTAAAGAATCAGGCGCGTATGCATGAACGCAATGCGGACCTGCCTTACCTGACCGCTTCCGATGCCATGAGATACTGGCCGGAAACCGCCACTGCCGTGGGTGTGCGACTCAATGACCTTGCAGACATCGATATAGCGGCTCCTTTCGGCCTGCATGATCTTTTCGATCTGGTGGTCCGGCCGACAGAGCGATTTCTGACAGCGAAGCAATCGGTCTACGCAGGCCGCGTGCGTGGCAAGAATTGGCAAGGTACCTGGCCCAAGCTACGTATTGAATTCCCAGGTGCTGCTTCCTGCTGTGCTTTGGAACCGGACTGAGCAAGCTCATAGCCTGCATTTGATGATAAGCGATGCAGGAGCCTGAGAATCGCACATGCAATCCATTGCTACCTATGCCCGGTCAACCCGGACAGCGTAGCAACCGCGTCTGGCGTTGTGGACGTGGATATAGCTGACTTCCTGATTGGCAAAGATCTGCTCAATCAGGGTTTCAATCGACGTGCCTTCCACCACATATTCAGGCGCGTCCGCCATCCGGCTCTTGCTCTGCAAGTCGATCCAGGCAGACGGCACGGATGCCGCCTGGTAGTCATCGTTCACATCGGGTGGGCATGGCATTGTCGACTGACGGTCAGAACTTTCACTTCATGCTTTCGGCAGTCCAGCTTTTACCGCCGTCGTTCGATATTTCAAATTGCGCCGGCACGCTCCAGCGCATTATTTTTCCCAGAATCGCACCCGATTTAAGCGGGGTCAACTCGCGTGATTTCGGTTTGGCGTCCAGCAGTGTCCACGTTTTGCCCATGTCGCTACTGGCATGTAAGGTCGTATCGCTCATCAGACTGCTTTCAAAACGCAGCAGGGTGCCATCGGTACGCTGAACCAGCGGAATGTGGCTAGCGGTGACCTCTTGCCAGGTTTGACCTTGATTCACTGAAACGAAAGCATCTCTGGAGGTGATCGCAAATGGCCCGTAACCTTGTGTTATGAGGCTCCACATGCCGCTGCCGCTGATGCGCATCGCATCCACACGGCGATCGGGCATTGCCCGCTCTGACCACTGGCCACTGGCGTAGTCGTAGAGGTGCAGCGTTCCTTTCGTCGACGTGTAGGCAAAGCCTGTGCCGATATCGCGCAGCCAGAACCAGGTGTCCTGGTTCAGGAGCCACTTCCCCAGCTTCTCACTGCGTACCTGATTCCACTCGCCGCGCTCGAGACGGGCGGAATGATAAATCGTGACTTCATTGTTACGCTGGACGGCGACATACCAGCCAGCGTCCATATTGCCAGCCAGTCCGACCAGATTGCCATAGGGAAGGTTGCCAGTGTCAATCGGTTCAAGCTTGTTCTGTCCCGGCGCATGGCGCAGCAGGGTGCCGAACTCGCCGAAGGCCAGCAAGTCTGCATCGGGCATTTGCACCGGCTGCACGCAGTTCAGCGTCTCTATTTTGTCGCTGGCCAGTTGTTTCCATGTTCCCTCAGGGCTGCGCCACAGCACTGTGCCCATGCGGGTTGCGGCCGCCACGCTGCCGTCTGGTAGCTCCGTCACGCATTCGGCGCCGGTGGGGCGGGCCATGGCGACTTCCTCAGCGCGATCCGTATCACTGCGCGATCCGGACCAGCTGACTGTCTTTTCGGGTGCAAACAGCTTCAGGTGCTCGGGAGAATAGCGTTCGAGCAGGGTGCGGTTGTCTCGCACCCGCACGCTGCGGCCGACCAGTACACGCTCGCCATAAAGAGGCGTGACGATCAGGCGGCCCAGATCGACCGGCTTGCCTTCTTCCACAGTAAATAAGCCCAGGCCGCTGCCCATTTTGATGTAGCGGTTTGATTTGCCGGCGTCGGCCAGTTGACTGAAGTAGTATTTCCCCGGTGGCAGGGTCCCCATGAAAAGAGTCGTGTCGCGCGCCATATCCTTGGCAACCTGGTTCAGGATATATTGTTGCAGGACCAGGCTGGACACTGCGTCTCCGCTACTCAGGCGGCCCAAGGTGATCTGGCCCAATCCGTTCACCGCATCAGTGTTGGCAGTAATGCTGACAGTAACGGCTGTACCTTCGGAAGGCACGCCGACGCTGAGAGGGCGCTGCACATGCGTTGTGATACAGCCACCGAGCATCAGCGCAGAGACGGTTCCTGCAAAAACGTTAGCCACGAAATTTTTGATGAACATTTTATTTCCACAGTGCAATAAAATATTATTATAGCGATACTGTGTATGAAATAACAAGTACATTAGTCAAGTATGGGCTGCAGTCAGATATGGAATGCATGAAAGAATCTGCTCAGGGCAAGTCGCCCGTGGCTCCCACCGTTGCATATCCCGCAGCAAAACCAGACCGCCACTGACAGCAAGGGGCGGCTCGGGGTACAATAGCCGATTCGCCTCACCATTTTACTAGCTGCCAACTATGTCTGAAATTCACCGTATTCCCGTTCCTTCCGCCCAGCCCGAGGCCATGCTGGCCATGCCAGGTGCGGCGCCGAAAGTGGGCTTTGTCTCGCTCGGCTGCCCGAAAGCGCTGGTCGACTCCGAACAAATCCTTACCCAACTGCGCGCCGAAGGCTACGAAACGGCGAAATCCTACGCTGGCGCCGATCTGGTGATCGTCAATACCTGCGGTTTTATCGATGCTGCCGTGCAAGAGTCGCTCGACGCCATCGGCGAAGCGCTGGCTGAAAACGGAAAAGTCATCGTGACCGGCTGCCTGGGCGCCAAGAAAGATGCTGCCGGCGACGACATCATCATGAAGGTGCACCCGAAAGTGCTGGCCGTTACCGGTCCGCACGCGCTGTCCGAAGTGATGGATTCCGTCCATTTTCACTTGCCGAAGCCGCACGCGCCCTTCCTCGACCTGGTGCCGCCGCAAGGCATCAAGCTGACGCCGAAGCACTATGCCTACCTGAAAATTTCCGAAGGCTGTAACCACCGTTGCAGTTTCTGCATCATCCCGTCGATGCGCGGCGACCTGGTCTCGCGTCCGATCGGCGAACTGATGATCGAAGCGGAAAACCTGTTCAAGGCCGGCGTCAAGGAATTGCTGGTCATTTCGCAAGATACCTCGGCGTATGGCGTGGACGTGAAATTCCGTTCCGGCTTCTGGAATGGCCGTCCCGTGAAGACGCACATGACGCAGCTGACGGAAGCGCTGGGCGAACTGGCCAAGACCTACGGCGCCTGGGTGCGTCTGCACTATGTGTACCCGTACCCGCACGTGGACCAGATCATCCCGATGATGAGCGGTGGCCACATCCTGCCTTACCTCGACATTCCGATGCAGCACGCGCATCCTGACGTGTTGAAACGCATGAAGCGCCCGGCCAGCGGCGAGAAAAACCTCGACCGCATCCAGGCCTGGCGCGCCATCAACCCGGACCTGACCATCCGCTCGACCTTCATCGCCGGTTTCCCTGGCGAAACGGAAGCGGAGTTCGAGTACTTGCTGGACTTCCTCAAGGAAGCGCAGATCGACCGTCTGGGCTGCTTCGCCTATTCGCCCGTCGAAGGCGCGACGGCCAATGCGATCGCCAATCCCGTGCCGGAAGAGCTGCGCGAAGAGCGCCGTGGCCGCGTGATGCTGCTGCAGGAAGAAATTTCCAAGAAACGCTTGCAAGCCAAGGTCGGCAAGACCGTGCGCGTGCTGATCGATGAAGTCACCCGCTCCGGCGGCGTGGGCCGCTCGTCCGCCGACGCGCCGGAAATCGACGGCGTCGTGTACGTCAAGCCGCCGTTCGAGCCGCACCGCAAGCTGGCCGTCGGCCAGTTCGTTGATGTCACCATTACATCAGCGGATGCGCACGACCTGTGGGGCGCTGCCGAGTAAGCAGGTGTAACAGTCGTACGGCGTACAGGGCGTAAAGCCCTTACAATCAAGGCGGACCAGCAATTGCTGGCCCGCTTTTTTTATTTCCCGACGCCATGACCACAATCAAATCCCCCCAGACGGCGCTGATCCACAGCGATTACCAGGCGCCGCAAGGCTTTGCCGCGTTTCCCAATGCCATCCATCACGCATCGACCGTGCTGTTCAAGGATGTGGCGGCCATGCGTTCGGGCGACTGGAAAGAGAAGAATGCCTACACCTACGGCTTGCACGGCACGCCCACCACGTTCACGCTGGAAGCGCGGCTGGCCGAGATCGAAGGGGGCAAGTACTGCCTGCTGGCGCCGTCGGGCCTGGCGGCCATCGCCATGGCGGATTTTGCGCTGCTCAAGACAGGCGATGACGTTTTATTGCCGGAAAATATCTACAACCCGAACCGCGAACTGGGACGCTGGCTGGCGCAGGATTTCGGCATCACGGCCCGCTATTACGATCCGCTGATCGGCGCCGGCATCGCCGCCCTGATCCAGGAAAATACCAAGCTCATCTGGACGGAAGCGCCCGGTTCCGTGACCATGGAAGTGCCGGACTTGCCCGCCATCTGCGCGGCCGCCCATGCGCGCGGCGTGCTGGTGGCGCTGGACAACACCTGGTCGGCCGGCCTGGCCCTGCGCGGCTTCGACTTGGGCGTGGACATCATCATGCAGGCGCTGACGAAATACCAGTCGGGCGGCTCGGACGTGCTGATGGGCGCCCTGATCACGCGCGACAGGGCGCTGCACGAGCGCCTGGCGCTGGCGCATATGCGCCTTGGCATGGGCGTGGGGGCGGACGATGCCTATCTGGTGCTGCGCGGCTTGCCGACCATGAAGCTGCGCTTCGACGCGCACGATGCGGGCGCGCGCACGGTGGCCGCCTGGCTCAAGGGGCGAAGCGAGATCGCCACCGTGCTGCATCCGGCTTTCGCCGATTGCCCCGGTCACGCCATCTGGCAGCGCGATTTCACGGGTGCGGGCGGCTTGTTTTCCGTGCTGTTCGATGCCCGCTACACGGAGCAGCAGACGGACCGTTTCGTCGATGCCTTGCAATTGTTCAAGATAGGGTACAGCTGGGGCGGCGCGAACAGTCTGGTGATGCCGTACCGCATCGCCGCCATGCGCAAGGGCTGGCAGTTGCCAGGCCAGCTGGTGCGCCTGAATGTGGGACTGGAAGATCCGCAGGATCTGATCGCCGATATCGAACGGGCGTTCGCGGCGATGTAGCGGCAAGCGGGCAAGCACGATGGCTTGCCCGCAAGTAATTTACATGGGGACGGGGGTGTTGTTGTTCAGGTCGAGGAAGCCGCGCAGCAAGCGGTAGGCTTTCCACAGCCAGGCCACGCCCCACACGACGAACGCCAGCGGAATGCCGATGATGGTCATCCATAGCACGGCGCCGACGACGATCCAGGCCACATACCACCAGAAGGAACGGATCATCCAGCTGTGATGGCTGTACACGAAGGTCCCGGCCGCCTCGTCCCGCTTCACATAATTGATGATGAGCGGAATGAAGGAAAACGCGCCCAGCGAAAACACGAAGCTGGCGCCATGTATCAGGTACAACCACCAGGCCAGGTTCTTGGTCTGCCGGAGTTGGGTATCTAAAATAATATCTTGTGACATGCAGGCTCCTGCTTGATTGTTTGTTCAGGTTTTTATTGTAACAAGCTCTGTTGAACGGGAGCGCAATCCATGGGAAAAGGCGAAATACATTGTTGAAACGAGATCCACATCCCACCCTGGCCGCGCGCGCCGGGTCATGGCTGCGGCGCGCCGTGCCGGCCTTGCTGCTGTGCGCCACGGCGGCCCATGCCGCCGCGCCTGCGCTGGAGGCGGAGTTTGCCGCTGGCTTGAAGGAAGAGGGCCTGGCGGGCGCCGTCTGGAGCGAAGTCTTGCCCGATGGCACAGTCAAAGTCGGCGCGTCGGGCCAGCGCGATGCCGCCAAGCAACTACCCATGCAGGCGGACACGCGCGTGCAAGTGGGCTCCGTGGGCAAGGTGGCGCTGGCGCTGGGCGTCTTGCGCCTGGTCAGCGAAGACCGGCTCACGCTCGACACGCCCGTGCAGCAGGTGCTGCCGGCACTGGCGCTGAGCAACCCGTGGCAGGCCAGCGACCCCTTGCGCATCCGCCACCTGCTGGCGCATACGTCCGGCCTCGATAACGTGCGCTTCTGGCAGGCGTTCAGCCTGAATCCGGCGCCGCAGACGCCGCTGGCCGACGCTTTTGACGGCGGGCGCAATCTGCTGCGCGTGCGCGCCCGGCCCGGCAGCCGCTACGCGTATTCGAACATGGGTTATGGCTTGCTGGGCATGGTGATCGAGAAGGTCACGGGCCAGCCGTATGAACGCTACCTCGATGCGCAGCTGCTGCAGCCGCTGGGCATGGCCGACAGCACGTTTTCCTTCGTTACGCAAATGAGCACGCAGGCGGGCACGCAGCGCGATCCGCGCCTGGCCATGGGCTACTTCGAGCATGGCGTGGCCCAGCCGGCCGTGCCGCAGTACCTGCGTCCAGCCGCGCAATTTACCACCACGGCGGCCGACATGGGCAAGCTGGCGCAATTCCTGATGGGCGACGGCAAGCTGCAGGGCGAGCGCTTCATCGACGCGGCGCTGATGGGCGCCTTGTCCGAACCGGCCGGCACGGATGCGGCGCAGGCGGGCCTGGCAACGGGCCATGGCCTGGCGCTGGCCGTGCGCGACCGCCACAATGTGGTGGGCGCCTGCCACCCTGGCACGGCCGTGGGTTTTCGCGCCATGCTGTGCCTTTATCCTGAACAGAAAAGCGCCTTCTTCGCGGCCTTCAATACGGATGCGGAAGCAGCCGACTATGAACGCTTCAACCGCCTGCTGCTGCGCGACCTGGAACTGCCGCTGCGCGCGCCAGCGCCGCAGGGCACGCCCGCGCCCACGGTGGAAAACTGGCAGGGCGTGTACGTGCCGTCACCGAGCCCCATGGCCAGCATGGCCTGGGTCGATGCCGTCTTCGGCTTTACGCGTCTGAAATGGGATGGCGAGTCGCTGTTCCTGATCCCGTTCCAGGGCGAGCCGAAGGAACTGGAACCGGTGGGCGGCTTGCTGTTCCGCGCCAGCGACCGCAGCACGCCGTCGCACGTGCTGCTGCAGGACGATGGCAAGCATATCCTCAGCGATGGCTTGCGCAGCTATGAACGGGTGTCGATGCTGCGCATGCTGGTCTTGTGGGGCAGCCTGGCGCTGGGCATGGCGGGCTTGCTGTACGTGCTGGTGGTGGGTGTCTGGCGCGCCGCGCTGCGCCGCCTGGGGCGGGGCGACCATCTGTTCGCGCCCTTGCTGTCGCAGCTGGCGCTGCTCCTGCCGCTGCCGTTTTTCTATTTCCAGTCCTATCTGCGCCTGGGCGACGTGACCATCGCCAGCGTGCTGCTGGCGCTGGCGACGGGCGCGTTGCCGCTGGCGACGGCGTTCGGCCTGGCCCGCTGCTGGCGCAGCCGCGGCACGGCGGCCGAGGCGGACTCATGGGCGAAATGGGATTGGCTCGCCTTGCTGGCGGCGCTGCAACTGCTGCTGGTGCTGGCCTGGTGGGGCTTGCTGCCGCTGCGGCTGTGGCATCTGTAGGCTGTGAAAGGGGCGTGGCCGGGTGGTTATGCCTTTCCAGCGTATTTTGAATGCCCTACACTTGTAAGGCTCCTATACTTTTCCTACAGTGTTACATTATTTTTAGTAGTTTCACAATTCCGGAAATAAAAGCTTTTGCAGTATGCCGCAAAATAACTGACTTGCCGACGAGTTTTGCGAGCTTTGGACCGTTTCTCCAATACCAAACAATGAAAGCTCGCCCAGCCTTTGAGTTGTTCAAAATATTATCACGAAAAAAACGCAAGAACATTACATCTGGGTGATTTTGATCGCCATAGGCTACAGATGCGACAAAACAGGTAGCTCCGGACTTACTTTCTATTCGCATATTTCCTGCGCCTGTTTTTATATCGGAGGTCACTGATTGACGCGTCGTTCTCCCGTTCCTTTCGAGCATATTAAACGTATCAATATGATCTTCAGATACTTTTTTTCCGATGACATAGTCCATATTTTGCTCACGATTCTTTACTTCAAGCCGCAAGGCTTCTTCGCCGGCCTTTGACATCAAGTTCTGCACCTGTTGTTCATTAAGCCTTGACAAGGACTGATCGATTAATGATCCAGCTCGCAAGCCACTATCGTGTAATTGAACGGGACTATTTCTGTCCTCCTGTACAGGAAAATTCTTTCTATCACTCATTCGATACTCCGATTAAATTTAGGTGCCACGATTTTTGAAAATATACTAATGCAGACCCTTGCCAAGCCTATTAAAAACGTTGATCTGGAAACAATCGTTGCGATTTTTTCGCCGTTTTTGTAGTACCAAACAATAAATTTTCTGCCCCAATTTTTTTCCACCAAATAATGGTCACGCCAAAATCTCAAAGCGACGGTTTCTGGCGCAGCTTCGCCGAAGCAAACTGTTGCAACAAAGCATTTTGATGGCGTAAATGCTATAACATTTAAATTTCCGGCTGGCATCTCAACAGAGTAATTTGCCGCTTGAACTTGGCCTGATGAAATTGTTCTTCTAAGTAGTGCGATTTCACGCGATGCCTTCGTGCGGATCATATCATTTTCCAAACGTTCTGCCTCTGCCAGCATTGCTCTTGCTGCTGTAATGTCATCATCGTATAGCCAAGAGCCAGCCTTCATGACATTTTCTGGCAAATGAGCCAAAACATCATCGTGTGACATTGACGCCAGAGCGTTCTGTAGTTCTGAAAAACCTTCCTCTGGTTGCTTTATATTTATTCTTATCGTTCGAGATGGCGCCGATCTTTTATGACGTTTCAAAACCAATTGCAATATCGAAAAGCGCTGTTCAGAGGAAAGATAAGGTGGAACAAGCTCCACAAGCCTTTCCATTGTTTGACCTGAAAGATTTGTTTTCCCATTTTTCCAGTTAGGGAAAGTCTTGCGAGCGTATCTTTCAGCTGAATCACCGTGAATTGCACCATAGTCGGAAAAAAGTTCATCGCGAGCATCCTCATCAAGATTCATGAATGCGTAGCGTATTCTTTCAATGGCGCTACCAAATAGGGCGCTTAGCACCGTAAATTTCGACGGAGCAGAAGAACGACCCGAACCTCTTGATCGCCAGCTTTTGTAGCGCCGTCTGTTGTAATATACCATTTAATTTATGGCGCCTAGAATTTTAATGATTCATTGTAGAAGGAGGATTAGAGTAAAAAATTATTTTTAAAATTATAATTAAACTTAATCTTTCTTGTTTAAATATTTCAGTCCCGCATGGTGAAGATTGTTCAGGTGTTTCTTGGTGGCATTGTGTATATGGTAGCAAATATTTTCTGACCTTTATTCGCAGGGATATCCTAGTTGTTTAGTTTATGTTGTTCACATACTATTACAGCACCTTCTAAACATATGAGGCGATGTATGGCATTCAGAAATGATCGGACTATTGCACAATCTATGATTTCGCACAGCAGGTTTGATTTATGTACTACGCATGAAAGAGGTTGGATGGCAAGTTTGATTGTTATAGTGTCATTTATGTAATTTTCCTCAGCCCTCTCGTCCCAATGGCTGCTTGGTCGACCGGCAACATCCTGCGATCCCAAGGACTAACCGCATCAGTTACGTCAGCGATGGGTTTCTTTGGTCATCGGTTTGATGGATGTTGCGACTCAATTTAGTTGAGAATGTTCAGAATGCCATCGAGCCCCACGAAGTTCAGCGCCACATCGGCTTGCGAACGCACCACGGGCTTGGCGCGGAAGGCCACCGACAGGCCGGCGATGCCCATCATTTTCAAGTCGTTGGCGCCGTCGCCCATGACGATGGCTTGCGACGGCGTAATGCCCATCTGCGCGCACACGCGCTCCACCGTGCGCTGCTTTTCCTCGGCGTCGACGATGCCGCCCAAAACCCGGCCCGTCAGCTTGCCGTCGACGATTTCCAGTTCGTTGGCGTGCGTGTAGTCGAGGCCCAGGCGTTCTTTCAGGCGCGTTGTGAAGAAGGTAAAGCCGCCCGACACCAGCAGGGTTTTCAGGCCGGCCTTTTGCACGGCCGCCAGCATGGTTTCCGCGCCCGGCGACAGTTTTAGCCGCTCGTCGTAGACGCGCTGCAGCGCCGATGCATCGAGGCCTTCGAGCAGGGCCACGCGCTGCTTCAGGCTGGCCGCGAAATCGAGCTCGCCGCGCATGGCCGCTTCCGTGATGGCCGCCACTTGCGGCTTGAGACCCTGCATGTCGGCGATTTCATCGATGCACTCGATGGTGATCAGGGTCGAATCCATGTCCATCGCCACGAGCTTGAATTCACTCAGTGCGCGCTGGCCCATCATGTAGGTGGCGTCCAGCTGCGCCGCCTGGGCCGCCACTTCGATGGTGGGGCGCAGCGCGGGCGAGTAGGCGATCTGCTCGCAGCGCACGGCGTTCGGACCCAGGCGCGTGACGGACGTGGGCGCGGCCAGGGCGGCGATACGCTCGAGGCGGGCGCTATCGCCGTCCAGGCCCTGCAGGATCAGGTTCATGGTGATGGAAGTCGTGTTGGTCATGGGGCTATCCTGCATAAATGGTCGAAATGGTCTACACCGTCAATTGCTTGATGGTGGTCTTGATCTGCGTCACGCGCGCGGCCAGGTCCGGCATGGCGGCCGTAATTTTCAGCTTGTCCTGGCCATGCAGCTTGATATGGCGGTTCTTCTGGATCAAGTCGATGATGCGCATCGGGTCGATGGGGGGCTTGGCCATGAATTGCAAGGTGGCCGCCTCGCCATGCACGTCGATCTTGACGATGCCCACGGTTTTCGCCGCGATGCGCAGGCGGTGCGTCTCGATCAGCGCTTTCACGGGGTCGGGCAGCTTGCCGAAGCGGTCGATCAGTTCTTCCTGGATATCGTCGATCTTCTCTGGCGTGGCGCAATTGGCCAGGCGCTTGTAGATCGACAGGCGCTCGTGCACGTCGCCGCAAAAATCGGCTGGCAGCAGGGCCGGCACGTGCAGGTTGATTTCCGTGGTCGAGGCCAGCGGCGCGGCCAGGTCCGGCTCCTTGCCGGCCTTCAGCGAGCGCACGGCTTCGTGCAGCATGTCCGAATACAGCTGGAAGCCGATTTCCGTCATCTCGCCAGACTGGTTCTCGCCCAGCACTTCACCGGCGCCGCGGATTTCCAGGTCGTGCATGGCCAGGTAAAAGCCGCTGCCCAGTTCTTCCATCTGCTGGATGGCGTCCAGGCGGCGCTGCGCCAGTTTGGTCAGGCCTTGCACGTCGTGCACCAGCAGGTAGGCGTAGGCCTGGTGATGCGAACGGCCCACGCGGCCGCGCAGCTGGTGCAGCTGCGCCAGGCCGAACTTGTCGGCGCGGTGCATGATGATGGTGTTCGCCGTCGGCACGTCGATACCCGTTTCGATGATCGTCGTGCACAGCAAAATATTGAAACGCTGGGCGACGAAGTCGCGCATGACCTTTTCCAGGTCGCGCTCGTGCATCTGCCCGTGCGCCACGGCGATGCGCGCCTCGGGCAGCAGTTCCGTCAGCATGGCCAGGCGGTTCTGGATGGTTTCCACCTCGTTGTGCAGGAAGTAGATCTGGCCACCGCGTTTGAGTTCGCGCAGACACGCTTCGCGGATGATGGCCTCGCCTTCGCTGCGCACGAACGTCTTGATGGCCAGGCGCTTTTGCGGCGCCGTGGCGATGATGGAAAAGTCGCGCAAGCCTTCGAGCGCCATGCCCAGGGTGCGCGGGATCGGCGTGGCCGTCAGGGTCAGCACGTCCACTTCCGCGCGCAGCGCCTTCAGTGCTTCCTTCTGGCGCACGCCGAACCGGTGTTCCTCGTCGATGATGACCAGGCCCAGACGCGTGAATTTCACGTCATCGGACAGCAGTTTATGCGTGCCGATGACGATGTCGATGGTGCCGTCGGCCATGCCCTTGAACGCCTGCGTGATCTCCTTGCCGCTGCGGAAGCGCGACAATTCCGCGATGCGCACGGGCCAGTCGGCGAAGCGGTCGGCGAAGGTTTGCGCATGCTGCTCGGCCAGCAGGGTGGTGGGCGCCAGGATCGCTACCTGCTTGCCGCCCATCACGGCGATGAAGGCCGCGCGCAGTGCCACTTCCGTCTTGCCGAAGCCGACGTCGCCGCACACCAGGCGGTCCATCGGTTTGCCCGAGGTCATGTCCTTGATGACGTTGCGGATGGCCTCGGCCTGGTCCGGCGTCTCGTCGAAGCCGAAGCTGTCGGCGAAGCGCTGGTAGTCGTGCGACGAGAATTCGAACGAGTGGCCCTGGCGCAGCGCGCGGCGCGCATACAGGTTGAGCAGCTCGGCGGCCGTGTCGCGCACCTGTTCTGCCGCGCGCTTCTTCGCCTTTTCCCACTGGCCCGAACCGAGCGAGTGCAGCGGCGCGTCTTCCGGCGACGCGCCCGAATAGCGGGAAATGACGTGCAGCTGCGACACCGGCACGTACAGCTTGGTGTCCTTGGCGTATTCGAGGTGCAAAAATTCCGTCTCGCCTTCGCCCAGGTCCATGCTGGTCAGGCCCATGTAGCGCCCGATGCCGTGGTTGATGTGCACCACGGGGTCGCCGATCTTCAGTTCCGACAGGTCGCGCACCATCGACTCGACCTGCGTCACGCCTTCCTGCTTCTTGGTGCCGACCCTGCGGCCGGAACCGGCATACAGTTCCGTCTCGGTGATGAAGGCCAGGTTGCCGTCCGGCGTGAACAATTCAAAACCCGCATGCAGCGGCGCCACGCCCAGCATCAGCTTGGCGTCGGACTGCAGGAAGCCGTCGCTGCCTTCCACCGGCGTCAGGTGCAGATCGTATTCGGTGAAGTACTGCTGCAAGGTTTCGCGGCGGCCGTTCGATTCGGCGCAGATCATCACGCGGCGGCCCGCTTGCAGCAGATAGCTGCGCAGGTTGGCCAGCGGATCGTCGGCGCGGCGGTTGACGGCGATGTTTGGCACGGGCGCCGACAGTTCGGAGGCCAGCGCATCGTTCGATTTCGTGATCGCCAGGCGCGGATACGGCTTGGCCAGGCCGAAGAACTGTTCGTCGGACAGGAACAGCGCTTCGGGCGGCAAAATCGGCCGCTCGCGGTCGGCCTTCAGGAAGCGGTAGCGCGACTGGGTATCGGTCCAGAAGCGGCCGATGGCCGCGTCGATCTCGCCCACCAGGGCCAGCGAGGCGTCGGGCGGCAGGTAGTCGAACAGGGTGGCCGTCTGCTCGAAGAACAGGGGCAGGTAGTATTCGATGCCGGCCGAGGCGATGCCGCTGCTGATGTCCTTGTAGACGACCGAGCGCGATGGATCGCCTTCGAACTGTTCGCGCCAGCGGTTGCGGAAAGTGGTGCGGGCCGCTTCATCCATGGGAAATTCGCGGCCCGGCAGCAGCCGCACTTCGTGCACCGGATACAGCGAGCGCTGGGTGTCGGCGTCAAACGTGCGGATGGTCTCGATGGTGTCGCCGAACAGGTCCAGGCGGTAGGGCAGGGCTGACCCCATGGGGAACAGGTCGAGCAGGCCGCCGCGCACCGAGTATTCGCCGGGCGACATCACTTGCGAGACATGGCTGTAGCCGGCCAGGGTCAGCTGCGACTTCAAGCGCGCTTCGTCGAGCTTTTCGCCCTTCTTGAAGAAGAAGGTGTAGGCGGCCAGGAACGACGGCGGCGCCAGGCGCACCAGCGCCGTGGTGGCCGGCACGATCAGCACGTCGCACTGGCGCGTCTGGATTTCATGCAGGGTGGCCAGGCGCTCGGAGACCAGGTCCTGGTGCGGCGAAAAGGCGTCGTAGGGCAGCGTTTCCCAGTCCGGCAGCAGGTGGCAGCGCAGTTCCTTGCCGCCAAACCAGGGGATTTCATCGAGCAGGCGCTGGCCGTCGCTGGCCTGCGCCACCACCACGGCCAGCATCTGGCCCCGCGCTTTCAAGGCCAAAGCGGCCAGCGCCAGGGCATAGGCGTCGGATGAACCATACAGGGCGGGCAGCGCGTAGCGGTTGCCGGGCTTGGGGAGAGCTTTTGTTAAGTCTAAGGACATGCAGGCGATGACACTAGTGGCAGAGGCAGTTGACAGGAAAGGCTGTATTGCGTGCGGGCCCTTCATGAAGGCGCCAGCAGGCACGATTATAGACCATCGCCCTCATCTCCGCGCTTGAGAAAACCGTCGCGAGCGGCAGTGATTTGTGGTCAAGAAGCGCAGCCGTACGCTAGTACGGTGAGCATCGCAGGCCGCAAAGCGCGACGCGCAGCAGGTTTTATCCTGCGCGCATATTCGCGATACCGAAAGGAACATGCACCATCGGTATCGTGCCGCCGGCTGACTTCAAATGGCTCAGCTGGTCGTCGAAGAAGATATGCGGCTTGAACACGGCCAGCACGCGCGACTTGTCCATGCCACCGAGGAAAAACGTCTCGTCGGCCGCCACGCCCCAGCTTTTCAGGGTCGTCACGACGCGCTCATGCGAGGGCGCATTGCGCGCCGTGATGATGGCGATGCGCAGGATCTTCTTGTAGCCGGGGTCGCGCCGCTGCGCCTTTTCTTCCAGGCGCTGCATGGTGGCCAGCTTCTGGAACAGGTCGGCCAGCGGGCCGGGGCGGTGCGGCGTGCCCACGTTCAGGGTTTCATGGGCGTGGAATTCATCGACGTCGTTGTTGCGCTTGAAGACGGTTTCCGCTTCATCGTCGGCGATCACGCCGTCGAAATCGAAGGCCACGCGCAGTTCTTCGTCGTTCTCGTCGTCTTCCGTGCGCGACGGCAGCACCAGGCCGGCCGGATAGTTGCAGGCCAGCGCGCTGCGCACGTCGTGTTCATTTGCGCTGAGGAACAGCGAGGCGTTGAAGGCTGGCAGGTAGGGGTAGGGCGACTTGCCCGTCATGAAGGCGGCGCGCGAAATATCGAGGCCGTAGTGGGCGATCGAGTGCATCACGCGCAAACCCGTTTCCGGCGAATTGCGCGAAAACAGCACCACTTCCACAGGCGACTGGCGCGGATAGTGTTTGTTGATGTTCAGGAAGCGGCGGATGAAGGGAAAGGCCACGCCGCGCGGCAAGACCGTGTCGATATGCGTTTCCTGGTACTTGCGGTATTCCTCGGGGCCGTTGTCGAGGTAGACCTGGTGCGATTCGGCCAGGTCGAACAGGGCGCTGGAAGCGACCCCGATCACCAGTTTGTGTTCGATAGGATATGCCATGGTCTGCCTGTTGTTTGCTTGTTGCTCATCTTATACGACTATCAACTGCGCAGCCAATAGTGGCACGCGGCGATTTTTTTGCACCAAAGCAGGGCGCCAGGCCATTTTTTTTGTTTTCTGTGCAACACGTACCACAGTAAAGAAATAAATCTTGTCTTGTATCAAGTATGTAGCAGCCAGCGCGCCCATTTTCCACTATGCTTCCATTTATGAATTCTCGCCAATTGTAACGAAGCGTACGCCCCACCCCCGCCACCTTTATACAAATGTCAGCCGTTTTACCTGAACATGCCAGCCTCAGCCTTGCCAGCAGCCGTTTTGACTAATAAAGGACCTAGCTATGTTTAAGAATTTACTGATCAAATGGAAATTGGCGACCCTCGTCGCCGTGATGATGGCGGCACTGCTGGTGGTCGGCATCTGCGGTTACACGGGCATCGCCACCGTGGGCAACGCCGTCAACGAGATCGGCGTGGTGCGCCTGCCGTCGATCCAGGGCTTGATGATGATGAACGAGGGCCAGACGGCCGTCGCCGCCGCCACCCTGACGGCCGCCATCTATGAAAACAATTACCAGGCACAAGACAAGTTCGCGGAAGCGCTGCAGTTGCGCACGCGCGCCTGGAGCAATATCGAGGCGGGCCGCAAGCTGTACGAGCCGCTGCCGCAAACGCCCGAGGAAGCCGTGCTGTGGAAGCGTTTTCTGGAGGAATGGGCCGCCTGGAAGGGCGATGACGACAAGGTGCGCGCCATCCTGCGCCAGCTGGCCGACAACCGCGACGAACCGCGGCAGAAAGAGCTGTTCGTGGCGTTCTACCAGCAGTACCAGGCTTCGCGCAGCCTGTTCGCCAAGGCCGAAGGCACGCTCAACGAGATCATCAAGCTCAATAACGGCGTGGCCGATGCCAGTGTCAAGGACGGCAGCGCGGCCGTGATCCGCTCGGAAAGCCTGATGCTCATCCTCGGCTTGCTGGCCTCCGCGCTGGGCATGGGCTGCGCCGCCTACATCACGCGCGCCATCACCCAGCCGATCAATGCGGCCGTGAAAGTGGCACAAACGGTGGCGTCGGGCGACCTGACCAGCCAGATCGAGGTGCACACGACGGAAGAGACGGGCCAGCTGCTGCAGGCGCTGAAAGACATGAATTCCAGCCTGGTCAACATCGTCGGCCAGGTGCGCAGCGGCACGGAAACGATCGCCACGGCGTCGTCGGAAATTGCCAGCGGCAACCTGGACCTGTCCTCGCGCACGGAAGAGCAGGCCAGTTCGCTGGAAGAGACGGCATCGTCGATGGAGGAGCTGACCGCCACCGTGCGGCAGAACGCCGACAATGCCCAGCAGGCCAACCAGCTGGCGCTGAGCGCTTCCGGCGTCGCCGTCAAGGGCGGTGATGTGGTGGGCAAGGTGGTTGAGACCATGGACGCCATCAACGATTCGTCGCGCAAGATCGTCGACATCATTTCCGTCATCGACGGCATCGCCTTCCAGACGAATATCCTGGCCTTGAATGCGGCCGTGGAAGCGGCGCGCGCGGGCGAGCAGGGGCGCGGCTTCGCCGTGGTGGCCAGCGAGGTACGCAACCTGGCGCAACGCTCGGCGGCGGCGGCCAAGGAAATCAAGACGCTGATCGGCGATTCCGTGGAAGCGGTCGACGCGGGCAGCAAGCTGGTGGCCGAGGCGGGCAACACGATGGCCGAAATCGTCGCCAGCGTGCAGCGCGTGACGGACATCATGGCGGAAATCAGCCTGGCCACGCAGGAGCAAAGCTCGGGCATCGACCAGATCAACCAGGCCATCGGCCAGATGGACCAGGTGACGCAGCAAAATGCGGCCCTGGTGGAAGAGGCGGCCGCCGCGGCCGAATCGCTGCAGGAGCAATCGGGCCAGTTGGCCGGGGTGGTCAGCGTCTTCAAGCTCGATGGCGCACTGGCGCCGGCCGCGCAGGCCAAAGTGGCCGCACCGCGCCGCGTGGTGGCCAGCGCGGCGCCGAAGCGTCCGGCGCCGCCGCGTCCCACCGCGGGACGCCCGGCCCTGCACGCCGTGCCGTCCCAGCGCCAGAGCGCGCCGCGCGACGACGAGTGGGAAGTGTTCTGATGGCGTGACGGCGTCAGCCTGCGCTACCGGACGGCCGCCTTGCGCGGCCGTTTTTTTAAGGCACCGCTGGCGTGAACGCTATTCGTAGGCGCCCAGCCGGCGCTGTTCCTCCGGCGTGAAACTGGCGTCGCGCAGCTGTTGCAGGGCCGCCGCATCCTGTGCGCCGCCGGGCAGACCCGCCTGCTGCGCCTTCTGCGCTTGATACGCGATGATGCGCTGCTGCCACTGCGATTCTTCGCGGTCCAGTTCCGCCAGGCGCGCCGCCGCCGCTGGCGTGAAGGTGCTGGCGCGCAGGCGGTAGACTTCATTCTCGCCACCACCCTGGGCTCGCAAGGCTTGGACGGAGGCGTCCAGCTGCGCCACCCTGGCTGGCGCCTCGCGCGCCTCGCGCTGGGCCGGCGACAGCTTCTGGTCCAGCGCGGCCAGTTGCGCCTGGCGCTGCGCCTCGTCCAGCGTGGCGTCGCCGAGTATCGCCATGCGCGCCACGGCATCGTCGTCATACGCGTCGCTGGCGCCGAACAGGCCCGCGCTTTCCTCGGGCGTAAAATAATTGCCGCGCATGGCGCGCATCGCTTGCAGGCGCGCGCGCGCCGCCAGGGCCGCATCGGCTTGCGCCGGCAAGGCTTGTTCCGCACCGGCCAGCGCCTGCTTGTAGGCCAGGTACGCGCCCAGCAGGCGCTTGGCTTCGCGGGCGGGGACGGGCGCCAGGCGTTTATCGAGCTCCGCCTCGATCTGGCTGCGGATGGCGGCCAGCGGTTTCTCACCGAGGCCCGCCAGGTAGTAGTCGAACAGGTGGGCCAGTTCCGCGTCGACCACCAGCTTGTCGCCCACGGCCACCGTCACGTTGCCATCGGGTCGCGTGCCTTGCATCGAGCGCACGAACGCGAACAGGTCCGGTTCAGCCTTTTCCGGCGGCGGGGCGGGCGGTTCGCCCGGGCGCAGCACCAGGTACAGGGCCAGGGCCGCCAGGCTGGTGCCGATGATCCATTTCGCGTTCGTGCGCATCGTCGCCTCCTTACAGTCCCAGGCCTTGCAGGCGGTTGGCTTGCTGGCGGAAGACGGTGACGGGGTTCGTCTCGAACAGGTTGACGATGCCGACGAACTGGTTGACTTCATCGAGGTGGTTCATGGCGTAGTCGTCGCGGATCACCTTGCCCAGGTGGCTGGAGCAGCTGCTGACCAGGCCATCGTTCTTGACGCCGCCGAAGGCCAGGCTGATGGCGGCCATGGCCGGGTCGCCCGCATCGAGCACATTCGTGTACGGTTGCGCGCCGCTCCACGAAAAGTAATGCACGCCTTGCACCTGGTAGGCGCCTTCGCCGCAGGCCGAGGTGGGCACGCCTTGCGGGTGGCGGCTATTGAAGGCCAGCGAGCCGGCCGTGGACAGGGAGGCGAGCGAGGCGCCCGCGTTTTGCGGCAGTCCCTTGTTGCCTGACAAAATGCCGATCAGGGAGGCGAGCGCATTGCCCAGCGCGCCGCTAGTGTTGGGTATGGCGCCGCTGAGGATGTCGGCTACTTTCGATCCCTTGTTGACGCCGGCCACGCTGGTGACGGACGCCACCAGGTCGGGGCGCACGGAAGCGACATAGCGGGCCGTGGGGCCGCCGTGGCTGTGGCCGATTAAATTGACCTTGGCCGCGCCCGTGGCGGCGAGGATTTGCCGCACCTGCGACAGCAGCTGCTCGCCGCGCACTTCGGTGCTGTTGGCGGCCGACACGGTGGTCACATACACTTGCGCGCCGCCGCTGCGCAGGGCGGCGGGCACGCCATAGAAATACTCGACGGGGCCGAGCTTGTCGAAGCCGAACAGGCCGTGCACCAGCACGATCGGGTACTTCGTTTGCGTATAGCCGGCGGCGCTGGCGCTGCCGGGCAGGATGGCGAGGGAAAGCAGCAGGGTCGATAGCAGTTGCCAAAAGCGTGTCTTCATTTTGTCTCCGTTATTTGAAATAGTATGGAAATGTCGATGCTGTAGCGATGTGCCGTGCGCCGCTGCACATTCTATCGATGCATTAAATATAGCGATCGCTCGGTTTTTTTGAATGTAGCACCGCTGGATGTAAATTGCTGTGAATTGCATGATGCAGCGCAATAACTGTGGGAATTTGGCCTTGCGTCTGTGCCCATTACATAGTTGAAAGGTCAAATAGTTGTTTTCCTGAGCTATAATCGGCCCGGCATCAGCCGTCCCGCCGTCTTGCAGCGCCACTCAGGCGCTGTCTTACATTGCTCATACACCGTTACTTGGGAATGCACTTGTCGACCCATTTCAATTTTGAACAGTTTCAGCAGATGACGCCTTTAAATGGCGAAAACATCTGGGAATATATTCTTGACCGCCACGCGGAACGTATCGGCGTCAAACGCCGCAAGCCGGCGCTGGAAAATCTTGAACGCATCTTCGTCGCCACCTTCCGCCTGGCCAATGACGTGGGCTTCCGCGCCATGAGCTTGCGCGACCTGTGCCGCGAAACGGGGCTGTCGATGGGCGGCTTGTATGGCTACATCACCAGCAAGGACCAACTGGCCGAAATGATCGAGGACGTGGTGCGCCACGCCACGCAAGCCTTGCCGCTGTTGTTCGCCGACGTGAAGTCGCCGCTGGACCGGCTGGAGGCGATGATACGCTCGTCGATCTACCTGTCCGAAGTGCTGCAGCCGTGGTTTTATTTTGTCTTCATGGATTCGCGCGTGCTGCAGGTGGAGCAGCGCAGCATGGCGAAGAATTCGGAACTGTATGTACAGACCCTGATCGCCGCCACCATCGCCGAAATCGAACCGAAGCCGCAGGGCGATCCCACCTTGCTGGCAGCGCACTGCCTGGCCCTGTTCCAGGACTGGTACGTGAAGCGCTGGAAGTACCGCGCCGCGAAGGTCCATGTCGACGATTTCGCCGATAGCGTCGTCAGTACGGTGCGCGGGTATTTGAGCATGACCGCTGTGTAAACCTCGGCGGCACTTGTCGGGTTACGCCGTCCCGGCTAACCCGACCTACGATTGGTGATTGATGCAGTAACAGGTAGGTCGGATTAGCGAAGCGTAATCCGACAAGATACCTGCGTCAGTTCGTGGTTTCCATGGGCACCGTCTCCGGCACGGCCGCCGGATCCGTCGGCGTTTCCACGTCCATATCCAGGGTCTTGATCCCGTTCATGTCGATGAATTCATCGTACAGCCACTCGCCATCGACCTGGCTCAGGCCTGCCGGCACGGCGCGCGTGACTTGCGGGCGCGTCGACAGGGCCGTGCGCATGTAGTCGATCCAGATCGGCATGGCCAGGGTGGAACCAAATTCGCGCCCTCCCAAGGACTTGGGCTCGTCATAACCCATCCACGCCACCGCCACGATGCCGCCGCCGTAGCCGGCGAACCAGCCGTCGACGGCGTCGCTGGTGGTGCCCGTCTTGCCGGCGATGTCGCTGCGCCCCAGTTTTTTCGTCGCCGCCGCGCCGGTGCCCGTGCGGGCCACTTCGCGCAGCATGCTGTCCATCACGAAGGCGTTGCGCGGATCCAGCGCCAGGGTCTTGTCGTCGTTCGGCGCGGGCGGCTTGGTCTGCATCAGGATGGTGCCTCTGGCGTCGACGATGCGGTCGATCAAATACGGTTCCACCTGGTGGCCGCCATTGGCGAACAGGGCGTAGGCGCCCGCCATCTGCACGGGCGTGACGGAACCCGTGCCCAGCGCCATGGTCAGGTTGCTGGGCTGGCGCTTTGGATCGAAGCCGAATTTTTCCATGAAATCGTGCGTGTACGAGACCCCGAGCGCGCGCAGGATGCGCACCGAGGCCACGTTCTTCGATTGCGCCAGCGCGTAGCGCATGGTGATGGGGCCGTCGAACTTGAAGTCGTCATTCTGCGGCGCCCACACCTTGCCGCCCGCCTGCAGTTCGAGCGGCACGTCATTGATCAGGGTGGCCGGCGAAAAGCCTTTTTCCAGCGCCGCCGAATACACGAAGGGCTTCATGGCCGAACCGGGCTGGCGCCAGGCCTGCGTGACGTGGTTGAACTTTTGCAGGTTGTAGTCGAAGCCGCCCACCATGGCGTGGTAAGCGCCCGTTTCCGCGTCCAGCGAGACGAAGGCGGCGGCCACCAGCGGCACTTGCGTGATGGCCCAGTTGCCCTTGGCATCCTGGGTGATGCGGATCACGGCGCCCGGACGCAGCTTGATGCCGGCGCTCGCCTTGGCGGACAGGGCAGGGGCGGCAAAGCGCAAGCCGTCACCCGTGATGGCCTTGGCGTCGCCGTCGCCCGTGTCAGCCACCACCTTGCCGCTGGCCACGTCCGTGACGACGGCGGCGATCAGGCCGTCGCTGTCCGGGCGTTTTTGCAGTGCCGCATCGATGGCGTCGTCGCGCTGTTCCGGGTCGGCCGGCATGTCGATGAAGGTTTCCGGGCCGCGGTAGCCGTGGCGCTGGTCGTAGGCGATGACGTTGCTGCGCGTCGAGGCGTAGGCCGCGTCCTGGTCGGCTTTCAGGATCGTCGTGTAGACGCTGATGCCCTTGGTGTAGCTGTCTTCCTGGAATTGGGCAAACACGGCCTGGCGCGCCAGTTCGGCCACGTATTCGGCGTGCGTCTCGAAACCCTGCTTGCCGCGGGTATTGACATGCAGCGGCTGCGCCAGCGCCTGCTGGTACTGGCCTTCGCTGATGTAATCGAGTTCGCGCATGCGTTTCAAGACCAGCTGCTGGCGCGCATGCGCCTTCTTCGGATTGCTGATCGGGTTGTGGCGCGAGGGGTTTTGCGGCAAGCCGGCCAGCATGGCCATTTCCGCGATCGACAGTTCGGACAATGGTTTGCCGAAGTACGTCTGCGCCGCGCTGCCGAAGCCGAACGAGCGCTGGCCCAGGTACATCTGGTTCATGTACAGCTCGAGAATCTGCTCTTTCGACAGGGCCGCTTCGATTTTCAGGGCCAGCATGATTTCATTGAGCTTGCGCGAGGCGACTTTTTCGCGCGTCAGGAAGAAATTGCGCGCCACCTGCATGGTGATGGTGGAGCCGCCGCCGTGGCCGAAGCCGTGGCGCAGGTTCGACAGCACGGCGCCGCCGGCGCGCACGAAGTCGATGCCGTGGTGTTCGTAGAAACGGCCATCCTCGATGGCCAGCAGGGCTTTCTTCATCATTTCCGGCACCTGCGCGATCGGCACGAAGTCGCGGTGCTCCTCGCCGAACTCGCCGATCAGCACATTGTCGGCCGTGTACACGCGCAGCGGGATCTTCGGCTGGTAGTCGGTGATGACGTCCAGTTCGGGCAGGCGCGGGCGCACATACAGGAACAGGTAAGCGGCCAGCAGCATGGCGGCGGCCAGCGCGGCGCCGCCGGCGATAATGAAGGCGCGCACGGTGGCGCGGCGGGAAGGCCAGGGAAATCCGGTTCGTTTGGCAGTCAAGGCAGTCTCACGTGAGCGTGCGGGGCACGGTGGCAGCGATTATAGACCAATGCGCCAGCGCTTCCGGTGCGGGCGGGTGGCGGGGCTGGCCTCCGGGAGCGGGAGCAAAAAACCTTTTCATCGAAACGCGGCTGTGCGATAGTCTCGGCTTCAAGCAAATAGCCCGGATCTCGATCCGGGCTGTTTATTTTATACAATTAAGGATTTATTTATGGCAAAAGATGCAATGCCGAGCGCCGTGAAGCCGTATATTCCGGCCGATGCGAAGCTGCCCGAGATGACCTTCCGCGCGCTGTTCATGGGCGTCATCCTGGGGATGGTCTTTGGCGCCTCCTCGCTGTACCTGGTGCTGAAAGTGGGCCTGACCGTCAGTGCCTCGATTCCCGTCGCCGTGATCGCCATCACCCTGTTCGGCCTGGCCAAGAAGGTGGGCGGCAAGGATTCGTCGATCCTGGAAAACAGCATCACGCAAACTGCCGGCTCGGCCGGCGAGTCGCTGGCCTTCGGCCTGGGCGTGACCATGCCCGCCATTTTGATCCTCGGCTTCGACCTGGAAATCTCTAGAGTCATGCTGGTCGGTATCCTCGGCGGCCTGCTGGGCATCCTGATGATGATCCCCATGCGCCGCACCATGATCGTCGACCAGCACAAGGAACTCAAATTCCCCGAAGGCACGGCTTGCGCCGAAGTGCTGAAGGCTGCCGCCACGGAAGAATCGCGCATCGCCGCCGGCGAAAGCATCGAGAAGGATTCGGCCGCCGCGCTGGACGCCAAGCGCCGCGCCAAGATCATCTTTGGCGGTTTCGCCGTCGGCCTGCTGTACAAGGTGTTCAACATCTCGTTCAAGGGCTGGAAGGATACGCCGGGCGTGGAATTCGCCGCGCCGCTCAAGGGCGGCTCCATCGGCGCCGAGATTTCCCCTGAATTGCTGGGCGTCGGCTACATCATCGGCCCGCGCATCGCCGCCACCATGGCAGCCGGCGGCGTGCTGTCGTATCTGCTGCTGATCCCGATGATCAAGTTCTTCGGCGACAGCCTGACCACCGTGCTCTCGCCGGGCACCAAGTTGATCAGCGAAATGGGCGCCGACGACGTGCGCAGCGCCTACGTGCTGTATATCGGCGCGGGCGCCGTGGCCGCCGGCGGCCTCATTTCGCTGGTGCGCGCCATGCCCATGATCTGGCGCAGCCTGTCGGCCGGCCTGAAGGGCCTCGGCAAGGGCGTCAAGAACAACTCCACCCTGCGCACCGACCAGGATATCCCCCTGAAATGGGTCATCATCGGCTGCCTGTCCATCATCGCCGTGATCACCTTCGCCACGCCGCTGCACATGAATTTCCTCGGCGCGCTGCTGATCCTCGTCTTCGGCTTCCTGTTCGCCACCGTGTCGTCGCGCCTGACGGGCGAAATCGGCTCCTCGTCGAACCCGATCTCCGGCATGGCCGTCGCCACCTTGCTGTTTACCTGCCTGATCTTCCTGATCATGGGCTGGACGGGCGGGCGTTACTATGTGACCGCCTTGTCGGTGGGCGCCATCGTCTGCATCGCCGCCAGCAATGCCGGTACCACGTCGCAAGACTTGAAAACCGGCTATCTGGTGGGCGCCACGCCGCGCCTGCAGCAGTACGCGATTCTGGCCGGCGCGCTGTCGTCGGCCCTGATCCTCGGACCGATTCTGCTGAAACTGAACGAGGCGAGCACCGTCTACGTGCCGGCCGCGCAAGTGGCGCCGGGCCTGACGGTCGACGCGTCGAAGCTGACGGTGACGGGCGAGCTGCATGGCCCGCAAGCCGATACGGACCACAACACGTATAAAGTCTGGCAAAAGACCGATACCGTGGGCGGCCCGGCCGGCAAGTATTTTGTGAAGGAAGATGGCCAGCTGGCTTACCTGGTCGATCCGGGCATCAATGGCCATTACAGCAAGCGTCCCGACGGCTCGGAAGTGAAGAAATACGATGCGCCCAAGGCCGTGCTGATGTCCTACATCATCAAGGGCATCCTCGACCAGCAGTTGCCGTGGACCCTGGTGCTGTTCGGCGTGATGATCGCCGTGGTGCTGGAAATGGCCGGCATCCCGTCGCTGGCGTTTTCGGTCGGCGTGTACCTGCCGCTGTCGTCGACCCTGCCGATCTTCGTCGGCGGCCTGGTGCGCTGGCTGGCGGACCGCCGCAACAACAAGCTGGAACACAACGCCAAGCTCAATGAAGAAGAGCGCCAGCTGGCGGGCGACCGCAGTTCGGGCGTGCTGCTGGCGTCCGGCTATATCGCCGGCGGCGCGCTGGCCGGCATCATCATCGCCATTACGGCCGGCGTGCTCACGCACTTCGACCAGATGATGGCCGACTGGGCCGAGCATGGCAATCCGTTCTACGCGGGCCTGCACTCGGATGCGCTGTCGCTGCTGCCGTACGCGGTCATCATCGTGCTGCTGTATCTCGTCGCCAGAGAGAAAAAGGCGGACCGCCCGCAGGCTTGATGCTTTAGGCACTCCAAGGAAAACCGCCCGGATCGCACCGGGCGGTTTTTTTATGCACGCCCGATGGGCCGCGCCGCCAGCTGCGCCGCGCTGGCGTAGATCGTCACGTGCTCGGACGCCAGCTGGCCCAGGTGCTCGAAAAATGCCTGCGCCGGGATGGCCCACGACGCCGCATCGCCCACTTGCCCGTTCACGCGCAGGCCGGCGGCATCGAATTCGCGCGCAAAATAGTCGCGCAGATCGCCGCGGCCGGGATGGTCGATGCGGCGCTGCGCGACTGCCGGATCGAAAGGGCGCACGGGCACCTCCCAGCGCCGGCCGGCGTGGTCCAGGCAGGCCAGCAGCGTTGTCTCGTCTTCCCACACGGGCACGGGAAAGGCGTCGCCCATGGCGTCTTCCAGCGCGTGATAGAACGTCACCGGCCCCATGGAAATGCCCAGACCCAGCACCTTGGCGTGCTCGCAGCCGATGAAACGCTGCCAGGGCGAGCCCATGCCGAAGATCGAGGGTGCACGGTGGTGCGCCTCGGTGAGGTCGGCGGCATGGCGGCCCCACGCGGACACGGAGTGTGTCGGGTGGATGCTGCGCTGGATATTGCCGCTTGCCAGAAACGCTTCCGGCAACCTCCCCATGTGCGTGCCGTGGCGGCGCGGGTCGAACACATAGTCTTTCATGTCACAGGTGGCGCGCACGGTGCCGCCGGGCAGATAGTAGGTGGGCAGCAGCAGGGTGCCTTGCGGGCCGACGGCGTCCTGCAGGGCATGGACCACGCTCGCCGCGCCGCCTTCCACATAGCCCAGGCTTTTCAGCGAAGAATGCACGAACAGCGTGTCTCCCTGCGCGATGCCCAGCCGCGCCAGGCCGGTGGTCAAGGCGGTGCGCGTCACGTGGGGTGCGCTGTGGCGCATGTGCCGGGCGCTGTCGGCGCGGCGCCACGTTTCCAGCGCGGCCCTGGCGGCGCGCTTGGCCGCTTCAAGCATCGCCGGCTTCCCGTGCCAGTTCCAGTTCCAGCAGGTTCGCATCGATGCAGAACTTGGCGGCCCAGTTCAGGTAAGCCCAGGCGCCGTAGTCGCCATCGACGGGAAACGAGCCCTTGACGCCGCCGCGTGCGTGCGCGGGACCGTCGATGCTGATCGAGCGCCGCACGTAACGGTTCAGGCGGCGCCCGGCGTCGAGGTAGCGCCGCTCGCCGGTGAGCCGATACAACAGGAACAGGCAATGCGCATTTTGTACGGAACCCGTGAGGCAGGCGTAATCGGCGCCAGGCTGGAAGTCCGGGCCGAGGCGGCCGGCCAGGTAGCCGTCGGCCGCCACGGCGCTGGCGATGCCCGTGGCGGTACGCACGGCGGCGTCGAGCAGGTCGGCGCGCCCCGCAAAGCGGTGCGCTTCGAGCAGGCCGCGCAAGGCGTAGCCGATGGTGTGGGTCAAAGGCAGCAGCGGGTTGTCGAGGCAGTTCGAATCGAACCAGCCGTTGGCGCGCTGCTTGCTCAATGCCCAGTCGACCTGACGCAAGCCGGCCGCGCCATAACCGTGGCCCGGCGCGATGCGGTCCGCTTCGAACAGGCCCCAGGCCACATGCGTTTCGTAGGCCTTGTCGCCGGGGCCGGCGAACGGCGTCGGATGCCGGCGCCAGCAGCCGTCGGCATCCTGGCTGTCGCGCAGCCATCTGGCCGCACGCTGCATGGCGTCCTGGTAGGCCGCGCCGTACGCCTCCACGCCGGCGGCCAGGCCAAGCAGGATCTGGCCCGTGTTGAAGGTAACGGGCACGCGTGGCAGAGAATCGATCTTCCCGCCCTGGAAACCGCCTTGCGGGAACTGGATGGACACGCACCAGTCGAGCATGCGGCGCGCGCGCCCATGCAGGGCGGCGTCACCCGTGTGCTGCGCCACGCTGATCATGGTGGGGATGATGTAGCCGGTGGTCTCCGGATAGGAGCTCGACCAGCCTGTCAGCAGGCTGTAATCGCGCGCGACGCCGCCGTCGTGTGAGCTGGAATGGTCTTGCGCCGCGCATAGCCAGGCGGTGCAGGCCTTGACGACGGCTTGCGGGCCGGGATCGATGGCGGGCAGGCCGCGCCGGTCCGACAGGCGCTCCATGCGCGCCGCCGCCGGCAGGCTCGCTGGCGGCGCCAGAGTGTTCCTGATCTTCGCGAGCAAGGCGCGCATGGCAGTCCAGTTGGTGGTTGGCTCAGGCTACTGTAGCGCCGGCAGCGGGCCGGGCTATTGACTTGCCGCAAGGATCAGCGCGCGCATCGCTGTCGCCGGAATTGACGCATAATGGACACTCTACCAACGTCGACGAGGCCCGCCATGAACAGCGTCACGCTTGAATACACGGTCGTCACCAATCCCGACTCCTTTGTCGGCTTCAAGTATTACGTCAAGGCGGGGCAGGCATTCGATGCCGACGATTTTGCCTATTCCTACAAGCTGAACCGCTCCGACCTGGACCCGGACAGCGTGCTGGCCACCCGCGAGGCGGCGGCGCAGCTGCAGCCGGGCGAGTGGTTGACGGTGTCGCATTCGATCGCGGCGTAGCGATATGGATGCGCGTTTCTTGTTTAACTTTACCGGCCCGCCAGAGATATATGCATCGGACTCTTTCCGCATTTCCTGATATCGCTATTGTTCCAACCTTTGCTGAACACGCCGAAGCGCTCGCCACCCTGGTGGGGGGAAACCGTGAACACCTGCACGCTTTTCTTCCCGCCGTGGTGCAACTGGCGTGCGTCGACGATGCCAGGGCTTATCTGGAAGCCGCTGCCGCGCGCGCCGCCAGCGGTGAAGTGCTGGAATGGCATGTTTTTTCCGGCACAGCTTTATGCGGCAGCATCCGCCTGAAAGACATCGACACAGCGGACCGCAATGCCAGAATCGGCTATTACCTGGCCCGTCAGTTCTAGGGCAGGGGCATCGCCAGCGCTGCGGTACACGCCGTCCTGGCGCATGCCTTTGGCGCGCTGCAGTTGCACCGCATCGAATTGCAGTGCGCGGCAAGCAATCATGCCAGCATGGCGCTGGCCGGGCGGCTGGGATTTATGCACGAAGGCGTGCTGCGGCAGGGGGAGCTGTTAAATGGCGTGTTTGTTGATCTGCATGTCTATGGCTTGCTGCAGCCGGATTTTGTGCCGGATGGTGCTGCCCTTCGCCTGGCATGAACCAGGCGCGCAGTTCATCCTCGGCACGCTGCGCCGTTGCCTGCGTCAAGGTCAGTACGATGACTTTTTCCTGCGCCGGTCGGCCAGGTTGACGATGGGATTGCCGTCATGAAACGGCTGGCCATTCGCAAACGCGGTGCGCAGATACGGCGCGCATTGGCCGTCGAGGAAGGCCAGGCGCGCCTGCCACCAGGCCTGTACCGCCGCATACGTGGCATGGTCCTCGAGAAAATCGGCAAACAGGAAGTCGTTCATCATGGTTTCTCCGGCTAGATGCCGAACACTTTCAAAATGGCGTCCGTGAACCCCTCGAACCAGCTGCCGACCTTGCCCGGCTGCTTGCCGTGGCGCGGGGTTTCTTCGTACAGGTAGACGCCGTGGTCGCCGTCGAAGCGGTCGTTGAGCAGCGCCTGCTGGCCGCGCAGGTAGGGGAGGAAGGTTTCGCTGCGCATCGTCGAGTACAGCACGCCGGTGCTAAAGCCCAGGGTGGCGGACTGGCTGATGGAGCGCCCCTGGCCGGCCCGCTCCAGGCGCACGCCGCGGCAGCCGCGCACGATCAGCGTGACGGGGCCGCGAAAGACGATGAAGCGCAACTGCAGGGTGAGCCAGGCGTGCAGGCTGCCCAGGCGCCAGTGGCTCGATATGGCCAGCGGCTGGTTCGCGTCGCAGACCAGTCCCACCAGGCCCCGCGGCTGGAAGACTAATGCGCTGCCGGCTGGCAGGTGGACGACGGCGATTTCCAGCAGCGGATCGTCGCTGGCGGAAATCGTCACGGATGCGGGTACGTCGCTGTGCAGCCGCGTCAGCGCCGCCATGCCGGCCGCCAGGCTCGTCAATGGAAAGCGCCAGTCCAGCAGCCACTGCGTGCGCTTGGTGCTGCTGACGGGCGACGACTGCAGGTAGGCGGGGTGGATCAGCATCTGCTGGCCCGGCTGCAGCAGCAATGCCTGCGAGACGGCGGAAATGCGCGATGCGCCCCGCGGCGGCAGGGGCAGGCTGGCATCGCCGGCTTGCAGCTCGCGCGCGATCGACAGCGGCGGCAAGCGCGCGGCAAGGGGCGCCAGCACGAAGTAAAAGAAGGCCTTGATGGCGACGGGCAGCAGGATGGCCGACAGCACCAGCAGGGCGGCCGTGGGCACCACGTCCAGCACGGGCGCGCGCCAGCGGGCGATCCAGTTGCGCGCCAGTTGCGTTTCGCCGGCCGCAATCGCCTCTTGTACGGGAGTCAGGGCGCCGGCCAGCGCCACGCCATCGATGGCGAATGGCGTGGGGCGGGCCGCATTGTTGGTGCGCGCGCGCTGCGCCGCCCAGGCGCGATACGCTTGCAGGTTGATCTCGCGCAGGCGCTGCCCCTCGGCTTCGAGCCGCGACAGCTGCGCGTAGGCGTCGCTGCCAGGCAGGCGCGCCACCACGGGGTGCTGCGCTTCCAGTTGCCGGCGCTGGGCCAGGTTGTGCTGCAGCGCGGCATACGCGTTGACGTGTTCCGCCTGCAGGCGCGCCAAGGTGTGCCGCGCATCTTCGCCTTTGACCGCCGCTTGCAGGGCGCTCAGATAACGGGCTTCCTGCGCCAGCACTTCGATTTCCACGCGGCGCGCCGCTTCCTCTTGCGCGTGCAAGGCCAGCGTGTGCGTGTCGGGCAGGGGAAGGGTGAACAGCGACGCTCGCTGGCGCGCGCGCAAGGCGCTCAATTGCGCCTGCACTTGCGCCAGGCGGGTGGCGATGGCCGTTTGCGAAGCATGTGTCAGGGCGTTGACACGCGCCGTGGCGGCAGCGGCCAGACCGGCGCCATGGCTGCCGGCGCTGTCGGACGCCTGGCGCAGTACGGCGACGGCCTCGCTGCCGGCGCTGTAGGCGCGCCATTCGGCCAGCAGCAGGCGTCCGGCCAGCAGGATGACGATGAACAGCGCGAACTGCAGCGCGTGGCGCAGCAGGAAGCGCAGGATGGCCGTCAGCAGCTGGCGCAAGGAGGTGCTGCCTTAGTTCGCCGCGCTATCGGCGTCGGCACAGCATTTTTTGTACTTCTTGCCGCTGCCGCAGTGGCACGGGTCGTTGCGGCCCGTTTTGGGTAGTTCGCGCAAGACGGTGGCGCCGGACTGGCTTTGCGCCTGGCTTTTCAGGTGGCGCTGGCGCGCCCAGGCGGCGTTGATGGCGATGACGGCAGGAATCACGCCATCCATGGCCGTTTCGGCCGCATCGTCATCGAGTTCGCTGGCCGTGGCCAGGTGCTGGAACGGCGCCAGGTATTGCGGGTGGCTGACGGCCAGGGCCGCCCACTGGGGCTTGTCCAGACTCGTGCCCAGGACAAAACCGGCGCACCAGGCGCTCACGCTCCATTCGGGGCCGCAGACGTAGATGGGCTCGAAGCTGTCCGGGTCCTTCGCCAGCCATTCGACCATGTAAGCGTGATGGCGCTGCGCCAGGCTGGCCGCCCGTTCGCTGGCCTCGTCCTGTGCCGGCAAGGCGCTGCCGGCCGCCTTGTCCCAGACCCATGGCAGCCATTGTTCCGGCGTGATCTGTTTCGGGCTCAGAGCGATGGCCGTGAGGAAGCCTTCCAGCATCGACACGTCCATGGCGGCGCCGGCCAGGGCGGGCGCGGCCAGCAGGGTGTCGAGTTCGGCGTATTCGTCGTCGGAGAGGGGCGAGGTGGTGGAGATGCTGGACATGAGATTTTTCTGTAATTTGATTGAGGTGGCCATCGGCCCTGGCGGTATTGTACCGCCCGGCAAGGGGAAAGCCGGCGCTGGAATGAAAAACGGCGACCCGCAGGCCGCCGTCTTTATCCAGGGCAGAACGCTTACTTCACGCCGTGCATCAGTTTGTTGATCAGCGGTGCGATCAGGAACAGGATCACGCCGGCGCCCAGCAGGGACCAGAAGCCGAAGGTGTAGCCGGACAGGGCCGACTGCACCGACATGCCGCTCGTGCCGCTGACGTGGCTGGCGAAGATGCCCGACAGGTTGTTGCCGATACCGGTCGACAGGAACCAGCCGCCCATGCCCAGGCCCACCAGGCGCACTGGCGCCAGCTTGGTGACCATCGACAGGCCGATAGGCGACAGGCACAGCTCGCCGATCGATTGCAGCACGTAGACGGTGGTCAGGGTCCAGAACGGGATCTTGTTATCGGCGCCAACCAGGCTCGACAGAGCGAAGATCAGCAAACCGAAGGCCAGCGCATTGCCCAGCAAGCCCAGGCCGAATTTGCGCGGGATCGATGGATTGACGTTGTGGCGTGCCAGGTAGACCCAGACGGCGGCGATGAGAGGCGCGAAGACGATGATGGCAACCGAGTTGACGGTCTGGAAGTAGGCGGTTGGGAAGATCCAGAAGCCCAGGTCGCGGTTGACGATCTTGTCAGCCAGGAAGGTAAACGAGCTGCCAGCCTGTTCGAAGAACATCCAGAACAGGATGTTGAAGACAAAGATCAGCAGCATGGCGATGACGCGGTCGCGCGCCACTTTGCCGTTGCGGATACCTTCGATCATCAGCATGAAGGCCAGGCCGACGAACAGCACGGTCAGGACGATTTGCAGTTTTTCAGCGCCGACGGTCAGCAGGAAGTACATCAGCGGGATCACGCACAGGCAGCCCAGGGCGACCCAGACGACGCGCATCGGGTTGCCGGAACCGGCTTCCGGTGCGCCGATGCCCTTCAGGGCGCGGCGGCCGATGAAGAACCATACCAGGCTGATCAGCATGCCGAAACCGGACGCCATGAAGACCATCTTGTACGAAGGCATGGCGCTGGTGCCGAAGATCGACTCGGCCAGCCACTGGGTGAAGACGGGCGCGACCATGGCGCCCATGTTGATACCCATGTAGAAGATCGTGAAGCCGCTGTCGCGGCGCGGATCGGCTGTCGTGTACAGCTTGCCGACCATGGTCGAGATGTTCGGTTTGAACATGCCGTTACCGACGATCATGGTGGCCAGGCCCAGGTTGAAGATGTCCTGGTTCGGCACCGAGATGCAGAACAGGCCGGCTGCCATGAAAATGGCGCCCAGCAGGATCGAGCGCTGGTAACCGATGACGCGGTCGGCGATGTAGCCGCCGAACAGGGCGCCGGCGTACACCAGCGCGAGGAAGGAACCGTAGGTCAGGTTGGCCGCTGCCTGTCCCGAACCGTCGCCAGCATGGAACTGGGCCACGATGTACAGTACCAGCGCCCAGCGAACTCCGTAGAACGCGAAGCGTTCCCAGAATTCAGTCATGAACAACATCCACAATGGGCTTGGATGGCCCATAATCTGCTTGAACTCGGGAATAACGGCTTCCTTGTTGGGCGTAGTCGCACCGCTCATGCGGTTCCTCCTGAAAAATTATTATAGTCAATCGATACAACAAACTTATGGAAGCCTGCGGGCGGCGGGGACTCTCATGAAGAACCTCACGCACGGGAATTCCAATAGGCAGGCATTCTAATCTACAAATTGCGCTGAGCGAAGGTTTCCATTCGCATTAGCAAGAATGACTGTTTCATATTAATCAAACCGGTTTGCAGGCAAGGGCGGCCCGGGCGATTTTGTGGCGGCACAGCACAACTTGCCCGACTTGTCGTATATTAAGGTTGCAAGACCTTCGAGCATCGATTTTTAAAGGAATTTTTCGCATTATGGAACACGACGTTATCGATACTCTGGTTTCACCGGAAGGCCGCCTGGACGTGCTCTCCAAGACTGAAGTCAACAAACTGCTCGACACCAGCCAGGGCGGCCTGTACAACACTTTCCGCCGCTGCGCGCTGGCGGTCTTGAATTGCGGCAGCACCATCGACGATGGCCGCGCCCTGCTGGAGCGCTACCAATCGTTTGAAATCTCCATCATCCAGCGCGAGCGCGGCATCAAGCTCGACATCAAGGGCGCGCCAGCCATCGCCTTTGTCGATGGCAAGATGATCAAGGGCATCCACGAGCATTTGTTTGCCGTGCTGCGCGACATCATCTTCGTCAGCGATGAAGTCACGGGCAACCCGAAATTCGACTTGCAGAGCACGGAAGGCGTGACGGACGCCGTCTTCCACATCCTGCGCAACGCCAATGTGCTGCAAACCCAGCTCAACCCGAACCTGGTCGTCTGCTGGGGCGGACATTCGATCAACCGCGCCGAATACAATTATTCGAAGGAAGTGGGCTACCAGCTGGGCTTGCGCGGCCTCGACATCTGCACCGGTTGCGGCCCGGGCGCCATGAAGGGCCCCATGAAGGGCGCCACCATCGGCCACGCCAAGCAGCGCTTGCACAATGGACGGTATCTCGGCATCACCGAGCCGGGCATCATCGCGGCAGAGTCGCCGAACCCCATCGTCAATGACCTCGTCATCATGCCGGACATCGAGAAGCGCCTGGAAGCGTTTGTGCGCACCGGCCACGGCATTGTCGTGTTCCCCGGCGGCGCCGGTACGGCCGAAGAGATTTTATATATCCTCGGTATCCTGCTGCACCCGGATAACGCCGAGATCCCGTTCCCGCTGATCTTCACGGGGCCGGAAACCTCGCGCGAGTATTTCGTGCAGATCAACCAGTTCATCAGCGACACGCTGGGCCCGGAAGCGCAGCAGCGCTACAAGATCATCATCGACGACCCGGAACTGGTGGCGCGCGAGATGCTCGAAGGCATACGCCAGGTGCGCGAATTCCGCAAGGCGCACAGCGACGCGTATTACTTCAATTGGCTGCTGAAGATCGACCACGAGTTCCAGAAGCCGTTCCAGCCCACGCATGAAAACATGCGCAACCTGAGCCTGCACAAGAACCAGCCCACGCACTTGCTGGCGGCCCAGCTGCGCCGCGCGTTTTCCGGCGTGGTGGCGGGCAACGTCAAGGATGACGGCATCCGCTCGATCGAAGAGCATGGCAACTTCGAGATCCACGGCGACAAATCCATCGCCGGCCCGATGGATGCGCTGCTGGCATCCTTCGTGGCGCAGCACCGCATGAAGCTGGCGGGCACGGCGTATGTGCCTTGCTATACCGTGGTCCAGTAAACAGTCTTGACACCATCGCGCCGCCCGCCCCCTGCGTTTGCCGGGGGGGAGGGTGGCGCTTTTCACATTTGGCCCCCAGCGTGTGCTTTCGCTACCACAAGTCATCAAATCGCTTGCGTCATCGATGTGCGGGTGCTATCTTTGGAACCGGTTCCAAAATAAAAATATGCAAGTCAACAGGTAGTGGAGAACAAGCTTGGATTCAGTACGCGGCAATAAAAAAACCCTCTCCGGCGAGCCGGCACGGCCCGTGACCATCGCCCAGGTGGCGCGCGAGGCGGGCGTGTCGAAGACCAGCGTGTCGCGCTTTCTCGGCGGTGAACTGGACGCTTTGTCCGAAAACATCCGCCAGCAGATCACCAGCACCATCGCGCGCCTCGGCTACCAGCCGAACCAGATGGCGCGCGGCCTCAAGCGCGGACGCACGCGCCTGATCGGCATGGTGGTGGCCGATATGCTGAACCCTTACACGGTGGCGGTGCTGCAAGGCGTGGAAGCGGCCTGTCAGCAACATGGCTATACCTTGATTTTATGTAACACCGGCAATGACGAACAGCGCGAACGCCAGTCGCTGGCCGCGCTGCGCTCGTACAGCGTGGAAGGGCTGATCGTCAACACGCAGGGGCGCAACATCGAATCGTCCGACTTGCAGCAGGCGGGCATGCCCATCGTGCTGGTCGACCGCCGCATCGAGGGCGCCGATTTCGACCTGGTGGGCCTGGACAATGTGCAGGCCGGCCGCCTGGCAACCCAACACTTGATCGAGCAGGGTTTCGACGCCATCGCCTTCGTCGCACCGCCCTTGACGGGCGTCAGCTCGCGCCTGATGCGCGCCGAGGGTTTTCAATCCGTGATGGCCGAGCATCCGGGCTGCGTGGGCGCAGTGCTGGCGGTGGACCTGGACGACCGGCCCGCCATCGACGCGCAGGTGCGGCACTGCCTGGCGCAGTGGCGCGGCCGCCGCGTGGCGCTGCTGGCCTCGAATGGCATGGTGGCGCTGGAACTGGCGCTGATGCTGCAACGCCTCGAATTACGGATGCCGCAGGACGTGGGCTTGCTGGGCTTTGACGAATTGCCGTGGTCGCCACTGGCGGGTCTGAGCACGATCGAGCAGCAGACGTACGAGATCGGCTTTTCGGCGATGACGTGCATGCTGTCGCGCCTGCAGGGCGAGCAATGCCCGCCGCGCGAGGTGCTGTTGCCAGGCAAGCTGATTGTGCGCAATTCCACCCAGCGGACAATTGCGGGCAAGAGTGGCGATTGAAGGGAAGAGGGCGTTGCCCTTTTTTTTGGACAAGCTTTGGAACCGGTTTCATAGCATTTCTTCACACTGGAAAGGGGCGTGAATAGTCAGGCAGGGCAATGGTTGGCATGCAGTTGGAGTGATACGGCAAGAGACGAAATAAATCGTCCATTTGACACTATTCCCGGAAGTGCCTCGACGAGGCCGGTACCGGGATCACAGGAGACGGAAACATGAAGATGACGACACTGTTCTATTCGAAGATACTGGCTTGCGCACTGGCAGCCACGTGTGCCCTCGGTGCGGCGGCCGATGCCGGCGCCCAGACGCTGGGCGACTTGATCAAGAAAGGCAAGCTGACCATCGGCGTGGTCAGCGGCACGCCGCCGTTCGGCAGCATCGACGCCAAGGGCGCACCCGTCGGCTATGACGTCGACGTCGCCAATCTGATCGGCAAATACCTGAACCTGCCCGTGGAAATCGTACCGCTGACGGCGCCCTCGCGCGTGCCGTCGCTGGAATCGGGCAAGGTCGACTTCCTCGTGGCGACCCTGGCGCCCACGCCGGAACGGGCCAAGACCCTGATGTTCACCATGCCTTACAGCGCGTTCGAACTGGCGATCGTCGCGCCGGTCGGCGGCAAATTCAAGGCCCTGGCCGAGTTGAAGGGCAAGAAAGTGGGCGTGACGCGCGGCACCACGAACGACACGGCGCTGAGCCGCATGGCGCCGGCCGGCACCAATATCGTGCGTTTCGAAGATGACGCCACTGTCACCCAGGCCTTGCTCAGCAAGCAGGTCGATGCCGTCTCGATCCCCAGCACGATGGCGCTCGACATCATCAAGACGCGCGGCGCGGGCAAGATCGAGGTCCGCTTCACCTACTCGCTGCAACCGAACTCGATGGCGGTGCGCCGCGGCGACTTCGAGCTGCACCAGTGGCTCAACAATTTCATCTACTACGTCAAGCTGAACGGCGAACTCGACGCCATCGCGCGCAAGTGGAGCGGCGCGCCGCTGCCGGCGCTGCCGACCTTCTGATACCGCAAGCCGCACAGGAAAAGTGTTGCTCCGTACGGCGCGCCACCGTGGTGGCGTCGCCGGGGATGCGCACGTAGACAAGGAGTTGAGTATGCCGTATGAATTTCATTTCGAACTCGTCATGCAATCGCTGGACCGCCTGTTGTGGGGCGCGGCGCTGACGATACGCCTGAGCGCCCTGGCGATGGTGCTGGGCCTGGCGGTGGGCGTGTGCGCCGCCGTCATCCTGAAGAATGGTCCCGCCTATGCCCGCGCCGTGGTGCGCGCGTATGTCGAGATCATCCGCAGCACGCCGTTCCTGGTGCAGCTGTTCATCATCTACTTCGGCTTGCCGTCGCTGGGCCTGCAACTGGACGCCAACGGCGCCGCGCTCGTCGCCATGACGGTCAACCTGGGCGCCTATGCGGCGGAAATCGTACGCGCCGGCATCGGCGCCGTGCATCCCTCGCAACTGGAGGCGGCCCAAGCCTTGGGCATGACGCGCTGGCAGGTGATGCGCCACGTGGTGCTGCTGCCGGCGCTGGAAAAAGTGTATCCGGCGCTGGCCAGCCAGTTCACCTTGATGATGCTCGCCTCGAGCGTGGTGTCGGCCATTTCCGCCGAAGAGCTGACCGCCGCCGCCCACCTGCTCGACTCGGAAACCTTCCGCAGCTTCGAGATCTACATCGTCGTGATGGTGCTGTACATCCTGCTGGCCCTGCTGTTCCGCTTCGGCTTCTGGGTGCTGGGCCAGATCGTCTTCAAACGCCGCCGCCGTCTGGGCGCGGTGCGCATGGGAGCATGACATGATCAGTGACTTTTCCTGGGATAACCTGCAATTTCTGCTCGAGGCCACGCGCTGGACCATCGGCCTGTCGCTGCTCGTCTTCATCACGGGCGGTATCGCCGGCTTCGCGGTGGCGCTGCTGCGCACGGCGCGCAGCCCGTTCCTGCGTTGCATCAGCGCCCTGTACATCCAGCTGGTGCAGGGCACACCCGTGCTGATCGTGCTGTTCCTCACCTATTACGGGCTGGCCCTGTTCGGCTACAAGCTGTCGCCGATCATCGCGGCCGGCGCGGCGATGACGATTTTTTCCAGCGCCTACCTGGGCGAGATCTGGCGCGGCTGCATCGAAGGCGTGCAGCGGCAGCAGTGGGAAGCGTCGGCCGCGCTGGCGCTGAACCGCTACCAGCAGCTGCGCTACGTCATCCTGCCGCAGGCGCTGCGCCATTCGCTGCCGCCGACGGTGGGCTTCATGGTGCAGATCATCAAGAATACCTCGATCACCTCGATCATCGGCGTGGTGGAATTGACGCGCGCAGGGCAACTGGTCAGCAACGCGACCTTCCTGCCTTTCATCGTCTTCCCCGTCGTCGCCCTGATCTACTTCGCGCTGTGCTATCCGCTGTCGCGCTACAGCCATTCACTGGAAAGGAAATTCCATGCCCATCGTTGAAATCGACAATATCAGCAAGAGCTTCGGCGCCAATCATGTGCTCAAGGGCGTCTCGTTCGCCGTCGAGCGGGGCCAGGTGATCGCCGTGATCGGCCGCAGCGGCTCCGGCAAGAGCACCATGCTGCGCTGTATCAACGGCCTGGAAACCATCGACAGCGGCAGCATCGTCGTGGCCGGCCATACGCTGACGGCGCGCCAGGAGCATCTGCTCGACTTGCGCAAGGATGTCGGCATGGTCTTCCAGAGCTACAACCTGTTCCCCCACCTGACGGTGGAAGAAAACGTCATGCTGGCGCCGCGCATCGTCAAGAAGGTGCCCGATGCCCAGGGCCGCGCCACGGCGCTGCGCGTGCTCAAACAGGTGGGTCTGGAGCACAAGCGCGAAGCCTATCCCGAGCAGTTGTCGGGCGGCCAGCAGCAGCGCGTGGCGATCGCCCGTTCGCTGGCGATGGAACCGCAGGTGATGCTGTTCGACGAAGTGACGTCGGCGCTCGACCCGGAACTCACGCAGGAAGTGCTGAAAGTGATGGAAGAGCTGGCGCAGGCGGGCATGACGATGCTGCTGGTGACGCACGAGATGGAGTTCGCGCGGCGCATGGCCGACGTCACCGTCTTCATGCACCAGGGATTGGTGTGGGAGAGCGGGCCGTCGGAAGCGTTTTTCAGCAACCCGCAAACGCCCGAAGCGCGCCAGTTCGTCGGCGCGGGAGCGATCAAATGAGCCCCGTCCTGGTGGCGGCGTCGGCCTACGGCGCAAGCAGGGTAAGGCAGCTGGGGCAAAGCCATTTCATCGACGTGGTGGCCGATGCGGGCGGCGCCGGCATCGAAATCCGCCGCGAGCTGTTTACTTCCGACTTGCCCGACCTGGCGCGCATGGGCGCGGCGGTGGCCGCGCGCGGCCTGTACTCGGTGTATTCCACGCCCATCGAATTGTGGGGCGAGGACGGCCTGCCGCAGCTGGCGCTGCTGCAGCAGATGCTGGACGAGGCGGCGAGGCTCGGCGCGCGTTACCTGAAGGTGTCGCTGGGCCACTACCCGGCCGCGCCGGATTTGCTCGCCTTGAAGGCCCAGCTGGCGGCCGCACCCGTGGCGCTGCTGGTAGAAAACGACCAGACGGCCCATGGCGGCGCGCTGGCGACGATGGCGCGCTTCCTGGCGGCGGCGCGCGACATCGGACTGCCGGTGGGGCTGACCTTCGACATCGGCAACTGGCGCTGGGTGGGCGAGGACGCGCAGCAGGCGGCGCGCCTGCTGGCGCCGTACGTGCGCTATGTGCACTGCAAGGCCGTTCTGGAGGACGGGGGCCGGCTGTCGGCGTGCGCCGTTTCCGATGCCGATCCCACTTGGCGCGCCGTCTTCGCGCACTTCGCGCCGGGCGTGCAGCGGGCCATCGAATTCCCGCTCGAAGGCGCCGACCTGGTGGCTGAAACGGGCCGCTACATCCGGATGCTGGAGGCCGCATGAGGGAACAAGAACCGCGTCAAAAGGAAATTCAAGGAGCGCACGCGCTCGACGTCGTCACCTACGGCGAGGCGATGGCGATGTTCGTTGCCGAGGAAACGGGGGACTTGGCGGCCGTGGCGCACTTTACGCGCCGCCTGGCCGGCGCCGAGACGAATGTCGCCATCGGCCTGGCGCGCCTGGGCTTGAAGGTCGGCTGGCTGAGCCGCGTGGGCGATGATTCCTTTGGCCGCTTCATCCGCGCCAGCGTGCAGGCCGAGGGTGTCGACTGCAGCCGGGTCGTCACCGTCGCCGGCCAGACCAGCGCCTTCCAGCTCAAGGCCCGGGCCGAGAACGGCGCCGACCCGCTGGTCGAATACTTCCGCAAGGGTTCCGCCGCCAGCCGGCTGGCGCCCGAGCACTTCGACCCTGCCTATTTCCTGTCCGCGCGCCACCTGCACGCCACGGGCGTGGCGGCGGCGCTGTCCGCCACCAGCCTGGCGTTCGCCGGCCAGGCCATCGACTTCATGCGCGAGCATGGCCGCACGGTGTCGTTCGACCCGAACCTGCGGCCCACGCTGTGGCCCTCACAAGCCGTCATGGTCGAGCAGATCAACCGCCTCGCCGCCAAGGCGGACTGGGTGCTGCCCGGCCTGGGCGAAGGAAAAATCCTCACCGGCCACGACCTGCCGCACGACGTCGCCGGCTTTTATTTGCAACAGGGCGCGCGCCTGGTGGTCATCAAGCTGGGCGCCGAGGGCGCCTATTACCGCACGGCCGAGGGCGACAGCGGCGTGGTGCCGGGCGAGCGCGTGGCCAATGTGGTCGACACGGTGGGTGCCGGCGACGGCTTCGCGGCTGGTCTCGTCAGCGCCTTGCTGGAAGGCTTGCCGCTGGCGCATGCCGTACGGCGCGGCAACCGGGTCGGCGCCTTCGCCATCCAGGTGGCCGGCGACATGGAAGGCTTGCCGACCCGCGCCCAGCTTGACGCGCTGGTCCCATCTTGAATCGAACAGGAGAAATACGCGTGAAAAAACATGTGGTTGTCTATAAAAAACTGGCCGAGCCGCTGCTGGCGCGCCTGCGCGCCGAATGCGAGGTGACGTACTTCGAGGCGATCGATGCGGGCAACCGCGCCGCGTTCGCCGACGCCATCCGCGGCGCGCACGGCTTGCTGGGCGCCAGCGTGCGCCTGGACCGCGAACTGCTGGACCCGGCCGAAGTGCTGCGCATCATTTCCACCATCTCGGTGGGCGTCGACCAGTTCGACGTCGATTACCTGCGCGAACGGGGCATCCTGCTGGCCAATACGCCGGACGTGCTGACGGAAACGACAGCCGACACGATCTTCGCGCTGATCCTGGCCAGCGCGCGGCGCGTCGTCGAACTGGCCGAATTCGTCAAGGCGGGACGCTGGACGCGCAGCGTGGGCGAAAGCCAGTACGGCGTCAACGTGCACGGCAAGACTATCGGCATGCTGGGCATGGGCCGCATCGGCCGCGCCGTCGCCCGCCGCGCCGCGCTGGGTTTCGGCATGCAGGTGCTGTACGTGAATGGCGAAGCGGTGCCCGAGGTGGAAGCGGCGCTGGGCGCGCGCCAGGTGGCGCTCGACGACTTGCTGGCCGGCTCCGACTTCGTCTGCGTGGTGCTGCCGCTGACGGCACAGACGGAACGCATGATGGGCCGGCGCGAGTTCGCGCTGATGCGCCCCGGCGCCATCTTCATCAACGGCTCGCGCGGGCGCATCGTCGACGAGGCGGCGCTGATCGAGGCGCTGCAGCAGGGCACCATCCATGGCGCCGGTCTCGACGTGTTCGAGCGCGAACCGCTGGCGCCGGACAATCCGCTGCCGCGCATGGCCAATGTGGTGGCGCTGCCGCACATCGGCTCGGCCACGCACGAAACGCGCTACGCCATGGCGCAGCAGGCCGTGGACAACCTGCTGGCCGGCCTGCGCGGCGAGCGTCCGCGCCATCTGGTCAGCTAAGAACAGTATCAACAGACAGGAAAAGAGATGAAGAAGAAGTTAGTAGGGGCAATGATCATTTGCGCTGGCAGCGGCCTGTGCTCGGCGCAGTCGAACGTGGCCATGTACGGCATCATGGACCTGGGCGTGGTGTCCGAGAGCGGCGGCGCCGGCGGCAGGGTGCTCAAGGTAACGAGCGGCATCGCCAACGGTTCGCGGCTCGGTTTCAAGGGCAGCGAAGACCTGGGCGGCGGCATGACGGCGATCTTTACGATGGATGCGGGCATCCTGGCCGACACGGGCGCTTCGGCCCAGGGTGGCCTGCTGTTCGGGCGCCAGGCCTTCGTCGGCCTCGCCGGCGCGGCAGGCACCTTGCGCCTGGGCCGCCAGTACACCTTCATCGACAGCAGCCTGGGCGCGCTGGACCCGTTCTACCTGGGGTTTGCGGGCAGGATGAGCAATGTCTTCACGGCCGGCTACATCAGCCGGGTCGACAACAGCATCACCTACAGCTCGCCCGTGCGCGGGGGACTCTCCGGCGAACTGGCGTACGGCTTTGGCGAAGTACCGGGCGATGCCTCGGCCAGGCGCTACGCCGGCGCGGCGGCCACCTATGCCAGCGGGCCGCTGTACGTGCGCATGGCGCACCAGGACGCCAACACCCTGTCAAGCGCGCTGGTGGCGGGGACGGCGAGGAACACGGTGCTTGGGGCCACCTGGGACTTCGGCGTGGTCAAGGCGCATGGCGCCGTGGCCGTCAGCAAGAGCACGGCGGGCGCCGCCACCACGGTCGACAGCGCGGACCTGATGCTGGGCGCCACCGTGCCGGTGGGTCCGCACCGCGTGTTGTTCTCGTATGTGCGGCGCGACGACCGGCGTGCCGCCAACGGCGACGCTGCGCAGATCGGCATCGGCTACACGTATGCGCTGTCGAAGCGCAGCACCTTGTATGCGGCCTACGCGCATATCGACAACCGCAACGGCGCCGCCTACCTGGTGGGCAACGCCACCGACAACGGCAGCGGCAACCAGGCCTGGAACCTGGGCCTGCGCCACACTTTTTAACGGGAGAATCGAATGAAGAAGATCGGATGGATTTTGGTCGGCGCCAGCACCGTGGCGCGCGAATGGATGGTCGACGCGATTCGCCAGCAGGGCGACGCGGAAGTGCTGGCTGTGGTCAGCCGGGACGCCGCGCGCGGCGCCGCCTTTGCCGCGCAGTTCGGCATAGCCTCCAGTTATACGGACCTCGATGCGGCGCTGGCCCATCCGGGCGCGGACGCCGTGTACATCAGCACCACCAACGAGTGGCACATGGCGCAGACCTTGCAGGCGGCGCGCGCGGGCAAGCACGTGCTGTGCGAAAAGCCGCTGGCGCTGAACCTGGACGACGCGCGCCGCATGGTCGACGGCTGCGCCGAAGCGGGCGTGGTGCTGGGGATTAACCACCACCTGCGCAACGCCGCCACGCACGGCAAGGTGCGCGAGCTGATACGCGCGGGCGAGATCGGCCAGCCCCTGTATGGCCGCGTGCTGCACGCGAACAACCTGCCGCAGCACCTGCGCGGCTGGCGCCTGGACGCGCCGGAGTCGGGCGGCGTCACGCTCGACATGTTCGTGCACGATGTCGACACCTTGCGTTTCCTGCTCGATGCCGAGCCGCGCCACGTCACCGCCTGCGCCACCAGCGGCGGCATGACGGTGGCCGGCCTGGAAGAGGGCCTGATGGCCGTCATCGAGTTCGACAACGGCACCCTGGTGCAGGTGCACGACGCATACAACGCGCCGCATTCGCTGTCCGGCGTGGAAATCATCGGCAGCAAAGGCACCATCTTCGCCACCGGCGTGATGACGCAGCGCCCCGTCGGCAGCATCTGCCTGACGCGCGACGGCGGCAGCATCGACATCCCCGTCGAGCATGAAAACCTGTACGTGCGCTCGGTGCGCGCCTTCCAGCGCGCCATGCGCGGCGAAGGGCAGCCGGCCGCCACGGGCGACGACGGCATGCGCGCGCTGGCCACGGCACTGGCGGCGCAGCAGGCCAGCCGCAGCCACCAGCGCGTGACCCTGGCCGGCTGACGGCTGGCCGCACAAGTGAAAAAGCCGCCTGATCGCAAGATCAGGCGGCTTTTTATCGGCTTGCGTCCGCGATTAGTCTTCGCGGCGCAGATGAGGGAACAGCAGGACGTCGCGGATGTTCGGCGAATCCGTGATGATCATCATCAGGCGGTCGATGCCGATGCCGCAGCCGCCGGCTGGCGGCATGCCGTATTCCAGCGCGCGGATGTAGTCGGCGTCGTAGAACATCGCCTCTTCATCGCCGGCGTCCTTGGCAGCGACTTGCGCCAGGAAGCGGGCCGACTGGTCTTCCGCGTCGTTCAACTCGGAGAAACCGTTGGCGATCTCGCGGCCCACCATGAACAATTCAAAGCGTTCGGTGATGCCGGCCACCGTGTCGGAAGCGCGCGCCAGCGGCGACACTTCAACAGGGTAGTCGATGATGTAGGTCGGTTCCCACAGCTGCGCTTCCGCCGTCTCTTCGAACAGCGCCAGTTGCAGCGCGCCCAGGCCGGCCGTGGCGAACGGCTTGACGCCGAATTTCTTCAGCTCTTCCTTGATGAATTCGGCATCGTTCAACTGCTCCGGCGTGTAGCCCGGCGCGTACTTGTTGATCGCTTCGACGATGGTCAGGCGGTGGAACGGCTTGGCCAGATCGAGTTCGCGGCCGCCGTAGGTCAGGGTGGCGGTGCCGTGCGCGTCGATGGCGGCCTGGCGGATCACGGCTTCGGTGAAATCCATCAGCCATTTGTAGTCGGTGTAGGCCGCGTAGAATTCCATCATCGTAAATTCCGGGTTGTGACGGATCGACACGCCTTCGTTGCGGAAGTTGCGGTTGATCTCGAACACGCGGTCAAAGCCGCCCACGACCAGGCGCTTCAGGTACAGCTCGGGCGCGATGCGCAGGAACATTTGCATGTCGAGCGCATTGTGGTGCGTGATGAACGGTTTTGCCGCCGCGCCGCCGGGAATCGTGTGCAGCATCGGCGTTTCCACTTCCATGAACTCGTTCTTTTCCATGAAGCGGCGGATCGACGAGATGGCGGCGGTACGCGCCTTGAAGGTGCGGCGCGTCTCTTCGTTCATGATCAGGTCGACGTAGCGCTGGCGGTACTTGGTTTCCTGATCGGCCAGGCCGTGGAATTTGTCCGGCAGCGGGCGCAGCGACTTGGTGATCAGACGCAGTTGCGTGACCTTGATGGTCAGTTCGTCCGTCTTGGTCTTGAACAGCGTGCCCGTCACGCCCAGGATATCGCCCAGGTCATAGTGGTGCAGGGCGGCCATGGCCGCTTCGCCCGTGAGGTCCAGGGTGGCGTAGATCTGGATGCGGCCGTCGGCTTTCGGGCCGGAAGCGTCTTGCAGGGTGGCGAAAGCGGCTTTCTTGCCCGCTTCGCGCTTGAGCATCATGCGGCCGGCCAGTACCACGGTGACAGGTTCGGCTTCCAGCTCTTCGCGCGTCTTGCTGCCGTATTGCGCGTGCAGATCGGCCGCCTTGTGCTCGGGGCGGAAATCGTTCGGGAAGGCGATGCCTTGTTCGCGCAGTGCGGCCAGCTTGACGCGGCGCTCGGCGATGATCTTGTTTTCATCGGGGGCGGCGGCTTGTTCTTGGATATCCGTAGTCATGGTGTTCTTCGTTGGTGATGATTGATGATGTGGTGCCAGCGCTGGCGCCACGCTGGCAAACAGTGCGTCGACGTCGAGTGCGGAGAAATCCGGCACGATGGCAATCACGTTGTCGAAGGCGGCAAACGCTTCGGCCGGCAGGGTGGTGGTGAGTACCACGACGCGCATGCCGGCACGGCGCGCCGCTTCCACGCCCAGGGGCGCGTCTTCGAAGACGATGCAATTCTCAGGCAGCGCGCCGGCCAGCAGCGCGCCTTTCAGGAAAACGTCCGGGTGCGGCTTGCCCCGTTCCACGTCGGCGGCGCCGACGATGGCGTCGAAGCGGTGCCGCAGGTCCAGGCCGTCGAGCGTGAACGCGATGTTCTCGTCCGGCGCGGCGGTGCCCACCACCAGCCCGACGCCAGCCTGGCGCGCGCTGGTGATCAGCCGGTCGAAACCAGGCACCGTCGCCAGGTGCGGGCCGTACAGTTCGCGGTAGACGACTTCCTTTTCAGCCAGCAGGGTGACGTGGTCGGCGTCCGCGCCCAGGTATTGGGCGATGATTTCGTGTCCCTGCCGTCCTGCCGTGTCGCGGAAAAAGGCGTCCGCGTCCAGCGCATGGCCGTGGCGTTCAAAGAACGCCAGCCACGATGTCGTGTGGAAGGCCATGTTGTCGACGATCGTGCCATCCATGTCGAACAGGAAGGCCTGCTTCGCCAGCGCCGGAGCGGATGCGTTCATCCTTACACGCCTTGCTTGAGCGAGGCGGAGATGAAGTCGTCGATGTCGCCATCGAGCACGCCCTTGGTATTGCCCGTCTCGAAACCGGTGCGCAAGTCCTTGATGCGGGACTGGTCCAGCACGTAGGAGCGGATCTGGTGACCCCAGCCCACGTCCGTCTTCGAGTCTTCCAGCTTCTGCTGTTCGCTCATGCGCTTGCGCAGTTCATGCTCGTACAGTTTCGCTTTCAGCATTTCCATCGCTTCGGCGCGGTTGCGGTGCTGCGAACGGTCGTTCTGGCACTGCACCACGATGCCGGTCGGCGCATGGGTCATGCGGACGGCGGAGTCGGTCTTGTTGATGTGCTGACCACCGGCGCCCGACGCGCGGTAGGTATCGACGCGGATATCGGCCGGGTTGACGTCGATCTCGATCGAATCGTCGACTTCGGGATACACGAACAGCGACGTAAACGAGGTGTGGCGGCCGTTGGCCGAGTCGAATGGCGACTTGCGCACCAGGCGGTGCACGCCCGTTTCCGTGCGCAGGAAGCCGTAGGCGTGATCGCCCTCGACCTTCAGGGTGGCCGTCTTGATGCCGGCCACCTCGCCGTCGGATTGCTCGAGGATTTCGACCTTGAAGCCCTTGCGTTCGCAATAGCGCAGGTACTGGCGCAGCAGCATCGAGGCCCAGTCCTGGGCTTCCGTCCCGCCGGCGCCGGCCTGGATGTCGATGAAGCAGTTGTTCGGGTCCATCGGATTGTTGAACATCCGGCGGAATTCCATGCTTTCGATGACCTTGCGGATTTCCTGCACGTCCTGCTCGATCGCTTCGAGCGTCTCGTCGTCGCCTTCTTCACGGGCCATGTCGAACAGGTCGCGGGTGTCGCGCAGGTCGGCATCGGCCTTGGTCAGCGTGAAGACGATCGCTTCCAGCGCCTTCTTCTCTTTACCGAGGTCCTGGGCGCGTTTCGGATCGTTCCAGACGGTCGGATCTTCCAGCTCTTCGTTGACTTGCTCTAGTTTCTCCGACTTGACAGCGAAGTCAAAGATACCTCCGAAGTTCGGCTTCGCGGACCGTCAGGTCGTTGAGCAGGGCGGAGATGATATTGATGCGTTCGGCTTCCATAATGTTCTGGTCTTCTATGGTGAAATCAAACCTTGAATTATACGCGAGCGCGGCCGGTTTCCGCTGCCGCGGCGGCGCAATTGCTGTTGCACAAGGCAATAAAAACGCCATTTTGCTGTATTTGCGACAATATTTTTGCCTTGAAGATGGCTGGCGTGCTGCGTATGATGCTGGCGATATTGTCTTTCCACAGGAATTCTCATGTGCCACCCGCTGCGCCAACTTCCCCGTCTTGCCCTGTTACCGCTGCTGCTGGCCGGCTGCGGCGTCTTGCCACCCGCCGCCCACGAACCGGTCCGGGCGATGGCCGCCATGCCAGCGGGCAGCACGGCCACCCTGGCCCTGCTGGAAACGACGGACTTGCACGCGAATGTGCTCAGTTATGATTACTACAAGCTGCAGGCCGAACCGTCGATCGGCCTGGAACGCACGGCGGCGCTGATCGCCCAGGCGCGCGCGCAATTTCCGAACAACCTGTTGCTCGACAACGGCGACACCATCCAGGGCACGGCCCTGGCCGACTACCAGGCATTGGTCAAACCGCTGGCCTGCGACCAGACCCTGGCCATCTACAAGGCGATGAATCTGCTGAAGGTCGATGGCGGCGGCATCGGCAACCATGAATTCAACTACGGCCTGGCCTTCTTGAACCAGGTGACGGGCAGCCAGTTTGATGTCGACAGCGTCGACGCCGGCAAACCGCGCTGCGCCGGCCCCGCGTTCCCGCAAGTGCTGGCCAACGTCTACAGCGTCAGGACGGGCCAGCCCCTGTTTGGGCCATATCACATCATCGACAAGCAGATCACGGCGGCCGGCCCCGATGGCAGACCGGTGACCAGCAGCGTGAAGGTGGGCATCATCAGCTTTGCACCGCCCACCATCATGGCCTGGGACAAGCGCTGGCTCGAAGGGCGCGTCTACACGCAGGGCGTGCGCGAGACGGCGGAAAAATTCATCCCCGAGATGCGCGCCAGGGGCGCCGAGCTGGTGGTAGCCATTTCGCACGGCGGCCTCGATAACAGCCCGTATTCGCCCACCATGGAAAACGGCAATTACTACCTGTCGCAAGTGCCCGGCGTGGACGCCATGCTGATCGGCCACTCGCACCAGCTGTTCCCGAACGCCGCCAGCACGGTGCCGCAATTTAATCTGCCCGGCGTCGACAAGGTCAAAGGACTGGTCAATGGCGTGCCTACCGTGATGGCCAATTTGTGGGGCAAGCACCTGGGCGTGATTGGCCTCTCCCTGCGCCACGACGGCAAGCGGTGGCTCATCGACAAGAGCGCCACCACGGTGGAAGTGCGCGGCATCCAGAACGCGGATAAAAGTTATGTGGCGCCCGATCCTGCCATCGCCAGGCTGGTGGCCGAGGAGCATGCGGCGACGATTGCCTACGTACAGACACCGGTCGGCGCCACCGATTTCCGCATGTCGACGTATTTCGCCGACGTGGGCGACGTCAGCGCCATCGAGGTGGTGAACCAGGCGCAAGCGGGCTACCTGGCCGCGTATGTGAAGGCGAACCTGCCGCAGTACGCGCACTTGCCCGTGCTGTCGATGTCGTCGCCATTCAAGAGCGGCTCGGCCGGCGTGTCCGACTACACGGATGTCAAGGCGGGCAATGTGGCGCTGAACAACGCGGCCGACCTGTATTTATATCCGAACGCGCTGTACGGCGTGAAGATGACTGGCGCGGAACTGAAAGCCTGGCTGGAACAGTCGGCGCGGCGCTTCAATACCATCGATGTCAACAATGCCGAGCCACAGGAGCTGGTCAACACGGCCCACCCCAGCTACAACTTCGATACGCTCACCAGCGCCGACGTGCGCTACCAGATCGACGTCACGCAGCCGCCGGGCCAGCGCATCAAGGGTTTGACGTACAAGGGCAAGCCGATGGACGCCAGCCAGGAATTTTTGATAGCGACGAATAACTACCGCGCCAGCGGCGGCGGCAATTTCCCGGGCCTCGACGGCAGCAAGACGGTGGTGGCCTCGCCCGACAACAACCGCGAACTCCTGATCGCTTACGTGACCAAGGAAAAAAACCTGACGCGGGCGAAAAACGGTTCGGCGCGCAGCTGGCGCTTCGCCGAGGCTGCCACGAAAGGCCCGGTGGTGTTCCACTCGGCGCCGCACATGATCGCGCTGGCGCAGGCGGCCGGCATCGGCAATGTGACGCAGCTGAAATCTGATGATGGCGCGGGCAAGGGTTTTGCGCTGTACCAGATCGATCTGTCGAAATGAAGGCATTGTTGTTTGCCATCGCCTTGGGGGCATCGCCGCTGGCATCGGCAGGTTCGGACGTCACGTCCCAGGCCAAGACCCTGATGCGCGCCGGGACGGCGTCGCAGCCGCAGGCGCGCGCGCTGTTCGAGCAGGCGGCGGGGCAGGGCAGCGGTCCCGCAGCGTACTACCTGGGCCTGATGCTGAAAAACGGCATGGGCGGGCCGCAGGACAGCGCCGCCGCGCTGCGGCAGCTGGAGCTGGCGGCCCGGCGGGGCGTGGTGCCGGCCATGTTCATCGTGGCGAACCTGCTGGTCGATACCGACGAGGCCAGGGCACGCTTCTGGCTCGATGCGGCCTGCGACGCCAACTACCCGGAAGCGCTGCTGCAAAAGTCCGTCGCCCTGAGCGAGGGGCGGATGGGGTATGCGCACCACGAGGCGCAAGCGGCCCTGTTCCTGAAAATGGCCGAACACGCGATGGGGCATCGGCAGCAAGAGCTTTGACCCCGCATAGCGTCAGATCGGCTCTGACGCAGGTCGCCTGAGTGAAGTCTGCAGGGATTTTGCCGCCTCAAACATGGCAATAGGATCACGCGACAGAATTGTCGCGGCCAAGTCGACCAGCCTTGCCGCTGTCATGACGTTGTGTTTGATGTTTTTGATGGTCTTCAAGTTCTGCGTTGCATCAGCAATGGCATCCTTGATGCTTGCGATGGGATCCTGGGCTGCCTCTGCCAGCAGATGAATGCCGTAAGCGCGAAACATGGCCACCATTTGATCCAGATGGTTCTCACACTGCTCCAGCTCCCTCTGGTCTTTTTCATCCATCTCTCGCTGTTCCTGCGTCTTTTCGTTGCCTTGTACCTGTGTAAGCCTGAGCTCGATGCGCCTTTCCAGTATCTGGCTTGATGCCTGCGCCAGTGCGTCCGCGATCTCGTAGGTCCGTTCTCTGTTTAATTTGTTGACGTCGCTCATGTTGTTCTCCTGATGATGTTATGCAACGGTTACCAGCGTGCTGGCGCATAAAAGGCTGATTGACGTTCCAGTGCGCCGACCTGTTCCTTGAACTGTTCCAGTTGTCGTTTCAACGCAGGTTCCTGTAGCCGATCAATGTTTGCCCGCAAGGAGCCCAGGCTGGCCTGCATGCCATCAATGGCGCGAACATAGTAGTCATCTGCCAGCTTTTTTCGCTCAGCGAGCTGCTTGCCCTCCATATACAAGCGCGTATCGACGTAATTGGCCGCCAGCGGTTCGGTTTGCGCCATGCCTGCCACATAGGTACGGAGCAAGGCAAGGTCACGCGTTTCAGTTTCCACGCTGGCCCTGTAGCTTCTTTGGGCGTATTCCTTCAGAAGATCGCTGGCGGCGTTTACCTCATCCTGCTTTGCCAGCAAATCGCGCAAGCTTGCTTTTTGCATATCCTGCGTCATCTGGCTGGCCAGGTATTGCCCAAGTTTGACTACCAGGGAAAGCTTGCCTTGATCAAAGATGGGCGTACCGCTGCCAGGCCGCTGCAAGCTGCCTATCGCAGCGCCGAGGTCTTTGCCCTCCTTTGAAAAATCTTTCAGGTCGCCGTCTGCTGCTTCTGCAATGCTTTTGGCGTAGACCCGTAAAATATCGTTGATGGCGGCGGCTTGTGGATTGCTGACGCCGATCAGCGCACAAGTGGAGGTCGCCGCCTGTTCGCTCTCTGCCGCATTGAATTGCCTGCCCATCACCACCTGTTTGCGCATGGAGTTGCTCATGCAACTGTCATATGTACCCGCGATCATTGGTGGAAAAGCAGCAGATAGTTTCGTTGTCTCTGCGGCGAAGGTACGCGCTGGCTCGAAATTGGTGGTGGCGCAACCGCTGGCCAGCACGGTCACAAACAGGCTGATCAAACAGGTGCGGATAGGAAATCGGATGGAACATTGCATATCACCTCCTGGCGAGTGTATAGGCTGGCGCGGCCGCGACGGCATTGTTGACGTTAGCACTCTGACCAATGTGTTGATTGAGGAGGATCATGGACATGGACGGTGCGCGTGCCGTTTGCGTATAACTCAAGCTGTTGGAAATATATGCACTGGAAAATATTCTAATCCGCCAATTTGCCTCATATTTTCCTTACAAAAAGCTGACATCGGACAAGCAATCTGGTCTTTTGCGCATGCTGCGACGCGTCATATGTATCTGTTGCTGCTGCCAGATTACTCACCTACAATGTTTTATCGATGGGGAGGTTATCCAGCGTACGACTATAAAAAAAATGTTGTATTAAAGGAGATGACAAATGAATTTCAAACAGAAATTGCTCGTTGCAAGCCTGGTGCTGGGTTTCTCTCAATCCGCTTTCGCAGCCGAACCCATCAAGATCGGCGTGTCCGGTCCGTTCACGGGCGGCTCCGCGCCGATGGGCGTGTCGATGCGCGACGGCGTCAAGCTGGCCGTCGCTGAAATCAATGCCAAAGGCGGCGTACTGGGCCGTTCCCTGCTGTTGATCGAGCGCGACGACGAAGCGAAGAACGAGCGCGGCGTGCAAATCGCCCAGGAACTGATCAACAAGGAAAAAGTCGCCGCTACCGTCGGCTATATCAACACGGGCGTGGCGCTGGCTTCGCAACGCTTCTATCAGGAAGCCAAGATTCCCGTCATGAACAATGTGGCCACGGGCTCCATCGTCACCAAGCAGTTCGCCGACCAGCCGGAAAACTATATCTTCCGCAACGCGGCCAATGACACCATCCAGTCCGGCATGATCGTGCACGAGGCGATCGATAACCGCAAGTTCAAGAAAGTGGCGATCCTGGCCGACTCGACCAACTATGGTCAGCTGGGCCGCGAAGACCTGGAAAAGGCGTTGGAAAAGAAGGGCATCAAGCCCGTCGCCATTGAAAAATACAACATCAAGGACGTCGACATGACGGCCCAGCTGCTGAAAGCCAAGCAGGCCGGGGCGGAAGTGGTGCTGACCTACGGCATCGGCCCGGAACTGGCGCAGATCGCCAACGGCATGGAAAAACTGGGCTGGAAAGTGCCGCTGATCGGCAGCTGGACCCTGGCCATGGGTAACTTCATCGACAACGCCGGCAAGAACGGCAATGGCACGCGCATGCCGCAAACCTTTATCCAGGATGCCAGCACGCCGAAGCGCAAGGCCTTCATCGACGCCTATGTGGCTGCCTACAAGCCGTCGGGTGGACGCATGCCGTCGGCCGTCTCGGCTGCGCAAGGCTACGATTCCATCTACCTGCTGGCTGCGGCCTTCAAGCAGGCGGGCGGCACCGATGGCCCGAAAGTGCGCGCCGCGCTGGAAAACCTGACGGACAAGGTGGAAGGCGCCGTGACGACCTACAACAAACCGTTCAGCAAGACCAACCATGAAGCCATCACGGCCGAGCTGACTGTGTTTGGCGAAGTCAAGGACGGCAAGGTCGTCCTCGCCAAGTAATCCCTGCGGACATTCGCCGCGCAATGGCCAGCCTTGAGGAATCAGGACTGGCCATTTTTTCATCTTTCGTCTCCGGGGAATACCATGGAAATCTTCCTGCAGCTTGTCTTCAGCGGCGTCGCGCTGGGCATGATCTATGCCGTCATCGCCTTCGGCTATCAGCTGACCTTTGCCACTTCCGGCACCCTCAATTTTGGCCAGGGCGAGTCCCTGATGCTGGGCGCGCTGGTGGGCCTGTCGCTGGTGGGCACCATTCACGGCGGCCCTTACATGAGCTATTTGCTGATGGTCCCCATCGTCATCGCCTTCGGCGCCTTGCAGGGCGTGTTCGTCGAATGGATAGGCGTGCGGCCGGCCATCAAGATCAAGTCCGAATTCGGCTGGATCATGTCGACCATCGCGCTGGCCATCATCTTTAAAAACGTGGCGGAAAACATCTGGGGCAAGGACGACCTGACCTTCCCGTCGCCGCTCAGCGCCGCACCGTTCAAGGTGCTGGGCGCCAATGTGCAGCCGATGCAGGTGGCCGTCATCGTCGGCGCGCTGGCCATCATGCTGGCCGTCGAGCTGTTCAACCGCAAGTCGATCTACGGCAAGGCCGTGGTGGCGACGGCAAATGACCGCGACGCGGCTGGCCTGATGGGCATCAACACGGGCATGGTCATCACCTTTTCGTATGCGCTGTCGTCGGCCACGGCCGCCTTCGCGGGCGTGCTGGTGGCGCCTTTGACCCTGACCGGCGCCACCATGGGCGCCTCGCTGGGCTTGAAGGCGTTCGCGGTGGCCATCATCGGCGGGCTGACCTCGGGCGTGGGCGCCATCGTCGGCGGCCTGATCCTGGGCATCGCCGAGACCACCACCGGCTATTACATTTCCACCGGCTACAAGGAAGTGCCAGGCCTGCTGCTGTTGCTGCTGGTGCTGGCCGTCAAGCCGTCCGGCCTGTTCGGCAAAGCCGCGATCAAGAAAGTCTGAGGATCACATGAACAAGAAATTCACCATGCTGGCGCTCTGCGCGGCGGGCCTGGCCGCGCTCGTGCTGTTCCCGATTGTCATCCCGAATCCGTATTACATCCACCTGGCCGAGACCATCCTGATCTACGCCATCCTGCTGTTCGGCCTCGATATCGTTGTCGGCTACACGGGGCAGGTGTCGCTGGGCCACGCTGGCCTGTTCGGCATCGGCTCGTACGTCACGGGCGTGCTGGTGTTCAAGCTGGGCCTGTCCTTCTGGCTGGCCATCCCCGCCAGCATCGTGGGCGCGGCCCTGTTTGGCGCCATCCTGGCCTTGCCGGCGCTGCGCGTGACGGGGCCGTACCTGGCCATGGTGACCCTGGCTTTCGGCACCATCATACAAATCCTGATCAATGAAATGAGCTTCCTGACGGAAGGGCCGATGGGCATCAAGATCCACAAGCCCGTCCTGTTCGGCCACAGATTGAGCGAGGTGGAGTACTACTACATGGTCGCCGCGCTGATGGTGATCTCGCTGGTGGTCGTGCACCGCATCCTGAAATCGAACCTGGGGCGGGCGTTTGAAGCCTTGCGCGACAGCCCCATCGCCTCGGACTGCATGGGCGTGTCCGTGTATCGCTATAAAGTGTATGCGTTTGTCATCAGCGCCGGCTTCGCGGGCCTGGCCGGCAGCCTGTATGCGTATTCGGAAGAATATATCTCGCCCAATACCTACAACTTCGAGCTGACCATTCTGTTCCTGCTGGCCGTCATCATGGGCGGGCGCAAGACGCGTTCGGGCGCCTTGCTCGGCGCGCTGATCGTCGTCATGCTGCCGAGCCTGCTGGCGGACATCGAGTTGTTCCGCAAGATCGCCGTGGCTGCCGCCGTGCTGGGCGTGATCGGCTCCATCTTCATGCTGGCCCAGAAGCGTTCCACCGTGCGCGGCGTGCTCGTGCCGCTGGTCGCCACCATCGGCCTGGCCGCGTATTCCTATCGACTGGACAATATGATCGACTGGCGCCTGACCATCTTCGGCCTGATGACCCTGTTTGTCGTGTACTACCTGCAGGATGGCATCGTCGGCTTCCTGATGAGTTTCGTGGGCAAGGGCCGGCGCCATGTGCAGGCGGTGGCCTCGCACGGCGTGGCGCCTTTTGACCACGCCCAGGGCGGCCAGCGCGGCGAAACGCTGCTGCGCGTGGAGCAGGCGCTGATGCAGTTCGGCGGCCTGAAAGCGCTGAACCAGGTGGACTTGAACGTGACGCAAGGCTCGGTGCACGGCTTGATCGGGCCGAACGGCTCGGGCAAGAGCACGATGATGAATGTGCTGACGGGCATCTACAAGCCGACGGCGGGCAAGGTGGAATTTGCCGGCGCCGTCATTTCCGGCCGCACGCCGTCCGAAATCGCCCTGGGCGGCGTGGCGCGCACCTTCCAGAACGTGCAGCTGTTCGGCGAGATGACGGCCACCGAAAACGTACTGGTGGGCCTGCACAACACCTTCAAGTCGACGATGCTGGACGTGATGCTGCACACGCCGCGCTACAAGCGCGAAGAGCGCCTGGCGCGCGAGCGGGCCGCCAGCATCCTCGAATTCGTCGGCCTGGCCGACCTGGCCAACGAAGAGGCGCGCAATCTGCCGTATGGCAAGCAGCGGCTGCTGGAAATCGGCCGCGCGCTGGGCCTCAATCCGCGCCTGCTGCTGCTGGACGAACCGGCGGCGGGCCTGACGGCGCCCGACATCAAGGAGCTGATGGCCATCATCCGCAAGATCCGCGACCACGGCATCACCATCATCCTGATCGAGCACCACATGGACGTGGTGATGGCCCTGTCGGATGTGGTGACGGTGCTCGATTTCGGCCAGAAGATCGCCGAAGGCGCACCCGCGCTTGTCCAGAGCGATCCGAAAGTGATCGAAGCCTACCTGGGCGGCAGCGCCGACACCCTGAGCCCCGCGGCGCACTGAGAGGAAGACCATGCTGACCATTCAAAATCTGCACGCCGCCTACGGCAAAGTCGAAGTGCTGCACGGCATTTCGCTCGAAGTCCCGAAGGGCAAGCTGGTGACCCTGATCGGCTCGAACGGCGCCGGCAAGACCACCACCATGCGCGCCATTTCCGGCATGCTCAAACCCAAGTCCGGCACCGTCACCCTGGGCGGCAAGGACGTCACGGGGCTCGACTCGCACCGCATCGCGCGCGCCGGCCTGGCCCATTCGCCCGAAGGCCGGCGCGTGTTCGCCTCGATGTCGGTGACGGACAACCTGCTGCTGGGCGCCTTTCCCCGCTTTACGCGTTCGCGCCCGAAAGGCGACATCAAGGGCGACCTGGACAAGGCCCTGGAGCTGTTCCCGCGCCTGAAGGAGCGGCGCGACCAGCTGGCCGGCACCTTGTCGGGCGGCGAGCAGCAGATGCTGGCCATGGCGCGCGCCGTGATGCTGAACCCGGAAGTGATCCTGCTCGACGAGCCGTCGATGGGCCTGGCGCCCATCCTGGTCGAGGAAGTGTTCCGCATCATCACGCGCCTGAAAGGCGAAGGCGTGACCATGCTGCTGGTGGAGCAATTTGCCGCCGCCGCCCTGAACGTGGCCGATTACGGCTATGTGCTGGAAAACGGCAGCATCTCCGTGCACGGCCCGGCCGAAAGTCTGAAGACCGATCCGAAGGTGATCGCCGCGTATCTGGGGGGCGGGCATTGAGAGGACGTCTGACGCGCATTTCCAGCTCACTGCACTGACGATGGTGTCAGTGCGGCAGATACATGGGCAGTGTCAAGCCATCGCTTGACGTAGTTGCTTCACTCACCGCAGCGGCCCGCTCGCGCCGGGCCGCTGCCGCCGTTGCCGCCATTGCCGCCAACGCTGGCGAGCATACAAGACCGCTTGCCGTCAAAATCTCCCGGAAACTGCCTGATCGACGCGCCGTTGCAACATTTGGCGCGCCAAACTGGCCAGGAACGCGAATCAATGAGCACTTTCTTAACTTAAAAAAATGGAAATGGTCAAGTTGTAGAACGGAACTGTTACAGTATAGGAACTATTAAGTTAATATCTGGCAACTCTACCGCCCACTGCCCACCGCTGATTCTGTGATCGAGAGGATTCTTTTGCGCGCCAAACTCCTGCCCCTGACCTTGCTGCTGTTGATTCAGAACGCGTACGCCGTCGATCCCCCCAGCGCAGGCAGCCAGCTGCAGCAGATTCCCGTCGCGCCCCAGCTGCCGAAGGCGCCGCCGGCCATCCGCGTGCAGCAGGGCAATGTACCGGCCGCCACGGTGGGCGATACCACGCGCATCACGGTACGGCGCCTGCAGGTGACGGCGCCGCCCGTCTTTGCCGAGAGCGAACTGATCGCCAGCACGGGTTTCGTGCCGGGCAGCGAGCTGACCCTGGGCGAGCTGCGCGCCATGGCGTCAAACATTGCCAGCTATTACCAGAACCGTGGCTATTTCCTGGCGCAGGCGTATCTGCCGGCGCAGGATATCGAGGATGGCGTGGTGCAAATCAGCGTGCTGCCGGGCCAGTACGGGCAAGTGCAGCTGCGCAACCAGAGTAATCTGTCCGACGGCCTGGCCGGCGCGATACTGGCCGGTCTCGACGGGCAAGTGATTGCCACGCCGCCGCTGGAGCGGCGCTTGCTGCTGCTGTCGGACTTGCCGGGCGTGCAGGTCAGCTCGACGCTGGCGCCAGGCGCGTCCCTGGGCGCATCCGACCTCATCGTCGACGTGCAGCCGGGATCGCGTTTCAACGGCAGCATCGACGTCGATAACCAGGGCAACCGCTACACGGGCCGCAACCGCATCGGCGCCACCTTGAACATCAATGAACTGGCCGGCATCGGCGACGTGGCCAGCGTGCGCGCGTTTACCTCGGCCGACGGCTTGAACTACGGCCGCCTGGCGTATCAGGGGCAGGCCGGTTTGCTGCGCCTGGGCGGCGCCTACACGTATATGGATTACAAGCTGGGCAAGGAATTTGCCGTGCTCGAGGCCAAGGGCACGGCGAAGATCGCCAGCGCGTATGGCAGTTATCCGCTGATCCGCTCGCGCAGCAGCAACCTGTATGCGCAAGTCAGCTACGACGACAAGACGTTCCAGGACCGCACGGAATCGACGGGCACGGTCAACGACAAGACGGCCAGGGTGTGGATGCTGAACCTGAACGGCGACGCCAAGGATGGCTGGGGCGGCGGTGGCGCAAGCACCTATTCCGTGACGTACACCACGGGCAAGATCGACATCGAGACGCCGCTGGCGCGCCTGATCGACCAGCTGACGGTGAAGAGCAACGGCAGCTTCCACAAGCTCGCCTTCAACGCGGCGCGCCTGCAAAGCCTGGGCGGCGAGACCAGCTTGTTCGGCACCCTCAGCGGCCAGGCGGCGTCGAAAAATCTCGATGTCTCGGAAAAGATGGGCATCGGCGGCGTGGGCGGCGTGCGCGCCTATCCGGGCGGCGAGGCGTATGGCGACCAGGGTTACGTGCTGAATCTGGAACTGCGCCAGAACGTGACGGCCTTTGCGGCCTTGCCCGGCCAGCTGCAGGTGCTGGCGTTTGCCGACACGGGCAGCGTCAAGCTCAATCGCGACGCCTGGAGCGCGGGCGAAAACCGCCGCACCCTGAGCGGCGCTGGCGTGGGCGTGACGTGGACGGGCGCCAACGCGCTCGTGCTGAAAGCGTATTACGCGCACAAGCTGGGCAATGCCAAGGCGACCTCGGCACCGGATGCGGCAGGCCGTTTCTGGCTGCAAGCCGTCAAGTACTTCTAAATTAGTACAAGTTAAAACACTCAGGACACCGCCATGAACCGCATCTACCGCTCCATCTGGAACCAGGCCACGGGCGCCTATGCCGCCGTGTCCGAAAACGTCAAATCGGCCGGCAAGCGCTCGATGCCAGGATGCAGCGGGGGCGGGGCGCATTTCGCCTTGACCAGCATGGCGGCGGCGCTGATGCTCGGCTACGGCAGTCTTGCGCTGGCGGGGCCGGCGGGCGGCACTGTGGTGGCGGGGCAGGCCAGCATCACCGGCGCG
>NZ_JAFCWK010000016.1:0-110313 GCF_049897525.1 Janthinobacterium sp. PSRC1-1
GGGTCCATGAAGGCCGAGCCCATGATGCCGAACATGTCGGTCACGCCATTGGCGGCCAGGGTTTCCACGAACGCTTCGGAAGGCGTCATTTTTTGCGGGCCGGTGGGGGTGGCCACTGCTGCGGCGGCTTTTTGGTCGGACAAATCGGTCATGGCTCAGTCTCCTTACGGTTTTATAAGAAATCGGTATATTTTGTTCCGATATTTGAAATACATGTTCAATTTAACGGTTGCGAAATGCGCTGTCAATGAAAATTCATGAAAAATCGGACTGTTTCATTCCTGAATCCGGAATCCGTGACTTTGCGCCACTGCTGAAACAACAATGGCGGGCTATCCGCAACAGACAGCCCGCCATCGATGCGTCCTGCGCCGCGCCTTAGAACTTCAGGCGCATGCCCGCCGTGAAGGCGCTGGAGTTATGCCCAGGCAAGGGCACGCTGCCGCCGCTCGATGCGTCACCGACGAAGTTGCTGCCCGCGCCATCGTTGTTGATGCGCCCGTACGAGGTGTACAGATTGGTGCGCTTGGACAAGGCATAGGTGTAGCCGATGGCCAGCTGGCGCCCGCCGCGGCGCGCATTCGTGCGGTCATCCTTCTTGATGTACGACGCCATCACGCTGCCCGCCGCGCTGACCGGCGCGGACACGCCCAGCATGACGTTGCGGAAATCCGTGCCCGCATCGTCCTTGTCCGTCTCATACGCGGCGTGCAGCTTGGCGGGGCCGAAGTCGTAGGTGCCGCCCAGCAAAGTCACCTTTGCTGTGTTCAGCTCGCTATCCTTGCGTTTGTCGTGGGCCAGGGTCAGCACCAGCGGGCCGTTGGCATAGTCGATGGAAAAGTCGATGGTGCGGCCCAGGCTGGCGCTATCCGGCTTTTCACCGAGGCCAACCATGATGGCGGCCGACAAGCCCTTGACCTTCGGCGTTTCGTACATGATGGCGTTTTTCGTGCGCAGGCTGGCCACGCTCATCAGGTTGAGCGAGGCGCCCGTCAGACCCGTCTCGAAGGGGTCGATATTGTCCAGCGCGGTGAACAGCGGGTTGTGTTGCAAGCCCAGGTTGACGGCGCCGAAGTCGCCGGACAGGCCCACATAGGCCTTGCGGCCAAACAGCGCGCCCTGGCGGTTGGCGCCCGTATCGAGGTCGAGGCCATTTTCCAGCAAGAAGTTGACCTTCAGATTGTTGCCCAGGTCTTCCGTGCCCTTGAAGCCGATGCGGCTGCCCGACTGCACGCCGGTGGCCAGCTTGGTGACGGAACCGTCCGCGCCGCCGTGTTCGGACGTCAGGCCCGCGTCGAGCAAGCCATACACGGTGACGGACGATTGGGCGCTGGCGTTGCCGGCAAGGAAGGAGGCCAGGATGGCTGCCGCTACGAGTGTGTGTTTCATGTCATCTCCAGGTATTGTGGTTTTTATAAACGCTTGAAACGAAAATCAACTACGGTGCTACAAATCTGGCTCAGGCGATCAGCCCGGCCATCGGCGACGAGGGCGTAGCGCTCATGACGCCTGCTCTGCGGGGCATGCGTCCGGCCAGATAGGCCTCGCGTCCGCCCTGCACTGCCAATTTCATGGCGCGCGCCATGCGGATCGGCTCGCGCGCCGCCGCGATGGCGGTATTCATCAGGATGCCGTCACAGCCGAGTTCCATGGCGATGGCCGCGTCCGACGCCGTGCCCACGCCCGCATCGACCAGCACGGGGACCTTGGCTTGCTCGATGATCAGCGACAGATTCCACGGATTCAAAATGCCCATGCCCGAGCCGATCAAGGACGCCAGCGGCATGACGGCGATGCAGCCGAGGTCTTCCAGCATGCGCGCCTGGATGGGGTCGTCACTGCAATACACCATCACCTGGAAACCGTCGCGCACCAGCTCCCCGGCCGCCTTCAACGTTTCCGGCATGTTCGGAAACAGGGTCTTTTCATCGCCGAGCACTTCCAGCTTGCACAGCGGGTGCCCGCCCAGCAGCTCGCGCGCCAGTTGCAGGGTGTAGACGGCGTCGCGCGCGTTGTAGCAGCCGCCCGTGTTGGGCAAAATCGTGTATTTCGATGGCGCAATGAAGTCGAGCAGGTTCGGCTCGCCCTTTTCCTGGCCGATGTTGACCCGGCGGATCGTCACCGTGACGATCTCGGCGCCGCTTTCCTCGATGGCCAGGCGCGTTTCCTCGAAATCCTTGTATTTGCCCGTGCCTACCAGCAGGCGCGACTGGTAGGTGGTGCCGGCCAGGGTCAGGCCGGTCGGTGCTTGGCTGGGGGTGGCGTCGTCTCTCATCTTGATCTCCTAAGTTAAAGCTGGGGTCAGTCCTTCCGGGATTGGAATGTGCCCCATTGGGGCATATTCCCCCAGCGGGTCTGACCCCGGAATTCCTCTGCCGCAGACTGCGGTGCCAAGCGTTGCCCGCAAAACGCAAAATCGACTTCCGGCCGCCGTCCCGATACGAGGTCGGCGATCGCCCTGCCCGCGCCGCAGCCCATGGTCCAGCCCAGGGTGCCGTGGCCCGTGTTGAGGAACAGCTGGCGGTAGCGCGTGGCGCCGATATACGGCACGTTCGACGGTGTCAGGGGGCGCAGGCCAGCCCAGTAAACGGGGTCGCGGTAATCGCAGGCGTGGGGAAACAGCGCTTGCACGCGGCGCGTGATGGCGGCGCAGCGCACGGGGTTCAGTTCGCGCGTGTAGCCGTTCAGCTCGCACGTACCGGCCACGCGCAGGCGCTCGCCCAGGCGCGAAAAGACCAATTTATGGCCATCGTCCGTCAGGGAGACGGAAGGCGCGCTGACGGGGTCGATGATCGGATACGTGGCGGAATAACCTTTTCCCGGATACAGCATCAAGCGGATGCCCAGCGGCTGCAGCAGCGGTGCGGAAAAACTGCCCATGGCCACCACCACGGCATCCGCGTGCTCGATGCGGTGGCGCCCTTGCGCATCGATGCATTCCACGCCCGTGATGCGCTCGCCATCTGCCAGCAAGCGCGTCACCGTCGTGCTGAACTGAAAATCCACGCCGGCCGCAGCCGCGCGCGCGGCCAGGGCCGTGGTAAACAGATGCACGTCGCCCGACTCGTCGCTGGCCGTAAAGTCGCCGCCGACGATGCGGCCGCGCGCGTGGCGCAGGGCCGGTTCCAGCCGGATCACTTCATCGGCGCTGACGGTATTGCGCGGACAGCCCAGTTCGCGCAACAGCGCGGCGCCCGCTTGCGATTTGTCGAACTCCTGCTGGTCCGTATAGAAATGCAGGATGCCCCGCTCCAGGTGGTCGTAGGCGATGCCCGTCTCGCGCCGCAGCGCCTGCAAACTCTGCCGGCTGTACTCGGCCAGGGCGACGATCTGGCGCATATTGCGCGACACTCTCGACGGCAGGCATTCGCGCAGGTAGTGCAAGGCCCACCGCCATTGCAGCGGGTCCAGGCGGGGACGGAACAGCAGCGGCGCATCGTCCTTGCCCAGCCATGTGAGCACCTTGCGCAGGGTGGCGGGATTGGCCCACGGCTCGGCGTGCGAGACGGAAATCTGCCCGCCGTTGGCAAAACTGGTTTCCTGCGCGGCGCCCGCCTGGCGTTCCAGCACGCGCACGTCGTGGCCCGCCTGGCGCAAATACCAGGCCGATGCCGTGCCGACCACGCCGGCGCCGAGGACAAGGATCTTCATGGCGTGCCCGGCTCGCTTAGCGCGTCAGCAGGACGGCGATGGCGACGAAGGCGGCGATCCACACCGTTTCCATCACCAGCATGATGACGGGACGCCAGCCCAGCGAGGCCAGCGACTGGAACGAGGTTTTCACGCCCAGCGCGGCAATCGCAATGACCAGACAGGCGCGCGAGGCATTGTTGATCCAGCCATTCACTTCCTGCGGGATCAGGCCCAGGCTGTTGGTAATGACCAGCCAGACAAAGCCGATCAGGAAAAACGGCACCAGCGGCGGCGCATCGACTTCGCTCTTGCCATCCTTGCGCTTGAACATGATCGACAGGCCCAGCACGACGGGCACGAGGCAAGCGACACGCGTCAGTTTGACGAAGGTGGCCACGTCGCCCGTGTGGTTGCTCACCAGATAGCCGGCGCCCACCACTTGCGCCACGTCATGGATGGTGCCGCCGATGAACACGCCCGCTTCCGTCGGGTCAAAGCCCAGCAGCTTGACCAGCAGCGGGTAGACGATCATGGCCAGGGTCGACAGCGACGTCACGCCCACCACCGTCAGCAGCGTGAACTTTTCGTTTTCCTTGGTTTGCGGCAGCACGGCCGAGATGGCCAGCGCGGCCGAGGCACCGCAGATGGCCACCGAGCCGCCCGACAAAATGCCTTCCGTGATGGGGCGTTTCAGCCACTTGGCCAGCAGGTAGCCAAAGCCTAAAGTCGCCACCAGGCCGCCGACGACGATCAATAATGGCGTCACCCCGACCGAGGCGATCTGATTGAAGGTGATGCGCGCGCCCAGCAGGGCCACGCCCGTGCGCAGCAGGATCTTGCTGCAAAATTCGATGCCGGGCTTGCAGGTGGGGTCGGACGCGAGGAAGTGGAAGGCCAGGCCGAAGAACAGCGCGTACAGCAATTGCGGGCCGCCGTAATTGCTGGAAATAAAGGTGGCCGACAGGGCGATCACCAGCGCGATGGCCACGCCGGGCCAGCTGCGCAGCACGGCGCGGGGGCGCCAAATGGCAACGGCGGAAGACAGGTAGGGAATGTTCTTGTCGACAACGCGTGTTATCGCTGAGGAGTTGGTTTTCATGCGGGTCCGCTCATAATGTTTTAAAAATTGGGACATTTCATCTCGTTTTTTAATAATACACGATGATCTAGCGAAGTCCATGCTTTTCCATGAAAATCGAAACCGGATGTTCCGGAAACTGACGCTTTTTATTTTTACCCCCCCCGTAAACGACGAACGGCGCGGCCCTTCGCAGGGACGCGCCGCCGTTGCCAGTACTTGAAGGATTACTTCTTGCTCAAGCGGGTGATCAGGCTGGACGTGTCATAACGGTTGCCGCCTGCCTGCTGTACTTCGCCATAGAACTGGTCCGTCAAGGTCGTCACGGGCAAGTCGCTGCCGTTGCGCTTGGCTTCGGCGAGGCAGATGCCGAGGTCCTTGCGCATCAGGTCAACGGCGAAACCGAAATCGAACTTGCGTTCGATCATGGTCTTGCCCCGGTTTTCCAGCTGCCACGACTGCGCCGCGCCCTTGGAAATCACGTCCACCACCAGCGCCGCATCGAGGCCAGCGTTTTCCGCGAATGCGATGCCTTCGCTGAGCGCCTGCACCAGGCCGGCGATGCAGATCTGGTTGACCATTTTTGTCAGCTGGCCGGAACCGGACGCGCCCATATAGGTGACGGCGCGCGAGAACAGGGCGATGACGGGTTCGGCCCGTGCATACGCCTGCGCATCGCCGCCCACCATCACCGTCAGCTTGCCGTTTTCCGCGCCCGCCTGGCCGCCGGACACGGGCGCGTCGAGGAAGAACACGCCCTGCTCTTGCGCCGCCGCATGGAGGGTGCGCGCCGCTTCGGCGGAAGCCGTCGTATGGTCGATCAGGATGCTGCCCGGCGCCATGGCCGACAGCAAGCCGCCCTCTTCCAGGATCACCTGGTACAGGTCGTTATCGTTGCCGATGCAGGTAAACACGAACTCGGCGCCCGCAGCGGCGGCGGCCGGCGTGGCGGCGCTGCTGCCCTTGTGCTGCTCCAGCCAGGCGGCCGCGCGGGCCGGGTTGCGGTTGTACACGGTGACGTCGTGCCCGCCCGCCGCCAAGTGACCTGCCATGGGGAAACCCATGACGCCCAAACCGATGAATGCCACTTTTGCCATATTGTCCGTCCTGTCGAGGTATGAATCCGATTATTGTTGCACAAATGGCCGGGCATGACAGCAGTCAGCGGCCCGAAACCCCTAGAGCGCCTGTCGGCGCAGACGGCGCAAGCGGCTGATGGTACGCCAGATCAGGTAGGACATGGGCACGAGCAAGGCCAGTTGCACCCCCGTCAGCACCATCCGCAGCGCGTCCATCTCGCGGTCGCTGCTGCCCATCAGGTTGTACATCAACAACAAACCGGTCAGGCCGAAGTACGTCAGCAGGCGTTGCTGCCTGGCGATCTTCGATGGCGTATCCGTATAGATGTCATTCGGCTTGCCGTCTGCCGCAGGCTTGCGCCAGCAATAGCTGCCCCACCAGCAAAACACCAGCTCCCAGCCGGCATCCTGGCAAAGCTGCTCATAATCGCTGCTGCGCTTCCATGCGGGAAAAGAATCGAAGCGGTAGACTTCATCGGCAGGCTCACGCCGCACAAAGCTAAACCGGCAGGGCGCGAGAAAGCGCTGCAAATGCCATCCAGCCAGGGCCTGCGCGCGCAGCCATTGTTCGATCTCGCCATCATCGAGCTCGATGAACCATTTATAGACATGCGACCGTTGCTCACTCATCCTGTTTCACCTCAGTATTCTGATAAAAAGGGCGCACTCGCCTCGCCGACGCGCACCATCACCCGCAGGCGCCGCAATTGCGCCAGCAGCACATGGCGTCCCATGTCCGTCATGGTGTAGACCTTGCGCCGCTCGGCTTCCCTCACCATCACGATCAAGCCCTGTTTTTCCAGGTTGGCAAACGCCCCATACAGGGTGCCCGGCCCGATCTTGACGGCACCTTCGCTGATGGCCTCGACCTGCTGCATGATGGCGTAGCCATGCGCAGGCTCGCGCAAGGCCAGCAAAATGTAGTAGGTGGCTTCAGACAAGGGCAGCAGTTTGTCTATCGATGCATCCATATTCCTCCAGTAAGGCGATAGCCGATATAGCGCAGATCGGTATATCGTCAAGTGATATATCGGCTTGCGCTATAGTAACATGCCAATCCGGCATGCCTACACTTTTTGATAAGATCGGGAAAAACAGCGCCACCGCCGCCCTGGGCGGTGGCCGCTGGGAGGAAGCAATTACAGCAGGGCGCGCAATGCGGCCATCAAGGCTGCACACTCGGCCGGGTTGCCGATGCTGATGCGCAAATACTGGCTGATGCGCGGTGCATTGAAATGGCGCACGATGACGCAGCGAGCACGCAAGCCGGTCGCCAGTTGTGCCGCGTCGTGCTGCGGGTGGCGGGCAAAGATGAAGTTGGCCACCGATGGCAGCACCTCGAAGCCCAGCGCCGCCAAGTCTGCTGCCAGCTGTTCGCGGCTGGCGATGACGGCCTGGCGCGTCTGCTGGAAATACGCTTCGTCGTGCAGCGAGGCGACGGCGCCGGCCAGCGCCAGCCGGTCCAGCGGATACGAGTTGAAACTGTTCTTGACTCTTTCCAGCGCCTCGATCAGGTCCGCATGCCCGAAGGCACAACCCACGCGCAAGCCCGCCAAGGAGCGCGATTTCGAGAACGTCTGCACCACCAGCAAGTTCGGATAACGCTCGACCAGGGCCACGGCGCTCTCGCCGCCAAAATCCACGTACGCTTCATCGACCACCACCACCGCGTCGGGATGGGCGCGCAACATCGCTTTCACGCCAGCCAGCGGCAAGTCCACCCCGGTCGGCGCGTTGGGATTGGGGAAGATGATGGCGCCGCACGGCCCCTGATAGTCTTCCGGGCGGATGCGCATGGCGTCGTCGAGCGCCACCGTGCGGTAATCGATGCCATACAGTTTGCAATACACGGGATAGAAACTGTAGCTGATGTCGGGGAACAGCAGCGGCGCATCGTGCTTGAGCAAGGCCATGAAGGCCAGCGCCAGCACTTCGTCGGAACCATTGCCGACGAACACTTGCGCGCTGGTCAAGCCGTGGTAGTCGGCCAGGGTTTGCTTCAATTCGCTGGCGGACGGGTCCGGGTACAGGCGCAGGCTGTCGTTGGCTGCTTCGTGCAGCGCGGCCAGCACCTGCGGCGACGGGCCGTAGGGATTTTCGTTGGTGTTGAGTTTGACCAGGTCGGGCAGTTTCGGCTGCTCGCCGGGGATGTAGGGGGTCAGCTCGCTGACGATGTTGCTCCAGAATCGGCTCATTGCTTTGCTTTGGTATGGGGGCAGGATGGGGATACGGTAGATTACCATAGGCTGAGCGGGGTCAAGGTGGGCGCCGATGGCGAGGGGTAGCGTGGACAACATCGGCACCACCCCGAAGTTGAAGAGGACGCGGCATGAACAGCATGCACAAGCTGAGCGATACAAGGGTGCGGCCTGATGCGCTGGAGCGACAGGCACACCAGCGCAAGATCGATGCATGGCTGCAGGTTGCGGCCAGTCTCAGCGAACAGATCGCCGTCGAATTGCAGACTGCCACGGACCAGCTACAGGGCGAAGGAATAGTCGACCTGCAGCGCGCGACGGCACTGGCGCAACGCCTGGCCAAGAATAGCAGGGCCATGCACGATACCCTCGGGACACTGTTTGACAGGGGTAAAAAAAGCGAGGAGCATGGAATGAAACGCACGGAGGATGGCACCATGGACGAGCAGGTCAACGCACTCGCAAAAGACATGGCTGGTGTAAAACTGGATGTTGCTGATTTGAAGGTGGATGTGGCTGGCATCAAGGTGGATGTTGCGGGGCTGAAAACGGATGTTGCGGGGATCAAGGTGGATGTGGCTGGTATCAAGACGGATGTAGCTGTTCTCAAGACGGATGTAGCTGGTCTGAAAACGGATGTAACTGTTCTCAAGACCGATGTCGGCGTTCTCAAGACGGATGTCAGTGGCTTGAAACTGGACCTTGCTGTGGTGCGCTCCAATTATGCGACCAAGTCAGATGTGGCTGAGGCGAAATCGGCTGTCATCCTGTCGTGTGTGGGGACGATCATTGCCATGTCGGGCGTCGCGTTTGCGGTGGCGAGGCTGGTGCACTAGCTTGCGTTCGTTCGTGGCGGCGCTGGCTTTCAAAGCCTGAATGGAGGAAAAAACGCCTTGCGCTGCGCGCTTTGGGCGGTTTTTCTACCTGGGTTTGATGCGCTGGTGGTTTTTTGACCTTGCGGGAATAAAAAAAGCTCCCTTGCGGGAGCTTCTCTTATGTATTCTGGCGGAGAGGGTGGGATTCGAACCCACGGTACGATTTAACGTACGCTTGATTTCGAGTCAAGTACATTCGACCACTCTGCCACCTCTCCGTTTACTGCGGTCTATTCATTCAAACTGGCGTGCCGGTTTGAATGAGGCGCTATTTTAGCATGGGTGTTGTTGGGTTGGGTAGGGGTTTTATTGGTGATTTGCAACTGAGGGCTGGTAGCCAAACCAAAAAACCAATTGGACGATTCGGGGAGCCTCGCGCGAGTACGCGCTCGTCTTCGAATCCCACGCGTACGCCCCGCAGGGGGCGTACTCCTCTTCGCCGGCACAAATAAAAAAAGCTCCCTTGCGGGAGCTTTCTCTATTTGTTCTGGCGGAGAGGGTGGGATTCGAACCCACGGTACGATTTAACGTACGCTTGATTTCGAGTCAAGTACATTCGACCACTCTGCCACCTCTCCATTTACTGCGGTCTTTTCCTGCATTGCTGCGGGAAGGCAAGATTATAGCAGCCCGCAACAAAAAGAAAAGGACTATTTTTAAGCCTTCAGATGCGTCAGGCCACCCATGTACGGGCGCAGCACGGCCGGGATCTCGACGCTGCCGTCTGCTTGCTGGTAGTTTTCCAGCACGGCGACCAGGGTGCGGCCCACTGCCAGGCCGGAGCCGTTCAGGGTGTGCACCAGTTCCGGCTTGCCGGCGGCGTTGCGGAAACGCGCCTGCATGCGGCGGGCCTGGAAGGCTTCGCAGTTCGACAGGGACGAGATTTCGCGATAGGTGTTTTGCGCCGGCAACCACACTTCCAGGTCGAAGGTCTTGGTGGCACCGAAACCCATGTCGCCCGTGCACAGCGACATCACACGGTATGGCAGGCCCAGGCGTTGCAAGATCGCTTCCGCATGGCCGACCATGTCATCGAGCACCTGGTACGACGTGTCCGGGTGCACCACTTGCACCATTTCCACCTTGTCGAACTGGTGCTGGCGGATCATGCCGCGCGTGTCGCGGCCGTAGCTGCCCGCTTCCGAGCGGAAGCATGGCGTGTGGGCCGTCATTTTCAGTGGCAATTGATCGAGCGCCAGGATTTCATCGCGCGCGATATTGGTCAGCGACACTTCCGACGTCGGGATCAGGTAGAAGGTCTCGCCCTCGCCTTCCGCGCCGCCTTTTTTCACCGAGAACAGATCGGCTTCGAATTTCGGCAACTGGCCCGTGCCGCGCAAGGAATCGGCGTTGACCATGTACGGCGTATAGCATTCCGTGTAGCCATGCTCGTCCACGTGCGTGTTGAGCATGAACTGCGCCAGCGCGCGGTGCAGGCGGGCGATGCCGCCCTTCATGACGGAGAAGCGCGAACCGGTCAGTTTGGTGGCCACTTCGAAATCGAGGCCCAGCGGGGCGCCCACGTCGACGTGATCCTTGACTTCAAAATCAAACGTGCGTGGCGTGCCGACCTTGCGCACTTCCACGTTGCCCGCTTCGTTTTCGCCCGCTGGCGTCGATTCGTGCGGCAAATTCGGCACGGCCATGATGAAGTCGCTCAGCTTGGCTTGCACCAGGGTCAGCGCCGCTTCATCGGCTTTCAGCTCATCGCCCAGGCCGGCCACTTGCGCCATCACGGCCGAGGTGTCTTCCCCCTTGCCTTTCAACATGCCGATTTGCTTGGACAGCGCATTGCGCTTGCCCTGCAGTTCCTCGGTGCGCGTCTGGATCGCCTTGCGTTCGGCTTCGAGGGCGGTAAAACCGGCCACGTCGAGCGGGAAATTGCGCGTCGCCAGGCGTTCTGCGACGGTGGCGATGTCTTTACGGAGAAGTTGGATATCTATCATGGGTGGATGGCGGTGCCGATGTATCGAAAGCACTCATTGTACCAAGACCCTGTTCACTTCGATGAGTTTTGCACATGCCCTGCCATCGTCATGGCGGCACGGCTGGGCACTCGCGCCCGCTTTACAACTTGTGTTCAGATAAAGGCGGCTTTTTCGGCAGCGGTCAGGCGGCGGGCGCTGACGGTGACGACAGGCATGGTGCTGTCGGCAGCCTGGGCGATCACGGTGCTGCTGGCGCTCACTTCCACGGTGTTCGCGCCGGCGCTGGCGAAGCTGGCGCCGATGGCGATGATGGCGGCGGCGACAAAGGTGATTTCCATGTTTTTCAGTGCGTGCATGATGTGACTCCTGGTTAGTTTGCGTCGTTGACTGCTGCTGGTATGGTGGTACTTTAGCCAACGGCGACAAACAAGGCCACCGGCTTGCGACCAGCGGCGAAAAACAGGGAGCGAACGGTGAAAAACAGGGACTGAAACGCAGACAATAGTTACAAGGCCTCATGCACCAGGCGGCCCAGGCGGCCAATCGCCTGCTCGATGCGCGGCGTCCACGCATTGCCGCAATTGAGGCGCAGATAATTGCTGAACTTGCCCGAGGCCGAGAACAGCTGGCCCGGCATATACGCCACGCCGTCGGCGATGGCCTGGCCGTGCAGGGCCAGCGCATCGACTTGCGGCGGCATCTGCACCCACAGCACGAAACCGCCCTGCGGCTCGGACAGCATGCAGTCCGCCGGAAAGCTGGCCGCCACGGCGTCGGACATGCGGGCGATGCGCTGCACCAGGGTGCGCCGCATCTTGCGCAGCTGCTGGTCATAGCTGCTGCCTTCCAAAAAATCGGCCAGCACGGCCTGGAAGAAATGGCTGGTGGCGCCGCTCGACACGGTTTTCAGCAAGGCCACTTCCTGCGCGAAGCGCCCGGCCAGCACGTAGCCGACGCGCGACGCGGGCGTGATCGCCTTGGAAAACGAGGAGCACAATAAAACGTTGCCGCTCGTATCGTAAGCCTTCACGGGCCAGGGACGCTGCGCAGCAAAGCACAGGTCGCCATATACATCATCTTCCACCAGCGGAATATTGAATTCCGACAGCAACCCCGCCAGCCGCTTCTTGTTGGCCTCAGGCATGACGCAACCGAGCGGATTGTTCGCGTTCGGCACGAACAGGCACGCTTGCACGAGGCCGGCGCGCAAGGCCAGCTCCAGCGCATCGAGCGACGGTCCCGTCTTCGGGTCGGTGGGAATTTCCAGCGCCTTCATGCCCAGACTTTCGATCATCTGCAGCAGCACGAAATATGTGGCCGACTCGATGGCGATGGTGTCGCCCGGCCTGGCCACGGCGCGCAGGCACAGGCTGATCGCTTCCGTGCAGGAATTCGTCACGACGATCTCGTGCGGGTCCAGCTTGCCCCAGTCCAGCGCGCGGCGCGTCACCTGGCGCAAGAAATTGCCTTCGCTGACGTCGTAGCAGCTGACCTTGCTCAATAACGCGGGCTCGCGCCGCGCCACCGCACTGATGGTGCGCTGCATGCGCTTGACGGGCAGTATCTCGTCGGGCGGCCAGGCCGTGCCCAGCTGCACGATATTCGCCGTCTCGTTGTCCTTCAGCACGCGCATCAACAGATTGTTGATGCCGACAAAGGCCGGCTCCTTCAAATGCTGGGCGTCGGCACTGCACGGGCGGCGCGGCGCCCGGTGGCGCACGAAATAGCCGGACTGGGGCCGCGCATCGACCTGCCCCCGGTCTTCCATCAGGCGCAAGGCTTGCATCACCGTGCTGACGGAAATGCGCTTTTGCTGCGCCAGGTGGCGGATCGATGGCAAGCGGTCGCCGGGCGCGAACACGCGCGCGTCGATCAGGGCGCCCAGCTCGTTGGCCAGGTGCTCGTACAGATTCAAATGCGCGCTCATGTTCATCCCTTCAGTATGCGGCTGCCGCACGCGGCACGCACAGATACAGTTGCCCGATTTTTTGACAAGCACAGTGTACGACGAAGCACACTGTATGCATCACAATTTCGTTTTCCTGCATCTGTCATGGTTTGCCGCAAGGGCCTAAGCTGTTCCTGTCAGCACAACAGGAGCGATGCCATGCATACCGACCACGAATTACCCAGCGAACGACCCTTGCGCCTGGAGCAAGCGCACGCCAGGGTCATCGAATGCCTGTCCGGCACGGCGTGGATCACGGCCTACGCCCAGTTCGACGATTGTGTGCTGCGCAGCGGCGAACGCTACACGATACCGAATGACGGCCTGGTGCTGGTCGAAGCGGTGGGCAGCGGGCGCATCCGCGTGCATGGAAGCAGCGCACCGCGCCCCGCCCTGCTGCGCTGGCTGAACCTGGCACTGCCTCACACCTTGAATATTAGGAATACATGACTCAACAACCTTTGCGCGTCCTCGTCACGGGAGCGGCCGGCATCATCGGCAGCGCTTTCTGGAAGCGCCGGCACGGGGAATTCTCGCTGCGCCTGGCCGACCTGCACACGGACGGGCTGGCCGGAGCGCCCTGCCCGTCGATGCAGCTCGATGTGGGCGACTACGCCGCCTGCCTGGCCGCCTGCGCCGGCATCGACGTGGTGCTGCACCTGGCCGGCGTGCCGCACGCCAGCGCCGATTTCGATGCGCAGCTGCTGCAGCCGAACATCATCGGCACGCACAACCTCTTCCGCGCGGCACAGGCCCAAGGCGTGAAAAGAGTGGTGTTTGCCAGCAGCGCGCAAGCCATCGAGGGCTATCCGCTCGATATGCAAGTGCACGAGCACATGCCGGCGCGCCCGGCGAACATGTATGGCGCCAGCAAGGCCTTTGGCGAAGGCGTGGCCTCGGTCTTCGCGCACCAGCATGGCATGACGGCGATCGCCGTGCGCATCGCCAACGTGGCCCGCTTTGCGCCAGGCCAGCAGCACAGCGCGCGCGACATCGCCGCCTTCATCAGCGAACGCGACATGGTGCAGCTGCTGGCTTGCTGCGTGAGTGCACAGGTGCCGGCCGGCTACCACGTCGTGCATGGGGTGTCAGACAACCGCTACAAGCGGCTATCCATCGAAGCGACGCGCCAGCTGGTCGGCTACGCGCCGCAGGATGACGGTTTCAGCTTGCTGGGCTTGTAATTCAGCCCTTGCCGGCCGGTTTTCCTGCTTTCCTGTCCAGCTCGCGCAACCACGCCAATTTATCGGCAATTTTGCTTTCCAGGCCGCGCGGCACGGGCTGGTACCAGCCCGGCTCGGCCATACCGTCCGGGAAATAGGTTTCGCCGGCCGCATACGCATCGGGTTCGTCGTGCGCGTAGCGGTAGGCGTGGCCGTAACCGAGTTCCTTCATCAGCTTGGTCGGCGCATTGCGCAAGTGCACGGGCACTTCCTTCGATTTATCCTTCTTCACAAACGCCATGGCCGTGTTGAACGCGTTGTAGCCGGCATTGCTTTTCGCGGCGATGGCCAGATAAATCACGGCCTGACCCAGGGCCAGCTCGCCTTCGGGCGAACCGAGGCGTTCATAGGTTGCCGCCGCGTCGTTGGCCATGGTCAAGGCGCGCGGGTCGGCCAGGCCGATGTCTTCCCAGGCCATGCGCACGATGCGCCGCGACAGGTAGCGCGGGTCGGCGCCGCCATCGATCATGCGGCAAAACCAGTACAGGGCCGCATCCGGGTTCGAGCCGCGCACGGATTTATGCAACGCGGAAATCTGGTCATAGAAATTGTCGCCGCCCTTGTCGAAGCGGCGCGAATTGAGGGTCAGCGCATTGTCAACGAAGGCTGCGTCGATGGTCGTCGTGCCCGTCGAGCTGGCGGCCGTCTCGGCCTGTTCCAGCAAATTCAGGAAACGCCGCGCATCGCCGTCCGCGTAGCCGATCAGGGTGTCGGCGGCCGCCTCGTCAAACGTCAGGTGCGTCAGGGCCGTCGATTGCGCCTTGGCCAGCAGCAGCTTCATCTCGTCTTCGTTGAGCGATTTCAACACATACACTTGCGCGCGCGACAGCAGCGCCGAATTGACTTCGAAGCTGGGGTTTTCCGTCGTTGCACCGATGAACGTCACCAGGCCCGATTCGACGAAGGGCAGCAAGGCGTCCTGCTGCGACTTGTTGAAGCGCGATACACTTATTTGGACTCGTTAAAAATCAGTGAGTTATATCTGCAATAGACCGTGATATTGCACAAAACATAGGTTTTCATGCACAATTAAATGCACCACGGAAAATCATTGTGCGAATAGGGAGTTTAACATGTCGGTGTACCCGATCAAATACAAGGTTTTGAACAAGGAAACTGGCCGCAAAGTCAGTGTCACGCGCTGGCGAGTCCAGATCCGCAAAGGCGGTGAAAACATCTCCAAGCTCTTTGAGGACGAGGCCGTGGCGCGGTCCTGGGAAACTCAGGAACTTCACCGTATCAACACTGGGGTTCCTCAAAATCTCATTTTTGACATGAAGTATCAACTTGAGATGCCTGACATGCGACGGCTTCTGAGGGACTACTTCGAACAATACATGAGCAAGCACGCCGCCTCTTCACTCAAGAGCAACCATAACCGTTGCCTTCAAGCGATTCCAGCTATTCCAGTGTACATCAACGACCTTGGGGCAAAGCTTGATAATTATCGCTACAAGAATACGATTGTCGATGCAATGCTGGGCCGAACTTACGACAAGGACTTCATTGAGTTCGGCAGCTTCAAAATCGACACCGTCAACTTCTGGCTGCTCATTGCCTACATGGACTCAAGAAGGAAGGCAGGAATCAAGGACAACACCATTCTTCGTGAAATCTCCACGATCAGTTCGGCGTTTGAAAAGGTCTATAAGCTCTATCCTGAACAGTTCCCAAACGGGTTGATGAACCCAGTAAAGATGCTTCCCAAGGGCGAAAAGCCCAAGCCTTTTCTTGGACGAAAACGGGTTCTGTCCGATGATGAGGCAGTACAGATTGCTGAGTGGCTGAAGCTCAAAGCCAACCAAGAGCCCTACTACCTCTTCATTTCCTGCCTTGAGTCTGGCGCACGAAAAAGCGAAGTGCTCAATGCTCAATGGGAAAACGTGAATTTAGATCTTTGGTCCATCCACTTGCCAAAAACCAAGAATGGCAAACCAAGGGACATCATGATCCCCGACGACGACGAATTCAGGCAATGGCTGAAATCTAATCGCATTGCCAGAGGTCCCATCTTCAAACTGACACCCTGGAATTTCCGTCAATACTGGGTTGATGCGTTGAAAGCGCTTGGTCTTTATGACGATGCCGCGACACGGCTTCATTTTCATGACACACGAAGGACAGCCCTGACCAAGCTCATTCGCCAAAAACGGTTGAACAACTTCCAGATTGCCAAGGAGATGGGAGTGTCACCTCAAACGGTTGAAACCACAATTCAAGCAATGCCTGATCGCTTGGCTGCACTGTTTGCCAAGCTGCGATCTGGTCAGGCACTGTCTGAGGACGAAATCATGATGTTGGCTGGTCATAGCTCATCAACCATGACGAATGCATACTACGGCGACAGGAACTAAGTTCATACATAGAGGTGGTTTTTCGAGATGGACACTTAATGTATGCGCCAACCACAACGTCTAAATTTAAGAATCTTCCCATAACCGTTCCACCTACTCAAATCCTTGAGCACTGAACCACAGCCTTGCCCGGTTTTCTGATAGGCACAGCAAAAATTTCCATCAGGAAAGAATTAGTGATAAGCTTTACAGTAGCTTCCCCCACAGGAGGTGAGCACATCACTTCCATCACTTAACCAACTCAAATAAGTACCGCCATAATTTATGAATGCAGAAGACTCAAAAAAAGATTTTGAAAAAACTTTTGATAAAGCATATAGTGAAAAATCGCCAAACTTTGACCAGCATGTCAATATTGCACTTGTTGGGAAAGTTAGTGCAGGTAAAAGCTCCCTTCTTAATGCCATCCTTGGCTGCACTCGTACAGACCCAATAGCTATTGTAGGCGCTCACTCAGGGGTGACTACAAAAGTCACACCTTATAAGCTCGATGATCAAGTACTTATCATTGACTGTCCTGGTTTGGATGACGTCAGAAAAGAAAATAGTGAAGAAACTAAAGGTTTTTTGACATCTATTGATTTGGGAATATTTGTCGTCACAGGCTCCGCTGATGCCACACAAAAATCAAATTTTGAAGATCTTCAAAGAAGCGCAAAAAAAACGATTGTTGTACTCAACAAAATTGACGAGTGGGATGATCTTGAAGAAGAAGCGTATGAAGGCGTTGTCAATCAATGGAAAGTAGTATTAGGTGTTGATAAGATTTGGGGAACATGTACCAAAGGCTTTGATCCAAAAATGCGCAAATCTGCCGCCATGGATTTAAGGGGGGTTGAAGAAGTGAAAGAAGAAATATTTTCTTTTCTCAAAACACATAAAAAAGACATACTTCTCGCAAGACACCTTAAGAACAAAGAAGGCTACGCACTTGGAATCATTAGTTCTGCAATCGCTGCCGTCTCCGCTGAGGCTTTCATTCCTGGCAGTGCGGCTTATATCACGGCGACTCAAATAGCATCGATAACAGCCCTCAATTATCTGTATAAAGGCGAAGCACTTAGTAAATCCTCTGCTCTGGCCCTACTGCCTACCTTTGCAGGACAATCAATCGGTACTACGGCGTTTCTGTGGGCAAAGTCGTTCTTACCGCCGACCCTGGTTTTGGATTTTGCAGCAGCAGGCATCGCAGCAGTTATCACCTTTGCTATGTTAGCCGCAGTCAAGTGGATGCATGAAAATGAACATTCACTGGATGAAAAAGATTTATTAAAACAAGTCTTCAATAAATTCACAAAAATTGGCGAAGGACTCAAAGATATAAAATTTGAAGACTTTAAAAATAAACAAACTCTATTGGCTTTCTTGACTCGTCTTATGACGCAGGCATCTTAATAGATACCATATATTTAATCTGGCGGAGAAAGATCACAAAAACCAAGAAGATAGTTGACGTCGCGTTTTATCCGTCATAAAGTACCACCATCAACAAGCAAAACGGCAATGTAGTGTCTTGTTGAACCTTTCAAGCTACTACAGTCTAACTATCTAACGCATTTACTGGAGAAATTCATGGCAGAAGCAAAAAAACTCTCGTTGGCTGACATCCTTGCAAAACGCAAAGAATTTGAAGACATGGTAGCCGCTCAGTTGCAGTCCGAACGTCCTGCTGCCTTGGCAAGTGTCCTGGAGCAAATCGAGCTGTTTAACTTCACTGCTTCTGAACTCGGTCTTCATGCCGCGCCTGTCGCACGTGCTTCTACAGCCAACGCATCAAACAAAGCCGCTGGCACTCGCGTCATGACAAAGCCGCTTAAATCCACCAAGGGCGAAGAGACTGGTGTGTGGCTGGCCCACCCTCCAAAGTTCCTGGAAGCTGAAGGTGCTTTTGCAAGTTACAAGGCTGGTAAGTCTGTTGATGCATGGCTGGTTACTCCTGCCGAAAAAAAGGCCAAAATCAACTTCCTGAAGAAGTTGGCAAGCCGTGAAGGCAAGGTTCCTAACAAGGACCAGTTGGGTGAAATCACTGAAGCCGAATTCAAAGCAGTCTAAGGCTCATAGGGCAGTAAAAAGCAAGAGCACCTTCGGGTGCTTTTTTCTTGATGAAAAATAAAATAAAATGAAACTAGAAAAGAACATCCCGTCCACGCCAGCTAAGATATTAACGAGTGTCTGCTTATGGGCTTGCGTATCGTTAATATTCCCAATAATCGCTTACTTTTACAAATCTTTAGAACCAGAAAAAAATCCAACTTTAAATCATGACGAATTTCTTAAAATAGTTAATTATTTCGATAGTAGATTATTTTGGGGGATCGTTCTTGGTGGTGGTTTGCTATTGCTTGTGACAAAGCTAGTCCAGTTGGTGTTAGACAAAAATTCGATCAATCCAGATAGAGATATGATGAGCTACGTCGTCGATGAATTATTTTCTCAACTGGTTGCAATCGGTTCAATTATCACCGTTGCCAACATAATGATATTATTTTTTAACTATAAAAAATCAACATCACCAAGTATAAATCTACTTACAGATTTTGGCTGGTTAGGATTGGTTCTCTGGGCAATCGCGATAATTTTAATGTGGTTAAAACCAGCTAAAAAACACCCAACCACAGCCGACGACCAACAAGACGACACCACAAAGAACAAGCATGTCTAGATAAGTTGGTTCATATTTTTTCATTTTTACCTCCTATTGATATGAATATTTATACATCGATAGGAGTTAATGTCAACAATACCTCCTAAAAATATCTGATAAATTTAGTCAAAATAATATAATCAAATGTTCAGAAAAATATTTAGCAAAGCCAAACATCGTCTAAAATATCGAGAAATTGCCACTGTAGGGGAATTTGATTTCATCATTGGTCGTTGTACCGCAGAGGCGCAAGATGGTCATTTTTCAGACGTGTTCGGCACATCAGACCCGGATATACAGGAAGGACTCAGATACCAGATGGCTTGCGCGGTGAACGACATGCCTTACCCATTTGAACCTGGCAATCCACGTCATGGAACCGGGGCAAAGATGCTACTTATCGAACAAGGGGAAGAACGTGTTGGGTTTGTCCTGCTGTTAGAGGACATGCCTGGTTCATGGCACCAAAAGATGGAAATTCACCTGGTATCCATACTGCCTAACGTCAGAGGAACTGGTATTGGGAAGCAACTTGTCAATGACATTCCAAGTATGACCAAAGCTAAAGAAATATACGCACGCTGCTATCCGCAGTCAGTTGCTATGATGAATATATTAAAAAGGGCTGGATTCAAGACGACCAAGGTATCTCAGCAAGGAACAACAACTTTGACACTTAAGCGGTAAATTCGACTCAGCACTGAGTGCCAAGGTCTCCTTCCGTTTTTAGCACTGGATCAAAAGTGAAAGCAGAGCATGGATGAAAAGCAGATTGCAGAACTGAAGAAATTCATAAACACGTTGGCTAATCCAAAAATCGGCCCCCTGATCGATCTCAAAAAGCTATGTCAGTCAGGTATCTACAAGCTCGCTCTACAGATGGCGGCAGACCATGCATTGAAGTTCAAGGACCTGACATTCCTAAACAATATTTTCTTCTTATTCGATGGTTCACCGTATGAACGAGACTTCATCTCAGACCTTAAGCCAAAGCTTAACTTTACCTTAACCGACACTAAGCCTCGTAAGCTAAAACACGCCACTCTTGAGCAAGTAATACAGGCAACAAAGCAACCCATAGCTAAACCTACAAATCAGTCTACGGCCAAGCCAATTGCCGTTAAGAGCTCGGCCCCTAAACGAGCTAATGTATACGACGAAAAGCGTAAAGTCAGCCAAGATCTAATGGACTCACGGCTCATGCTACCTGGTAGCTATGGAACAGGAAGAAGACGATAATAAGAATGTTGATTTAAACGAAAAACTCCCCTAGTTCCTTTTTTCCTCTTCTGCACCTGATCACGTCAGTGAGAGTGCTTCGCCACTCTTCTGGCAAACATGCATATAGTGAAAGACCATCCGACGTGGAGATGCATTAATGATTCTTATTGTTAGGTTTGGGGAATTTACAAAAAATCGTGTAAAGTGCTATCTATCGTCAAACCATTGAAGGAACTTATGCCTACTTATCAGGAATACCAAGCGAAAATCGCTGAACTGCAACAACTTGCCGAAGCTGCACGCAAGGACGAAATTGCAGGCGCCAAGGCAGAAATCGCCTCTATCATGAAGACATATGATCTGAGCATTGAAGACCTGAAAGATACCAAAACGAAGCCTGTCAAAGCTCCCAAGTCAGTCGCTGTAAAGTATCGCGATGATGCCACTGGCGAAACCTGGACAGGTCGTGGACGTCCTCCACGGTGGCTCGATGGCAAAGACAAGAATCAGTTCCTGATTAAGTGATTCAGGGGCAACGTTTCCCTTGGCTTAGGTATCTCCAAGTCACTAGGTAAAAATGCGAAAAGCACCTACGGGTGCTTTTTTTCCTTCAAGAATATAAGACGGCTGACCAGAAGCTGTACTGCTGGGTATTTTTAAATTGATAAAAAACGAATAAAAAATAAAAGGCCAGTCAGTTAAGACTAGCCTTTTATTTTGTTAGATTCGGCACCACCCGGTTTCTAACAGTACACCTCTTGACAAATTAAAAATTTACAATATAAGTGTACTACCAAGAACAATTTGATAATAGTATATTAATATAAATTTGTCAACAATTAATTTTATGAGTTGCTCTTGGTAAAAAATCAAGGGCATTTTTTTTGCCCAGAAAGATAGATTGAAGTGTTATATGTCATTGGGCAGCGAGAGTGATCAAGCGATTAAAAAGACCCCTTACTCAGCGTCGTTCAATCTAGGAAGAATACAGAATTTTGAGAAAGCTTGTTGTTCATTGCGCTACAGAGCGAAGAACAAATGCAGAACTTGAGTGATTGGGAACTAATTGGCAACCAGGAAGTATCCTGTGATCCACCCAACAAGCAATTTCAATATTCTGGAAGTATTCAGTTAGTCATTTGTGTGACGAAAAGAGCATGACTCATAAAAGTAAAGTAATTTGGCGAAACAATTACAGCGATACGGCATAAGATAAGTCCGAACAGTAGAAGGTGAGAATCTACTAAATTAGCCAAATGAAACGAGTCCAATAGCACAAGTGCCACTATGCAGATAGTGGAGCTTCTTTCAAAGCTACTGACGGCAGATTATTCGTACCGATCTGCCACAAGCCAGATGTTGGATGGTGCGAGCAAATATAGGTTTAGGCTTACTTCTTTAAAAGGAAGGTCCTGGATACCCTGCACCCTACCGTTAGATTGGTAGAAAGAAACCAGGATTCGGAAAGGTTGCTAACAACCTCACGGGCCGCAGTTTAATTGAATAAACTCGGGACGAGCAATATTGCTCTGGAACTCAAATTTGTTGAGAATTTTCCAGTTTGCAAGGGATAAGGCTTTGCCGCAGTTTCTTAAGAAACAAGGTAAAGCAATGTACTATCTATAAACATATTAATTAATCATCATCCAAGCAAAGATGATGATGACTCAGTCAAGCAAAGAACATTCTCGTAGAGGTTCTATGAAATAGAATAAAATTGGAAAGCGCAAAAACTTGACAAAATCCTTTAAATTTCATAAATTTCATATATAAATAAGATATTAAGGATTTATATGAATATTGCAGAAAGAAGAAAGCTAGAAGCAGCAGCAAACAAACTTCTTAAAGGATCAGGAAAGAAGTCTAAAGCAAAATACCCTGGAACCAACCTGCCGTTTAAGATTTTCACACAAACTCAGGGGGCATTTATTCCCAATCACGCTCCTAATTGTATTGAGATTACAAAATGGGAAGACATCAATAGCCGACAAAATAAAGGCAGGTGTGAAAGCTTGCAAAATAAAACCTATTACAAAATCAATCTAAAGACCCCTGGTATCTATTTTTACCAACACATGGAGATAGTGCTACGTAAAGATTTCTATTACAAGCCAGGAAATTCTGGATTTTTCTCACTTACTATTGATGGAAAGATTCAGCCATTGACTGATAAGGAAGCCCGAGAAAGATTTTCCAAATAATTATTGACAAAACCCATTGCTCAACGCCGTAGGGTAGACGAATAGTAGGTTTAAATCGTATTTAAAAGGCTTTTATCGCATAGGTGCTCCTAGTTAACAATATACAAAAAAATACACCTGTATTGCACGTATAGCCCCTAATGAACGTTTCCTCCGTTATTAATCATATCAACTAGGCTTGTCCTGTTTCGATAGCCAAGATATAGCATTAAGTTAATTGTGGTTCATTGAAGTCAGTGGCCCGGCTGGGAGCACCTACTTCATTTGCTGCGCAAACAAAGCAGGGAGAGGTAAACCATGCAGCAAAATGACGATGAGCACCCACCAGGATGCTCATAATTTTAGCCAATGATTGATCACGTAAGTGTAGAGTGCTACGACACTCTTCCAGGACACCAAGCAGACGAAAAAAAGCACCCACAGGCACTTACGGTTCGTTATTGGTTTTTTTCTCTGCTGTTAGTTACAGATCTCATAATGCCGCTTTCCTTTGAATGACCGTTAGCTTCACTGTATGGGGCATCTTCGGCAGAGTATCCAGCTACATAGCAGTGATATTCATCACTCATTTAATTTTTTACCTTAGCTGCTTTCACAAGGAGTCCACCGTGTCATTGATAAGCATAGACCGTAGATCACAAGTTCCTTAAATCTAAAGTTCCTTAAATCTAAATTTAATTGACTTATTTGACATTCAATGAATTATTTCGTAAAACTATTCTACAAATGAAAAATGCCCAAGCGACTAAACTTGAGCATTTAAAATCCAGGAAAATTCTATAAGCTGTGGCGGCTTGACCTGATTTAGATATTAAAACGTATTTAGATTAAGATGTCAATAAGGAATTTCAGAATACTCCTGGATTTTGCAAAAAATAAAGGAATATTTATGTTTAATAATTTTATTGAGTCATTGCCAGCCAAAGTTAGAAGCACCAACGATTTTGAGTACGGGACAAGATTTAGAAAAAAAGAGAATGCTCTTCTTTATCGTTACATTGAAGTTCATCAGTTGTATAAAAAATACATAATCATTGACATAGATGACGTTAACCAAACAAACGGAAGCCCTGATATTCTTGGTTCAGCTTTTCTTTGGGAAGAAAAACGACTACCTCCACCAACCTACATAGTCATCAACCCCTACAATGCACGTTGCCATTATTTTTATGAACTGAGAACACCTGTCTATTACACTGAGAACGCTAGGCGAGCGCCACAGAAATACTATGAAAATACCGATCTTGCCTTAACGAGTGTTTTAAAGGCCGATACAGCATACCTTGGCAAGTTTGCCAAGAATCCTATGCATGACTGTTGGAAGACGATTTATCACGACGTTAAATATGACCTAGAGGATTTTCAGGAGTGGGGACTAGACTTAACAGGTCATAAGAAAAAAAGAAAGGTTGAGGGTGAGCTAGGAGGTAGAAATACATCTTTGTTTGATAACCTACGGGAATGGTCTTACAAAGAAGTTGAAAAACCATATTCCTATATTGATTTTCAGCATGTTGTTGATTGTAAGGCACAGTCTATCAACAAAACCTTCATAGACTGCCAATATGGGGTTCTTCCAGCAAAAGAAGCCCTAACAGTTTCCAAGTCAGTTGGCACCTGGACATGGAGAAATCAAGCGACTATCGGAAACGGTGGAAAGAACCGTGGGGTAATGAAATTGCCACTAGAGATGTCATTGAAGGCCAAGCAGGCTGCTGGGGCCGCATATGCTCACTCCAACACAACAGCTAAGAAAACTACTCGCGATGCTGTTATAGAGGCCGCAATAGGACTCAAGACAGCAGGAATGCCACTTACACAGAAAACAGTAGCTCTTCGTGCCGAAGTATCCCCCAGGACGGTTGCAAGCTATTGGAAAGAAATCGATAGAGAGGTTGGTCTAAATAGAAGATGGGCATAAATTCTTCGGCGCGGGGATTGTATTTGCTCTCGCAAATAGATCTTTTTTGCTGTAGTGCTATTAATTCATATTCTATGTTTTACTTAGTTGAGAATTACAACTAATATGCAAATATGGTGTCTATCAGATATATACCCATTTATGGGTGGTTTAAAGCAAAGGAGGTTCCGAAGGACTTACAACAAAAATCATGATCCCGAATGGGCTTTTCATGCACAATGATTGTCCGAAGGGCGAGTCTACAAAGAAGTAAAGAAAAATTGGCAAAAGCCAAAATAGCTTTTTAATTGGTAATATTTTTCTGTGCAGGGGTTTTTATTTTCTCTCGCAAATAGATCTTTTCTGCTGTAGTACTATTCATTCATATTCTATGTTTTACTTAGTTGGAAAATACAACTAATATGCAATACGGTGTCTATCAGATATATACCCATGTATGGGTGGTTTAAAGCAAAGGAGATTCCGAAGGACTTACAACAAAAATCATGATCCCGAATGGGCTTTTCATGCACAATGATTGTCCGAAGGACTAGTCTGCAAAGAAGTGAAGGAAAATTGGCGAAACAAAAAATTTTCGTGAAATTATTTCTGCTATAGATGATCAAAGTTTAGTGGCCCGGCTGGCAGCACCTACTTCATTTGCTGCGCAAACAAAGCAGGGAGAGGTAAACCATGCAGCATCATGACAATGAGCATCCAGGTGGATGCTCATAACCTTACCCAATGATTGATCACGTAAGTGTAGAGTGCTACGACACTCTTCCAGGAGATCATACAACGGTTATAAATACTCTCTTCCTTACATCTTTTTCTTCTTCACGTTTCTGTAAAAGTTCTTATCTATGGGATCAAATTCACCCACTTTTTCAGAAGCTGCTTTGATCTCTCCTGCCTTTTTGAAGACAAATGGAGCTAGTATAGTAGCCGGTGGTATTAAAGATAGAAATGCAAGAAATCGTCTTACCTTGAATGCTCCTTTTAAGACTCTGTCATCTGATACCACATCGCCGTTTTTAGCTTGTACAGCACAAAGGAATTGATGCTTAAAATGAGTATTGAAATTCTTTGAGTCAGCGAACTGGAAAGCTCTGCCAGTCTTCATAGCAATCGCCATTTCTTTATTCATAGCAACACTTTCAAACCTAACTGTCTCTTGATCATTCTTTATCTCAACATATTCATAGACCAAGAATTGTCCTTCATTAGTCACAATACCATTACCACATACTTGACCTGTTATTGTCTTTAATATTTCACCCATATTTTTCCTTTTCATTGTTCTTCTATTTTGACAAAACAATTAAGAAAGTCAATCAGGGTTGACAGGCAATGAATTTCTTCGTATAAAATAAAAGGGGCAACCCTGCGTTAACAGAGTCACCCCAGTTTCTTATTTAGTATGCATTACTGCATATGGATAACATCAAAAGCACAAGCAAGGCTTTTAATACTATTTTGGAGAATGATTTTTTTGTTTTCATTCTGTTCTCCTTTTCTCATTCATCAAGGTGGTCTTGATGGGGAAGCCTCTTGTGTGCCCACACTGATCATAGCATTGGTAACATCATTGGTAGAAGTTAACGTTAACCAAATATGACATCACGCTAGGGAAAAAAGACACCAACTCGCCTGTGTCCTCCTAGAACATTCAAGAAGACAGCCTGAGCACTCCGCTTTCAATCCCTGCTAAGGTCTTGAACTAGATCGCGTCACTACTAGGCGGCTTGAGCAAAATCCAAGGCTGTACGTCCAGAGAGTTGGCAATCGCCTCAATGTTAGAGAGTGAAACGTTCCAGCGCGAACGCTCCACGGCTGAAACATATGAGCGGTCTAATCCACACTCCAATGCAAGCTTTTCTTGCGACCAGCCTTTCCCTACTCTCAGCAAACGAACGTTGAACGCCACCACGCCTCGCAGATCGTCTTCGGCGGGCAATATAGTTGGGGGCTTGGGCTTGGCAGACATGACGCAACCCTACCGATGTGATACATTTGCATCCACGGAGTTTGCTTCCCATATGGGGAAATCTTAGAGCATGCAAATTCAACAACTTCGGAAGATGATCGGGCGTAAATTTAAAATGATTGGTGGCGTTTTTGCCCTGTCCTGCCTGGTGGTTGCATGCCGTGGTGACAGCAGCTCGACAGGCAATACTTCAACTCTCACTACGTTCTTATTTGCTTCTTCTATAGTTAAGTACCAGTAGATGAGATACCTACCTGAATAGCTCACTAATCAACGCCCAATCAATCTACCCTTTATTATTTTCAATATACTACTCGTGAATCTATTTTAATTCTTGTCACTATGTATCTCAAAAAATATAGAGAAATGTCAAATTTAATCAATACCGCCAACAAAGATTACTAACAGTCAACTAAATGATTTTAGATATTTCATGATGTGGGGCACAACACTTGATTTTATCAATCCCTCTGTTATAGTTGACTCATCAATTGGAGAATAGTATGAGCGCACGTCAAACCTCAGTGATTAATGGCCTCCTGGCTGAGAACATTGGCAAGAACGATTTGGTCCGCTCTTATGAGTCTAAGTCACACGCCGCTGAACGCCGGGCGTCAGATGCTGAACATAGTGCTCGTATGAATGAAAATGCAGCTAGGGTGGCTGATGTTCTGAGTCTCCGTGTTACGCGACTTGAGGCTGAACTTCGTGAAAGTAAGAAAGAAGTACAAGTACATAGAGAGCTGCTTTCTCGCCCTATGAAAGAAATCGCAGACGTGAGTGGTGACTTCAAGAAAACATATGAGATCCAACAGCAGATGCTGGCTGAATGGATTCTCGCCCAACGTGCATATCATGAAACAGCTACCAAAATCGGTATTGAAGTAGGTAAGACCCCAGAAGATATTCGGCAAATGGCGAGCCAAAATGCAAATGCGGTACTTGAAAATCGCACAGAGCATGGCAACAACTCCACTACAATCCCTCTGCTTGCCGAGTACGCCTCCGCAATCCTGGAAACCCGTAAGAAGAGCGGCAAAGCATAATTTTTAAATGGTACACTAAAGCACCCTCGGGTGCTTTTTTCACTCATCGCTGTTGACTTTAACTTTTCATTTCATATGTTGATCCTAAACAGGAGGACGGCATATGAAGTGGTGGAAATATTATTACTTAAGGATTCGCTATATGACCCCCTTCAACCAAGTCCGCAAAGAACTGAAGGCACGAGGCATTACCCCTCTTAAAAATATTGAAGAACAAATTATCATCTTTCATTTGAGTGTTGGTGAAAATATATACAGTATAATTTCTTTAATTTCACGTATTCGCAGCAGATCAATTCTGATTGATCGACTTACAAAGATTGGTATCAAGGACAGTGATTTGAGCCCTGCTGAATTAGAGTGGATCGAAGAAATTCTTAGCAATGGTCGTATAAGTATCGATGATGCAATTGAAGAGATTAAGGATGCACGCTCTAACAATAGACAGCTCAAAAACTCTAAGACTATTTAATGAAAAAAGAAACACATGCAACAACGTCTCCTCATTCATCTTCCGAAAAAAAGAAACACATTGAGCAAATTTGGAAGGAACTTATTAACTCAGAAGCCAGTAAAAATTTCCTTGATGAACAGATCAAGAAAGCTGAAAGTCTCTTAAACCTCAAGACCAAGTAAAAGCACCCCGAATGGTGTTTTTAGTTGACTAACCATTTTTATTTCATATGTTGTTCCAAAATGGAGAGGAACATATGAAATTGCTATTGCACATCTGGTTTAATTTTATTATTTTTTGGAGAAATCTAATGGCACTTAATTCTGACGATTGCATTTCTTCTATTGAAGAAAGACTTTCAGAAATAAGCGACGATGAGTATTTTGTCGCTCAAACCATGCAGGACGGTGGCATTGATTGTGAATTGATATTTACGACCTTGCTAGTATCAAGAAGAAAAATTTCTTTCATTAGGAAAATGAATAAATTAGGCATTAAAGGAGTCAACTTAGAGCATTTAGTAAAAACTTATATGAATGAGTTACGGGGCAATGCTAAAATTGATGATTTGGTTAGCAGAGCCAATCAAGAATACATCGATGCAAAGACTAAAAGGGTTGAGAGCCCCAAGCTATAATAAAAAAGCACCCCGAAGGGTGCTTTTTTTATATTCCTTTATCTATAGGTAGTGGCTCTGGCTCAACCTCTTTCTTCTTTCCCACATTTACTGCTCCATAAGCTTTAGCCATATGTGCAATCATTGCAGAGCCATCATTAGGATTTTTGCTGACTGCTTGATTGAACACATCCTGGAATTGGGGGCCAAGAGCATCTTTAGCCTTCTTCAGATCACTGACAGCCTTCACTGCTTTCCCATTGTCTATCCCACCAGTCTCGTTGTTTGCCACTGAACGAATGTAGTCACCGGCGCCGTCACCAAACTGCTCCTTTGCGTGAGCAAGTAACGAGTTTGTCACGATTCCTTTAGAGATCTCACTCACAGCCTCCTTTGCGCCTCCGTAAGAGGCAAATCCTTCACCTGCTGAGGTTTGCATAGCACCAAGAAATGCAGCCCCTGCATCTTCTCCATGAGGCTCTAATGAATTGACAGCATTGGTCAAATGATGCATCTTCTCCTGGCTTTCAAAGCTATCAATATTGTCAGCCGTAATACCCATCATGGAAGCTACCTGATCACCACCGCCACCACCTAAAGATTTATCCATACCAGCTTTAAGACCGTCAAATTCTTTTTTGTTCTTCAAGCCTTGAAAATCCTTATTCTTCGCCTCATTAGCTTCATTGTCTTTCTTTGTTTTGAAATTCTTACCAATGTCACCCAACTGTCTTGCACCATTTTGCATACTTTGAGTAAGACCACGCCCAGCAGTAAAGGATGCCACTGCTGCAAGACTTCCCTGTGATCCTTCTCCCATCTTACCTGCATATTGACCAAGCTGATCACCACCACCACCGATCCATCTCATGAGCTCATCAGGAATAATATGCATCAAACCAAATGTTTTTTTAATAAATGAAAACATAATACCTACATAGATAGCTGTGCCAGCGATCATGCCTATGAAAAATCCCAGACCTTTACCGTCACCCTGGCTAAATGAGAATACTTGGAAGAAGACTTTATTGATGAATTCACCCATTACAGAAGAGATCACAATCGCAGCTATGAAGCCGAAGATGGCCAAACAAGGTCTTAACAGAAGTCCAAGAACCATCATATATCCATTTCCACCTTTACCAGTCAAATCGTCGCCGTTTGGGTGAAGGTGCATAATTGCCCATAATGGTGCGGCAATTATACTAATTACAACAGCTATCAACCAGCCACCTAAAATGCCAAGCCACATCATAAATGGCAACATTGGTATCAAGTAGCTCGCTGTAAAAGAAGTAGCAGCCAAGGCCATGATTGGCAAACCTAGGAAGCCTATTATGATAAATAATGCATTAGATACCGTTGTAGCTATCGCAGACGCTGAAGGAAATAGTGAAGCAATACCAGCAGCACCAGTTACGCCAATGAGTGTAAGAATCATTCCTGTCCAGAACGCTTGAAGTCTGGAACCCATTTCGTTGATAACGATGACTGGATGTCTCGTGTCATTTTTCAAGTTATACAGATCAATAGAAGTCAAGCCACGAGTAAGTGCATTCATGAGGCGCCCACTATATCCCAATTCTTGAGTCGCTTTAGAAGTTTGGTTATCCTTCTTAGAATTAATTGCATTAGCTGCTGAACCATAGTCAGGGTTTCCAGCAGCAATGACCTTCAGTCCAGTAGCTTGCAGCGATTCAGCTTGATCATTAAATGCAGACTTTGAAAACTTGCTATCTGGCACCGCAGCTAAAGCATTAGTAATCTTGTTATTGGTCACAACGGTGTTCATGAAGTAGGCACCTGCCATGAACCAACCATACTTATGAGCAGATTTTGTAGTGTCACTCGGTAACATAGCAACCGCGTTAGCCGCTGTCTTCACAGCAGCCATGTAGTCCATAGTTGCTACCTTTACAGCTTTCGCATAAAACTTCCCAGCACCTTCAACATCCAGGTTGTCTCCCTCCTTAACAAGCTCCTGGGCTGCTTTTTCTGCCACTACAATCATTGCCGCTGTTGCAAGCTCATGTGTTTTATTGATTAATTGAATATCAGTTGGCTGGAACAAGTCATCTAATGGCCCCAAATATCCTCTGTTTGTTGTAGTCGGACCATCTGCTACAGATGAATTCTCAATCTTTTCCCCAAATGTCACTTCGCCACAATCGTTCTTTGACCATCCTGAAGCGATACCTTTTTGATCACCAAAGTTGTAGGTTCTATTGCTATCGTCATACACCGTAGCATAGTTATATCGGCTTTTTATCGTCAACACACTATCAGTCTCTCCGACAGCTTTCTTATTAGACTCAACACAGACCTGAGCCATGAAAATATTTTCGGCTAGTAACTTCACTTTGTCTTCAGTGTTTTTATTGATACTCAAATTGGCTGATACACCGGGGGTTTGCATGTATGAGTCCCATACAAGATCGGCCAAGCCAATACCTTGTAACACTAACCACATGACCATTTGCTGCATCATGCAGTAACCTCCAGGCAAAACTGGTAGCACCAGAGCAGTCCCAAGCGAATAGCGTATTGGTATCCAGACAGAGGAAAACTTCTTGCCTAACATCTCTCCATCATGCGCTGTTCCCAAGGTACCCGCTAGTAACGTGTAGGTAGCAAGGATGCCGCCAATGAGCAAGATTGCTCCATTAAATGTTGAGACGGCGCTGCCAAACGCATCATTGCCGCCACTAGAGACTAGTGAGCCAAATATCTGCCCTAGCACCTTTACACTAATGTCGTCGGCAACTGGCTCAAATGGGCCACTTGCAAACGCCAATCTTGGCAACATCGTTACCAAGAATAAAATCCACATCTTTTTCATGTCTACTCCCCTTTTTTATATTTATCTTATTAATTTACAAGACAAAAAACAAAAGGCAAGAAAAATTGCATTTATACCATTAATATTGGATGCTGTAGGCTGGGGTTAGGAAGGCTACGACCTTCCTCCGGGATATCAAGCAAGATAATAAATTCCATTCTTCAATGACGATTGCCCAATAAAAAAGCAAACGGATAAACCGTTTGCTTAGTAAGCCTTACAACCTGGGGAGTCTCTTGCTCATCAATCAATCTAATTGAATATATTAAATTGTCAATATATTTATTAAATTATTTTTCCATATTTCAATAAGTAAATTTATTATTAATTTATGCATGGTCTTCACCTATAGTGTGAAATATTCTAGAAATCAAAGATCAGGAATGAGCTAAACGTCAAACGTTAGGTTACTACCTTTGAGTGGCTGTACAAAATTTCCTCCCTAAAACATAATACTCACCATACAGCGACGACATACAAACAGGTAAGAAATTACCTACAGCGATTAACCCACTAACTGCCAACTAAGCGCATTAGCCACTTAGAAGGAGGGAAAAACATATGACATAAAAAAAAATAAAGGAAATAACTATGAATATCACCGAACAAAACTATCTTCTTAACATCGACGGCCAAGCTGGCATCAAAGCAGTTGCAGACCAGTCCATTGACCTGGTACTTACTGATCCTCCTTACGGCATTGCGAGTAAGAACAAGCTGACAATGGTAGGTGGGAAAATCGTTTCCACCGAAGACGCATGGGGTCACGACTTCAAAGATAGCTGGCCGTGCATTGAAGCCTACTATGAATGGCTCAAGCCCTTCATTGCTGAGTTCGTCCGGGTTCTCAAAGACAACGGCTCCCTTATCCTCTTCTTGGACCGTAAATATACTGGATTGATTGCTCACTACATCGAGCGTGACTTCCACTTGAACTTCAAGAACAAGATCTACTTCAAGAAAAAAAACCCTGTCCCAAGTACTGGCTGGAATTACAGGTCTACTATCGAAGAAGCCGTGTGGTTTACGAAAGGCAAACAGTACACCTTCAACTTCGGTAAGCAGTCCGAAATGACACAGGTCTACGAGGGTCCCATCGGTAGGAAGGACACCAAGCATCCAACCGAAAAGTACTCCTGGATGATTGAGCCCTTGATCAAGAACCACAGTAAACCTGGAGACGTGGTGCTCGATACTTTTGCAGGTTCGGCAACTACCCTGGTGATCGCAAAGAAGCACGGTAGGAATGCCATTGGCTTTGAGAAGGACACACGGTTTTTTGAGATGGCCAAGGCCCGCATCGAGGCAGCGCAGCTTGAGCTTATCTTCACCGCGCTTGGGGATGAAGCAACTATCGTGGGGGAGCTCGATAAGCTCATGGATGAAGAAATGACCTATCTGGTTGCGGCATAAGGAGAGCGGATATGAAAAATATTAACTGCCTTCAATACTGCATCAACGGAATGAATGACAGGATTTTTAGCTTTGCCAAGACCAATGAGGGAAAGGCTCTGCTCGAGGTTTTCAAGAAGTGGAGCTTCAATCATGACGAGCGTATCAAGGAACTGCTGATTGGCTACAACAGCTACTTCATGGTTCAAGCGGGAATGACGATCTGTGGTATGCCGAAAACGCCACGTTCAGTGATTGAATTCATGAGTTCAGACGACTTCACGAAGCTGCATGACGAACTGACCAAGACAATCTTGGATAACTATCCGTTGCTGATGTCTTGCCTGAAGAACAAGCAAAAGCGTAGGCTTGAAGCCCTGTTTGCATAAAATGAAAGCATCCTCTTGGGTGCTTTTTTTCTATCGCAACACGTATTCACGGCTTAGAAAGCTTTTCAAAAATTTTACCCTCTTGTTTTTTTCTAAAAATTCATTAATTTGTATTACACTACAAAGGAGAATTCTATGAGTGCAATACAAGCCAATAATGGAAACAAGACGGTTTTCAACATCATAATGGAAAATGGCCTCCCCTATAAACCATTCATCATTGCAAAAACAATTTTATTCAAACAGGACAAAAACAAGAATGCTGGAATTATTCATATGGAGCTACCTGACTCAATTATTGATCAACAGCCTGACCTATTACAGACATGCCGTATTTCAATAGACAGCGATGAGGTCTATCTTGATATTGGAGATTACTATATAGTAGGTGAGCACCACAGCAAATTTATCACTAAGTCTGCCGAAGCAAGAACATTATTTGTTAGCATTTATAAGCATGGAATTTATCTTGCAGGATTCAATACAAAATGACAACTTTCAATTTCTTATATTTCAACAAAGCGTTTGAAATTGGTAAGCAACGAAAAAATCACACTTTACTCGCACCTCAACACTAGATCATCACTCTAGTGCGCTCCTTTTCCCTTGAACTCTGCCGTGTTATCAGTCAAAATCATATGAATTTAACTACTACTACAATATCATCATGACTAATGACAGCGTGAAGCAAAAAGCAAAGCACGAAAAGCTAAAGAAACAGATTGGTTCCAGGATCAAAAGGCGACGGGAAGCGACCGGCTACACCCAAGACATGGTCGCTCAAAGGCTTGGCATAGGAACAGCAGCTTATGCAAGATACGAGCAGGGGACGGCAGAGCCGTCGATCACTAGGCTATCCGACATGGCCGACATTTTTGAATGTGGCTTGGACGAACTGATCATGGATAGCAGCGTTCGCGTTGAAGATCAAGCCAAGCGTATTTATTTGGCATTGGAAGACGTGTCGGTCTACGACCGCGAAAGCGTCATGCAAGTGCTAGAACAGGTCTGCAAGATCGCTTGGAACAAGTCACGAACACGAAAGCTGCCGCTCGACATCTAATGGATCAGAACGAGCGATAACATTGATAAATGTAACGAACTACTTCATGGGGATTTTATTGCATTCACAGCCTTGATTTATTCCTTCAATTTAATAAGATTAATTATTATGGAGGAAATATGAAAAATATCAATGAAGCAGTCGTAGGAGAATCTATTCCAGTAACGAAAAAAGATGGGAAGATAGTTTGGATGTTAAACAAATTTATACATCGTCAAAATGGTCCCGCGATTGAAAAAGTAGACGGTAGTAAAGAATGGTGGATTAATGGCAAGCTTCACCGTGAGGATGGCCCTGCCTGCCAGTGGGCCGATGGAACAAATTCATGGTATCAACATGGAAATAGACATCGTATAGACGGTCCCGCTGTTGAGAGTCCTGATGGCAGTAAACAGTGGTGGTTAAATGGTGAGCTTCATCGAGAAGACGGACCTGCAATTGAGCACGCTAATGGCAGAAAAGAATGGTATCAGCACGGCAAACTGCATCGTGAAGATGGTCATGCCCTTGAAGCTGATAATGGGATAAAAGAATGGTATCAACACGGCAAGCTTCACAGAGAGGATGGTCCTGCCTTTGAAGCTTCTAATGGCAGAAAAGAATGGTATCAGCACGGAAAGCTTCATCGTGATGATGGCCCTGCTACTGAAGACCCTGACGGCATGACTGAATGGTTCTTAAACGGCGTGGAATACACCAAATCGGATTTTCCAATTGACAAGGTCAAGAGTGTACAGTCGGCGCTTAAAACACTTGATGACAGTCAACTCAGTGATATTTCAAACATTGTCTCAGCTATGCTGGCATTAAGAAAAAAATCAGAAAAAACCAACAATACAGAAAAACCGAAGCTATAATTTTTACAATAGGTATTCCGATAGGCACTCAATTGAGTGCTTATTTTTCATCATGAAATTCATCAATTTTTTATTGACATTATTTTTACCTTAACTAGCATAATTGAAGTTGAAGGAGAATATAGATGAAAAATGGAAGACATGTTGAGTTTGGTGATGTGTATTGGTATGTAAACGGCACATTTCACCGCGAGGATGCACCTGCCATCGAATATCAAGACGGAACAATGCTCTGGTACGCCAATGGGGAAAAGCATCGAGAAGATGGTCCTGCTTGTGAATTATCAGACGGTTCTAAGTTTTGGTATAGAAATGGATTAAGGCACAGGGAAGATGGGCCAGCAAATGAATACTTTAATGGAACAGTATCATGGTACTTAAATGGAAGACAATATCTAGAAAGTGAATTCAATGAGATAATATCCAACAAGAAATTATCCAGATACACAGGCGAAATCATCCCTGCCGTTGAGAAAAGCGTCAAAGAACAATCTTCAGAAGCATCAAAAGAAACGAAATTCTTTCAAGATTCAAACAACATTCTAGTAGATGGTAAGCTAGACAGTCCAAGCATGGGGCTTGCTTTTGACATCAAAAATAAGTTGGCAAACAGCAACGGCTTGAAGAAAAATAAGTTTTTGAGACTTGGCATGGGTGTATTTCATAAGGCTGCTGTCGCAACCGATCATGCTATTGAATTCTTAGGAACGAAAGCAAAGAAGTATCTTCCAGGATCTAAATATTCTTTCGATCAACATGACAGCCCTAATATCAGAAGTTCTGCTGAAACCAAAGAGACGATTAGCGAGCTAAGAGAAGATTTTATTAAACAAAAAAGGACACTTAAAATTGATAAATCTTTCAAGTTAAAGCCATGAAACACCAAAACAGTCAGACCACTTAAGTGGTCTATGTGCCATGAAAAATATAATCAATGAAAGATATTTATCTCTCTGATCTTGCCCTTCAATGCGATCTCAACCTTCTTCTCAGTCGTGAGGCTTTTTTGATTTGTGACGTCACCAACTAAAATTCCATCTTCCCTACCATCCGTGTAATGAATATATATTTCTTGCAAGCCATAGGGATGGTTTTTCATCTTGAAGATAACTCGGTCATTTAATGGATACAAATCACCATATAACTCAACAAATTTCATCTTAAATACCTTTCTTCGATAGTTGGTTTTTCGTCTAAAGCTATTTCTTTTCTTTATTTTCCTGATACTCATGTTGCTCTCCTTTTAGAGAACAACTTACAAAATCATTTAACTCTGTCAAGATCTGTAAGCCAGAACGCTCCGACGTTCTTCCAATACATGAAGTTCCCCTTGGGGACTGGCGCCAGCCAAGGGGCAGCAAACTAACTATACTCCCCATTGTTGCCGAGACAGTATGACAATGGGTGGTCAGGTCAAATCAATTTCCAGTACGTAGGCTGGCACATGCTTACCATCATGAAAAGCCTTTCCTGCTGGGTAGTCCTTCCTCACCAGTGTTTCAGAGAACCACGACAGACTTGCGCCAGCGGCGAACACTACCTCGTTCTCATGGCCAAGAGCCATACCCTTACGTTTGTACGCGAACGCCTTTGTCGCGGACTCTGCAACTCGTATGACGAGTAGATCGATACGCCCCGCTTCGTAAGCCTTACCGTTGTGGTCTGCATTTCTCAAAGCGACTTGAGGACAGAGAGAGGTCGACAAAGGCCTATCCGTGACTAGCTCGGTCCCACCTGGCCATACTCCCGCATGGAACAATACCTGCCCTGGTGAGAGGTAGTGCCCGAACTCGTTGATCTCCTTGTTTACCTCATATGCATCGTAATGGGGATAGCTGCTTTTGTAATTTTTAAGTCCTTGCGGAGTTGCCCTTGGCATGGCGAGGCGCCACTGTTTATAGTTGTAATCGCTGTCCAAGGCATGATTGACATGATTGCCTAATGCGCCATCTGCCCCTACTTGAGCCATGTACATAGCCGCTTCAAATCCGTTAGTTACGGTAGTGATCAACTTATCGTTGGTAGTAGCGTACATCACTCCAGTTCGCCGGTAATTCGCTATCATTTCTTCTTGAGTAGCATTTCTGGTGGTCCACACTTCAAACGGCTGGCTGAAGGGATCAACTATCGGTAATATCATGTGCACTATCCTTGTCTCATTGCTGTTCTCTAAATTATGCCATATCCATAGAGCAACAAAAGCAACTCACGTGAACTGAATCCTTGAAAAGTAAAAAAGCACCCGAAGGTGCTTTTCATTTTCTAAAATTGATTCAATTTACCGCTTCAATCGTTGCCTGCTTTCCTTGCTGAGTAATCTTCACCGTCTGACCAATCCTGAAACCCACATCACTGGTCGTGATCGGCACTACCGCACCGTCAGGCATCCTTACCTGCAAATCCATGACGGATCTCAGCTCTTCCCTTTTTCCAACCTGACTCCCGGCCGCAGCACCAGCGAGAGCACCCAAGACCGTCATGGCCTTTTTGCCATTGCCCTTGCCAAACTGATTGCCCAACACACCACCGGCCACACCACCGACTACAGCACCAGTCGGGTTTGCATGCTGCTCCAGCACTTGGCGAGGCTGTGCCGCAACGACCTGGCCGTAGATCACCAGTGGCGGTTCTCCCCGAACTGCTGCACAGCCTGTCAAAACCACCACGATGACCAGCAAGCCATTCCTTGCGGCGCCAATACATTTGCCTCCATACCCCTGGTGCAGCTTCTTCATAATTCCCCGTGCAGTTGTCGTTCGTCGGAATACCTTGCCAACCGGCCAAGGCATTATCAACTCAGAACTTAAACCGAGTGTTCATAATTGATATCCAACTTTAACGTACGTTCATCTTTTTCGGGCTTAGAATCTACCACCATAGAACGAAATAGACGAAGAAGATCTAAACGGCGAGGATTACCACTTCGGCTTAACACCTCTAGACGTTTCACCTTCGTCAAAAAAATCTTTTCTCAGAGCCAAAATTCTGTTCTCTACAACTTTCACTGACTTACCGTAATAACCACTAACATAGGCAAGCTTTCTGGAGTCAAACGGCTTCGGTAGGAAGTCTTGGTCTGGAATCTTAATCCCATACCGGTACCACTCCGTTACGCCGTCAGAACCTTCTACAGCCGGCCCCTTCATACGGTGTAGCTTTCCCTCTTGGTACCAAGCCCTTGCTCCACTAGCAGCTTCTACTGCTGGCCCGTCGACACGGTGCAACTGACCGTCTCTATACCAAGAGCAGCTACCGTCCGCATTGACGACTGCAGGACCGCCGATACGGTGTCTAAGGCCACCAATCCACCATTCCTTGGCACCATCTCCCCATATGACTGCTGGACCATCTTCTCTGTGCAACTCCCCCTGGTGATACCAGGATTTTGAACCATCACTCTCTATACACGCAGGGGCATCTTCTCTATGCAGTTGATCATTAAAATACCAAAGTTCCAAGCCATCTTCTTCATATCGTCCATTCTTCAAAGGGGAATCTCCTAATTTACCCCTAGAACGAGACTAGCGTATTGCGAGAAAATATCAATATAGCTTTAGGTATCGACTTAAGCATGATTTTTAAGTGATAACAAATCAGCGATAAATTTTCTTAAGTTAATTCGTGCCACTATCTGCCCAATTCATCAGATGCCTGCTGTATAGGTTAGCTGAACTAGCGTCAGCTTTAACAGTTTAACTCAGGCCCACATGGAGTAGCAATCTAAAAAATAGCACCCGAAGGTGCACTTGTTAAATTTATGGAATTAATAATACACTGAAACAGTCAAATTATCAGCGTATGTATCTGGTTTTATATATTGACCTGATTCCACTTTTCCATAAACGGTTATTGTCTCAACTTTGCCAGTTCCGTCTCCTGAATAACTGAATCCGCCATCGCCACCGTAACGGTTACCACTAACAATTATTTGTGTAGCAGCGTCAGCATAAAGGTTGTAGGCCAACTTATCAGTATTTCCCGCAACCGCACCAGCCATCTTTCGTGCAGCAACACTTCCATAACTACCAGCATTAATAGTCACATAATATGGAACAGACTTACTACAGATATAAGTGATGGTTCCAGTTCCATTAGTGGCCTCTGATTGGTTAATAGTTCCAAAATCCACATTGGTGGCTGTCAACGTGCAACTTCCTTCTAGCACTGCACTTGCTTGGAAGTTACTCGTCGCACTTCCAGCCATCGCAGTGCTAGAAGCAAAAGTAACAAGTAACGCTGCTAATATTTTTCCCTTTTTCATTTCTATTTATCCTTTTTTATAGTTATATTTTAATACTAACAATTGGCATTCACAAGTCAACATAAGATTATTTCAAATTAAAAACTAATTCATGCCAACAACATAAAAGCCGACCCTTACCTGGCACAGCGCACAAAGCAAATGCTGGCAATGCAAGCATTGCTATGACTCATCCCACAGCCTCAAAACCTTATTCTTGGGTGGAATGTAAGTGAGAGAGTGCTTCGCCACTCTTCTACACATGAGGTCCCTTGAGGGACCGGCGCAAGCCAAGGGTGCTTCTTAAAGGTTATTCACCATCCTCGTCACTCTCCGCACCCTCGTTTACCTTGGCACTAGCCAACTGCCTTTTGAACTTATCTCTCTCTTTTTTCATTGCATGGAAATCCTTAGTCAATTTTAAGACCTCTCGCTCAAGTGATTCTTTCTCATCGGCCCATTCTTTGGTTTGCCTCTCAAGCTTTATTTCGTTGCTTTTAGCTCTAAGCATAAACGTCAAAAAGGTAGTGTTGAAACTAAACTTACCTCCATCGTCTATGACTTCCAAAACGTTCAAAGGAAGATAATAATTCAGAGGCTTTTCCCCACATGCTTTTAAATATACCAACCTATCGTCAGGCTCACTCATCTTGATCGCCTCCACGATCTAAATTGTTGGAATCAAAGAGGCTGCTATCAACATCACCTGAATTCTTGACCACGTTCCTAAGACCTTCAAACTTCTCATGCTCTCTCTTATTCAATCCATCGAGAAACCACTTCTGCTTCATCTGATACTCAATATCTTTATCAAGTAGCTCTTCAATTCTTTCTTCAAAACTCATCCCTTTAGTGGCATAAATATACTTTGCCTGCATGTATGTCGCTCTGGAAATACGCGGACCTATCCGTACCGTACCCTTTACAGCTTTAATTATTTCTTTTGCCATGATTCATTCTCCTAATGGTTCCCAAATCATTTAAGCGCAAGCTTTACTGAAGTCAACCCCAGTAACTCATCTTCTTTTTCTGGCACTGAGTCATAGCCGTCATGGATAAAAAATAAAATTACACAATCAGTTCATGTCGCATAGACACATATATGTCGCATGGGATTTATCACAAATAGAAATAACTATTCATTGCGCTCATGTCTCATAGACACAAACATGTCGCATGAAACTTAACGCACACAGAAATTACGACGCATTGGCCTCATGTCTCATAGACACAAGCATGTCTCATGAACGTGAAACCACATAGGAATTACAACACATTGGCTTCATGTAGCGTGGACTCATTCGTGTCTCATGAACACGATTACACATAGAAATTGTGAATCATCAACATTAACTTCCATGCAAATTATGAATCATCAACATTAACTTCCATTCAAATTCTTAGACATGAAATATTTACTCATGAGACGTGAGTAAATTTGACATCCAAAATCGTTACGCTAATCTTTAAAGGAGGGTCGTTACTCCTACCCCATACAAACAGGAAAAAACAAAGAAAGTAAGTTAAAGCAAGGTCAATCAATCCTACGTTACCCATTTCATGGCTACTTTAGGTTGAATATTGTGGGTTTCACCCACACCCGCTGCTGCGCGAGGCTCGAAAAATTAATAATAATAGGATCGTTAAATGAAGTATCAAAAAAAGAATATTGACCCTAAAGTCAAACAACGCTCAGGTCAAACCGGCGTCGAAGCCAATAAATCAAAACGAACGAAGCGTTTTGAAATCAGATTCACCCCTGAAGAGTGGGCCGCCCTTCAAGAAAGAGCAATCGAAGCAGGAGCTTCTTCTACCGCCATCCATGCTCGTGCTTTACTTCTACCAAGTAATCACCAGGCTAACAATGAGACAAAGGTAGAACATAAGCTTCGTCTTCAGCTTCTCGCTTCATTGGGAAAAATAGGTAGCAATATCAATCAGATTGCCCGTGCTCTCAATCGCATGAAGGTTTGGAACTCTACAACACAGGGAATGTTCGAAGAACTGACAAAAATTCAAGATGGCGTTTCCACCATAACAACAATATTTAAGGAACGAAAATGAAGAACGGAAGATATGAAAATGTTGAAGCGGTCTACTGGTATTTGAATAACCAACTACACCGTGAAGATGGTCCAGCTATTGAACGTCTGAGTGGCACCAAGGAGTGGTATCTGAACGGCCAGAGACATCGCGAAGACGGTCCTGCTATTCAATACTTCAATCGAAAAAAGGAGTGGTGGATCAATGGAGTTGAACATTCTGAAGAAGAATTCAACCAGTGGCTTGACAAGAGGAACCTGAATGAAAAGCTTCAATCTTTCCCAAATAAATCTACGGAAAAGAGGTTAAAGATATGAATATAACGATTTTTCCAACTGGTAAAGGAGGTGCAGCTTCAGCAGTCAACTACTTACTTTCCGACACCGACCATGAAGGCAAGAAACGCTCTGTGCCACCTGAAATACTTTCTGGCGATCCCAATTCGTTTGAGGCCATAGCCAATGCAACCAACAGGCTGCACAAGTATACTTCGGGTGTCGTCGCCTTCCGTGATCACGAATCCATGACACCTGAACAGATCAACACCGTCATTGAAACCTTTCGCTCGACGTTCATGCCTGGTCTGAAGGTGGACGAGAATTTTGCAGACTTCTGGGTGGCCCACAGGGACAAGGGCAATCTTGAGCTCCACTTCCTGGTTGCCAACACAGAACTGACCACCGGCCAGCAGCTCAACATTCATCCACCTGGTGAGAAAAACATAGCTTTTTTCAACGCATTCTCTGCCGTCATGAACGACAGCTTGGGCTTCGCCCAAGTTGTGGCCGATCCTCTCAAAATCTCTCTTAAGCCTTTTGAGGCCAAGTCCCCAAACGGCAAGAAGGACAAAAAGGCTAAGAACGACTTCGCCAAGGTTCTCCACTCAGAAATCACCAATGGCTTTGTCAGCAATCGCAATCAACTCATTGGCTTCATGAAGCGCAACGGTGTGGATGTGGAAAAGGTAGGCACCGACTTCATAACCGTGCGACTACCTGGCGCACAGAAAAACACCCGCTTGAAGGGACCACTGTTTGCCAAGGACGGCGATTATGCAGCAATCGTTGCCGATCATCACCAAGCCAAGGTCCCAAGGTTTCTGTCCTATTCTGAAGCCCAAGAACAGAAGGACAAGCTGGTAGCAGGAATCGAAGCCAGAACGGCTTTCAATCAGCGTCGCTACCTAACTCCCAAACCTGGTGCGAATCGCAACAGAGCCACTGCCAAGAGCTTACAACCACGTCCTGACACCAAGCACAAGCAAGTCAAGGAACATCAACCTGGCAAGGACAGCGCCGGCACTTTGGACAAGCACCTAGTCACATTGAGGGAACAAGCAGATCCTGCCACGACTGGTCCACAGGCGAACCTTCCACACCGAGTAGCACGCCGCAACGACGATAAGGAGCAGGCCAGCACGTTACCTTCAGTCATGGGTTCGGCTCTTGGTGGATTGGAAGCGCAGATAGGCAGCATGTCCATGCAGTACCACAGCCTTCTTCTTATGCTGGCAAGTGCCAAGGGGCCAAGAGCTTCCAAGCTCAAGTCCCAGATTATGATCATAGAACAAAAACTGGCAGCATTAAATCTTGAGCTTGAGAAAAAGAAATTACAAACAATCGATCCTAACAAACCAATCATTCATTAACGCACTAAGCACTTAACCGTGCTTTTACTACACAGTTAAAATCATATGATTTTAACTTGACAGACGCCTTACTCCTGCTATATGTACAAAAACAGGAGAAGTCATGATCAAGAAAAAGAACAATACATATAAGCACATAAAAGACAATATCGCCAAGCTAACTCTAATTCAACAAGCAACAAGCATATCACCAGAAACACTAACAGCAATTTTTCTCTCCACTGTCGAAGAAGAAAATCTTCACATAAGGAAGAAGACTCAAGAGGGATACTGGAATTGGGACTTAGCCGACAAAACAGCTTACAAATACTTCGGAAGACAGTCAGCCAAATATCGCAAGGAAATGCAGTCTAATGATAGCTTTACCGTTATGCTTGAATTTATAAAATCAGCATACTTGAGCAAAGAATACTTCGGGTATAACTATAACGTATTAATAGCCGACTATCGGAACGAGGAAGCGATACTAAAGAAATTTGTACGTAAAGCTTTCATTGAGGTCCACCCAATCACGCCAGGCATGTCACCGAAAGAGAAGGCATTGAGAAATCAACGATTGGGAAAAATCTCTGTAGAGCATTGGATAGGTGATATTGTTCATTACGACTACTTTAATCAAGCACCCGGCTTCATGATGGAGAAAGTGATATGCGCCATTGACGCCATTAAATTGTATGCAACGAATCTTCTCAATGACAAGCAATTGGACATCGATCTCATGAAACTGACAACTAACCAAAGGCTCGAAGTAAAACTACAACCTAAACCACAGGTAGCGAAGACGAAAGTGATCAAGATATAAGCCTTCAGCACCTAGTAAAAATCCACGTATCCCAGTCAGAAAATGCCGGTAGGCCAGAACGCAGCGACGTTCTTCTAAGCTATGAGGTCCGCGGACCGGCGACAGCCAAGGCGATCAGGAGGAATTGCTTTTTTTGACATTGCATACTGGCATCGCCTACCTATCCGCTGTAGACTCACAGTAACATTCTGTTACAACCTGCCGCGAGGCGAACATTGAAGGGATGGGATCTGTGATCAATCAGATAGATATACCGAACTTTGGCAGCTTCAGCGGTTTGGAGTGGAAAAAATCCGTTAAAGATAGCGGAAAAACTGTACAGAATTTCAAACGACTGAATATCCTTTATGGCCGGAACTATTCTGGCAAAACAACGCTCTCGCGCATATTCCGTTCGCTGGAGACTCGCAAGCTACCCCTGAATTATGCAGGTTCCTCTTTCGCGGTGACAGGTGACAAGGGAGCTGTCACCCATACAGGTCTGCCAACCCACAACTACGACGTGCGGGTCTACAACCGCGATTTCGTGACCGACAATCTCAGTTTTCTAGTCAACCAAGAAATCGGTGGCGTCATCAAAACCTTTGCCATTGTCGGTGAGCAAAACAAGGAAATTGACGATGCCATAGCCGCCATTGAGGCCAAGTTGGGCAGCGTGGAAGGCAAGGCGGGACTACGTTTTGATTTGGAGGCTAAACGGAAAGAACGCGACCGCACTAAGTCTGCCCACACGACCGCTTCCGGTGGATTAGATGAAAAACTCCGTTCCCATGCAGCGGAGAAGATAAAGAAGAATCCCAACTATCGCTCTCCCGTATATAACATTGAACACATAAAACGGGATATTGCCGCCATCAGCAAACCGGGATTCATCGCATTAGAAACAGAGCAGCTACCAGGCAAACTCAATTTGCTCAAGCAAGAAGCCTTGCCTGACATCACAGGTACCTTGGCCGTCACCCTTAAGCTTGAGTCTTTAACCGCCACCGCCGAACCCCTGCTGTCCAAGACGATTACACCGACCAAGGCTATTGAAGAACTGCTCAAAGACAGTGCCTTGCAACTTTGGGTTAAGCAGGGGATCGGACACCACCGCGACAAGCGCGATACCTGCGCCTTCTGCCGACAAGATTTACCTCACGACATTTGGCAGGTTTTAGATGAGCACTTTAGCAAGGAATCTGGCGACCTGGAAAGGGCCTTAGATGCAGCCATTACTTCAGTCACGGACGAAATCGCTACTATTGCAGGGCTCAACACCTTCACAGGTACTCAGTTTTACGCCGACGAGCGCACTGCATTTGAATCCAGCAGCCAAGCCCTGTCCCAAGCACTAGCAGTTTATAAGAAGGATCTGGAGGTACTAAAAAAATCGCTGGAGACTCGGAAGAACAACCTCTTCCAGCCTGTTTCCCTTAAGGCTCCTTGGTACAACGCGAAAGAAATTGAAAAGCACGTTCAGGATATCAATGCACTGATCACCAAGAGCAACGGCAAGACTACCACCCTGGAAAAGGACAAGACCACCGCCAGAGAAGCACTGCGCTTGGCTGACGTGTTCGCATTCGTTGATACGATCACTTACGATAAAGAACTTGGTCGAATCGCCACTTTGAAGACAGGGGCAGACACGGCGGACACGGCCTACACGGATGCGGAGAAAGTAATTCGTGAGGCCGAGGCGGAGGTTCAAGCTTTGAGGGCCAAGCAGAAGGACGAGCGAAAAGGTGCGGAACGGGTCAACTCCCTGCTCAACAATTTTTTCGGCCATGACGGTATCAAGTTAGAGGCACGTGACGGTGCCGACAAAGCCACCGTAAAGTTTGAAATCACACGAGATGGTAAGGCTGCATATAATCTCAGCGAAGGTGAGTGCAGCCTTATTGCATTCTGCTACTTCATGGCAAGACTTGAAGAACCAGAGAGTAAGGGAAAAGACTTAATCATCTACATTGATGATCCAATCTCAAGCTTGGACGGAAATCATATCTTCTTCATGTACAGCTTGATTGAAAGCCTGATCGCCAAGCCCTTGAAAAATGCTGACGGCTCAAACAAGTATCGCTACAAACAGCTTTTCATCTCTACACACAATCTGGACTTCCTGAAATACCTCAAGAAGCTGTCGCTACCACCCGAAAAAAACCACGGCGGCAATCAGCACTTTTTGATCGAAAGGAATGGCGGAGCTAGCGCTATCTCGTTAATGCCATCTTATCTCAAAGAATACATTACCGAGTTTAATTACCTTTTCCACCAGATCTACAAATGCCGTGATGCAGAATACGCAAAGGTTTCGCATGAGCCATTTTACTCATTCGGCAATAATTTACGGAAATTCCTTGAGGCATTTCTCTTTTACAAGTACCCTCATCACGACAATCAGAGCGATAGCTTTGAACGCATGAAGAAATTTTTTGGCGATGATGATTTAGCCGTCGCGTTAATCAATCGGTTAAATAACGAGCTTTCGCACTTAGAGTCCATATTTGACCGAAGTATGAAGCCGGTAGAGATCCCAGAAATTCCAAAACTAGCTAACTATGTTCTGGATAAAATCTATGAGAAAGACCCACACCAGTATAATTCCTTAGTAAAAAGCATCGGAGAGCCAGAGCGAGCAGGTTGAGCACGCGAGATGCACAAACCATAAATCAAAGCCTCTCTCGGTGCTTTGATTTCCGATGTCAAACATCCAGTTAAATTCATCTGAATTTAATTAAATCAGTATTTCAATTGCATAGGCAGTTGACTTATCGCACCACTTCAATATAATCTTCTCAAAAATGGAGCGATATATGAATTGGCGTAAGTTGATTTTGCAAATAATTAAAAATTACTTTAGAAAGATATTTTCTATGTATTATGTTTTAAGAGTCAGATTTAAAGCAAACAAAGAGATCGAACAATGCGATATCGGTTTCATCGCGCCCCCGGATTGTGAGATGTTTGTAGTCATCAAAGGCGGTAGAATTTTACACGACCACGAGGGACTTCATTTCACCGTCGAACAAGCTAATGCGGCATGTGAGAAATTTCAAGAATTAGAAAGACTAAAAAAACAATACGGAAACAATTAAATTAAAATCTTCGATTAATTCTTATTTATAGTGACATGCTTGGACGGCTGCCCGCTATGCTAGAACGGCTACGACCGTTTTCCAACCTGTGAGGTCCGGGGACCGGCAACAGCCAAGGTAACTGAAAAGGCTGTTGCATAATTGCAAAATAATCCATTGAAGATTTTGCAAAATATTTCTCTTTCATACACTTGAAACACGTGAGGCCGATCCAATCTGTAGAGAGTCCCAAGTCAGTGGGATGCAGCAACTACTTTAATGATAGTTATAATCCAAACCACTAAGGAATCTTCAAATGCCAGGCTATTATGTTATCCAGAAAGGACCTACGGGCCAGTTTCATTTCAACCTGAAGGCAGATAATCACGAAACGATTCTGACCAGCGAATCGTACACATCGAAGCAAGGTGCCCATACCGGCATCGCTTCCTGCCAGATCAACAGCCCACTTGATGCGCGCTACGATAAACGTCTCTCTTTAATCAGTCAGCCTTACTTCGTTTTGAAAGCTGCTAACGGTGAGATTATCGGAAATAGCCAAATGTATTCGTCGGCAGCAGCACGTGACAGCGGCATCGCATCGTGCAAAATCAATGGCCCGACCACCGTTGTTAAAGACCTGAGCTAAATCTACCTCGTGTGGATGAAAAAAGCCGCTTGATGTTCAGCGGCTTTTTTTACATTACTCCTTCTTGGCTTTTTCTTCGTAGAAGATCGCATCGAGCATGGCAGCGCGTGCATTCCAAGCTTCTCTTTCAAGAGCATTTGACGGCTCAGGAGATTGCCACCAAGGAGACTGCCTTAGCCGCTCCACCACCTCTTCCCAATAACGCTCATAGTCAAGCTTATCAGCACGTACAATGCCAACGTCTTGGGCAAGCCTCTTTAGATTCTGAGCATCGACACACAGGAAGACATCGGGTCGTTTCATGGCAAGCAGGCGTGTAGCGGTACCGAGTCCGTCACGTCCGCTTTCATAGGCCTTGAGGTACTGCACTATGAAACGATCATAGTGCTCGCGCCGAATCTCACCGACAAGCGGGATCTCGTCCAGCGCCAACGAAAACGCTTTATTGCTTGCATTGATAAGCCCTGCAAAAGTGCCAGCGCCCTTCATGCTGCCGAACCAAGCCCAATTCTTGATAACTCTGTTCGTGCTGGGCAACCCGGCAATACCTTTACGAACATCAAGATCCATGTCGTTAAAGTGCTCATGATTCTGAAAATACTCCCGAATTTCGGCGATCAAATCAAGGCGATCTTTGAAGCCGTGAGACTTGTCCTTCTTCAACTCTGCGAGATACTCCTTCCACTCCATCGGCATGATCTTTGATTGCGTAGCTGGCTTAGTAGCTTCTTGGTCCCCAAAAATGTCCGCAACCTTCTTTAGATCTCGCGCTTTAAGCTTCCAGAGGCTGCGGTAGTTCTCGGCCTCGGCACGTAGAACAGTTTTCGCATCATTCCAATATCCAGCAATCACGCCAGCGATCTCGTCTTTCAGGTCAGTTTGACCGTCTTTGCTGCCGATGAGTACAGACAACTCCGAGTTCTTCGTCAATGCTCCAACGGTTAGATTAGGGCTGCCGATGACGACTTCCCAAGCTTCGCTGCTCCAGAATAAGTACACCTTGGGGTGGAAAACACCACCAGGTTGGAGAATGAATTTCACTTTCCTAGAACCCACGAATTGGTCTAGAACATCAGGGTGCGTCTGATAGAAGTGCGTGCCAATGACAGCCTTGACGATCTTACCTTCATGGCTCACCAGCGCACGAAAAACATCTGTATCAGCAGAGGCCCACGCAGTAGCAATGGCAATATACGGATATTTTTCTATCAACCTTTTAAGCTGCTTTTTTAATTCATTACTAGTGCTGATCAGCTTCATTCATTCCTCTACATTTTGTTTGCGCCGCCAGGCCAAAACGGCTGCGACCGTTTCCTAAGCTGTGAGGTCCGGGGACCGGCGACAGCCAAGGCGTCATAAGTCAAATCAAGCCCTCAATGCTTTCATCGCATTGAGAAGATCCATAGGATCAGGCGGATTGGTCTTCGCAAAGAACTCTGTGCCTACCAAGATTGGTTGATACGCAACTCTGTATCGAGCCACCATCTCAACCGCCCTTCCAATGAACATCATGTCGTTGAAGTGTTCCGGGGCCTTATAATCCCGTGCCAGACGTGGCGGCAGCGCCGCGTCAACGATGGTGTCACCTCCCAGCGAAATCCACGCATGAACCTTTTGCTCACCCTGCAAATGCTCAGTGGCCTGAACCTCCTGCTGCAAGCCTTCCAAGGTTGTCTCAAACTCGTCAGTGCCATTGATGATGACATTGCCCAAGACAATATTTGCAGCAATGCCTTGGTTGTTCAAGTGAGCAAAGATGTTGGTGGAAAGTGTCTGGCAAGAGTTACCCCAGTAGCCAGGCACCACCCTATCTAAAAATCCTGAAAACTCTCCCAGGAGCTGTGAAGTTCTCCGCAGCACACCGTCATCAATCTCTGCTTCCGGGGAGATGATCAGTGGCCGCGAGAAGCCCAACTTTGCTGATTCTGCAACAGCATTCGTCAACATGCCACGGTAAATCTCGGTGTATCCAAAAATTTCTTCTTTATTCATTCCAGCCCAACTTTCTTCTGGTATTTGGTTATTCTTCAACGCGTAAGCGACCTCTGCAAATTAAAAAAGCACCCAACCGGGTGCTTTCGTCCTGTTACAGTGCTTCTACGAGTTTAAGAAGTTCGGCAACGGAATACCCTCCGTCAATGCGATTATTATCAAAGGCCATCATGTAGTGATAACGGTATCCTGTTTCGTGCGTAATTTGATTAGCTTGTGCTTGCCAAATTTGGCCCAACTTTAACTTATCCTTAGAATCCGAATTATCCCGATCATCACCTTTCGTTTCTACAATAATGATGTTTTTGTTCTTAGTAAGCACCACGAAGTCAGGATAGTGGTTCAGGAAGCCATTAATGAAAAAACCCTTGCCTCGCTCAAGATTTCTGTGCCACCAGACGACATTTTCTAGGTCCGCCACGCTACGGATGACTTTAGACTCCAAGCCGTTCACGCCAGCTTCTGTAACATATAAGCTCTTGCTGATGGCCGGGGCGTTCTCGCTAGGCATGATAGTTGCTGAGAACGAGAACGCGGGACGAAGCGTAATCTTTTGAGTGGTCAACCAGTGACCAAATTCCTTCGCCGCATACTCGTTTGCTAGGCTCTGGATCTTTTCTTTGATAAGCTTGACATAGGCATAGTCTCGCTCAAGGCAATCCGACCGCTGTTCAGCACTCATAACCTCAACAATTCGTTTGAGATAGTGTTTTACATCGTTATCTTCAATTGGATAAAAATAATTCTTTCCAAGAAGACTGAATAACCGGCCAACGATGGATGTAACTTGTCCAGAAAGAGGCTGGCTCTTGATGATACTATTGAATCGATCCTTCTGTTCTTTCTTTACCGCTTTAAAGGCAAGGGCACTTTCACCATTTCCGATATCTTCTGCATCAACCGCATAGACATCAGATTCAATAGCCGTGAAGTTTATTGTGGCGTCCAAATTCGCAAGCAAAAAGTTGGACAACAAGTTCTCTTTAGCCAGTTTATGCCACTCGTCACCAGTGTCAAAGAATCCCCCCTCAGAAGGAAGTTTGATGAAAAACTGAGGTAATTTAATGGCCTGTGCTGACTCTTCAAATACTGGTTTTATTTTATGCTCATTCATGTGCGCTTTGAGTTCTTCAGGTGAGCTATCGCCAGTGGCCGCGTCTGCCTGCTGCTCAAACTGTTTAGCTTGAGCCACCGCTTGAGCCTTAATTTCCTCAACGCCTGTGCCATCTCCTGCGCCAGCAATAGCCGTTTGACCAATCACAGCACCGGCAGTCTCCAGCGCTACACCTGAAGCAACCGCTGCTTGCTGGACAGCCTGCTCTTCCCAGTTCTGGTTAAGCTTGCTCTTATCAACGTCTATATTGGCTTCTTCCGAGGCCGCAGCAGTCTCATCGGGATTAGTTGCATCAGAAGGTTGCCCAGTGAGGTCAAGTTGCTCCTGAGTGCCAGTCGGATGCGTTGGCGGCTCTTCCGAAGTAAGCGCTGTCAGATCCACTTCACGATAATCACGCTTGGAAAATCCAGCCTTGTTCAGACCAGCCACAACCTGGCTCAAGGTACTTTGGAACTGACTTGACGAGGTGAAGACATAGCTCAGATTAAGCAGTTCTACGCTATGCTTGCGCGTGTAAGGCATACGCAAAACCCGGCCAAGAATCTGCGTCACATCCACCACTGAGGACTTGTTTGCCAACGTCGCCAGGACATATGCAAACGGACAATCCCAACCTTCCTTCAGGGCATTGACGGTGATGATGTATCGCACCGGACAACTACGATCCATCAAATCTACGTTCTTCAACTCATTGACGTTTGCCGTTTTAATCGCAATATGATCAGGTGGAATATTTAGGTCAAGTAAAATTTTCCGCACCTTCTCAAAGGTAGTCGTATCGTCTTTATTCTTTGGTTCGGCCTGAAATAGAACAATAGGACGGATGTAACCTCCGCCATTTTTCTCAGCCCTCTTGGCAAACTCTTCTAATTGGCGACGCATATTAAGCGCTGCCATAATCACATCTTCTTGACTTCGTTGATTAGCTACAATCACAGGAAGCTTGACCATGTTCTGCTTCTTAAGCCTCAGTGCATCTATATAACTAATAATATTGCTGTTGTCTCTTGGTGTAGCTGTGAGATCAAAGATGAAGCTTGGGTTGAGGTTACGAAGCATGTCCACCGAAAGAGTACTTTCAGCATTGTGGCTTTCATCCACCACCACAACGGGCTTGAGGCTTCGCATCACATTAATGAGCGCGGAAGGATCGGTTCCCTCCAAGGGCTCTACTACTTCGCTGTCATCGTTCAAGAACGAAGCAAGATAGCCGTTCTCTTGGAATGCCTTGCGATTTTCCTTATTCGTCGCTTTGAGCGAGTCAAACGACATGACTACGATGGAAAGCTGCTCTCGTACAGTATCTGCATTGAAGCCTGCCCCCTGAAGCACATCAGCCTTTTCGTAAATTTGGACACGTCCATTGAAGAGATCATTTAACCGCTGGCGATATGGATGATCAATGTTCGCCAAGTTCTTAACGGTCTGTTCCAAGATCGTCAGCGATGGGACCAACCAAACCACAAATTTAGGGCGTGTGGGATTATATTCTGCAAAAGCAGAGAAAATTCTGTCCAATGCATTCACTGCAATGAAGGTCTTCCCACCAGCTGTTGGCACCTTTACACAGACATGAGGAACTTCTTTAATGTTATTTTTATATACTTGATTGAGTACGCCCCGATCCTGCCAAAAATTGGTGAAAGATTTAGCAAGATGCCCCTTGCTTTCAAGAAGGGTATCTAAATATTTGCTAAGATCGTTCAGTACATCAGCTTGATAATCTTTGAGTTCCATATCTTATTCTTCTTAGAATCGCGTAATGTCGCGTGGAATGCGCTTGAACGTGATCGAGTGTTTGTAGAGAAAGTCTTTATCCAAGGCGCATTTGTCGGCATAAATTACGAACTGTTCAGGCCGAGACGATAGATTCTTAATACCGAGAGAAGCAAGAAAATCTAGATCAAGAGCAGTTACCCTATCCTTTTCATAGTAAAAAATACATAGGGCAGTATCTCTAACACCTAGAGCATATGGACTCACAACATTCAGTTGATCAAACCGCGTTTCTGAAGGAATGCTTTCCGTATAGGCAACATAGTCTCTAATGGTGCTCACACCAACTTCTTCATTGATATTTTTATCTTCCTTGAATAAAGTCAGACCCAAATCATAAAATTCAAAACCACCGCCAGTGCCAGCAACAAACTTAACCCCTTCTCCATACCCATTGATTACGCGGCGCACTCTCTCTGCTGTAACTTCTTCAGCATAATCCATCATTTCACACAAGATAAACTGCCGATTACCGCCGTCCTGCGCATTTAACTTCAAGACTGCCTGCGCAGTAGTCCCACTGCCACCGAATGAATCCATAACGATGGCTTCATCGTTATCGCAAAGTTCCAAACAGTCAACAATAAGATCTACAGGCTTAGGAAATTCAAATCTCGAGGCAAGGCCAAGACGTCCAAGTTCGGTTGTTCCTTGCTCACTAATATATTTTGTTTCGGTCCAAATTGACTTCGCCTTAACCGTTTCTTTCCTATATTTCTCGAACACACGCCAAGCACCTTCACGAGTTTGTCGAGCATACAAAAATTCTGTTGTACCCGCTTTTGTCTTAAGAGTGAATTTATCCTTACCCCACCGCCAACAACTCTCAACACCCTCACTATTATGTGGTTCAATCTTGAAAGAGTCGGGATGTTCTTCTAACGTGACCAAGTAGTTGCCGTTCTCGTCAACCACGCCAGGACGAGCATAAATAGGGTAAAAAAGATTGGGACGGTTGAATCGACCAAATTTAGGATTACGGTTTCGTAACTCTCTTGATGAGTAAGAACCAAAATTGTCTTTCTCAGGTAGATTCGTACCTTCCGTTGATAGCTCACCGAGTTCCGACAAGGCACTCTTACCAAAACAAAGTAGATACTCATGAGTCTTGGCAATTTGCTTATAGGTTTGCCCACGCTTATTAGATTGGACAATGATTTGGGCCAAAAAATTAGACTCGCCAAATATCTCATTTAACATCAATCTAAAATGAAAAATCTCGTTATCATCTAGACTAACGAAAATCACTCCATCTTGAGCTAAGAGCCTATGCAATAACTTAAGGCGAGGATACATCATGCAAAGCCATTTATCATGGCGACTCAGATCTTCACCTTCTTTTTTTACAACCTCGCCAAGCCATTTTCTGATTTTAGGATGATTAACGGCATCATTGTAAGCCCAACCTTCATTGCCGGTGTTATATGGTGGGTCAATGTAGATACAGTTGACCTTACCTTCAAATTCAGGCAGCAAGCTTTTGAGAACTTCAAGATTATCGCCATGAATTATTCGATTGTTGACAGAGTTCTTTTGTGCGTCACAGCTTCCTGAAAAGCTATATTTTTTATTAAGCAATCGGAAAGGCACGTCATGGTGATGATTGACAACTGCACTCTTTCCGACCCATTGTAGTGTTGGCATGAATTTATTTTCTTATATAATCGTTGGCAATTTTTGCCAGAATTTTTTTTCTTAAATTTTTTGGTAAAATTTTACTTCCCTGCTTCTTTATCCCACTTTTTCAGCACGGCCAGCTTTTCACCAATCTTGATCTCTAACCCCCTTGGGACGGGTTGATACCAACCTGGTTCCTCTATGCCGTCAGGAAGGTAAGTTTCTCCCGCAGCGTAAGCATTAGGTTCGTCGTGAGCATATCGGTATTCATGCCCATAGCCAAGTTCTTTCATGAGCTTAGTCGGAGCATTACGCAAGTGAACGGGCACTTCACGGCTTTTGTCTTTCTTTACAAACGCCCTAGCCTGGTTGTATGCGTTGTAGCCAGCATTGCTTTTAGCAGCAACTGCCAGATAGATGACTGCCTGGCCCAAAGCTAACTCCCCTTCTGGACTGCCAAGGCGCTCATACGTTAACGCTGCATCGTTGGCAATCTGCATGGCCCTGGGGTCGGCTAGGCCGATGTCTTCCCAAGCCATGCGAACAATTCGCCGGGACAGGTAGCGAGGGTCAGCACCACCGTCCAACATTCTTGTCAGCCAGTAGAGAGCCGCATCAGGATTAGAGCCACGCACCGACTTGTGCAAAGCCGATATCTGGTCATAGAAATTGTCCCCGCCTTTATCGAAACGGCGGCTATTCAAGGTCAGAGCATTTTGAAGAAAGTCAGCGGTAACAGTAGCTATGCCAGAGGTTTTAGCTGCTGTATTGGTCTGCTCCAATAAGTTCAAGAACCGCCTTGCGTCCCCGTCTGCATAGCCAATCAGAGTATCAACTGCTTGTTCTTCAAACTTGAGATCACCAAGAGACTTTTCCTCTTGAACACGCTTTAGCAACAGCCTCAGTTCTTCGTCGGTGAGCGATTTCAGAACATAGACCTGAGCACGCGACAACAAGGCCGAATTGACTTCAAAGGAAGGGTTCTCTGTCGTAGCTCCAATGAACGTCACCAAGCCGCTTTCCGCGTACGGAAGAAGGGCATCTTGCTGGGACTTATTGAACCTGTGAATTTCGTCTACGAACAGGATTGTGTGCTTACCAAGAGCTAAATTTTGCTCTGCCTGCTCCATTGAGGCACGAATGTCTTTAACGCCTGAGAACACGGCTGAGAGGGCTATAAACTCGCATTTGAACGCTGAGGCTGTCAGGCGTGCCAAGGTCGTCTTACCCACCCCAGGCGGCCCCCAGAAGATCATGGAATGTGGCTGGCCCGACTGGAAAGCCAGTCTCAGAGGCTTACCTTCTCCGAGCAGGTGGGACTGTCCTACAACCTCATCCAAGGTCTTGGGGCGAAGGGCTTCAGCGAGTGGTGCAACAGGCTTTTGAGAGAACAAATCAGCCATGCTTTACCTCCACTGAACCAGAGGTAAGCACAATTATTTGCACAATGAGCTTTCTAAGCCTTTGTTTTATAAAGTAGTTGACTGCTTTGTTGAACCTGTGGATTTCGTCGACGAACAACAAAGTGTGCTTGCCGAACTGGTCCAGGCTGTGACGCGCCTGGTCCATCGCGGCGCGAATATCTTTCACGCCGGCAAACACGGCCGACAGCGCGATGAATTCGCTGTCGAAAGCGTTCGCCATCAGGCGCGCCAGCGTCGTCTTGCCCACGCCGGGCGGCCCCCACAGAATCATCGAATGGGCCTTGCCCGCCTCGAACGCGAGGCGCAGCGGCTTGCCCACGCCCAGCAGATGCGTCTGGCCGATGACTTCGTTGAGAGTGCTGGGGCGCAAGGCTTCGGCCAGCGGCTGGCGCGGTGCGGTGGAAAAGAGATCCGCCATAATATGTACCGGGTAAGAATGCAAAGGCCCCGCATCGCTGCGAGGCCGGTCAACAACAGGAGGTCAACAATCAGTTATTAATGACGTCTGCGCCTTTTGGCATCACGAATTTGAAATGGTTCGCGGACAAGGCAGGATTTTTCTGGAAATTCTTGAACGCCAGCACCGACGTCTGGCCGAACGAGTCGCGCAATTCCATCGCTTCGGGCACGCCATTGCGCAGGCCGATGGTGATTTCATCGAAGGTCGTGTCCTTGGCTTTCGGCGTGGCTTTCAGCCATTCCAGCCCATCGCGCGTGCCCGCTTCGGCCAACGTAAAATTCTTTTCCAGGTCGTTGCTGCCGAACAAGATGGCCGCTGGCGAGGAACCGAGCGCGTCGCCCAGTTTCTTGACCGTCACCTGGCTCAAGTCCTTGTCGTAGATATACAGCTTGTCGCCATCGGCTTGCAGCAATTGCTCGTACGGTTTCAGGTAGGTCCAGATGAACTTGCCTGGACGGGCGAATTCAAACGTGCCGCTGGCGGGGGTCGATACTTTCGCCTTGCCGCTGGCGTCCGCCTTCTTGACTTGCCGCTGCACGAACTCGCCCTTGGCCGACTTGGTGCCGGCGGCAAAGCTCTTGAACTGCTCCAGCGCGCTGGCCGAGGCGCTGGCCGCGAACAGCAGGCTGCAGGCGACGCTGGCCGCGCCGATGATCATTTTTGTTGCGAAAGTCGTGTTCTTCATTCTGTTTTACCCTTGTTCACTACTCGCCGCCGGCACCAGGATTTCCCGGTTGCCATTGGATTGCATGGTTGATACCACCCCGCTCTGCTCCATCTGCTCGAGCAGACGGGCGGCGCGGTTGTAGCCGATGCGCAAATGACGCTGCACCAGAGAAATCGAGGCGCGGCGGTTTTTCAGCACCACCGCCACCGCCTGATCGTACAGGGCATCGGCCTCGCCGCCACCCTCGCCCGGCGCGCCGCCTTCGGCGCCGTCGCCTTCCAGGGTGCCGCCTTCGAGGATGCCCTCGATGTAATTCGGTTCGCCCTGCAGCTTCAGATAGCTGACAACGCGGTGGACTTCTTCATCGGACACAAACGCGCCGTGCACGCGCATCGGCAAGCCGGTGCCGGGCGGCATGTACAGCATGTCGCCCATGCCCAGCAAGGCTTCCGCGCCCATCTGGTCAAGAATCGTGCGCGAGTCGATCTTCGACGAGACCTGGAAGGCGATACGCGTGGGGATATTCGCCTTGATCAAGCCCGTGATCACGTCTACAGATGGGCGCTGCGTGGCCAGAATCAAGTGCAAACCGGCGGCGCGCGCCTTTTGCGCGATACGCGCGATCAATTCCTCGACTTTTTTGCCCACCACCATCATCAAGTCGGCCAGCTCGTCGATGATGATGACGATGGTCGGCAGTTTATCCAGTGGTTCCGGCGAGTCCGGCGTCAGGCTGAACGGATTCGGGATGTGTTCTTCGCGCTTTTTCGCGTCGGCAATCTTCGCGTTGTAGCCGGCCAGGTTACGCACGCCCATCTTGCTCATCAGCTTGTAGCGGCGTTCCATCTCGTTCACGGCCCAGTTCAGCGCGTGGCCCGCCTGGCGCATGTCGGTCACGACGGGCGCCAGCAAGTGCGGAATGCCTTCATAGACGGACATTTCCAGCATCTTCGGATCGATCAGGATCAGGCGCACGTCGAGCGGGTCGGATTTGTACAGCAGCGACAAAATCGTCGCATTGATGCCCACGGATTTACCGGAACCGGTGGTGCCGGCCACCAGCAAGTGGGGCATCTTGGCCAGATCGGCCACGACGGGCTTGCCGGCGATATCCTTGCCCAGCGCAATCGTCAGGCTGGACACGCCATCGTTGTAGACCTTGGAGCCGAGGATTTCCGTCAGGCGCACGATCTGGCGTTTGCTGTTTGGCAATTCCAGCGCCATGTAGTTCTTGCCGGGAATGGTTTCCACCACACGAATCGACGTCAGGGACAATGAACGGGCCAGGTCGCGCGCCAGGCCGACGATCTGGCTGCCTTTGACGCCCGTGGCCGGCTCGATTTCATAGCGCGTGACCACAGGGCCGGGGTAAGCGACCACTACCTTGGCATCCACGCCAAAGTCCGACAATTTCTTTTCGATCAGGCGGCTCGTAAATTCCAGCGTTTCCACGGATACCGTTTCCACCACGGGCGGCGCCTCGTCGAGCAGGGACAGCGGCGGCAGCTTGCCGTCGCCGGGGGTTTCAAACAGATGCGCCTGGCGTTCCTTTTCCACTCTTTCGGATTTCACCACCGTCACCACCTGCGGCTCGATTTTGACGGGCGGCGCGGCGACGTGCTTTTCCACGTGCTTGGCCCGTTCGATGACCACCACTTCGTCGCGGCGCACGGCGGCCACTTCACCCTGGCGGCGGTCTTCACGGTCCTGGTAGCGCAGCACGAACCAGTTGAACGCGTCTTCGATGGCGCCGCCGATGCGCTCGGCCACTTGCAACCAGGAGACGTGGAAGAACAGGGAGAAACCCAGGCCGAACAGCAGCAGCAACAGCAAGGTGGCACCCGTGAAACCGAAGGCCACGTGGGCCGAGTGGCCCACCAGCTGGCCCAGCACGCCGCCCGGCTCGCGCGGCAGCTGCACGTGCAGGCTTTTCGCCATGCGCAGGTATTCCAGGCCCATGCTGCCGATCAGCATGATGGAGAAGCCGACGATGCGGATCAGCATCTCGACATGGTGCTCGCGCTCCCCCTCTTCCTCTTCGAGCAGGAAGCGCTTACTCAGGCGGCGATAGCCATTCCATACCGTGCGCAGCAGCCAGATGCACCACCACCAGGCGGAAAAGCCGAAGATATACAGCAACAAATCGGAGAAGGTCGCCCCCAGCTTGCCGCCCAGGTTGGCCACCTTGTCGACGGAGGTCGCGTGCGACCAGCCAGGGTCGAGCTTGTTGAAGCTGGCCAGTATCAGCACGAAATACAGGGCAAACGCGGCCAGCGCGAACCAGCGCGCCTCGGACAGCAGCCGCACCAGCCGGTTCGGCAGAGGCCGGCGTTCGACCGGTTTACGGGTGTAGCTATTTTGATTGGCCTGGGCTGGTTTAGTCATTCTGGGAAGCGCTGCAAGGTGATAAATGTTTCTGAAAGGGAATTTCCCATAATAAGGAAGTATTCTAAGCCATATATGCCCCGGACGGCCCCACGATTCGTCGCTACAGGCGGCTTGGTCTATAATCGTGGATTGCTTGCGCAAGCGCAATACGCCCTTGTTCTTCGCGCGTATGCCCCCAATTCGGACAGACCCCACTCATAGAGAAGCCTCCCATGACCACTACCAAACACGCCCGCGTTTTGATCCTCGGCTCCGGCCCAGCCGGCTACAGCGCCGCCGTCTACGCCGCCCGCGCCAACCTGAACCCGATGCTGGTCACCGGCGTGGAACAGGGCGGTCAATTGATGACCACCACGGACGTGGAAAACTGGCCCGGCGACCCGATGGGCGTGCAAGGCCCGGACCTGATGCAGCGCCTGCTGCAGCACGCCGAGCGTTTCAATACGGAAATCGTGTTTGACCATATCCACACCACCTTCCTGAATGAAAAGCCGATCCGCCTGAAGGGCGACAGCCACGAATACACGTGCGACACGCTGATCATCGCCACGGGCGCATCCGCGCAATACCTGGGCCTGCCATCCGAAGCGGCATTCATGGGCAAGGGCGTGTCCGCCTGCGCCACCTGCGACGGCTTCTTCTACCGCAACCAGGAAGTGGCCGTCGTCGGCGGCGGCAACACGGCCGTCGAAGAAGCGCTGTACCTGTCGAACATCGCCAATAAAGTCACGCTGATCCACCGCCGCGACAAGTTCCGCGCCGAAGCCATTTTGATCGACCGCCTGAACGCCAAGGTTGCCGAAGGCAAGATCGTGTTGAAATATAACCACACCCTGGATGAAGTGACGGGCAACGACAGCGGCGTGACGGGCTTGAACATCAAGTCGACCATCGACGGCAAGGTCGAAGCATTGAACGTGCACGGCGTGTTCATCGCCATCGGCCACAAGCCGAACACGGGCATCTTCGAAGGCCAGCTGGACATGCACAACGGCTACATCAAGACCAAGACGGGTCTGGAAGGCATGGCCACCGCCACCAGCGCGCCGGGCGTGTTCGCCGCCGGCGACGTGCAAGACCATATCTACCGCCAGGCCATCACCAGCGCCGGCACCGGTTGCATGGCAGCACTGGACGCCCAGCGCTACCTGGAAGGCCAGGAGTAAGCGTCGCATGGCGTCGATGAAAGACTTTGCCGACCTGAAAGCGGTCAGCAAGCAGCTCAAGGAGCAGGCCGATGCGCGCGCGCAAGCCGCGGCTGAGCGCGCCCAGCAGGTCAAGGTGCAGGCCGTGGAAAGCAATCTGTTCAAGGCCAGCATCGGCGGCGTCAAGCGCCTGCCCGAGTCGGACCGCTACGTGCCCAGCCTGCCCAAGGCGGGTGCCATGGCGACCCAGCAACCGGCGCGCAAGCTGACGCCCGAAGAGGACCATGCGGCCGTGCTGCGCGAGTCGCTGTCGGACTTGTTCGAGGTCGACCATTACCTGGAAAACGATCCGGCCCTGAACTACGCCCGCCCCGGCGTGGGACCGGACGTGGTCAAGAAGATGCGCAAGGGCCACTGGCCCATCCAGGATGAGCTCGACTTGCACGGCTTGCGCCGCGACGAGGCGCGCGACGGCATCGGCGCCTTCCTGAACCAGGCGACGCGGCGCAAGCTGCGCTGCGTGCGCGTGATCCATGGCAAGGGTTTTGGCTCGAAAGGCCAGGAACCGGTCTTGAAATCGATGGTGCACAGCTGGCTTGTGCAAAAGGATGAAGTCGTCGCCTTTTGCCAGGCGCGCCGTTCCGAAGGGGGCGATGGCGCGCTGGTGGTCTTGCTTTCCGCGGCCCTGCAACCCATCCGCTGAGCTTGCCAGCAAGAAATCACCATTCAGTCACAAGTTACACCCTGCACACGGCCCCGTTTGTCACCATTCGGGGCCGTGTCATGTTAACCTGTGACAATTATTTCCTGCTTAGCGTCTCGTGCACGCGCTCCCCCCATGATGCCACCCCAATTGCCACCTGGCTCGCTGATCAAGATCATCGAGGTCATCGCCATCCTGGTGGGCGCGTTTTCCGGCTTCATCGAAGCGCGCCGCAAGCGCATGGACCTCGTCGGCGTGTTCGTCGTGGCCTTCATCACGGCGTTCGGCGGCGGCACCCTGCGCGACATCCTGCTCGACAAGCGGCCCCTGTTCTGGGTCTCGCACCAGGAATACGCGATTCTCATTTTCGTGCTGGCCCTGACGGCCGCGCCCTTGATCCAGCATTTGCGCCAGATCGTCTCGGAACGCCTGATCGTCATCGCCGACGCCATCGGCCTGGGCATGTTCGCCATCGCCGGCGTGGCCGAAGCGATGCGCGCCGGCATGCCGATCTTCATCGCCTCGATGATGGGGGTGATTACGGGGATTTTTGGCGGCGTGATGCGCGACATCGTCTGCAACGAAGTGCCGATGGTGTTTCGCGACGGCAAACCGTACGCCATCTGCGCGTTTTTCGGCTGCTGGGCTTATTTATTGCAAATGCACTTCGGCGCCCAGCACGACTTCGCGCTGTGGACCAGCGCCAGCGGCATCACGATTCTGCGCTTGATATGCTGGAAATTCGACATGCGCCTGGGGCGGTGAAGCGCGCTGCTGTGCAATCCGGCAGCTTTGGTGGCTCAGCAGCGTCGGCTTACGCGCTGGCGCGCTAAGCCGACCTACGGCATGACACACCTTGCTACACGTAGGTCGGATTAGGCTCGAAGAGCCGTAATCCGACAACATTGTTGACCCAGACTTACACCGCGTCTGGACCCGTTTCCCCGGTGCGGATGCGGATCACCTGCTCCACGTCGCGCACGAAGATCTTGCCGTCGCCAATCTTGCCCGTGCGGGCCGCCTTGATGATGGCGTCGACCACCAGTTCCGACACGCTGTCGTCCACCACCACTTCGACTTTGACTTTCGGCAAGAAGTCGACCACGTACTCGGCGCCACGGTACAGCTCGGTATGGCCCTTCTGGCGGCCGAAGCCCTTCACTTCCGTCACGGTCAAGCCCGTCACGTTCACATCGGCCAGGGCCTCGCGTACTTCGTCGAGCTTGAATGGTTTGATGATGGCGGTAATCTGTTTCATGGCTTTCTCCTAATTGGTAATCGTCAGTTCTTCATTAGCTGGCTTAACGGAACGCCGCCTTACTCGTAAAACTTCGAGGTAATCGGGTAGCGCCAGTCGCGGCCGAAGCCACGGTGCGTGACGCGGATGCCCACCGGCGACTGACGCCGCTTGTATTCATTGATCTTGATCAGGCGCGTGACCCGGGCCACATCGGCCGGCGGGTAGCCAGCCTCGATAATCTCGGCGATCGGCCGGTTTTCTTCCATGTACAGCTGCATGATGCCGTCGAGCACGTCATACGGCGGCAAGGAATCCTGGTCCAGCTGGTCGGCGCGCAACTCGGCCGACGGGCCGCGCGTCAGGATGCGCTCGGGGATCACGTCCGACACGCTGTTGCGATACGCGCATAAACGGTACACCAGCGTCTTGGCGATATCCTTGATGACGGCAAAGCCGCCCGCCATGTCGCCGTACAGGGTGCAATAGCCGACCGCCATCTCGCTCTTGTTACCCGTCGTCAGCACGATGCTGCCATGCTTGTTCGACAGGGCCATCAGCAAGGTGCCGCGGATGCGCGCCTGGATGTTTTCTTCCGTCGCGTCTTCCGCCAGTCCCGCAAATTCGGTAGCCAAAGTGGCGCGGAAGGCGTCGAAGGTTTGCTTGATCGGAATTTCATCGTAGCGCACATTGAGGCGTTTTACCATGTCGCGCGAATCGATCCACGAGATATCGGCCGTAAATTGCGACGGCATCATCACGGCGCGCACCTTGTCGGCGCCCAGCGCATCGACGGCGATGGCCAGCGTCAGCGCGGAATCGACGCCGCCCGACATGCCGATCAGCACACCCGGGAAACCGTTCTTGACTATGTAGTCGCGCACGCCCAGCACCAGCGCCTGGTACACCTGCGCCTCCGTCGTCAACGGCGTGGCCAGCGGCTGCGGCACGGGGGTGGCGCCATCGAACTCGACGATCTGCAAGTCTTCCTCGAAGTGGCGCAACTGGGCGCAAATGGTGCCGGCCGCGTCCATGACGAACGAGTCGCCGTCGAAAATCAGCTCATCCTGGCCACCGACCAGGTTGGCGTACACGAGGGCCATGCCTTGCGCGCTGACGTTCTTGCGCATGGTTTCATAGCGCAGATGCTGCTTGTTCATGTGATAGGGCGAGCCGTTCGGCACCAGCAGCACTTGCGCGCCGGCCGCGCGGGCGCGCATCGGCGCGTGCTCGAACCACGTGTCTTCGCAGATATTGATGCCGAAACGCACGCCCTTCACGCCAAACACGAAAGCCTGATCCGACGACGTAAAGTAACGTTTTTCATCGAACACGGTGGTGTTCGGCAAGTCGTGCTTGCGGTAGGTGCCCAGCACTTCGCCATTGACCAGCACGGAGGCGGCATTGTGGCGCACGCCCTTCTCGTCCTGCAGGGGCAAGCCCACCACCACATGCAAATCGGTGAACTGGGCCAGATCCGCGGCCAGCCCCGCAAACGCTTCCTGCGTTTTTGCGTAGAATGCATTGCGCAGCAATAAGTCCTCGGGTGGATAGCCGACCAGCGACAATTCCGGCGTGAGCACGATATCGGCGCCCGCTTCAAAGGCGCGGCGGGAAAGGTCGAAGATCTTGGCACGGTTGCCGGCCAGATCGCCGACCGTACTATTCATTTGAGCAATTGCGACTTTGACTGTCATGATGATGATGGATATTTTCGTTCTATTAAACAAGACAGGGGCGCGCAGGCCGACGGCGGCGCCCCGAGAGTGATGAATGCACACTACAACAATGAATTATCGCACGGCTATCGTCTCTACCCTGGCTGAAATTGGCGAAGCGGCCTGGTCTGAACTGCTGGCCAGCCAGCAGGATGCCAATCCCTTCCTCTCCTACGCCTTCCTGCACGCGCTGCACGAGTCCGGCTGCGCCAGCGCGGACACGGGCTGGCAGCCGAATTACCTGGTGCTGTGGCAAGGCGAGACCCTGGCCGCCGCCCTGCCCCTGTACCTCAAAATGCACTCGTATGGCGAGTACGTGTTCGACTGGGCCTGGGCCGACGCGTATCAGCAGCATGGCCTGGAATATTACCCGAAACTGTTGTCCGCGATTCCCTTTACGCCCGTCAGCGGCACGCGCCTGCTGGCCCGCGATGGCCAGGCGCGCGCGGCCCTGCTGGCCTTTCTGCAGACGCAGCAGCAAGCGGCCGACGTGTCGTCCTGCCACATCCTGTTTCCGCCGGAAAGCGAAGCGCAGCAGCTGGAGCAAGCCGGCTATCTGATGCGTAGTGGCGTGCAGTTTCACTGGCTCAATCCCGGCTACACGGATTTCGAGCAATTCCTCGCCACCCTGGAACCCAAGAAACGCAAGAATATCCGCGCCGAACGGCGCAAGGTACGGGAAGCGGGCGTGACCCTGCGCCAGGTGCGCGGCAGCAACGCCACGGAGGCGGACTGGAAATTGTTCCACCGCTGCTACAGCAATACCTATGCGGAACACCGCTCCTCGCCGTACCTGAGCCTGGAGTTCTTCCAGCGCATCGGTGCCAGCATGCCGCAGAACATTTTATTGGTGATCGCCGAGCGCGAAGGCCGGGCCATTGCCGCCTCGCTGGTGATCCATACCAAGGACACCCTGTATGGCCGCTACTGGGGCGCGCTCGAACACGTGCCGTGCCTGCATTTCGAGACGGCGTATTACCAGCCGCTGGAATTTTGCATCGCCAACGGCATCGCCACCTTCGAAGGCGGCGCCCAGGGCGAGCACAAGATGGCGCGCGGCTTCCTGCCGCAAAAGACCTGGTCCGCCCACTGGCTGGCGCACCAGGCCTTTGCCGACGCCGTGCAGCGCTTCCTCGAACGCGAACGGGGCGGCATCGATGCCTACCTCGATGAATTGAACGAGCACAGCCCGTTTCGCTCCGCGGCGGCGCCATAAGAAAAAACGCTCCCGGCCAAGTGGCGGGGAGCGCCTGTCGTCATGCCGGCACCAGCGGGATCAGGCGGCCGAGCGGCCCGCACCGGCACCGAAGGCGCCGTCCTTTTTCAGCCGGTAGGCGCGCCATGCCAAGCTCAGCAACAAGATACCCGTCAGCAAGGCATACACGCCGATCATCCACACGAGGGCAAAGGTGCCGGCGGCGGGGAATGCCAGGATCAGGATGCCGAAGGCGATGGAAACGATGGCATTGAGCACCAGCAGCCATTCGCCCTGGATGGCCTTGCGCAGGCGGATCGCCAGCACGATATCGAATACGCCCGAAATCAGCGCATTGACGCCAATCAAGACGATCAAGGCAAACGTCGTCAACAGCGGGTAGATGATGGTCAGGATGCCCACGGCCAGGCCGCAGATACCCAGCAGCAGCAAGGCCCACCAGTCGCCGCCATGCTTGCGGTTGCTGAACGCCCCGACAACGGACGCGCCGCCGCCCAGCAGCGCGTAGGCGGCAAACACCATCAGCAAGGACAATACCGTCACACCCGGCAGCACCAGGGTGATCACGCCAAAGGCGATCGCCGCCAGGCCACGCAGGGCCAGCACCCACCACGAGCGCATGAATAAATGGTCAGAATGCATATCACCTCCCGGATAACTTGCTGTGAGATTAACTTTTTGATAACTATTTTAGCGTGCGAAAAGAACCCCATCCATCACCAAGCATGATGCATGTGGCCATAAAAAAACGCACCCGGCCATCATAGCAGGGTGCGTTTTTTACTCGCACACGAATGAAAACAGGCCAGGCCCGGGGTGGGCGGCCGTCTTCTGACGCAGTATCAATGCTTAGGCAGCATCTTTCTTGTAGGCGGCGACGCCATTCAGGATTTCTTCCTTGGCCACGTCAGGACCATACCAGCCGTCGATCTTGACCCATTTGCCTTTTTCCAGATCTTTGTAGTGCTCAAAGAAATGCTGGATCTGGCGCAAACGCAGTTCGTTCAAGTCTTCCGGCTTTTGCCAGTGGCTGTAGATCGACAGGACCTTGTCGACTGGCACGGCCAGCACTTTCGCGTCTTCGCCCGACTCGTCGGTCATTTTCAGCACGCCGATAGGACGGCAGCGCACGACCACGCCCGGGATCAGCGGGAACGGGGTGATGACCAGCACGTCAACCGGGTCGCCGTCCGGCGACAGGGTGTTCGGCACGTAGCCGTAGTTGCACGGGTAATGCATGGCGGTACCCATGAAGCGATCGACGAAGATCGCGCCGCTTTCCTTGTCGACTTCGTACTTGATCGGATCGGCATTCATCGGGATTTCGATGACGACGTTGAAATCGTTCGGCAGGTCGCGGCCGGAAGAGACGTTATTCAAACTCATGGGGTTCCTCATTAGCGGATGGTGTTTTAACCGCGCAATTATAGCGAAGTACAGGCGGCTTGTGCGATGCAGCAGCGGCCTGCCGGCGTTTTGCGCAACAAGCCAACAACAGTGGCATGCACGCTCCGCTGGTCCCCGCAACCTGCTGGCGCAAGAATAAACAGGCCGCCGGAAACAATAAGTAGAAACACTTAAGTAATACTACGACCATGCCAGAGATAATACCTTGAATATCTGTGTATTTTCATTTCAATATCACCCTGCGGTAGGCATGGTTATTATAATCGGAATTGCATTTATTGCAGCGGTTTATAACAACAATTTCATTAGCATGCATCCCGCGATGTCTTCGCATAATGACGCAGGTTCCGCAATATGCTACGCCGAACGGCTGCGCCGCCCGGCAATCCACTCTTCCAGCATAATATTTGCGCTTATTTGAAGCATGCATTTGATTCAAATAGCGCCCCAGCCAAAAAAGGGCGCGCCCAGAAGACAATCACCAATTCTGATAAACTGCAACATTCCGGTGATTCCAAACTTTGTATATTCTGCAATCGACGCTTTCCCTGAATTCAATATGGCGCATCAACGCGCCACCGATAAATCCTTGCAAAAAGGAATATGATGATTCCCTCTTTCCGGCCCGGTCCTTTATTAAAGGTTACCGGCGTTATTTTCGTTCTGTTCGGCCTCGCCCTGCTGGGCGGCGGCATCTGGCTGGCCACGCTCGGCGGCTCCTGGTACTACTTGCTGGCCGGCATCGGCATGCTGATCGCAGGCGTGCTCGTCTTCAAAGGCAAGCGCAGCGCGCAAGCCTTCATGGCGCTGCTGCTGATCGCCACCCTGATCTGGTCCGTGATTGAAGTGAAATTCGACTGGTGGCAATTGCTGCCGCGCCTGGACATCTGGTTTGTCGCCGCCGTCTGGCTGCTGCTGCCCTTCGTCAGCCGCCGCCTGGCGCCACCCGCCGCAGGTGCAGCGAAACAGCCGCAGGCAGGCAAGACGGCGCTCTGCGCCGCCGTGGCCCTGACCGTCATCGCCGGCGTCATCGCCCTGTTCCAGGATTACCATGACCTGCATGGCGAGGTGCCGGCCGAAAACATGGCCGCCACCGCCAGCGGAGATTTCGCTCCCGGCGTCGAGCACAACGACTGGTCCGCGTATGGCCGCTCCGGCTATGGCGACCGCTATGCGCCGGCTGCGCAAATCACGCCGGCCAATATTTCCGGCCTGAAAGAAGCCTGGACTTACCACACGGGCGACTTCAAGGGTCCGAACGACCCGGGCGAGATCGCCAATGAAGTCACGCCGCTGAAGGTCAATGACATGCTGTACCTGTGCACGCCGCACAATATCGTCATCGCCCTGAACCCGGACACGGGCAAGGAAATCTGGCGCCACGATCCGAAGATCAACCGCGATGCGGCCAGCTACCAGCACATGATCTGCCGCGGCGTGGCGTACTGGGACGTGAACGCGGGCCGCGCCAAAAACAACCCTGCCCCCGAAGCTGCCAGCATGGAGTGCCCGCGCCGCATCCTGGCGCCGACCATGGACGGCACCATGATCGCCGTCAACGCCGATACGGGCGAGTCGTGCAAGAGCTTTGGCAACAACGGCGTCGTCAACCTGTATAAAAACATGGCCATGATCAAGCGCGGTTTCCTGATGCCAACGTCCCCACCGGCCGTGGCGCAAAACGTGGCCGTGATCGCCGCCAGCGTGACGGACAACCATTCAACGGAAGAGCCATCGGGCGTGATCCGCGGTTACGATCCCGTCACCGGCAAGCTGCTGTGGAACTGGGACCCGGCCACGCCGGAAGATACCAAGCCCTTCCCTGAAGGCAAGAACTACACCAACAACTCGCCCAACTCGTGGGGCGTGGCCAGCATCGATGAAAAGCTGGGCATGGTGTACATTCCGATGGGCAATGAAACCCCCGATACCTGGGGCGGCAACCGCAACAAGAATGGCGAGAAATTCAACAGCGCCATCGTCGCGCTGGACCTGGCAACCGGTAAAGTACGCTGGGTGTACCAGACCGTGCACCACGATATCTGGGACATGGATATCGGCGGCCAGCCTTCGCTGGTCGACATCGACACGCCGAAAGGCAAAGTTCCCTCCGTGGTGGCCACGACGAAACGCGGCGACATCTATGTGATCGACCGCCGCGATGGCAGCCTGGTCGTGCCGGCGCCGGAAAAACCTGTGCCGACGAGCAATCCTGCCGCTGGCGACACCTTGTCGCCCACGCAGCCGTTCTCGGCCCTGACTTTCTTGCCTGAGCGCAATATCAGCGAAGCGGACATGTGGGGCACCACGCCGTTCGACCAGCTCGCCTGCCGCATCATCTTCAAGGAACGCCGCTATGAAGGCCCGTTCACGCCGCAAACGGCCGGCAAGGGCGCCGTCATCTCGCCGGGTCCCTTGGGCATCTTCGAATGGGGCGGCGCGGCCATCGATCCCGTGCGCCAGTTGTTGATCGTCAACCCTGACTACATGGGCTTCCTGGAAAAACTCGTGCCACGCGCCGAAACGACGGCCAAGGGCGGCACGGGCGGTGAAATGGGCTTGCAGCCACAGACGGGCGTACCGTTCGCCGTGGAAATCAAGGCCTTCCTTTCGCCGCTGGGCTTCCCATGCCAGGCACCGCCGTGGGGCTATGTGGCCGCCGTCGACCTGCGCACCATGAAAAAAGTGTGGATGCACAAGAACGGCACCACGCGCGACAGCGGCCCCGTGCCGATTCCCTTGCCACTGGGCGTGCCCAGCCTGGGCGGCATGGTCACCACCGGTGGCGGCGTGACCTTCCTCAGCAGCACGCTCGACTACTACATCCGCGGCTACGATGTCAGCAACGGCAAAGTACTCTGGAAAGCACGCTTGCCGGCAGGTGGCCAGGCTACGCCGATGAGCTATGTGTCGAACAAGTCGGGACGCCAGTTCGTCGTCGTCATGGCTGGCGGCCACGGTTCGCTGGGCACGAAGATGAGCGACACCCTGATCGCGTATGCCTTGCCCGAAGGCACTGCCGCAGCGAAGAAGTAAGTTAGTTAGCAGCGCACTGCGCCATGCAGTGCGCACAAAAAAAGCCGTTCAGTCTGCACTGAACGGCTTTTTTACGTCTGAGGAAATGATCTACAAGACTTACAGGATGGTGGCCAGCGCGCACTGCCGGTAATGCGCGGCGGCCTGTTCCGTCTGCTGCAAGGCATCGTGCATCTGCGCCAGCTTCAGGTGGGCGTCGCGCACCATTTGCGGCTCGTTCGCATCCGACAACGCCTGCTCCAGGTGACGCTGGGCCTTGCCCCACAGTTTTTGCTTGAGGCACAGGGTGCCCAGGGTCAGCGCCAGCTCCGCATCGAGCGGACGCTGTTTCATCCATTGCTCGCAATGCTCGATCTGCAGCAGCAGGGCCGGCGTGCCGGCCGGCGCCGCCGCTTCGCGGTAGGCGCGCACGACGCGCTCGTCCCAGTCGGCGGCCAGCGACTCTTCGCACACGAGGCGCGCTTCATCGTGCAGGCCGCGCGCATTCAGGGCCGTGGCGGCGCGGCAGGCGATATACGGCTTGACCCGGTCGCTGCTGGGCACGGTGGACCAGACGCGCATCAGCGATTCGGCGTCATGCGAAGGATCGGATAGCAAATGGTCGTAGGCCAGCTCGCGCAGGCGCGACGACAGGGCCGGATGCAGGGCGCGGTGCTTGTCGAGCGAACGCACGAGACGCAGCACTTCCGGCCAGTTCTTCGCCTGCTGCTCGGCCTTCAGCGACCATTGCAGCGCGTGGATATGGCGCGTGCCGCTGGCATTGAGTTCGCGTACGGCCGCCAGGGCCGCTTCCGGTTGATGGTCATCGACCAGCAATTCCGTCACCGTCATCAAACGCGCCGTTTTCAGGCTGGCATCGCCTTCGACACGGGCCAGCCAGCTGTCGCGGCGCTCGGACTGGCGCATGCGGTGCGCGGCGCGCGCGCCAATCAGCGCGGCCAGGCCGGCATTTTCTTCCAGCTCGGCGGCGCGCAGGGCGGCCTTCTCGGCATGCCCGAAACGGCCTTCGAACAGGGCTTTCAAGGCTTCGCGCAAGCCCTTGTTGCCATCGCGCTCACGCTTGCGCTGGCGGTAGGCCGCCACTTGCGCCGGCATGCGCACGGTGGCGCGCACGGCGCGTACCAGCAGATACAGCAGCACGAACAGCACGACCTGCAGCAGCAGGAAGAAGTTCAGCGACAAATCGATGCGGTACGGCGGATAGAACAGCACCACGTTGCCGGGGTTGAAACGGGCCGTCACGGCGATACCGATCGCCGCGGCCATCAGGGCGAGTAACCAGAGAAATAGACGCATGGGCTCAGGACTTCGCTTTGTAGTTGCGCACAGCCGCCAGGCTGTCGGACAAGGTTGGCATTTCGATGGCCAGGTTGCTGCCCTGCACCTGGCGCAGCAAGGCTTGCGCCGTCTGCGTGCTCTTGGCGCGGGTGTCGAAATACTTGGCCAGCGCATCCTGGGCGGCGATCAGGTCATTCCTGAATGCCGTTTCATTGCGCGACAACAAGGCCATGCGGGCATTCAGCAAGCGCAGCTTGACGTTTTCCCGCAAGAAATACGATTGCGTCGGCGACAGCATCAGCGCTTCCGGCGTATCGACTCTGCGGATGCGGATCAATTGACGCACGTCATTCCACATGTCGCCGCTCCAGGTATTGAAGCCGTCGCGCACTGTTTGCAGCAGCGGTTCCGGCTCAGGCGGTCCGACCAGCTTGCCGCTGGCATCGCGCACGGGCTTGGCTCCGGCCTTGGCCTTGGCCTTGGCCTTGCCCGGCTTTTCCGGCGCGGCCGGCAAGGCCGGCGTTTCGTCGGACAGCATCGGCAAGGCGTCGATCTGGGCGATCACGGCATCGAGGCGCAGGGCCACGCCCGTCGAATCGACGCTGGGCAGGGCCTTGAGTTTTTCCATGTCGCGCCCGATGGCACGGCGGATGGTGATGAATTGCGGCTTGTCGGAACGCGACAGGCTGCGGTCGGCGTTTTGCAGGGCGATCAGCGCGCCGGGCACATTGCCGGCCAGTTGCAGCTGCTGGCTGGCCGTCGACAGCACTTGCTCGATTTCCGTCAGCGCCCACTCGTCGCGGTTCTTCGACAAGTCGTTATACAGTTGTTCCAGCGCCAGCTGCTGGCTTTGCGTTTCGCTCTGGCGGTTTTCCAGCGCGCCCACCTTGATTTGCAGCTCTTTCGTGCCTTCTTGCACGTTGCGCGCCAGCACGCCCGTTTCAGCGTTGCTGACATCGCCCTTTTGCAGGCGCTTGGCCACTTCTTCGCGCAGGTTGCGGATCTGCTTGCTGGTCGACCAGCTTTGCGCAGCCAGCAGCACGGCCAGCACGATGACGGCGATGCTCATGGGCTTTTGCAGCTGTTCGAGCAAGGTCGGCACGCGGCCAGCAGGTTGGTCGGCCGCCTGCGGCGCCGTCTTCACGGCGCTGCCAGGCGTTGCATTCGGTTCGGAGAGTGTAGGCATTTCGTTCATGGTCGTGATTGTAACGCGGCGAGCACTCCTGCGTCGCCTGATCCTGTCAAGGTGACACGGGCAAAACCCAGGGCCGCCGCCGTTTGTGCAATGCGCGCGTGCGGCACGATCAAATGCTGCTGTTGCATTTTCACAACAGCCATCTTTTCATCGCCCATTTCGCCCAGCAGCGCCAGCAAACCGCGCAGCGCTTCCGAGCTGGTGATGATCCAGTCATTATTATGCTGCAACAGGTTTTCCAGGGTCGCGCGCAAGGCCGGCGTCAGCGTTGGCACCTTGCGGCGGTAAGCCGTGACGAACTCGACTTCCGCCCCGGCCGCGCGCAAGCCGTCAGCCAGGTAGTCGCGTCCGCCGTCGCCGCGCACGATCAGCACGCGCTTGCCGCGCAGGGCCGGCAAGTCCAGCGCCAGCAACAGATGTTCGGAATCGCTGCGCGCCGTGTCAAACGGGCTGGTGATGCTGGCGTTGGCGTGCGTGACGCCATGCGCGGCCAAGGCCATCTTGCTGCCCTCGCCCACCACGGCCAGCGGCACGCCAGGCGGCCAGGCGGCCAGGTGCGCAAAGACGCAATCGATGGCGTTGGGCGAAACAAACGCCACCAGGTCGTAACCGGTCAGGCGCGCCAGCACGGCTTGCAGCTGCGCGCATTCGTCCTCGCCGTCCAGCGCGTGGATTTCCAGCAGCGGCAGCAGGGTCACGGGCCAGCCCAGCGCCGCAATTTTGGCGGCCAGCGGCCCCGCCTGCGCCGCGGGCCGCGTGATCACCACGCTGTCAGGCATGCGGCGCCAGGCCTTCATGGTTGTCGGGTGTGACCGCGCACGAGGCGAGGATGCCGGCGGCGTCCTGGCCGCGCAGCAATTCGGCCACTTGCTCGCCCAGCAGTTCCGGCGCGCTGGCCGGGCCGCTCACGTCGGCGCTGGCCATGCGCGCGCCATCGGGCGTGGCGACCATGGCGCGCAAACGCATCTGTTCGCCCTCGACGGTGGCGAAGGCGGCCAGCGGAATCTGGCAGCTGCCGCCGAAAATCTTCGACACCTTGCGCTCGGCCGTGACGGCTTGCGCCGTGGCCGTGTGGTTCAGCGGCGCCAGCAGGCGCACCAGGTCGGCACCATCCAGACGCCCGCTGCGAATCTCGATCGCCATGGCGCCCTGCCCTGCGGCCGGCAGGCTGTCTTCCGGCGCCAGCACGGCGCGGATGCGCGATGCCAGGCCCAGGCGTTTCAGGCCGGCGGCGGCCAGGATGATGGCGGCGTAATCGCCACGGTCCAGTTTGCCCAAACGCGTATCGAGGTTGCCGCGCAGTGGCAGGATCGTCAGGTGCGGGTAGCGCGCGGCGATCAGCGACTGGCGGCGCAAGCTGCTGGTGCCGACCACGGCGCCGTGCGGCAGCTCGGCCAGGCTGGCGTAGTCGTTCGATACGAACGCGTCGCGCGGGTCTTCTCGCTCGAGGATGGCGGCCAGGCTGTAGCCTTCTGGCAACTCCATCGGCACGTCTTTGAGCGAATGCACGGCCAGGTCGGCGCGGCCTTCTTCCATCGCCACTTCCAGCTCCTTGACGAACAGGCCCTTGCCGCCTACCTTGGACAGGGCGCGGTCCAGAATCTGGTCGCCGCGTGTGGTCATGCCGAGAATTTCAACGCTACACTGCGGATACAGGGCGGCCAGGCGCGCGCGCACATGTTCAGCTTGCCACATGGCAAGACGGCTCTCGCGCGTGGCAATCACCAGGCGGGCGGGAATAGTCAATTCGTTCGGGGTCAATTCGGATGCTTTCAAAACAAGTTCTTTCGCTGTGGCGGTCGTTGTCATTATCGTTGCCAATTCGCCCGTCCGATATCAATTTATATCGAAAAGGCACCCGGCGTCGCTATAATCGTTATCCCTTGGCCTAGAAGGCCAAGTCAGGCTAGCGTCCATGTTGAAGACCACAAATTTTATCATGCGCCCCCTCCCCTCTGCGGCCAAACGCCCGGTGCGATCCACATTCCCTTGCTTTTACACTTACTTTGGTTCTTTATTATGCTCAATGACGCAGTAGCACCAGAAATAGTTCCAGCGGCCGGCTCCGACAAGGATGCGCCACTGAAAGAAGATATCCGCCTGCTGGGCCGCCTGCTGGGCGACGTGTTGCGCGAACAGGAAGGCGACGCCGTCTTCCATGTGGTCGAAACCATCCGCCAGACGTCCGTGCGCTTCCGCCGCGAAGCGGACGCCGGCGCCGCGCTGGAACTCGACGCCATGCTGAAAGAACTGAGCCGCGAACAGACGATTTCCGTGGTGCGCGCCTTTTCCTATTTCTCGCATCTGGCCAACATTGCGGAAGATCAACACCACATCCGCCGCCGCCGTGCCCACCTGCTGGCCGGCTCGCCGGCGCAAAAGGGCAGCGTCAGCTTCGCGCTGAAAAAACTGCGCGCCGCCGGCGTGCCGCGCGCCACCGTCGACACCTTCTTCCAGGATGCCCTGATCGCCCCCGTGCTGACGGCCCACCCGACGGAAGTGCAGCGCAAGAGCATTCTCGACGCCGAGCACGACATCGCCCGCCTGCTGGCCGAGCGCGACCTGCCGCAGACGCCGAAAGAGCGGCACGCCAACCTGCAGCTGCTGCGCTCGCGCGTGGCCACCCTGTGGCAGACGCGCATGCTGCGCTACTCGAAGCTGACGGTGGCCGACGAAATCGAAAACGCCCTGTCCTACTACCGCATCACCTTCCTGCGCGAACTGCCGGGCCTGTATGACGACATCGAGGACGACATCGCCGCCGAGTACCCGAACGGCGACGGCACGATCGAGCCGATCAACGCCGCCTACGTGCAGATGGGCAGCTGGATCGGCGGCGACCGCGACGGCAACCCGAACGTCAACGCGGGCACCATGCAGCACGCGCTGGCGCGCCACGCCACCACCATCCTCGACTTTTACCTCGACGAAGTGCACGCGCTGGGCGCGGAATTGTCCGTCTCGACCCTGATGGTGGGCGTGAGCGCCGAATTGCAGGCGCTGGCTGACCAGTCGCCGGACGCCTCGCCGCACCGCAGCGACGAACCGTACCGCCGCGCCCTGATCGGCATCTATGCGCGCCTGGCCGCCACCGCCCGCGCGCTGGGCGCCACCAACATCTTGCGCAAGGAAGTGGGGCCGGCCGCCGCCTATCCGGACGCGGCCGCCTTTGTCGCCGACTTGCGCACCATCGTCGCCTCGCTTGAATCGCACCACGGCGCGGCCCTGGTGCGCCCGCGTCTGGCCACCCTGGCGCGCGCGGCCGACATCTTCGGTTTCCACCTGGCATCGCTGGACATGCGCCAGACGTCCGACGTGCACGAGCGCGTGCTGGCCGACCTGTTCGCGCAAAGCGGCGTGGCCGCCGACTACACGTCCCTGTCCGAGGAAGACAAGCAGGCACTGCTGTTGAGCGAACTGGCCCAGCCGCGTTTGCTGTACTCGCCCTACATCAGCTATGCCACGGAAACCGATTCCGAGCTGGCGATCCTGCGCGCGGCGCGCGACATCCGCCAGCGCTACGGCGCGCGGGCCATCCGCAACTACATCATTTCGCACACGGAAACCGTGTCCGACCTGCTGGAAGTGTTGCTGCTGCAAAAGGAAACGGGCTTGCTGCGCACTGACTGGCAAGCTGGCGAGAGCACGTGCGAGCTGATGGTCATCCCCCTGTTCGAAACGATCCCCGACCTGCAGCGCGCGGCCGGCATCATGAGCGAGGTGATGGCCTTGCCTTTGGTCAAGCAATTGATCGCCAAGCAGGGACAGTTGCAGGAAGTCATGCTCGGCTATTCCGATTCGAACAAGGATGGCGGCTTCCTGACGTCCAACTGGGAACTGTACAAGGCCGAACTGGCGCTGGTGAGTGACTTCCAGAAGGCCGGCGTCAAGCTGCGCCTGTTCCATGGCCGCGGCGGCACGGTAGGCCGTGGCGGCGGACCCAGCTACGAAGCCATCCTGGCCCAGCCGCCAGGCACCGTCAACGGCCAGATCCGCCTGACGGAACAGGGCGAAATCATTGCCTCGAAGTTTTCCAACGCGGAAATCGGCCGGCGCAACCTGGAATTGCTGGTCGCCGCCACCCTCGAAGCGAGCCTGGCGCCGCAAGCGGCCAATCCCGCGCACGCAGGCGAGCTGGCGCAGTTCGAAGGCGTGATGGCGCAGCTGTCGGACCTGGCCTATCACGCCTACCGCCACCTCGTGTATGAAACGCCGGGTTTTACCGAGTATTTCTTCTCGGCCACGCCGATTGCGGAAATCGCCGAGCTGAACCTCGGTTCGCGCCCCGCCTCGCGCAAGGCCAACCAGCGCATCGAAGACTTGCGCGCCATTCCCTGGGGCTTTTCCTGGGGCCAGTGCCGCTTGCTGCTGCCGGGCTGGTTCGGCTTCGGCAGCGCCATCGAGGCCTGGATCGACCAGGCCGACGGCGCGTCGAAAGATGAAAAAATCGCCACCCTGCGCGCCATGTATGCCGAATGGCCGTTCTTTGCCACCTTGCTGTCGAACATGGACATGGTGCTGGCCAAGACGGACCTGGCGATTGCCTCGCGCTATGCGGAACTGGTGGCGGACCAGGACTTGCGCGAACGCATCTACAAGCGCATCACGGACGAGCATGGCAATACCTTGCGCTGCCTGGAACTCATCACCGGCAACACGGAGCGCCTGGCGGGCAATCCGCTGCTGGCCCGCTCGATCCAGAACCGCTTCGCCTATCTCGACCCGCTGAACCACTTGCAGGTGGAATTGATCAAGCGCAACCGCGCCCTGTCGGCGGAAAGCAAGATCGACGAACGGGTCCACCGCGGCATCCAGCTGTCGATCAACGGTGTGGCGGCCGGTCTGCGCAACACGGGCTGATCGCGCCAGGCTGCCATCGGCAGACAGGGGCCGGCACCGCAAGGGCCGGCCCTTTTGCTTGCCCAATTGCAAAATATTCTCAATAAAGCAACAATTGGTATTACACTAGCGCTGGATACTTTTCCCTCTCCGGCGCCAGGTGCACCGCAGCGGCCAACCATGACGCCAGGGGCGCGGATGAGCAAATGGTCGATTGAAACGCTGAGTGCGGCCTGCGCCGCCCTCATCCTGATCATGCTGGGCTGGCTGGCCGGTGCGGCCTGGCAGGAACTCGATTTCTGGGAACACATCTGGCTGACCCTTCTGCTGGTGGCCGCCGCCGGCACGGCCATGTGGCTGATGCGCAGGCTGCGCACCCATCTCGCCAGCACGCGTTCGCAACTGGACGCCAGCCTCCTGCGCTACCAGCACCTGAGCGAAACGGCGCAGGACGGCATGTGGCAAACGGATGCGCAAGGCCGTATCCTGTACGTCAACCAGCGCCTGTGCGACATGCTGGGCGTCCCCGCCGGGCAGCTGCTGCACCACTCCATGGAGGAATTCCACGACGAGGCCACCTTGCTGCGCCTGTGTCCGCTACGCCAGACGGCGAGCGATAGCTGCATGGGCGAATTGCAATACCAGCATGGCGACGGTACACAGCGCTGGGCCATGCTCAGCGGACGCCGCCTGTACGACCGGCGCGGTGACTTGACGGGAGCGCTGGTCATGCTCAGCGACATCACCGAACACAAGCGGGCCGAACACGCGTTGAGCCTGGCCCATGCGGAGCTGGAAAGCCGCGTGGCCCTGCGCACGGCCCAATTGCTCGATGTCAATCTCCAGCTCTCCGCGGAAATCGCCATGCGGGCACAAACGGAAGCGGCCCTGGCGCGCAGCGAAGAGCGGCTGCAGGACATCATTTCCATGATGCCCCTGTCGCTATTCCTGAAAGATGCCGATTCGCGCATGCTGCTGATGAACCAGGCCTGCGAGCAGCAATGGGGCGTGCAATTCCAGGATATCGCCGAAGGACGCGACGTACGGCACTTCCCCGCGGAGCAGACCCAGGGATTCCACGCGGCGGACCAGGAAGCGTTTGCCAGCCGCCAGGTGGTGATCCGCGAAGAACTCGTGTGGAATGCGCAGTTGCAGGAAAACCGCCTGCTGCAGACGCATAAAAAACCCATCTTCGACGCGCAAGGCCGGCCGCTGATGATCATCGCCATGGGCATCGACATCACGGAAAGCAAGCGCAACGAGGAAAACCTGCAGCGTACCCTGGCCCAGCTGCGCGAACTGAGCGACCACCAGCAAACCATCAAGGAACAGGAAAGACGCCGCATCGCGCTCGATATTCATGACGACCTGGGCCAGAATCTGATGGTGCTGCGCATCGATGTGTCGCTGCTGCATGCGCGCACGGCCAGCACCCATCCGCGCCTGCACCGCCACGCACAGCGCGTGCTCGACACCATCGACGCCACCATCCGCTCCGTGCGCACCATCATCAATGACTTGCATCCCAGTACCCTGGAGCTGGGACTGGGCCCGGCGGCCGAGTGGCTGATCCGCCAGATGGAGAGCCGCGGCGCCATCCGCTACCGGCTCACGCTCGACAGTGAGGCGCCCGACCTGGGCCTGGACCAGCGCCAGACGTCGGCCATCTTCCGCGTGCTGCAGGAATCGTTGTCGAACATCGTGCGCCACGCCCAGGCCAGCGAAGTGGAAGTGGCGCTGGCGCAAGATGCGGACGCCATCGTCCTGCGCATCAGCGACAACGGCATCGGCATGCAGCCGGGCGACCACGGCAAGCGGGCCGCCTTCGGCCTGAAAAGCATACGCGAACGTGTCCATGCACTGGGCGGCGAACTGCGCATCGACAGCCAGGCGGGCAGCGGCACGGCGCTGGCCATCCACCTGCCCCGGCAGGCAGGCCAGCGCCATGCAGATCATATAAAAACACAAAAATTAGCAAAAATAGTAGTAAATTAAGTATGCATTTACAGCATAAAAAAGTATAGTAAGTTTTTTCTTTGAGGAAACTATCATGCCGCCACGGTTCGCCTGCTTCCCCGCCCCACTGCTCAGCCTGCTCCTGCTGGCCGCCATCCCCACCGCCAGCGCCACCATGTATGCCGAACGCGGCTTTGGTGAAAGGGATGGCAATGGCAGCATCGCTTCCGACCTGAACCCGGCCGGCCTGGTGGCCGGCATCATCATGGAAGAAGCGGGACGGCGCCGCGCCGTGACGTATCAGCATGGCCGCATCCGCGAACTGGGCACCCTGGGCGGCAATGAAGGCTTCACCAAGGCCATCAATACCCATGGCGTGGTGGTCGGCTCGGCGCAAACGGCCAGTGGCGCCTGGCACGCCTTCCGCTACGACGCGGCGGGCGGCATGCGCGACCTGGGCACCCTGGGCGGCACCAGCAGCTATGCCACGGCCATCACGCGCGACGGCATGATCGCCGGCTATGCCGACACCAGCGCCGGCGATTTCCACGCCTTTGTCACGAATGCCGACCACAGCCTGCAAGACCTGGGCACCCTGGGCGGCGCCAGCAGCTATGCCAGCGGCCTGAACAGCCATGGCGTGGTGGTGGGCACGGCGCAGCGCGGCGACGGCTACCGCCGCGCCTTCGTCTACCGCCCCGGCACGGGCATGCAGGAAATCGGCACCCTGCCCGGCGGCCGCATCAGTTCGGCCACCGCCATCAATGACGCAGGCCTGGTCGTGGGCGCATCGGAAACGGAGCAGCGCCGCTGGCACGCGTTTGCCTGGGACGGCAAGCGCATGCTCGACCTGGGCGCCATGATCGGCCAGGGCGACAGCTACGCCACGGCAGTCAACGCGGCCGGACACGTCGTCGGCAGCGTCAGCATCAAAGGCTTTGAACCGATGACCTTTGTCTACAAGGAAGGCGTGATGACGGTGCGCCGCCGCGACGACGGCCTGTACCTGACCAACAAGATCACCGATGCGGGCCTGGTGGTCGGCGCCATCTACACGGGGCATAAATTCCAGGCCTTCGCCGTGCCGTCGCAAGCGGCGCCCGCACCGCAGCGCAGCAATCCATTGGACTGGCTGCTCATCACCATCCTCATCTCCGCCAGCGCCGTGGTGCTGTACAAATTGCAGCGCAACTATCGCCTGGGCCTGCTGGGCGCGCGCACGCGTTTCATGTAAGCCAACGCTAGGGCTGGACGAAAAAAAGAGGCTTGCGCCTCTTTTTTGTGTGCTTGCCGTACGCTTAGTTTTGCGTCAGGAAAGTTTTCAGTTTGTCCGAACGCGAAGGCTGGCGCAGCTTGCTCATGGCTTTCGCCTCGATCTGGCGGATGCGCTCGCGCGTCACGTCGAACTGCTTGCCCACTTCTTCCAAGGTGTGGTCGTTCGACATTTCCACGCCGTAACGCATGCGCAGCACTTTCGCTTCGCGCGGCGTCAGCGAGTCGAGCACTTCCTTGATCACATTGCGCATCGACGCATGCAGTGCGGCATCCAGCGGTGCCAGGGTGGTGTTGTCTTCGATGAAGTCGCCCAGTTGCGAATCGCCATCTTCGCCCATCGGCGTTTCCATGGAAATCGGCTCTTTCGCGATCTTCATGATCTCGCGCACCTTGTTTTCCGGCATTTCCATCTTGACGGCCAGTGTCGCCAGGTCCGGTTCGCTGCCCGTTTCCTGCATGATCTGGCGCGAGATGCGGTTCATCTTGTTGATCGTTTCGATCATGTGCACCGGCACGCGGATGGTGCGGGCCATGTCGGCGATCGAACGCGTGATGGCCTGGCGGATCCACCAGGTGGCGTAGGTCGAGAACTTGTAGCCGCGACGGTATTCGAATTTATCGACCGCCTTCAGCAAGCCGATGTTGCCTTCCTGGATCAGGTCGAGGAATTGCAAGCCGCGGTTGATGTATTTCTTGGCGATCGAAATGACCAGACGCAAGTTGGCGACCGTCATTTCGCGTTTTGCGTGACGCGCACGCTTTTCGCCGGCAGCCATCTGCTTGTTGATCTTGCGCAAGTCCGCCAGCGGCAGCGCCACGCGCGCTTGCAGGTCGATCATCTTCTTTTGCAGTTCCTTGACGGCAGGCACGTTGCGGCTGAGGATGGCGCTGTACGGATACTTGCAATCGACTTCGCGGTCGACCCATTCCAGGTCGCATTCATTGCCCGGGAACACCTTGATGAAGTGGGCGCGCGGCATGCCGCATTTGTTCACGCACAGTTCCAGCACGGCGCGCTCGATGTGGCGCACTTCTTCCATCTGGCCGCGCAGGGTGTCGCACAGCTTTTCGACGACCTTGGCCGTGAAGCGGATGCCCAGCAATTCCTGCGAAATGGCTTCCTGCGCCTTGACGTAGGCTTTCGAGTTGTAACCCTCGGGCGCCTTGCGCATCTTCTCGTACTGCGTCGAAATGACGTTGAATTTCTCCAACGCATTCTTTTTCAGCTGCGCCAGCTGCTCGCTGGAGAAGCCGGCCGCGCCGCCATTGGCGTCGCCATCTTCTTCCTCGGCTTCTTCTTCCTCTTCCTCGTCGTCACCGCTGGCGGCGGCGGGCGCGGGAGCGGCGGCAGGCGCCGGGGCATTGCTTTCGTTCAAGTCGACGAAACCGTCGACCACTTCATCGACCTTGATTTCGTCGCGCGCGATTTTTTGCGACAGCGCAACGATTTCGCCGATGGTGGTGGGGCAGGCGGAAATGGCCTGGATCATGTCTTTCAGGCCGCCTTCGATGCGCTTGGCGATCTCGATCTCGCCTTCGCGCGTCAGCAGCGCCACGGCGCCCATTTCACGCATGTACATGCGCACGGGGTCGGTGGTGCGGCCGAAGTCGGAGTCGACCGTCGACAGGGCGGTCGCGGCAGCCGCTTCCACTTCATCGTCGCTGGTGACGGTGGCGACGTTGTCGGTCAACAACAGGCTTTCCGCGTCAGGGGCGCGCTCGTAGACGGCGATGCCCATGTCGTTGAAGGTGGCGATGATGCCTTCGATCGCTTCCGGATCGATGATGTTTTCCGGCAATTGGTCATTGATCTCGGCGTAGGTGAGGAAACCGCGTTCCTTGCCCATGTTGATCAGGCCCGTGATCTGCTTGCGGCGGCGTTCCAGGTCCGCTGCCGAGGCTTCCGGATCGCCCAGTGCATCGGCCAGACCGCCCTTGGCCTTGCGGTCGCGCGCTTTCGATACGGCCTTCAATTCGGCGCGTTCGACGGCGTTGAGTGCTGCCACTTCATCGTTTTCCGGCGTGAATTCGCTTGGTTTGCGGCCACGGCGGCCTGGCACCTTGACGGTCGGCAAGAAGTAATTCGAGGTATCGATGGCGGCCAGGGCATCGGCGTCCGTGGTCTTGCTGACCACTTGCGCGCCGGTGATGATGGTCACGGGCGCCACTTCAGGCTTGGCGCGCACGACTTTCGAACGGGCTGCCGTCACCACCTTGTTCGTGGCGGCGCTTTCGCTGATCTTGCGCGGCGCAACCGGGGCCTTGGCGCCGGGGGCGATCTTCACGCTTGGCGTCTTGGCCGGTACGGCTTCGGCGGCCTCGGCCACGTCGGCAACAGCCTCGGCAGCCGGGGCGCTGACGGCCGCTTCCACAGCCGCATCGGCCGGTGGCACGGCGGCCAGGCGCGAGCGGCTTTTCTTCACCACCGTCACGACGGTGGGCGCCGTCGTCACGGTCGCTTCCGGATTCGCTTGCGCATTATCGATGAAGTAAGATAAAGTCGTTTTGGGTACGGCAAGTGGTGCCGCGGCTGGGCGTGGCGCCTTGGCGGACAACGTTAAAGTTTTTGGCGTATTCTTCATGAGATATCTCTTAATGCGAGACCAGATGGTGTCGGCGCGAAGTGAATGATTCCACCTAAGCCTGCGAAACCGGACTCGATGGAGCGTATTGTTGCGGCTGCCGTTAACGGCAGCGGCGCCTGCTTATCAGGGCGCTCAAAGCCCGCGCATCCCGTAACGAGGGCGGCGGGGCCGAAGCCGGATCAGATAAATAAGCGATGTACATTGCGGAATGAAAAAAAGCCCGTACCAGAACGGGCTTGAATCTATTGTTGTTCAGTGAAGACACAGCGGAGAGCAAGATTATGCACGAAGGCCAGTTATCTGGATAATTGATAAGCAAAATATCTGATATCAAAAATATCAATAATGATGGCCCTGCACCGCACTGCTCCTATCCCCTGCACACCTGAGCCAGACCGTCAAACACGGGGCCCAGTCATCAGCGCAAGCCGACATTATACACATTTCCCGCATTTCGCGCTGCATGCACTGTAGTACCGCCCCGCTTATCTGTGCGCAAGTTGCCAAAAAAGACAATGCACTTGCCTGTGGCGCGTGCTATGCTCCCCTTTTATAGCCCAACCAATGATGTCGATGACCAGCTCCACGCCAGACCAGCAAGCCACCACTCCTGACACGCCAGTCGATGCAGCCCCAGCGGCGGCACCGGCCGCAGCGGCGACCACGCCGGCACCTGCCGGCCTGACCGCGCGCGCGCTGCTCAAGCAGTTCCAGGAGCAATTCCCGCCTTTCCGCGATTGCCTGCCCTTGTCGATCGGTATCGACAAGCAGATCCTGGCGCGCCTGCCAGACCTGGACCGCAAGCTGATGCGCACGGCGCTGGGCATCCACACGGGTTCGCTGCGCTACCTGCGCATGATGGAAAAAGCCAAGATCCGCTACGACCTCGACGGCACTGCCGGCGCGGAAGTGACGCAAACCCACCGCGACCACGCCACGCAAGTATTGCAGCAGCGCTTCAAGAAAGAAGCCGAGCGCAAGAAAGCCGAACGCGACGCGGCGGCGGCCGAAGAAGCGAACCGTTTGCGCCTGGAAAAACTGAATCAGCTGACCGCGAAATTCTCGCGCAAAGGCTGATCCGGTTTCATGGACACCGCTGCCGCACCGCCACTGCCCCCGTATCAAGGCATTGCACTCGAGCACGTCAAGCTGGTACGCACCAGCGATGATGCAAAAGCGGCCATGGCCGCCCTGCTGGCCGCGGACGCCATCGGCTTCGATACGGAATCGAAGCCGACGTTTGTCAAGGGCGAGTCCTCCACGGGGCCGCACCTGATCCAGCTGGCCACCGACGACATCGCCTACCTGTTCCAGGTGGGCAGCACGCCGGCACCGGCCCTGGCCGAACTCAAAGCCATCCTCGAATCGAGCACCACCCTGAAGGTGGGCTTTGGCCTGTCCGACGACGTCAAGCGCCTGCGCAACAAGCTGGGCATTGTTCCAGCTCAGGTGCTGGACCTGTCCGTCGCCCTGCGCGGCGGCCAGCGCAACGACCTGGGTGCGAAGACGGCCGTGGCCAAGTTCTTCGGCCTGCATCTGCAGAAATCGAAAAAAATCTCCACCACCAACTGGGCCACCTCGCGCCTGACGGAAAAGCAGATCCTGTACGCGGCCGACGACGCGCAAGTGGCCCTGCGCGTGTACCGCCGCTGGATCGCCGATGGCGGTAAAGTAGCGCAGCAAAAAGCCCCGCGCGCCAGCACGCCACCTGTCCCGCCGCCTATCGCCGCCTGAGCCGGCGCGCCATCCTGCCGCATGAGCAAGAACAAGTCCATCGGTACCAGCGAGGCAGTGATCGCCGCCGCCGAACAGGCGCTGGGGCGAACGCTGCCCGCGTCCTACGTGCAATGGTTATTGGTTAACAATGGCCGCGCGCTGGGCGCCTTGAGCGTGTTTCCCGTCTACGATGAAGCCAATGCGCGCAAGACGTGGGAATCGATAGCGCGCCACTACAACACGAGCTGGCAGGCATGGCTGGAGAATGTGGATGGCGGCAACGATGCGCGTACCCTGCTGCCCTTTGCCCAGTTCGGCACGGGCGACTATTACTGCTTTGACTATGCGCAAACGGGGCCGAGCGGTGAACCGGTGGTTGTGCTGTGGTCGCACGAAACAGGCGCCACCAGCACGGTGGCGCCCGACTTTGCCGCCTTCCTGGCCCTACCCGGCCGTCCGGGATGAAACCCGGCGGCCGGCGCAAGCTTATTTGACGAGGCGCAAGGTCAAGGGATAACGATAAGTGATGCCATTGCTGGCCTTGACGGCCGCGACGATCGAGCACACCAGGTTGGCCAGCGCCACCACCCAGAACAGGAACAGGCCAATCAGCACGAACGACAGGATGAAGCAGGCGAAATACCAGATGATCAGGGTGATCTGGAAATTGAGCGCTTCGCGGGCGTTCTCGGCCGAAAATTTATCCGCATCATCTTTCTTGATCAAGTAAATGATCAGCGGCGCCACCCAGCTGGTGAACAAGCCGCCAACGTGGGACAAAATGGCCAGCGTCGTATCTTGCGTACGACCTGCTTCCGGCTGCGTGTTATCCATTATCATTCCCATCATTAGTTATAGATACATCAATATAACAGCAATATTTCTTTTTGGAATGAAACACTTGCTGCCGCAAGGGACTTTTTTTCACGCGCCGCTTGCCGCCGCCAGCGCCAGCCGCCCCAGCGTGGCGATGGCTTCTTCCAGCTGCGCGCTCCACGGGTGGCCGTAATTGAGGCGAATGCAATGGCGAAACGCGCGCGTGGCGGAAAAGATGGGGCCGGGCGCGATGCTGATGCCGGCCGCCAGCGCGCTGCGGTGCAAGGCCAGCGCATCGATGCCTGCAGGCATCTCGACCCAGACGAAATAGCCGCCCTGCGGCCGCGTGACCCGTGTGCCGGGCGGAAAATGCACGGCGATGGCTTGCAGCATGGTGTGTTGCTGCGCCGCCAGGGTCAGCCGCAGCTGGCGCAAATGGCGGTCGTAGCCGCCGTGCGCCAGGTAATCGGCCAGCGCCATCTGCAGCGGTATCGGCGCCGACAGGCTGGTGGTCAGTTTCAAACGCTCGACCTGGCGCGCGTAGCGGCCCGCCACGGCCCAGCCCAGGCGGAAACCGGGCGCCAGGGTCTTGGAAAACGAGCTGCAATGCATGACCAGGCCCGCGCTGTCATGGCTTTTCGTCAGGCCGGGGCGCTGCTTGCCGAAATACAGCTCGCCATACACATCATCCTCGATCAGCGGCACGCCATGGCGCGCCAGCAGGTCGACCAGCGCACGCTTCTTTTCCGGCGGCATCAGGCTGCCCAGCGGATTCTGGAAACTCGTCATCAGCCAGCACGCCTTGGGCTGGTGGCGGTGCAGCAACTCTTCCAGCGCCGCCAGGTCGACGCCGTCGCGCGGGCTGGTGGCGATCTCGACGGCCTTGAGTTCCAGCCGCTCCAGCGCCTGCAGGCAGGCATAGAAGCTGGGCGACTCGATCAGCACCGTGTCGCCGGGCCGCGTGACGGCTTGCAGGCACAGGTTCAGCGCTTCCAGCGCGCCATTCGTGATGACGATGTCGTCGCTGGAAACGAGTACGCCGTCGAGCTGGTAGCGCAGCGCGATCTGGCGGCGCAATTCCGCATTGCCCAGCGACAGATCCGTGACGGTGCTCCAGGGGTCGAGGCGGCGCATGCTGGCCGACACGGCACGCGCCAGTTTTTCCATCGGGAACAGATGCGGGCTGGGAAACGCCGAGCCGAAGGGCACGATATCGCGCGCCCCCACGGCACCCAGCACCTCGAACACGAGGTCGCTGACGTCGACCGTGGTGCTGGCGTCGAGCGGGCGCGAACTGTCCGGTTCGGGGGCCAGCGCGGCGCGCTGCGGCGCCACATAATAACCGGAGCGGGGCCGCGAGACGATCATGCCGCGCGCTTCGAGCAAATAATACGCCTGGAACACCGTCGACGGACTCACGCCCCTGCGCGCATGCTGCTGGCGCACGGATGGCAATTTATCACCAGGCAACAACAGCTGCGTGCTGATCATGGCGGCGACTTCTTCCGCCAATTCTTCATAGCGTTTCAACCCTGCTCCTCAAACTGATCCGTATTTTTATTGCACAACTGATCCTGTCACAGTGACAGCGCCCGTTATATGCTAGGGTAATAATATCCGGGCAACAACACCGGCACGCCACCGACCGACGAGACAGGTTACTTTTCCATGCAACTCTCCATGCTACTGCATTCCCCCCTCGCGCTGTTGCTGGCCATTGCCTTGCCCGCCACGGCGCTGGCCGCACCGGCCAGCGTACCAGCCGGCCACGACAGCCTGGAACAGCGCATCAAGGCGTGCACGGCCTGCCATGCTCCCAAGGAACGCCACGACGCCTTCTTTCCCCGCATCGCCGGCAAGCCGGCCGGCTACCTGTACAACCAGCTGCTCAATTTCCGCGAGGGAAGGCGCCAGTATCCGATGATGAACTACATGGTCGAGCACTTGCCGGACGATTACCTGCGTGAAATCGCCGAGTATTTTGCGGCGCAGCACCCTGCCCCGCCGCCGGCCCAGCCCAGCAGCGCCGGTGCGACAGCCCTGGCGCGGGGCAAGCAGCTGGTGCTGCACGGCGACAGCGGGAAAAAGATTCCTGCCTGCATCGCCTGCCATGGCGAGAAATTGTCCGGCGTGGCGCCCGCCATCCCCGGCTTGCTGGGCTTGCCGCGCGACTACATCAACGCCCAACTGGGGGCCTGGAAGAACGGCATCCGCCGCGCCCATGCGCCCGACTGCATGGCGCAAGTGGCGCAGCGCCTGTCGGACGCGGACGTGGGCGCCGTCTCGGCCTGGCTGGGCACGCAGGTGGCCAGCGCCGACGCGCGTCCCGCCAGCGGCATCGCCCTGCCCTTGCCGCTGCACTGCGGCGGCGTGCCAGGCTCTACCGCGCAGGTGGCGCCATGAAGAAATGGATGATCACGGCCGGCCTGGTGCTGATCGCCGGCGGCAGCGCCAAGTTCCTGCTGTACCCGGACGACGACATCGGCCCGCCCGCCGTTGCCAGCACCCTGAGCCCGCAACAGCTGGTCGCGCGCGGCGCCTACCTGGCCAAGGCGGGCGATTGCATGGCCTGCCACACGACGCGCGGCGGCGTACCGTACGCGGGCGGACGGGCCTTGCAGACGCCGTTCGGCAAGGTGCTCTCACCCAACCTCACGGCCGACAGGGAAACGGGCATCGGCAGCTGGACGGCAGACGATTTCTGGCGCGCCATCCACAACGGCAAGTCGAAGGATGGCCGGCTGCTGTATCCGGCCTTTCCCTACACCAGCTACACCAAGGTGCGGCGCGAAGACAGCGACGCCCTGTACGCGTATTTCCAGAGCGTGCCGCCGCACAGGCAGGCGAACGCGCCGCACGCGCTGCGCTTCCCCTACAACCAGCAGATCGCGCTGGCCGCCTGGCGCGCGCTGTATTTCAAGCCGGGCGTATACCAGCCGCTCACGACTAAAAGCATGGAATGGAACCGCGGCGCCTACCTGGTGCAGGGCCTGGGCCACTGCAGCGCCTGCCATAGCAGCCGCACCACCCTGGGCGGCAGCGACGACGGCCTGTCGGGCGGCCTGATCCCCGTACTGGGCTGGTATGCGCCTTCGCTGACGTCGGACGCGGAAGCGGGCCTCGGTGACTGGGACACGGCGCATATCGTGGAATTGCTGCAAACGGGCGTCTCGCCGCGCGCCACCGTCTTCGGCCCCATGGCCGAGGTGGTGCGGCAAAGCCTGCAGCACATGGAGACGAGCGACGTGCGGGCGATGGCCGTGTACCTGAAAAGCTTGCCCGGCCCCGCGCAAGTGGCGAAAAAGGCGCCGCGCGACACCTCGGAGCAAGCTCGGCAGCAACTGGCGCTGGGCGCGCAACTGTATGAAGCGCAATGCGCGAGCTGCCACCAGGCCGACGGCAAGGGCGTGCCGCCCGGCTACCCGCCGCTGGCCGGCAACCGCGCGCTGACGACGGACTCGGCCGTCAACGCCATCCGCCTGGTGCTCAACGGCGGCTTTGCGCCGGGGACCACCGGCAACCCGCGCCCCTACGGCATGCCGCCGTTCGGCCCCGTCATGGATGATGCGGAAGTCGCGGCCGTGGTGACGTATCTGCGCGCCTCGTGGGGCAATGATGCGCCAGCCGTGAGCGCTCTGGAAGTGAACCGCTACCGCAGCGTGCCGCTGGAGTAACAGGCATGAAAAAACCGGCAGCGCCGGTTTTTTTCATGTCAGGCAGCCGCTCTCAACGGAACTTGCTTTTATGTCCCGTCTTGAGGTCCAGCGCATAACGCACGCCATTGTCCGTCAGCATGACTTCATCGGGCGGCTCTTCGCCGGCCAGGGCGCCGTCGATCAGCGGCAAGCCTTCGCCCTTGCGCATCAGGTCGTCGCAGCGCTCATACACGTTCGCACAGCCCGTGGAAGCCATCAGCGATTGCACGATGGCCACTTTCCACGCGTCGACGCCGCCGGCATTGAATTCGCAAATCAGATAGCCTTGCACGCCGCCAAACAGCTGCACCACCAGACCCGGCAAGCCCTCGTCTTCGCCCTTGATCAGGGTCAACAGCTGGTTCTCGCCCGCCTTCTTGATGGCTGGCAGCTTTTTCTCGATGGCGGCCTTGACGCGGCGCTTGATCAGCGCGTGGTCGACCGGTTCGTCTTCCTTGAAGCTCCAGATGCGCGCGCGGATCTGCGACTTCGAATTGTAGGCGGCGCGGGCGATGAATTGCTTCGACGAGCTTTGCACGATGGCCGTCGAGCCGGGCTTCATTTTTTCCTGCGGCTTGCCTTCGACTTTTTCAATCGCGGACGCGTAAATCCACGATTGGCCCAGCAAGCTCTTTTCCTTGCCCTGTTTGATGGTGATGATCAGCATGTAATTCCAGTAGTGTGAGCGGCGCGTACCGCTCGTCGTATGTCCAATACCGGCATGATACCTCATGCCATCCTGTCGCATCCTCCTGCATTCCATGCCGCCGCTGGCGCAGTCTGTCGCAGCGCGGTTCACCGGCGCCACCGGCTGGCATACCATGCAGGCAGTCCAATTCAAAACAGGGAGCAAGAATGACACAGCCACTTTTCCACCCGCGCCAGCGCCGCCACGCCGCCACCGCCCTGCTGCTGGCCGTCTGCGCCCTGGCCATGCCGGCCGCGCCGGCGCTGGCGTCGCCGCTCGACTGGATTTCCGGCAACAGCATCCAGGGCAGCGGCAAGCTGCAAAAACAGACGCGCGAAGTGGGCAGCTTCCATGGCGTGGCGCTGAATGTGCCGGGTACGGTCGAGCTGCGTATCGGCAACACGGACAGCGTCACCATCGAGGCCGACGACAATATCCTGCCGCTGATCGAGACGGTGGTGGAAAACGGCACCCTGCGCATCCGCCCCGCCAGGCGCAACGCCAACTTCCGCCAGAGCGGCCTGACCATCGTCATCCAGGCGCGCCAGGTGGAACGCATCAGCGTGGGCGGCTCGGGCAACGTCACAGCGACGGGCTTGCGCGCCGAGAAACTGCGCTTCGACGTGGGCGGCTCGGGCGCCATCGATGCGCGCGACCTCGACAGCCGCGCGGTGGCTGTGGCCATCGGCGGCAGCGGCAACTTCAAGGCCAGCGGCAAGACGCAGCAGCTGACGGCGTCGATCGGCGGCTCGGGCAACATCCAGGCGGGCCGCCTGGCCGCACGCGAGGTGCAGGTGAGCATCGGTGGCTCGGGCGAGGCGCAAGTGTGGGCCAAGGATGACTTGAGCATCAGCATCGGCGGCTCGGGCGAAGTGAGCTACTACGGCGACCCGCGCATCAGCCGCAGCATGCAGCGCTCGAGCAGCATCAAGCGCCTGGGCGCTGCGCCGAATTAGGCCGCCAGGCCGGCCAGCACGGCGGCCAGTTCGCGCGTGGCCGCCTCGCCCAGCGGCTGCAGCGGCGCACGCGGCGTACCCACATCGAAGCCCCGCAGCGCCAGCCCCGCCTTGACGGCCGGCGGCAAGCCCCCTTTCATCAGGCATTGCAGCAATGGCAATTGCCGGAAGAACAGTTCGCGCGCGCGCGGCAAGTCGCCCGCCTGCACGGCCGCATACAGGGCCAGCGGCAAGCCCGCATGCAGGTTGGGCGCGGCCGTGCACCAGCCGCGGGCGCCGGCCGCCAGCGCGGCGAAGGCCAGCGTGTTGCTGCCGTTATAGAACGGCAACTCCCCCCCGCTCAGCTGCGCCAGCCGGTGCATGCGCTGGATGTCGCCCGTGCTTTCCTTGACCATCGTCACATTCGGCACGTCGCGCCAGATGCGCACGATCAACTCGGGCGACATGTCGATACCGCTGGTGGCCGGATTGTTGTACAGCATGATCGGAATACCCACGGCATCGCCGATGCGCGCCACGTGGCGCACGATTTCTTCCTCGCTCAGTTTCCAGTACGACAACGGCAAGACCATCACCGCGTCGGCGCCCTGCTTTTCCGCAAAGCGGGCGCGGCGCATGGCGCCCGCCGTGGTCAGGTCGGAAATACCCACCACCGTGGGCACCCGTTTGGCGACGGCGGCCAGCGAGGTGGCGGCCACGGCATCCCACTCCCCGTCCTGCAGGTAGGCGCTCTCGCCCGTGCTGCCCAGCGGGGCGATGCTGTGCACGCCGTCGGCGATCAGGCGCTCGATCAGTTGCCGCAGGCGCGGCAAGTCGACGTCGCCGCCAGCGGCCGTGAACGGGGTGACAGGGTAGGCAATGATGCCTTGAAATAAGGTTTGCATGATGTGGTGTCCTCCAGTGAGTGTCGTTAAGCCAGGCAATCGGCATGCTGGCGCAGGGCGCGCCGCGCGTAATAGGCGAAGGTCACGCTGTCGCGCCGCGCCGTGGAAATCCAGTCGTGCGCCTCGCGCGCCAGGGTCGGCGGCAGCGGCAGGATGGTGCCGGCAGCCATGGCCAGCAATTGCAGACGGGCGGCCCGTTCCATCAGCAAGGCCAGCATGCACGCCTCTTCCACCGTGCGGCCCACCACCAGCTGGCCGTGATGGGCCAGCAGGATGGCGCGCTTGTCGCCCAGGGCGCCGGCGATGATCTCGCCCTCTTCATTTCCTACCGGCACACCCGGCCACGAGGGCAGGAAGGCGCAATCGTCAAACAGGGGGCAGGTATCCATGTGCGACACGAGCAGCGGCTGCTCCAGCATCGACAGCGCCGCCACATGCGTGGGATGCGTGTGGATGATGCAGGCCACGTCCGGGCGCTGGCGGTAGATCCAGCTGTGAAAGCGGTTGGCCGGGTTGGGAATGCCCTCGCCGTGCACCACGCGCAGGTCGTGGTCGACCTCGATCAGGTTGCTGGCCGTGATTTCATCGAAGCCCAGGCCCAGCTGTTGCGTGTAAAACGTGCCGTCCTGAGCGCCACGGCAGCTGATCTGCCCTGCCAGGCCGGAATCATGCCCGCCATCGAACAGGATGCGGCAGGACAGCGCCAGGGTTTGCAGCGCCGACCACGGGCTGTCCTGCGTGACGCTGGCCAGGCGCCGCTCGGCGATGGCCACCAGTGCGTCTTTCGACAAGGCCAGGCTGGCGCCCGGGGCGGCGACTTCATACGGAGTAGTTTGCTGCATCGTCTTTCCTTCACTCATGCTGACTACGCTTCCCGGCATGCACGGCAGTGGCCGCGCAACCCAATCCAAGGAAACTGAGTGTATTTTAGGACACTTTGTGTCATGAGGTACAATAGTTTTTTTAAATCGACCGATGCAACCATGGCTATGCGTCTGAAACTGCTGAGAAAACACAAGGGCTGGACCCTGGAACAGCTGGCGGAAAAGAGTGGCTTGACGAAGAGTTACCTGTCCAAGGTGGAGCGGGGCCTGAGCGTGCCCTCGATCGCTGTGGCGCTGAAACTGTCGCACGCCATGCAGGTGGACGTGGAGCAGCTGTTCAGCGACAGCCACCAGCAGGCGGCCGTCACCATCACGCGCGCCGGCGATCCGCGCAGCGCGGGCGCGATGCCGCCGCTGCCGCATTTCGCCAGCATCGCGGCCGGCGTGGCACCAAAGAAAATGCTGCCCTTCATGGTGTATCCGGCGCCCGATTTCGTCGCCTCCGCCTTCAAGGAACATGCCGGCGAGGAATTCCTGTTCGTGCACCAGGGCACGATTGAAATCGAGTTTCCCCAGGAAACCGTGCAGTTGCAAACGGGCGACTCCGTCTATTTCAACGCCCTGATTCCGCACCGCACGCGCAGCATCGGCGCACAGCAGGCGCAGCTGCTGGTGATCGTCAGCAACGACGAAGACGCGGCCGCATAAAAGCGCTACCGCAACGCAAAAAGCCCGGAGCGATCCGGGCTTTTTGCGTTTCAAACAGTCAACATCAGCGCGCCGGCTTCACCGGTTCGCGCTCGATCAAGACCGTGTTGACGCTGTCGGTCAGCCAGATCTGGCCATCCTGGATCGTGCATTGCAGCTGCATGTTGCGCTGCGCCAGCTTGCTCATGTCTTGCGCCGCCTCGGAGGGCAGGTTAATCACGGTCAAGTTCTTCGCCCGTTCCAGCTTGTTGGCAATCTGCTTCCACCAGATGTGACTGGTTGCGCCATAGCTATAGACGATGACCTGTTCCGAACGCCCGCAGGCCTTCAGGATGCGCTTTTCGTCGGGCTGGCCGACTTCGATCCACAACTGGATGGCGCCCGTCAGGTCTTTCTGCCACAGGTCGGGCTCTTCCGTGTCGAACAAGCCCTTGGTGAAGGTCAGCGCCTCGTCGGCGTGGATGGCGAACGCCAGCAGGCGCACCATCATGCGCTCATCCGTTTCGGACGGGTGGCGCGCCAGGGTCAGCGCGTGATCCTGGTAGTAATTGCGGTCCATGTCGGCGATCTGCAGATCGGCTTTGAAAATGGTTGCTTTGAGGGCCATCGTGTTTCTGTCTCGGTAAAGTGAATAGTGAAGTCGGTATCAGCGGAATACCACGGTCTTGTCGCCATTTTTCAGGATGCGGTGCTCGACGAACCATTTCACGGCGCGCGCCAGCACCACGCATTCGACGTCGCGGCCGATGGCCGTCAGGGTCTCGGCATCCATCGCATGGTCGACGCGCTCGACATCCTGCTCGATGATCGGGCCTTCGTCCAGGTCGCCCGTGACGAAATGGGCCGTCGCACCGATCAGCTTGACGCCGCGGTGGTGCGCCTGCGCATACGGCTTGGCGCCCTTGAAGCTGGGCAGGAAGGAATGGTGAATATTGATGGCGCGCCCGTCGAGCGCCTGGCACAGGCCGGGCGAGAGGATTTGCATGTAGCGCGCCAGCACCACCAGGTCGATCTTGTGCGTGTCCATCAGCTCGATGATCTTCGCTTCCTGCGCCAGCTTGGCCGCTTCCGGCGCGCCGGCCGCCAGCGGCAAGTGGTGGAAGGGAATATTGTAGCTGGCCGCCAGCTGGTAGAACTCCATGTGGTTAGAGACGATGGCGGGAATTTCCACGTTCAGCAAGCCGCTCTTGTAGCGGAACAGCAAATCGTTCAGGCAATGGCCGATCTTCGACACCATCAGCATGACGCGCGGCTTGACACGCGCATCGTGCAATTGGCCATGGAATTGGCCATTGAGCTGCATGACTTGCGACAGGTCGGCGAAGTCGCTGCGCAACTGGGCGTCGCTGACGGCGCCGTCTTCCAGCGCGAAATGCACGCGCATGAAGAACAGCTGGGATTCCTGGTCGCCGAACTGGGCGGAATCGAGGATGTTGCAGCCGTGTTCGGCCAGGAAGCCGGACACGCGGTGCACGATGCCGCGCTGGTCCAGGCAGGACAGGGTCAGGATGTATTCGGGATGCGTCATGGTCGCGGAATAAGGCAAAAAAGGTGGGCTATGCTCGGCTCAGCCACGCGCGCCGGCCATCGGCTGCGCTGCCGCGAGTCGGCTATTGTCGCACGGCCGGGCTTGTAAACCTGCATTTTCCACGCAAGCTGCATGGCAACCGGCGGTGACGAGCCGATTGACGTTCCTTTGATCTGGCACAAAGTCATCGCGTTTTTCCGCCTGCCAGGCATCATTCTCGCGCCAAACCGGCACCTGGCGTGGAACCTGGCACGCCTTCCGGCGTCTATCTCTTTGCTTGTTTCAGCACACGTCGCATCCGGTACACCGGGTGTTTCTCGGACCAGATTTTCATTGAGGTAGAACATGTTCACAAACAGTATGTCCCCCAGTCTCAGCCCCGCCCTGAAGTCCCACCTGGAAACCCAGCTTAATTTCGCCACGGAACTATCGCGCAAGCTGTTCGATACGGCGCAGCAACTGAGCGAGCTGCATCTGCGGCTGGCGCAAGACTTGCTGCAGGAATGGAGCAATGCCAGCCAGCAACTGCTGTCTGCGCGCGATACGGGCGAGTTCATGTCGCTGGCCGCCGCCCAGTTGCAGCCGGGCAGCAACAAGCTGCGCCAGTACCAGCAGCAACTCGGCAACCTGGTCGCCAACGCCAATGTCGAGATGAACCGCACGGCGGAAAACCACCTGCCCGAAGCGAGCCGCACGGCCGTGGCCTTCGCCGATGAAGTGGTGCGCAAGACGGCCGAGGAAACGGAAAAAGCCACGCAGCGCCAGCGTGACATGATCGAAAAAATGCATGCCACGGGCCACCGCGATGGCGCGGGCCAGGGCCGTGAGACCGGCAGGCAATCCGATCAGGCGCATTGAACAGTGACCCCCACCCGACAGCAAGGAGAGCGACATGGCTAACAGTAATGAGCAGGGCAAAGGCGCTGGCAGCAGCCAGAAAGCGGGCGAATCGGGCAGCAGCAAAGGCACGAGCAAGCGCGGTTTCGCCGCCATGAACGAGGAGCAGCAACGCGAAATTGCAAGCAAGGGCGGTCAGGCAGCCCATCAAAAGGGCACGGCGCATGAATTCGACTCGGAAGAAGCACGCCGGGCCGGGCAAAAAGGCGGTGAAGCCGTCAGCCGCAACCGCGAACACATGGCGGAAATCGGCCGCAAGGGCGGCGAAAGCCGGCAATCGGCCCAGCGCGCCAATGAAAGCCGCGGCAGCACGGCGGCACGCGGCGGCAGCGCCGAGCAACAGTCGAAGGCCAGCCGGCAGGGCAACAAGGACGAAGACGACAAGGGCTGACCTGGCACGCGGCTTGACGACGGCACGGGGCGGCCCTGGCAGCCCCGTGCCGGGGCTGGCGCAGCGCGGGGCGCGGCGGTATGGTACATTCTCGCCTTACTGACACATTCGCGCCCCGCCCCGCCCTTCCCCGCATGCAGCCATCCCTGAAATACCTGAGCGCCTATTCCGAACAAACGCAAGCGCAAGTGCAACAACTGATCGCGCAGGACAAGCTGGGCGAAGTGCTGTTAAAACGCTACCCGAATGCGCACGATGTGCGCAACGACAAGGCGTTGTATCAGTACGTGCAAGACTTGAAGAATGAATTCCTGCGCAATGCAGAACCCATCAACAAAGTGGCGTTCGACAGCAAGATCCACGTGATCCAGCATGCGCTGGGCTTGCATACCTCGATCTCGCGCGTGCAGGGCGGCAAGCTCAAGGCCAAGCATGAAATCCGCGTGGCCACCATGTTCAAGGAAGTGCCGCTGGAATTCCTGCGCATGATCGCCGTGCACGAACTGGCGCATGTAAAAGAAAAGCAACATGACAAGCCGTTCTACAAGCTGTGCACGTATATGGAACCGCAATACCACCAGTACGAATTCGACGTGCGCCTGTACCTGACCCAGCTCGACCTGTCGGGCCAGCGCCTCTGGTCGTGAAGCGCGGCGCAAGCACTAGGGCGCGCATTCCTTCAGGCGTTGCACCAGCGCGGCGGGATCGGCGTCGGCATTGAGGAAGGCTGCATGCTGCGGGCGGATGAAGCCCTGTTCCTTGCCGTTATCCACGAACGCCAGCAAGCCATCATAGAAACGGTCGACATTGAGCAGGCCGATGGGCTTGGCATGCAAGCCCAGCTGGGCCCAGGTGAGCATCTCGAACAGCTCTTCCAGGGTGCCATAGCCGCCGGGCATGGCGATGAAGGCGTCGGACAGGCTGGCCATCATCGCCTTGCGCTCATGCATGTCCTTCACGATGAACTGGCGCGTCAAGCCCATGTGGCCCACTTCGCGTTCCACCAGCTGGGTGGGAATCACGCCCGTCACCTCGCCGCCCAGGCGCAGCACTTCATCGGCGATCACGCCCATCAGGCCGACCTTGCCGCCGCCATACACCAGTGAAATATTTTCCGCCACCAGCACGCGCGCCAGTTCGCGCGCCGCCACCGCATAGTCAGGCGAGACGCCCGCGTTGGCGCCACAGTACACACATAAAGCCTTGATCACAGTCGTTCCTAACCTTTCAATTCATCGATCGCCGCCTCGACCTCGAGGCGCTCCTTGGCGTCCAGTGCCTCGCACTCGGCCGCCTTTTCATACAGGGCCAGCGCTTCCGCCAGCTTTTTCTTTCCGTCAAGCATGTTCAAGGCGCGCGCATACTCGCTGTGCGCCAGCGCCGAATACGGCATCAAGGCCAGCGCCGTCTTGAAGTGCTGATAGCCATCTTCCTTGTTGGCGCCATAGGTCAGGCTGCCGATCATGGCGCCGACCTTGTCGATAATTTCCGTATGATAAATCCCAAACGCAATATGCGCTTCCGCATGCATGGGCGCCACCGTCATCGTGCGGTCCAGGCTGTTGCGCACGCGCGCGCCCATGCCCTGCGCCAGGGCCTTGACGACGGAGGTGCCCAGCGCGTAGCGGCCCAGGCTGTAGGCATGCCAGTAGTAGCCGGCCGGGTTGTCCGGCTGTTCGCTCTGCTGGCGCTCGCAGCGCTCCGCCACCTCTTCGTACATGTCGAGTTTCTGGCGCTCCTCCACTTCCAGGTGCGTGGCATAGATGCAGGTCGCCTTGTGCGCCACCGCATAGCCGGGCACGCCGACGGCCAGGCCCAGCTTCACCGCGCGTTCGAAGTCGCCCGCGTGAAAGGCCAGCCAGGCTTGCACCAGCGCCGCGTGCGTGGGAAACGGTTCCACATCGCCCGCATGCAGGCGCGCCCAGGCCGCTTCCAGGGTTTGCGGCGTGTAGACATAGGCTGCGTCCGGATAGGGGAATTGTTTCCAAGCCATATATCTCTCCTGTAATGGACGACGTGACGCCAGCAACCGCGTCAGTCGTTCTTGAGTTTGGTCACATACTCTTCCGACAGTTTGCGAAACAGCAAATGCGTTTCATTGCGCAAATACGGGCCGATCAGGGACAACACCTGGTAGCAGCCGCGTGCCAGCGCATCGGACATCGATTGCTGCTCGCTGTACTTGCGCGGGTTGCGCACATATTCGTACGACAGCCAGTAGGTGGCGACGACCACCATATTCGTCGCCATGGCAGCCACTTCCATGTCCGACGCTTCCAACGACTGTTCGCTGCGCAAATCTTCGCACAGCTGCGTGGCCACCTTGATCTTGTGCGCCAGGATCAGCTTGAAGTGCAGTTCCAGCTTGCGGTTGCGCGACAGCAAATCATTGAGGTCGCGATAGAAAAAACGGTAGCGCCAGATCAGTTCGAACATCAGGTGCAAATACAGCCAGACATCCTCGATATTCGAACGGCGCCCGTCAGGCACGGTCAGGATGCGTTCGATTTCCGCCTCGAACTGGACGAAGATCGAGTTGACGATGTCATCCTTGTTACGGAAGTGGTAATACAGGTTTCCCGGCGAAATATTCATCTCTTCCGCAATCACCGTCGTCGTGATATTCGGCTCACCAAACTCATTGAACAGGCGCAGCGACAACTCCAGGATGCGTTCGCGGGTACGGCGTGGTGCTTTTTGTAGCATGGCGGGCAATCTCTCTGTGTTCTGCCTCAAGCATACCACCTAAGATAGCCGTAATGAAACACTGCGCCCCACGGCGCAGGTGAAAAACGCGGGCAAAAAAAAGCCTGCGCGAGCAGGCTGGAGGGATGCGGCGCCTGCTCAGGCGCTTGGCGCTTTTTTCTTTGCCGCCGGCCTCGCGGCGGGTTTGCTCACCGCTTTGCTCACTGGCTTGCTCACCGGCTTGGCTGCGGCGCGCGGTGCGACCCTGGCCGCCGGCTTGGCCAGGGCCTTGTCGACGGCCGCCTTCGGTGCTGCCTTCGGCGCGGCTTTCGCTACGCTGCTCGGCGCCGCTTTCACGGCGGGCCTGGCCACCGCCTTCGGCTTGGGCGCCGGCGCGGCCTTGGCCGACAGCGCCGCCACCTGCAAGCTCAAGGCATCGATCTTGGCATGCAGCGCGGCGATATCGTTTTGCATCGGCACGCCGATGGTGGCCAGCGCGCGCGCCACGCGCTCCTCAAACACCTGTTCCAGCTTGTCCCAGGAGCCGCTGGCCTGCTTGCCCACGCCATCGGCCAGTTTGCTGACGCTGTCGCCGACATCGGCCACCTTGTCTTCGGCGCGCTTCTGAAATTCCGTGCCTTCCTTGACCAGCTTGGAAAACACGCGCCCGCCCTCTTCCTGCGCCTTGGCGAAGGCACCGAGGCCCGCTTGCCAGATCTGCTGCGCGGACGAGCGCACGGCGCTCGCCAATTCCTTGTCTTCCGTCAATTCCTTCAATTTCTTCACCATCGCCCGCTCCCGTCATATGAAAGGCCATGCCACTTCATGGATGCTTTTATTCTAGAGAGCAAAACTAGAGACGGGAGTCTAATTCGATGCAAAGCTGCGTCTGAACGTGCGCCAGCACACGCAGTGGCAAGCGCCTAGGCGGCCGCTTTCACCTGGCCATGCAACAGCTTGTGCAGGCGGAAGCCTTCGCGGATATTCTCGCGCAGCACGGCGCCTTTCCACGGCTTGGTATAGAAGCGGTCGACGGCGCCACGGTTGATGGCCGCCATGATGGGCGTCAGGTCGGCAAAGGCCGACAGCATGATGCGGAAAGTATCGGGGCACAGGTGCTTGACCCGCTCCATGAATTCGGTGCCGCTCATGAGCGGCATGCACTGGTCGCACAGGATCACCTGCACCTTGTGGCGCGCCAGGATGTCGAAGCCCTCGGCGGCCGTCTGCGCCGTCAGGATGCGGTAGCCGTCCTGCGCCAGGAAGTCGCTGAGCACGTCGAGCATGAAGACATCGTCGTCGACGATCAGCAAGGTTTGCTGCTCTTCGCTGCCCGCATCCTGCGGCGCCTGCAGCAGCTTGCCCGCCATCAGCATCTGCTCGAATTCTTCCTGCGGCACGGGGCGGCTGAAATAATAGCCCTGCATCTCGTCGCAGCCGTGGCGCCGCAAATAAGCCAGCTGCGCATCGTTTTCCACGCCTTCGGCAATCACTTCCAGCTTCATGCTGTGCGCCATGCTGATGATGGCCAGCACGATGGCCGCGTCGTCCGGATTGCTGGTCACTTCGCGCACGAAGGCGATGTCGATCTTCAGCTTGTCGATGGGGAAGCGCTTCAGGTAGGCCAGGCTGGAATAGCCGGTGCCGAAATCGTCGATGGAAATCTGGATACCCAGCGCCTTCAGGTTGCGCAGCACGGCGATGGTTTCCTCGGCGTTCGACATCAGCGAGCTTTCCGTCAGCTCCAGCTCCAGCAGGTCGGGCGCGATATCGTGCTTGCTGATCGCCTTGAGCACCTCTTCTTCCAGGCCGCCGACGAAAAACTGGATGCCCGACACGTTCACCGACAGGTGCACCGGGCCGATGCTGCTGGCACCCCACTCGCTGATCTTCTTGCAGGCCTCGTCCAGCACCCAGTTACCGACGCGCACGATCAGCCCCGTTTCTTCCAGCAGCGGGATGAACAGGGCCGGCGAGACCATGCCGTGGCCGGGGCGGCGCCAGCGTATCAGCGCCTCGGCGCCGCTGATGCGCCCCGAGATGATATTCACCTTGGGCTGGAAAAACAGCACGAATTCCTCGTTGTCGATGGCACGCCGCAGGGCATTTTCCATGTCCAGCCGCGCCATCGATTGCGCGTTCATTTCCGCCGTGAAGAAGCGGAAGGCGTCGCGCCCGGCCTCCTTGGCGCGGTACATGGCCGTGTCGGCATACTGAATCAGGGTGTCCGCATCGACGCCGTCGTCGGGAAACACGGAAATGCCGATGCTGACCGTCACCGTCACCTCGTGGCCCTGCAAGTCGAAGGGCTTGCGCATCGCTTCGCGGATCTTCTCGACCACGCCCACGGCATGCTGGACGCCTTCTGGCAGCACCAGGATGGTGGCAAATTCATCGCCGCCAAAGCGGCCGCTGGTATCGCGCACGCGCAGGCAATCGACCAGGCGGCTGGAAAACTGGCGCAGCAGGTCGTCGCCGATGGTGTGACCCAGGGTGTCGTTGATATTCTTGAAGCGGTCGATGTCCATGAACAGCACGGCCACGGCCCACTGGTGTTCGGCCGCCTGGGACAGCGAATGGGTCAGCGAGGCGTAAAACTGGCTGCGGTTCGGCAAGCCCGTCAAGGTATCGAAATGGGCCAGCTTCATCAGGCGCTGCTCGGCATCCTTGCGCTCGGTGATGTCGCGCGCCACGGCCACCAGAATCCAGCTCTGCCCCGAGCGCAGGGTACGCCGCTGCACTTCCACCGACAGCGGCGAGCCATCCTTGCGCTGCAGCTGCAATTCCGTCATCGGGCCGCCCTGGTCGCCGGCCAGCAGCTTGTTGTACAGCTCTTCCAGCGGGGTCTCGCCCTCGTTCGCGCGCCCCGGCCCCACGCGCAGGAAATCCTCGCGCTCAAAGCCGAGCATGCGGCAGGCAGTCTGGTTGACGTCGACGAAGCACATGCCGGCGCGGTCGACGAGAAAAATCGCGTCGGCGGTGGCATCCATGGCCAGGCGGAAGCGGCGCAAGTCTTCATCGAGACGGATGCGCGCCGCCATGTCCAGGGTCAGCTGCTCATGGTGGCGCTTGATCTCGTCGTACAGCAGCAGGTTGTCGTAGGCGACGGCGATCTGCGCCGCCACCGTGGCGGCCACGCGTTCGTCGACTTCGGAAAACTCGTTCGCCCCAAGCTTGTCGACCAGGTACAGCCAGCCGTGGCTGCGCTCGCGCGAGGCGATGGCGACGCCCAGGAAGGAGTGCACGGGCGGGTGCGTGTCGGGCAGGCCCAGCGCGCCGGGGTCGCCTTTCAAGCCATTGACACGGTAGGGCTGGCGCTGTTCCAGCAAGCGGTTCAGGATGCCCGTGCGCGGCGCGCTGGCAATGCGCTCGAGGTCTTTCTCGGCGCCGCACGAGGAAAAATAACTGAGCTTTTCGGCGCCCTCTTCCAGCACGCCGATGCAGGCATACCTGGAGACGCAGATATTCTGCGCCACCTTGCAGCCCGCCTCGATCAAGGCGCGCGGATCGCGTTCGGCGCCCAGTTCGATGCCCAGCTCGATCAAGGCCGTCAGGCGCAGGCTCACCGCCTGCAGGCTCGACAGAGAGCGCGACAGGCGCTCCGTCATGATGCCCAGGTCTTCGGGGAGGGCGGCTTGGCCGTCGCGCTGGCTGGCCAGCTGCGAAATCTGCTGGCTGCTCGATTCGAGTTCGTCGAGGTAGCCGCTGACCTGGTGATCGATGGCGGCCAGCTTGCCAGTGGCGGGCAGGGGCGCAGCACTGCCCGCCACAATGGGCGCCTGGGCGGCCGCCGGCATCAGTCCCAGCGCCTCGTTGACCGTGCACACGATGACTTCAGGGTCGGACGGCTTGGGCAACACCCAGCGCACGCCGCACGCCTGCGCCAGCAAGATCGCTTCCTGCTCGCGGTAGGTGGCCGTATAAAAAATGATGGGCACGTCGATCAGCGCGGGATCGGCATGCACGCGCGTGACGAATTCGTAGCCGTCCATGTTCGGCATGAGGATGTCGGAGATGATCAGGTCCGGCCGCTCGGTGCGCAATATTTCCAGCGCGTCGGCGCCATTGGCCGCCTCCAGCAGGCGGTGGCCGCCGTAGCCCAGCAGCGCGGTCAGGAATTCGCGGTTCAGCACATGATCGTCGACGATCAAGATGGTAGCTATGTCGTTTTTAACTGGCGTCGACGGCGCCCCGGGTAAAAAAGACTCCAGCTCCGCCACGAACAGGTCCGGCTCGATCGGCTTGCCGATATAGCCATTGAAACCCGCCTCGAGCAGGCGTTCGCGGTCACCCACCATGGCCAGCGCCGTCACGGCCAGGGCCGGAATCTTGCGCAGCAGCGGGTCTTTCTTCAGCTCGGCCACCACGCCATAGCCATCGAGCTTGGGCAAATGCACGTCGCAGATGATCAAGTCCGGCAATTCGCTGCGCGCCATGCGCACGCCCTCTTCGCCGTCATAGGCGGCCAGCGGCGTGTACCCGAAGGCACGTAACAGGTACACCATCAATTCCATATTGGTGGCGTTATCTTCGATAATCAGGATACGTGCGGACAATTAGCACCCCCCATGAAAACTGCATAGACTCATATTCTGCCTGCACCGATCTTTCCGCTTGCGCGGCAACATGCTGATCCTACAACATCCTGCCATGCATCCCCGCAAATATCTCGCATGCGGATCGCTGTGGCGCGGCGCATACGGCCTCGGCAATGATTGCTGGCCGTCACCTTCGTGATGCTAGCTTAATACAGGACGCCAGTGGAAAACAGCATTTTCTGGGCCTGACCCTGTTAAACCTGGGCAACAGCAGAGTCAAAAGAGACAGTCTTGCCATGCTGATAAAACACAACAGGATTCAGGAAAAATGGGGGCTGGAAGGGGGCTGGGCGACTTCGCACTTGATAGTAATTTCCGCTAACAGCTGGCGCAGGACGCGCGCATCGCTGGCCAGCGCCACGTGGCCGATGCCGCCGAAGGCAATATTGCGCGCGCCGGGCAAGTGCGCGGAAGTTTGCGGCGCGACAATATTATCGTGGTGTGAATATATCGAGGTGATCAGGGCGCGCGTTTCCGCTGCCTCGCTGGCGGCCAGCTGCGCCAGCCAGCCGCTCGGTGCGCCATCGATACGGCTCATCTGGCGCGCATTCGCGCCCGCCGCCAGGTTGGCCAGCGCCGTGCCGTGGTGCGGCGTGCCGATGGTGATAATGCGCGCCACGCGGGCCGCGCCGTAATGGCGCAGCCAGGCACGCGCCACCAGGCCACCCATGCTGTGGGCGACGAGAATCACGCGGTCGCTGCCCGTGCGAGTACACAGCTCGGTGATGGCTTGCTCGACCTGCGGCACGAACGCCTCGATGTCGCCGTCGATCGGCTCCAGGTCGATCGCCTTGTGCACGATGCCCGCCTGCGCCAGCTGCCGGCTCAGCTTTGTCCAATAGCCGCGGTTGCACACATAGCCGTGCACCAGCAGCACCGGCAGGCCCTGGCCAGATGGGATCATGTCGGCCGCATGCAGGCGCGGACGCAGCATGCCCCACGACGAGGTCCACAAGGTGGCGCACAGCTCGCCGAAAAACAGACGCGCGGCACCCATGGCGCCCAGCTGGTATTCAAGCGGTACCGGGCTGCCCAGGCGCCGGCTTTCCCAAAAATTGCGCGCCACGATCAGCGCGCGCACGGCCAGCAGCATGGCGCCCGCCAGCAGCACGGCCAGCACCGGCGAGGCGACGCCCCACGCCTGCATCGCCAGGTACACCACGCCCAGCACGGCCAGCACCTGCAGCAGCATCAGCCACTTGAGGATGCGCGCGATCATGCAGTGGCCGGGGCGGCGACAGGCATGGGCACGGGGGCAGGCTTGCCCGTCAACTGCCGCGCCAGGCCGCTGGCCAGGCGCGCCGCCAGCGCATAGATGCTCAGCTGCGGATTGGCGCCGATCGAGGTGGGGAACAGCGAACCGTCGTGCACGGACAGGTTGCGCACGCCGTGATAGCGGCCATCGGCCCCCGTCACGCCCAGGCGCGCATCGTCCGACATGGCGCAGCCGCCCATCACGTGGGCCGACACCACGCGCGCCAGCAGCGCCTTCATCGGCAAATCGCCGATGGCCTGTTTCGCCTGCGCCCAGCTGGTGTAGTGGCGGGCCAGCTCATGCACGGGATACACGCTCTTCGCGCCGGCCGCGAACTGGATTTCCGCCATCGACAGCAGCGCGCGCCGCGCGCCATCCCAGATGAAGGGCGTGAGCGGATAGTCGAGCACGGGCGCACCGAAGCTGTCGATCGACACGCTGCCGCCCGCCGAGTCGTGGTGAAAGCCGTCGCGCAGCAGCGCCAGCAAGCCGTGCGCATGGGGAAATGCGCGCATGGTGCGCGCATGTTCATCGCCGAAGCCGCCCATGGTGGTGGCCATCAGCAGCGGGTGCAGGGGCGGCGCCTCAAGCTTGTAGCCGATAGGGCCATCGATGGGCGCGGCGTGCAGGAAATGGTCGGAATAGATCGTCTGCGGCGCGCCCGCATAGGCATCGACGCGCTGGGGAAACAGGCCGGCCGAGATCACCGTCGGATGCAAAAAGGTGCGCTGGCCCAGCAAGCCATGCGGGTCGGGCGCCTGCGAGCGCAGCAACAGCGCCGGCGAGTTGATGGCGCCGCCAGCCAGCACAAAGTGTTTCGCGCGCAGCGTCAGGCGCACGCCCGTCGGCGCCTGCCCTGCAGCGTCCAGCGCCGTCACCTGCAGGCTGTCGATGCGCTCGCCCTTGAAGCTGAAACGCTCGGCGCGCGCATGCACGAGCAGACCGGCGCCCAGCGCCAGCGCCGACGGGATCGTCGTCACCAGCATCGATTGCTTGGCGTTCGTCGGGCAGCCCATGCCGCAGTAGCCGAGGTTCCAGCAGCCGTTCACGTTGCGCCGGATGGCGGCCGTGGGGATGCCCAGCGCCGTGGCGCCACGGCGCAATAAGTCGTTGTTTTCGTTGGGCGGCGCGGCCCAGTCGCTCACGTGCAGGCGTTTTTCCATCATGGCGAACCACGGCGCCATGGCATCGACGGCATAGCCGGACAAGCCGAAATGCTGGCGCCAGTAGTCCAGCGTGCCGGGCGGCGTGCGAAAGCTCGAGGTCCAGTTGACGGTGGTCGAACCGCCCACCGTGCGCCCCTGCAGGATGTTGATGGCCTTGTCGCGCGTCTTGCGCGCGGCAGATTCCTGGTACAGCGTGGGATAAGCGTCCGCTTCGCGCATCTTGAAGTCTTTCGAGGACTTCAGGCCGCCCTCCTCGACGATCAGCACTTTCAGGCCGGCCAGCGCGAGGATTTCCGCCGTCACGCCGCCACCGGCGCCGCTGCCGATGACGACGACATCGGCCTCAAAGGTGCGATCGGCGGCCAGGCTGCTGGCGTCGGTGACGTTCCAGCCGCTGGCAATGCCGGCGGCGATGGGGTCGGGTATGGGGGATGTGCTCATGGATGCCTTATGCGCTCAGTTCGGGCAGCGGTCCCGGATAGCCGATGGCGGCCCAGTGGGCGGCATCGGCATACCAGGCGCCGAGGATCAAATCGTGCAGGGCCAGGTAGGCCGTCTGCAGGGTGGCCAGGCGGTGCGTGCGCCACGACTGCAGGAAGGCTGCCACCTGGGCCGGGTCGGCCTCGGGCCAGCCATCTTTCACGCCGGCGACGAAACGCCGCGCGGGTGCCAGCGCCAGCAAGCCAAACAAATCCTGCACTTCCTGCTGCGCCGCCAGCGGCAAGCCATGGATGGCCGTGTCCACACCGGCGATGGCGCCGTCGAGGGCCCGGCTGCGCGCATCGCCCCCGTGCGGCAAGGCCTCGCCCAGCATGGCCGGCACGATGGCCGCCAGCGCCGCGCGCGCCGCGCCATCGAGCACGAAGCGGCCAGGCGCCGCCGGCCCCCGCAGCGCGCGGTACGCGGCGCCGCCGGCGGCCAGCGCGCAGGCGCCCAGCACGCCCAGTTTCAGAAACGATCTGCGTTGCAATCCCATGTGTCCCCTTGTTTTGTACCGCCTTTTGCCGGCCAGTGTACGCCAAAGGCAGGGGGCGTTTGAACGCAAAAACTAGAGCGGCGCGTCTAGTTTGCGCGACTGGAAGCACAGCAGCAGCATGGCCAGCAGCGCCGCCAGCGCGCCGCCGATGGCGATGCTGGGCAAGCCGAAGGTGACAATCAAGGTGGCGCCCAGCGCGCCTCCAAGGGCCGTGCCCGCATTGAAGGCCGCGATATTCAGGCCCGCCGCCACGGCGTCGCTGCCCGGGCAATGCCGCTGTGCCAGGAGCAAGAGGCGCATGGTCGACAGGGTCACGAGGGCAAAGAACAGCATGCCCAACGTGCCGCACAGGGCCAGCATGGCCAATGGCTGGGCGCGCAACAGATAAAACCCCAGCAGATTGAGCGCCAGCGCGGCCAGCGCCAGCACGGTGGAGCGCAGCGCGGACGGGCGATCCGCGCACCAGCCGCCCAGCAGGTTGCCGCCGATGGCGCACGCGCCAAAGCACAGCATGGCGGCACTGAGCCAGCCCGCGTCGAGTCCGCCCAGCTGCAGCAGGAAGGGCGAGATATACGTGAAAAAGCTGAAGGTGGCCACGCTGACCAGCGCCGCCACGCCAGCGGCCAGCAGCAGGGGCGGCTGCAGGATGGCGCGCAAGCTGGCCAGAGCCGATACGGCGGCAAGCTGCTGGCGCGCCGCCGGCATGGCGCAGCGCAAGCCGGCGCCGCCGCACAGGGCCAGCACGCCGATGGCGGCAAACACCCAGCGCCACGACGCGACGGCGCCCAGCCACGTCCCCAGCGGCACGCCGCCGGCCAGCGCCAGGGTCAGGCCCAGCCAGACGATGGACAGCGCCCTGCCCGCGCGGGACGGATCGACCAGGCTGGTGGCCGCGTGCGAGGCCACCGCCATGAACACGCCGTGCGCCAGGCCCACGGCAAAGCGCACACCCAGCAGCGCGCCCAGTGCCGGCGCTTGCGCCATCGCCACGCTGCCGGCCGCCAGCACGAACATGCTGGCCACCAGGATCTGGCGCACGGGCCGGCGCGCCAGCATGGCCGTCAGCACGGGCGCGCCGATGGCCGCGCCCAGCGCATACGCGGCGATGGCGCCGCCGGTCGCCGCCACGCTGGCGTGCAAGTCGCGCGCCATGGGCGACAGCAAGCCGGCGGCGATGAATTCGCACAGGCCGAAGGCGAAGCTGCACAGGGAGAGCAGATAAATCGCGGGCGGCAGGGATGCCGCGGTGCGGATAGATACAGGAGACATGGCGCTTCCAGCAAATCAAAACGCCATGCTGGCCCCTGGGCCATCATCTGTAAAATATCTTATTTATCTTGAAACGAGACGTTCAAAGTTTCATTGAGTGGCGCACAGCCGCAGCTGCGCCAGCAGCCGCTCGCGCACGGGAGACGTGCGCCGCGGGTCCCACGCCATGTACAGGTCGAGCTGGCGCAGCGGCGCGGGCGCGTTGCTTGCCAGCGGCAGCATGACCACGCCGGCCGGCATGCACGCGCCCAGGCTGGCCGGCAGCAGGGCCACGCCGAAACCGGCCGCCACCAGGCCCAGCACCGTTTGCAGGCGGCGCGCCTGCTGCGCCACGTGCGGCACGAAGCCCGCATGCAGGCACAGGCTGGCCAGCTGGTCGTGGAAACCCTGGCCCAGGTCGCGCGGCGAAGCGACGAAATCGTCACCGGCCAGCTCCGCCAGGTCCACGCGCGTCTGGCCCACGCAGCGGTGACCGGATGGCAGCGCGATCACGATGTCTTCGCCGGACAAGCGCTCGAAGCGCAAGCCCGGCGTGCTGCGACCGGGCGCGCGCAGCAGGGCGATATCGACCTCGCCTTTTTCCAGCCACTCGACCTGCTGCTGCGTCGACGCTTCACGCAAGGTCAATTGCACGGCCGGCGAGGCGAGGCGGAAGGCGCGCAAGGCGTCCAGCACGTGGACATACGGCGTGATGTGGATGAAACTCAGGCGCACGTGCCCTTCGATGCCCTGCGCCACGCGGCGCGCGGCGGCCACGCCCTCTTCCAGACTGGCCAGCACCTGGCGCGCCGTGGCCAGGAAAGCCGTGCCGGCCGACGTCAGGCTGACCTTGCGATTCGTGCGCTCGAATACGGGGTAACCCAGGGCTTCTTCCAGCCGCAGGATCGCCTGCGACAGGGGTGGCTGCGCCATGTGCAGCCGTTCGGCCGCGCGCCGGAAGTTCAGTTCCTCGGCGACGGCGATGAACTGGCGCAGCAGCCGCGTCTCGATCATGGGCCTTTTTTCGCCACCGCCAGGATATGCCGCGCGATGCCGCGCAGGATATTGACTTCTTCCGTCTCCAGCCCCGTGCGCGAAAACAGGCGTTTCAGACGCGGCATGAGCTTTTTCGGATTGTCGGCATCGAGGAAATCGATGGCCACCAGCGCCTGCTCAAGATGCGCATACATGCCGTCGACCTGCGCCAGGCTGGCCGCGTCGCCATGGAAACCGACGGGACTGGCGAGCTGTCCATCGCCGAGGGCCGCCACGCGGCATTCATAGGCGACCACTTGCGCCGCCTGCGACAGGTTCAGCGACGAGTACGCGGGATTGGCGGGAATGTTGATCAGCACATTGCACTGCTCGACGATCTCGTTGGGCAAGCCGAAGCGCTCGTTGCCGAAGATGACGGCTGCGTGCAGGTCTGCGCTGGCGGCCAGCTGGCTGGCGATGGCGCGCGGGGCGGTGACGGGCGGCGAGAATTCGCGCAAGCGGGCCGACACGGCCGCCGCGTAATTGCAGCCTTCGAGCGCCTCGGCGATCGAGCCGACGATGCGCGCGCCGGACAAAATATCCTGCGCGCCGCTGGCGAAGGCCACCGCTTCCGCGTCCGTCAAGGCGTCGGGGAAACGCGGGTTGACCAGCACCAGATCGGAAAAACCCATCGTTTTCATGGCGCGCGCGACGCCGCCAATGTTGCCAGGACGACTAGTTTCGACAAGAATAAATCGCAGGCGTGTGAAAAGAGACGTGTTGATTTCGGGCAGATTCATTTAAAATAGCGCTATTGCGCGGTATCGATACAGGAAATTTCGGGAAACGGAGTCACAAAACGCTGACGCCAGGCCGGGATTTTAACCACTTCGGCACCGCTCCGCTCTTTAATTCATTCTTGCACTCTATCGTACCGGCGCCGCAAGGCGGCCATGGGCGGTGGCGTGCTTTTAACGGAAGCTCACATGCACCCAATGCTCAACACGGCGATCAAAGCCGCCCGCCGCGGCGCCGCCGTCATCAATCGCGCCTCTTTTGACCTCGACCGCGTCGTCGTCACGGAAAAACAACATAACGATTTCGTCACCGACGTCGACCAGGCGGCCGAACAAGCCATCATCGAGGTGCTGTCCAAAGCCTACCCGGACCACGCGTTCCTGGCTGAGGAATCGGGAGCTTCCGCCAACTCGCACGACGAGAATGAATATCAGTGGATCATCGACCCGATCGATGGCACCACCAACTTTATCCACGGTTTCCCGCAGTACTGCATCTCGATCGCGCTCGCGCATCGCGGCGTCGTCACGCAAGCCGTCATCTACGATCCGGTCCGCAACGACCTGTTCACGGCCACCAAGGGCGCCGGCGCCTACCTGAACGAAAAACGCATCCGCGTCACCAAACTGGACCGCATCTCGAACGCCCTGCTGGGCACCGGCTACGTGGCCGGCAGCGCCCGCGCGCTGGACGAATACCTGAAGATGTACGCGATCATGGGTGAACGCAGCCAGGGCGTGCGCCGCGCCGGCTCGGCCGCGCTGGACCTGGCCTACGTCGCCTGCGGCCGCCTGGACGGCTTCTACGAAAAAGGCTTGAAGCCTTGGGACATCGCCGCCGGCGCCCTGATGATCACGGAATCGGGCGGTATCGTCGGTGAATTTTCCGGCGAATCGGACTACCTGTACAAGGGCGACGTCATCGCCGCCAGCCCGAAGATCTTTGGCCAGATGATCACCCTGCTGACGCCTTTCGCCTGATCGCCAGACGCGCTCTGTGTCCAGTCCTAAAATAGGTTGACAGTATTTACTGCTGTAGAAACGCCCGATGCACCGCATCGGGCGTTTTGTATTGCAAGGCCGTATGCGGCCGTTCCTGGTTATAGATGCGCACCG